>OMWJ01000027.1 GCA_900314725.1 uncultured Bacteroidales bacterium
GAGATCATGACACACCACATTATGATAACGACCATGCTGGTCCTGTTGGGACAGCGACAGCATTGCTTGTAACACTTGGAGCAGGAGCAGTTGCCTACAAAGTAAGAAAAAACAAAAAAGAAGAGGATTAAAACCCTATTGATTTAATCATTTTAATTAGCGGCCTTACGTTGCAAAACGTAAGGCTTTTCTTTGCATACTTACTTCTTTTAATTGGATGTACAAACTCAAAAACTCTTATAGATTTCTTAAGGATCTATCAGAAGTATCTTTTGTGTGTTTTATGTTTTTCTAATCGCAGATACAATTTTTTTTCATAAAAGCCGTTATATAATGAGTTATGCTGCTTCCTATCAACATAGAAGATCTCCTAAACCATAGGAAAGTGGAGTCCAATCGGATTGAATACAAGAAGGGTTGGAATCCTGTGTCAATTTATCATACCATCTGTGCATTTGCCAACGACTTTGATAACCTTGGTGGTGGTTACATACTCGTGGGTGTAGAAGAAGAGAATGGTGTGGCGAAGCGACCTGTTGAGGGGCTCTTAACGAGTCAGTTGGATAAGATTCAGCGAGATATTCTCCAATACAACCAGTTGATTGAACCGTTCTATGCTCCACGAATCTCTGTGGAAGAGGTGGATGGTCAGAACGTATTGGCGATTTGGGTGCCGTCGGGTGTTAATCGTCCATATACTGCGCCATCTGACGTAACGTCCAAAGTCAAGAAGCCTGTATTCTACATCCGTTATGGAACATCTTCTGTTGAAGCCAAAGGTGAGCAACTGGATGAGCTACGAGATATGGCTAACCGAGTGCCATTCGATGATAGGGGTAATTCTGAAATAAAACTCTCGGACATCTCGCCACTTTTAGTGAAAGACTATCTGATGAAGGTGGATAGCAAACTGCAAAACGAGGACTTGGTGAATAATCTTGAAGATGTTCTCGAGCAGATGGACCTCTTGGAAGGACCAGTGGAGAAAAGATGTATCAAGAATGTTGCAGCTATGATGTTCTGTGAGCATCCCGAGAAATTTTTCCGAACCACCCAAGTGGATATTGTAATATTTCCCGATGGCAGAGAGAATAATCCGGATAATATCGTAGAGTTGCCGACTATCAAGGGCTCAGTGCCAACGATGATAAGAGATACAATGTCATATCTACGAACAAATGTGATAAAGGAACAAATCAAGAAACAGTTTGATGATGAGCATTCTATACGATATTTTAACTATCCTTATCAGGCATTGGAAGAGGCTGTTGTGAATGCTCTGTACCATAGGAATTATAATGAGCGAGAACCCGTAGAGATTACTATAGAACCAAACCGAATTTCTATTTTGAACCACGGAGGTCCTGACCGCTCTATTCCATTGGAAGAGGTGAGAAAAGCTCAAACGCTACGTTGTCGGAAGTACCGTAATCGCCGATTGGGTGAATTTCTGAAAGAATTGGAACTGACAGAAGGTCGAGCCACTGGCATACCTACCATTCAGAAAAAACTAAAGGATAACGGCTCTTCTCCAGCAATCATAGAAACCGATGAAAACCGTGCATACTTCTTGATAGATATTCCTTGTCATCCAGACTTTGTTAAAGGAAGTTTGTCTAATGTTGTGTCCCAAGTTGAACTTGATAAGAATGAGCAACTTAAACAAAATTTATTCCAAGTTGTGTCCCAAGTTGTGTCCCAAGTTAAGGGAGCAGATTTTGAACTTATATTGAGGACGTTTTTGGCTCTCCAAGAGGAGATGGCAATAAGTAGACTAATGAATGTTTTAAAGCAATCTAACCGTACCAGATTTAGAAAAACGTGCTTGAATATTCTTATAGACACGAATCTTGCTACTCCCACTATTCCAGATAAGCCAAACTCATCAAAGCAGAGGTATGTGCTGACAAAATCTGGTCGCCAACTGATAGAAGATAGTAAGACCAAATAGAGCGAGTTTGGTTGAACTCTTAGAAGTTCAGCCAAACTTTTCCGTTTTTGTAAAAAATATTAATTATTTGTAGTATATCAGTATATTTTTGTATTTTTGCACCTTGAATTTATTAAATATTTTTAGGTATGATAGGAGTTAATAAAGTTATTTTAATTGGAAATTTGGGAAAAGACCCTGAAATTGTTATGTTTGATAATGTTAAGAAGGCTTCATTCCCTCTTGCAACTACAGAACAGTACAAAAACCATGAAGGAATAAAGATAGACGAAACAGAATGGCACAACATAGTTTGTTGGCGAGGACTTGCAGATGTTGCAGACAAGTTCCTTAGAAAAAGTATGCAGGTCTATATAGAAGGAAAACTAAAATCACGTCAATGGGAAGATAGAGAAGGAAACAAGAAACGTACAGTAGAAGTAGTAGCAGAAAACTTTAAAATTCTTACAAAGAATTATTCAAGCCAGAATTCTAACTATATCAGCAATCAAAACAATAGTAGCGACAATGAAAGATTAGATGATTTTTCTTCAAATGATTTTTCTTTGGATACAGATAGCACTTTGTCAAGTCTTGCTAATGAAGATTTAAAGTTTAACGTAAATAGGGACTTGCCTTTTTAATTAAGAAAAAATAGAATAGAAATGAAAAAAGTATTATTATTAACATTTGCAGCACTTACTTTAGTTGTAATGGGAGTAAAAGCACAAGAATCTTTTGGACAAAGTTATTTAAAAGTATCTTTTACTCAACCAATGGGGGAATATAAAGATTATTATAATGCAGGTTTTGGTCTTGAAACAGGAAGAATATTCCCTTTGTTCGTTATTGACCCAGAATATAATCTGTCATCCGGTTTAGATCTTACATTTCTTTATACTTCTTTTAACTTTGGAAAAGAACATTTTTATGGGGAATATCCTCTTAAGTATTCTCCTACAACAGGGATAACAACAACAACTCCATTGCAAACAGAAGGTGGATTATTGTGGAACTTAGGCGTGAAAGTAGGGCCTATGGTTTCTTTGGAATTAGTTAAGGACCTTTCTGTAGATTTTTCTTTTCAATATGCTCCTACAGTTGTCTTTTCTTTTAGAAAAGGACCAAAGGAAGAGTCTGTTTCTCCTTCCAATCAGGAAGTGGAAATGAAATCAGCAGCTTCTGTTTCTTTTGCTCATAGATTTAGTTTTAAAGGGAACTTGCGTTATCAACACTTTGTATTTGGATTAGAGTATTTGTTTGGTGGAACTACTTTACATTACGGAAGTCCAATAATACCTAATTGGCAAAAGGGTACGGTTGATTCATACAATCCAAAGAAGGAAAAAGATATGGGCTTAGGAACTCTTGCATTGAGTTTAGGTCTGACATTCTAAAAACGAACAAAAAACGGCATCTTTTTTGGATGCCGTTTTTTTTATATCTCTATGGGCGGAAAGACGAAAAGCAAAATAATGTGAAATATATTTTTACAGATTTTTGATTGATTTTTAATGATTTATAATGTTTTTTGGTGATTTTTGCCGAGAGAACGAAAAGCAAAAAAAGTTTAATTTGGTTGAATTTTGCTTTAATTTTTTGCCGAAATAGTTTAATTTTGTTTTAAAATAGTTTAATTGGTCTTTAATTGAGGTTTAATTAGTGATTAAAAAGGGTCGTAAAGCCAATAATATGCGGTTTTACGGCTCTTTTTGTTATAGGTTATTAAGTAATTGTTTTAGGTGTGTTTTTGCGAAATTTTGAACGGAAAATAGACTTTAAAAAAGGGAGACAAAAAAGTGAAAAAAATGGGTTGGGGTTGCACTTGGGGTTGCACTTGGGGTTGCAAAACGTTGTAAATTATGTTGAAGTTGAAGGGGTATTTTTGTCATAAAATAGGGTATAAAAGGGCGGTTTTTGAGGAGTTGAGGGGGTACTTTTGCAGGTGTTTTTTGCGGTTGTGAGGCTTGTAAGTATTTGAAAAATAAAATATTGTTATAATTTTGCAGAAATTAAACATTGAAAAAAAAGAAAACACAAAAAAGCATAAAAAAGTGTGAAAAAAAGTACATGTTTTTTTTTATTTTAAGGTTATTTATTTTGCCGAATAGCATAGCTGGTAATGCATCGTGATGAACGATATAGGTAGGTTCAAATCCTACTTCGGCACAACGTGAAAATATAAAAGAATTGAAATTGGCGATAAAAGTATTGTTGAGAAACAAGAAGCAAAAAAAGATAGCGAGAAGTTTTTCTTTCCGCTATTTTTATTATTAAATGATATTTAAATACTATTCTAAACGGATGACGCCGATGACGATGGATAGGGAGCGGATGTCGGATTTTGGAATGGAGAAAGGAGGATAGTTTTCTTTGTTGTCGGATACACAGATAAGGTATTCTTTATTTTCTTTATCTTCAAAGAGACGTTTTACCAGCGAGCCTTGAGAAGAATCTATAACATATACTTTACCCCATTGAATAAAAAGTATTTCCTCTATTTTTTTACAAGCAAGAATATCTCCGTTGGAATATTTAGGATACATACTTGAACCATTAACACGAATAAGAAACTCAGCACCTTTGCTATCAAAATCAGGTATGCGATATTGTTCGCAATCCTCAAAACGTATGCCCTGAAAATCGCCAGCAGGCACTCCAGCAATAGCATCAATAGGTATTAATGGTAAAGTCTTTTGCTTATTTTCTTCTTGTGTGGATTTGTTATTTTTTTCAAAATCATTAGCATAGCAATAAGGAAATGCTTTGTTAATTTTATATTTCATTTCAAAGCTTACAGGTTTTCTTCCTGCAATCATATCTGATAGATAAGACTGTTTGATACCAATTTTTGCAGAAATTTCTCCTTTAGTTAAATTTTCTTCTTTTTTGATTAAATTTATTACATCTATAATATTCATATTATCAAATATTTAATAATTAAAGCAAAAAATATTTTTCACTTTTTTCTCTTAAAATTTCCCTAAAAGAGAAAATTATTATAATTTTGCGGTGTTGTTCAAAACTGAACTACGTGGCAAAGTTAAGAATAATAAATAAGATAACAAAATAAATAAATAACCTAAAAAAAAGAAAAACGATGAAAACATTATTAAAAAGAAACAAGACACATCAAGTGAAGTTTAACGATGTAACGGGATGTTGCAAGTTGAGAAATCTTGCAACATTGAAAGAGATAGAGTTCGCAGGAGTGAGCGAACTGCTTAATTACTGCAGGCAAAACGATATAGAGGTTGCAATAGAAGATTGCATAGTTAGTAATGTAAAAAATTATTAAGGTTTTCGCAAAACAGAGAGTACTATTAGGTACCGCCAGCCTTAGAGGACGTAGAGAATATTCCTCTAAGGTACAAAGGAAAGAAAAAAAGACATGGAAATATTAGTGAAATACGGAGTAAAAAGAAAGATAGCTAAGTTGTTTAGCTGTTCCGACAGATTTGTCGGGATAGCATTACAATATAAGAGTAATAGCACAAAAGCAAGAAAAATAAGATATATGGCTATTAAGGATTTTAACGGCGTAAAAATTGGCGAATAATAATGGAATACTACAATAACATACAAGCAGTAACATACGAAGAGGTGCAAGACATTATATGTTTAAGCACGTTGAAATCTTGTGTGCATAGAGGTGATGTTGTAAAACTTCGTCGTGCTTGTTATGATAAACCTGCATTGTATAGTGTAGAGAGTTTTCCGTTGAAGTATAAGAAAATGATACAAGATAAATTCAAAGACGAATTGCAGGAAACGGCAACACAAAAGGGATTAGACAATATAACAGAAGATATGTAGGCGGTGATGTTTTTTAGTGAATATGTATTAGTGGACGGCAGACACTTGCCAGCAGATAAACAAACGGAGTATGTGAATAATGCGTCAATATTGAATAGATGCAAGGAGATGATAGATAGAAGCAATCAGATGAGGGCAAGGACGAGTGGTAGTAAATTAAAGAAACAATGCGATTGCAGAAGAAATTTAACGACTATCAAAAACAAGGCTATGAGGCATTGATAAGCGGTAAGTTTATGAATAGGAATAATAAGAAGATAGATAACGAGGATAAGGAGAGCATAATATTAACGCTTATTAGCGACAGAAGAAACTTGCAAAATACACAAGTGGCTATGATTTATAATGAGATAGCCAAGAAGATGAATTGGAAAGAGATAACCGAAGGAACGGTTGCAAACTACAAAGAGAAATTTTCCCTTGAGAGTTATGCAGGAAGATACGGCGAAAACAAATTCCGTGCGGATAAGAGCATGCAAGTAAAAAGACAAAGACCAAAATTCTCGATGCTATATTGGACGGCAGACAGTTGGGATGTGGAGTTATTGTACCAAAAGACAACGGAGAATAAGCAAGGACAAAACGTAACGACGTATCATAACAGATTGACGGTTTGTGTAATATTGGATACAAGTATCAACTATCCTGTGGGTTATGCGATAGGCGAATACGAGACACCTGAACTTATACGCAAGGCTATGAAAGATGCCGTCAATCATACAAAAACGTTGTTTGGTGAAAGATATATGGTTAATGAGGTTCAATCAGACCGTTACGCAATAAAGAATTTGAAAACTGTCTACAAGTCAATAACGGAAAACTTTGTACCAGCGAAAGCCCATAATGCGAAGTCAAAAGTGATAGAGCCTTATTTCAAATATTTGAATGATACATATTGTCATTTTGCAAGTAATTGGAGCGGATACGGTGTAACGAGCAGAAAAGAGAACCAACCGAACGGTAACTATCCTACGGCATTGAAAAAGATGTTTCCTACGATGGAAGAGTGTGCGGAGCAGATAGCGAAGATAATAGAAACGGAAAGGCAAAAGAAGAGAGAACAATATAAACAAGGATTTGCGAAACTTCCAAATGATAAAAAGCAACTGATGAGCGAGGAAACTTTCCTATTATACTTTGGCACAAACAACACAAAGAGAGGTGGCGAGGCATCAACAAATAGATTGGAAGGAAGTGGCATGAATATCACCATAGCAGGCAAGAAAAGACACTATGATTGTTTTGATTTGGAGTTTAGACGCCACAGTTATGAGGATTGGATTGTGAAATATGATGAGGAGGATTTGACGAAGGTTCTGGCTGTGAATAAAGAAGGAACATTAAGATTTATGTTGGAGGCTAAACATATTCAGCCTATGGCATTGGCAGAGAGGAAAGAGGGAGATAGTGAAGAGTTGCAGAGGGTGTTTGATTTCAATAAGAGTATAGAGAGCCATGTAACGAATATGATATGTTCTGCACAGCAAAGGACGAAAGATTTGTTATTAAATAACGCACCTTTGTTGGACAGCACACTTTCCAAACTAATGATAACGGACAGCAACGGACAACACAAAAATCAACGCAACAGACACAGAATTACAGATGCAGAGATAGAAGAGGCAAGTTATAAGCCTGTTGATTTTGAAAACAATGTAGAGGAGGAAGAAGAGAGTTTAGCGAGTTTGTATTAATGTATTTAAACGATAATTAAATAACCTTTAAAAATAAAAGAACGATGACAAGAGAAGAGAAATTACAAATCAAAGAGAGGTTGGCGGAGTACTGCCAGCAGGTGGGTAGCCAGAACAAGGCATCAAAGACAATAAGTGGTGTAAGCAGTGCAACAATTAGTCAGATATTGAATGACAATTGGGAATTGATAACTGAAGATATGTTTCGCCGAGTTGGAGCAGGTATTGGCTATGATGGCAAGAGGTGGATAGTTGTTGAAACACGAGGTTTTAAGCGAATGACTACCCTATTGAATGACACAAAGGAAAATAGCCTTGTTATAGCGGTAAAAGGCGAGGCAGGTTGTGGAAAAACAGAAGCAATAAAAACGTTTGCAAAGACAAAAGAAAATATCTATAACCTATCGTGCAGTGAGTTTTGGAATAGGAAGTTTTTTATGACAGAACTATTGAGAGTGATGGGCAAAGATAGTAGCGGAATAACTGTTGGTGAGATGATGATGGAGATAGTAGATAGTTTAAGACACAAAGAAAAACCTGTTGTTATTTTGGACGAGGCAGACAAATTGAATGATACGGTGCTTTACTTCTTTATCAGTCTTTATAATCAGTTAGAAGACCATTGCGGATTGGTTCTTTGTGCTACTGACTTTTTGGAGAAGAGAGTAAAACGAGGAGTGAGATTGAACAAGAAAGGCTACAAAGAGATTTACTCTCGCATAGGTAGAAAGTTTATAGAGATACAGAATATAAACGCAAATGATATAAGTGCGGTATGCAAAGCCAATGGCATAAGC
>OMWJ01000026.1 GCA_900314725.1 uncultured Bacteroidales bacterium
GACAACCCTCCCCCTATAGGCGTCTACAACTTTTTTTCAAGAAAACCAACTTTTTTCTTACACCACAAACCAACTTTTTTCACATTGAAACCAACTTTTCTTTACACCAAAACCAACACTTTAATAAAATACATCAACTCTTTTCACCTCAAAGAGTTGATGTATTGAGAAAAAAGATAAGATATTTGTGGTTGGGAATAAATACGCTATTAGCAGAAATGTCTGCCTTATAAAGAACAAAAAACAAGAAACAGGAACTTTTTATGCTTTGTATAAAAGTTCCTGTTCTTTAAATAATGATAAATAATAATACGCAATCTGTTATTTCAAATTTTTATATTATCTTTGCAAAATGAAAACTTTTTCAATAATAGTCGCAATAGGAAAAAATAACGCAATAGGCAAAAATGGTGATTTGCTTTGGCATATAAGGGAAGATATGTTGTATTTCAAACGTACGACAAAGAGTCATCCTGTACTTATGGGCAGAAAGACATGGGATAGCCTACAAATTCAACCTCTTCCAAAGAGAAAAAACCTTATTATAACCTCAAATCCAGACTTTGTCTTCAATCACGAGGATGTTAGCATCCTTCATTCTGTGGAGCAGGCTAAAGAGATAAACCTTGATGAAGAAATTTTTGTTATCGGAGGAGGAACGATATACAAAGAGTTTCTGCCTTTAGCTAATAAACTATACATCACTAAAGTGTTTGAATCCTTTTCCGATGCGGACACTTTCTTCCCTGAAATAAATTGGCAAGAATGGAGAACAATTTATCAAAGTGAAAGACGAAAAAGTGAAACTTCAGAAATAGAGTTTCAATTCTTTATTTTTGAAAGAAAATAGTCTTAAAACGCATTTTCGAGGCTTTTAAGCGATTTTCTTGTTTTTTTTATTCTCTCTTTTTTAATTTTTTTTGTAATTTTGCAACTTGAAAAATGAGGCAAAATTTACTCCTTATTTATAAAATAAAACCAGATTAAATAAATGGACGAACAAAATTCAAGAATTCAGAAAGTTAATATAGAAACTCAGATGAAGCAAGCCTACATAGATTATGCTATGAGTGTAATTGTAGCCCGTGCTTTGCCTGATGCAAGAGACGGTATGAAGCCCGTACATCGTAGAATAATGTTTGCTATGGATGATATGGGAATGTATTACAATACAAAACACAAAAAGTCTGCAAGAATCGTAGGAGAAGTTCTCGGTAAGTATCACCCACATGGAGATTCTTCTGTTTATGGTGCTATGGTCAGAATGGCACAACCTTGGGCTTTGCGTTATCCTTTGGTAGATGGACAAGGAAACTTTGGTAGTATAGACTTAGACCCGCCTGCTGCAATGCGTTATACTGAGGCTCGTATGTCTAAGATAGCTTCTGAACTATTGGTGGATATAGATAAAGACACGGTTGATTTTCAAAATAACTTTGATGACTCTTTACGTGAGCCAAGAGTTCTGCCTACAAGAATACCTGCTCTGTTAGTTAATGGAACAAACGGTATTGCTGTAGGTATGGCAACCAATATGGCTCCTCATAATCTAAGCGAATCTATTGATGGTATCATTGCTTATATTGACAACAACGATATTACAATAGAAGAACTAATGCAATATATTAAGGCTCCTGATTTTCCAACAGGTGGAATAATCTATGGTTATGAAGGAGTAAAGCAAGCATACAATACAGGTAAAGGTCAAGTTGTTATCAGAGGACATGCAACCATTGAGACAAGCAAGAATGGTGATCACGAACAGATTGTAGTCTCTTCTATCCCTTATGAAGTTTGCAAATCAGATATGATTAAACATCAGGCTGAACTTGTAAATGAAAAGAAAATAGAAGGTATTTCTAATATCAAAGATGAAAGTAATAAAGACGGTATCCGTATTGTGTATAAGCTAAAACGTGATGCCATATCCCGCGTGGTTCTGAACAAGTTGTATCAATATTCCGAACTACAGTCTTCTTTCTCTATCAATAATATTGCCTTGGTTAATGGAAGACCTAAACTGCTTAACCTTAAAGATATTATTGTTGTCTTTGTTGAGCATAGAAAAGAAGTTGTAGAAAGACGTACTCGTTTTGAGCTTAAAGAGGCTGAAGAGAGAATGCACATCGTGGAAGGTTTGCTTAAAGCCCTTGACATAATAGACGAGATTATAGCAACCATAAGAGCCAGCAAGACTATTGCAGACGCTAAGACGGCCTTGATGGAGAACTTTGGCTTCTCTGAGTTGCAGGCTGCGGCTATTGTTGCTATGCGTCTTGGACAACTAACCGGCTTGGAAAAAGAAAAGTTGCAAGAAGAACACGATGAGTTAGAGAAAAAGATTGCTCGCTTCAAAGAAATCCTTGGTGATATAAATGTTTTGATGCAGGTAGTAAAAGACGAACTGTTGGAGATAAAAGAAAAGTACGGTGATGAACGTAGAAGTGAGATAGAGTTCCATTCTAAGGACTTCAAAATAGAAGATATGATTGCTAATGAGCAAGTTGTTATCACTATTTCTCATCTTGGCTACATAAAACGTACTCCTCTTAGCGAATACAAGACTCAGAACCGCGGAGGCAAAGGCTCTAAGGGTTCTTCAACAAGAGATGAAGACTTCATAGAATACATTTACATCGCTTCAATGCATGACTATATGCTGTTATTCACCAACAAAGGTCGCTTACATTGGATGCGTGTATTTGAAATTCCAGAAGGAACAAAGACAAGCAAAGGACGTGCTATCCAAAATCTGTTAGAACTGCAAGAAGGAGAAGTTATCAAAGCCTTCATAAATACAGGTGATTTAAAAGATGAAGAATACATTAATTCTAAATATGTTATTCTTTGTACCAAGAAAGGTATCATAAAGAAAACATCTTTGGAGGCTTACTCTCGTCCAAGAACAAAAGGTATCATAGCCCTAACTATCAGAGAAGAAGATGAACTATTGGAAGCAAAACTAACAAATGGCAAGAGTGAAGTGATGATGGCTGTTAAGAGTGGTCGTTGTATTCGTTTCAATGAACAAGGTGTTCGTGCTATGGGTAGAAGTGCTTCTGGTGTTAAAGCTATCAGTTTGGATACAGAAAACGATGAAGTAATAGGTATGGTTTGTGTTGAAGATATGACACGGAACATTATGGTTGTATCTGAGAATGGTTTTGGTAAGAGAAGCGAGATAGAAGAATACCGTATCACAAACCGTGGTGGTAAAGGTGTTAAGACTATCAACATAACTGACAAGACAGGAAAACTTATTGCCATAAAAGATGTTACAGACGAAGATGACTTGATGATTATTAATCGTTCTGGACTTACTATCCGCTTAGCAATAAACACTCTTAGGGTTATGGGTAGAGCAACACAAGGAGTAAAACTTATAAACCTAAGAAAGAATGACACTATTGCTGCTGTTACTAAGGTTCAACACGAAGAACCAGAAGAAGAAAACAACGACAATGGCACAGAAATTGAAGAAAACAATACAGAGAATAATCAAGAAAATAAATAACAATTAATAAAATTAAACAACAATGAAAAAGAGTTTTTTATTCATGACATTCTTGAGTCTTGTGGCTCTTGTGTCAGCACAGACAATGAAAGTGCAGAGTGCTTACTCTGATATGAAAAACGGTCGTCTTTTGAATGCTAAGCAAAATATTGACGATGCTATGAAAGATGACAAGACTTCCTTAGAGGCAAAGACATGGAACTATGCTGGAGTTATCTACACTCAGATAGTTCAAGCTATGGAAGATGAAAACACTGACAAAAAAACAAAGAAAGAGTTAAAGAAAATAACCGAAAGTAAAGAAGAACTTTGCAACAAAGGAATGGACTTTTTGAAGAAGTGTTTGAATATGGACGAAAAACACGAATTTACCACAAGTTCCATTGGTGCTATGAAGGTTTTGTGTAGTTTTTCTTTTATGTATGCAGGCAAAGATTACAATGATCAAAAATATGAAATCGCTGCAAACAAATTCCATGCTCTTGCAGAAAATGCTACAGTAGCACAGCATAACGATATTGTTATGGATGCTAAATACTATGAAGCAGACTGTTACCGTATGCTTAAACAAGCTGACAAAGAAATGGAACTTTACAGAGAACTTGCTAAGCTTAACACCAATAAAGGTGATGTTTATCTAAAAATCTATGCTTCTAATATGCAAAGCAAAGACACTACCAAGGCTATCAACGCTTTAAAGAAAGGTATTCGTCTTACCACAAAAGATAAGAACATAAACACTAAACTAAAATCTACTCTTGCTCAGACTTATATCTGGTCAGGAAAACAAGCTGAGGCTGACAAAATAATAGAAGAGTTGTTAGCAGGAAACGAAAACGACATAAACGCTTTGAACTCTGTAGCAAATATCTATGTGGATTTAAACCAAAATGCAAAAGCAGAAGAATTGTTTAACAAATCCATTGCTATTGACGCAAAACAAATAGACGCATACAAAGGTTTAGGTATCCTTAACTTTAACCAAGCAGTTGCTGAAAACTCTGCTGCAGAAAAACTTCCACCTGACCCTGAATTTGATGCAGAATACAATGCACACAAAAAAGCATGCTTTGACTTCTTTGAAAAATCTATTCCTTTCTTCACTAAGGTTTTAGAGATAAATGAAAACGAATTTGATTCTTTAAAGGCTTTGAAGACAGTCTATGCTCAACTTGCTTCACGTTCAGATTCTGACGCTCAAACAAAAGCTGCTTACAAAGAAAAATACAACCAAGTAAGTGTAAAACTACAATCTTTAGCACAATAATAAGAAAAGATTATTAAACCTCTAAGAGAGAATGGATATATTTCATTCTCTCTTTTTCATATATGCTTGCTGGCAATCTCCAAAGCCTCGTCCGTTGCCTTTTCCACAACACGCTCCGTAACTTTTTGTTCCTTTATTTTGTCAGTTTCACGATTTGTCGTATCTTTGCCGTTGAGAATATCTGCAATGATATTCTTGTACAGGGATGTTCCTCCGTGAAGCTCGTCCTTTTTGGCTACGGCATCGGTTTGAAGGGAATTTCCCTGTATATCTTTTATAGTAAATACTTCGTGAACATATAATCTATTAAGATTATTATCTTTTCTTGCTGTTACACCAGCATTATCTTGACCATTGAGTAGCGGCTTTTCTGTAATTTTTCTTATATTTAAAAATACCGCCATTGTATTCTTTCCCATATCTCGCCATTCCTCTTTACCATCCGAGAAGAAAAACGCCTGTACATCACTATTTTTCCTTGCCTTGTCTATATCAAAAGTATAAAACTGCTCAGATGTTTGATGATACACCACCTTTGGTTCGCCGTTCTCATCAACAATTTTTGAAGAATCCAAAAGTTTTTCTCCTTTTTTATGCGATTTCTCAACATCTTGTAGTAACTTTGCACCCGTAATAGAGTTATTGGAATAGCGGGAGGAGGTCTTGGTTACGTCCTCATTTTGACCAGCCAATAACTCTATTTTTGTTACTTCATAAGAATACGCCTTTTGAGTCTCTTTTGTTTTTATGTTTTCTTTTAGTGTTGTCTTTACTCTATATATCTTTCCATCTATTTCAACAGCACCATATAGCCTATGCATTACAACATCTCTATTTTCTCCATTCTCTTGTCTTCTTTCTCCATCCTCTCCTTTCTTGTAATCAAAATGTTGTTCTGCATCTATGCTCTCTTTTATAACCTCTGGCAATATCTTTAATACCGATAAATGTACATCCTTATTATCACTTTTTGCTACTGCACTATTAGACAAATATTTCGTTATTGCTCCGTTGCTTATTCTTATTTCTCCTTTACCTCCTGTCTCTTCGCTATTATAAGTCTTTACTATATTCTCTTTTGCCCATTCTGTTGCTTCATTGAAACTCTTAAAGCCGTGTTCCTTTACTCCTTTAACAATATTTATAACCCTTGCTGCCAATTCCCAATCGCCAAACCATTTCTTAAACGCCTTAGTCCTTACCTGTACCCATTGTTTTTCGTTAAGATTACTCTTCTTGCCGTTAGGTGCTTTCATATATGTG
>OMWJ01000008.1 GCA_900314725.1 uncultured Bacteroidales bacterium
AATTCGTTGAGCCTTACGCTGTGAAGCGTAAGGCTGTTTTTTTGTTTTCTTTTAAAGAAAATGAATGTAAAAAAATATCTTTAACTGAAAAGTCGTCTTCCGCCGACTTTGGTGCGAAACGTCCATTCAGGACGTTTGACGCTGCTGTGAAGCGTAAGGCTGTTTTATATTAAAAAAGTTTTCCGCAAAAGAAAAATCGCTCCGTACGGAGTGAAACGAAGTGCGGGGTTATCCTTTCCTGTAAAAGACAAATTCTGTAAGCGACCTTGTTTTTGGTTCTTGTTTTGCGAAAGTCCATTCAGGACTTTGACGCTGTTTTCTTTTAAAGAAAATGAACATAGAAAAAAGTCTTTAACAGAAAAGTCGTCTTCCGCCGACTTTGGAGCGAAACGTCCATTCAGGACGTTTGACGCTGCTGTGAAGCGTAAGGCTGTTTTCTTTAGATTCTTTTCTTCTAAAGAAATATAACCGCTAAATCAGACTTGAAGCTAAATGAGAGTTAAGTCTAAGAGAAAGTAGATATTTTTCAAAGTCAGAACTTTTCGTTCCGCACTGAAAGTGCGGGGCTATCCTTTCTTGTAAAAGACAAATTCTGTAAGCGACCTTGTTTTTGGTTCTTTTCCTAAAAAGAACGCTTCTTTTGGTTCTATTTTCTTTTAAAGAAAATGAACATAAAAAAATACCTTTAACTGAAAAGTCGTCTTTCGCCGACTTTGGTGCGAAACGTCCATTCAGGACGTTTGACGCTGCTGTGAAGCGTAAGGCTGTTTTTTTTAACTTACAAAATAAGATAGAATATAATTTTACACAGCGACATAGTTATTAATCAAAATGAGATAGTGTGTAGGTATTCTTGATAAATTAACTTATAGATTTTTATAGAGTTTATAATATTTTTTGTATTTTTGCAAGCGATAAACCTTTAACAGAAAGACGGATATTATGCAGAATTTACCTATAGGAATGCAGAGCTTTGAAAGTATTAGACAGAATAACTTTCTTTATGTAGATAAGACAAAACATATTTATAATCTGGCAAATAGTAATAGATATTACTTTCTTTCCCGCCCAAGAAGATTTGGAAAGAGTCTTTTTCTTTCTACCTTGGAAGCTTACTTTCTTGGAAAGAAAGAATTGTTCAAGGGTTTGTATATAGAGACAGTAGAAAAACAATGGACAGAATATCCTGTGTTATATCTTGATATGAATTCTGGCATATATGACAGTGAAGAGCGATTATTGAATAGTTTGAATTATCATTTGTCAGAATGGGAAAAAGAGTATAGCATACAGACGAAATTTGTTAATCCTGAAGATAGATTTTCTAATATAATCAAGACAGCTGTTAAGCAGACCGGCAAGCAGGTTGTAATCCTTGTAGATGAATACGATAAACCACTTTTGCAAACAATAGACAACGAAGAACTGCATGATAAATTCAAAGGTATATTGAAAGGCGTTTATTCTGTGTTAAAAGGTTGCGATAAGTATATCCGTTTTGGTATGCTTACAGGAGTTACCAAGTTTTCCAAGATAAGTCTTTTCAGTGATTTAAATAATTTGATGGATATATCCCTTGACGAGAACTACACTGACATTTGCGGAATAACAGAAGAAGAAATAAAGACCAACTTCAAAGAACACTTGCAGGCTTTTGCAGAGAAAGAAAGCACCACAAAAGAGGATATACTTCTGCAACTAAAAGCGATGTATGATGGTTATCATTTCTCAGAAAACATTTCTATAGATATATACAATCCATTTTCATTGCTAAACTCACTAACAGAAAGAAAGTTTAGAAACTATTGGTTTCAGACAGGAACTCCAACGTTTCTTATTAAGCTGTTGAAAGAAAACGACTATGACTTAAAAGATTTCTCAGAAGGGAATATAACAGCAAGAGATTTGACCAGCAAAGAGAGTATGTTGTCTGCACCTGTTGCATTGTTCTATCAATCAGGCTATATCACCATCAAGGATTACGACAAAGAATTGCAAGAATACACCCTAGGTTATCCGAATAAAGAGGTGGAGCAGAGTTTTTTAGAGTTCTTACTTCCAAGATATGTTCATACTATAGATGATAAATCTGCTTCATACCTTTCTAAATTTATCAAAGACCTAAGAGCAGGAAGAGTAGAAGACTTTCTTGAGAAGATGAAAGTATTCTTTGCAGGCATTCCATATGATATTATCAAAGACACAGAGAATTATTACCAAACAATACTATTCCTTATCTGTCGTTTGGTTGGATTTTATTCACAAGCAGAGTATCGTACTTCACGAGGAAGAATGGATATGGTGATAAAGACCAAAGACTATATCTATGTTTTTGAGTTCAAGTTTGATAAATCAGCAAAAGAAGCCTTAGAGCAGATAGACAGCAAAGACTATCCTCTTGCATTCCAGCAGGATGAAAGAAAACTATACAAGATAGGAGTGAATTTCTCTTCTCAGACAAAAAATATAGATGAATATATAATAGGATAGAGATTATTGGCAAAGGGAGTGTTTTTGCTTAGTTCCCTTGTAGAATAATAGACACTAAGACTTGATTAAAAAACATCAAGACTTTTGACCCCAAACATCAAGACTTTTGACCCCAAAGATCAAGACTTTTGACCCAAAAGTCTTAGTCTTTTTTTCTTAAAACGAAGACTTTTTTCAAGAGATTCTAATTAATTGATACAGAGAAGAAAAACTGTGAAGAAAATCCTTGAAAATATCTAACATATATTTACTATTTGAAAATTATACCTTATATATAATATAAAGGTGTGAAGTAATTCACATATTTTTGTTGAATAGTGCGTGAAAAATTTTCCTATTTGCTTGTTTTAAAATGAGTAAAATAAAAAAAAGTTGAAAAATATTTTGCAGGTATTATAAATTGTTGTAATTTTGCACGCTGAAAATCGAAAATGCGTCCTCTTTAAGAGTACTTAAAAATAATAGAGTATCGGTATTATTTAGGGTTGCGTACTTGTGAGGATTTATCATTAAAGAATTGTTGGCTGCTTTTCTTTGGTGACGCTAAAAGAGGATTTTCTGCTGTCCTTATGTAGCGAAAAAAAGCGAAAAAGGAAGATAAAAAAAGAAAATAATAAAGTTTAATTAAAAAAAGAACATATTATTAGATATGCCAACAATTCAACAATTAGTTCGTAAAGGACGTCAAACTGCAGAGTACAAGAGTAAATCTCCTGCATTGGATTCTTGTCCTCAACGTAGAGGTGTTTGTACGAGAGTATATACAACAACACCAAAGAAACCTAATTCTGCTATGAGAAAGGTTGCCAGAGTGAAACTTACAAATGGAAAAGAAGTTAATGCTTACATTCCAGGAGAAGGACACAACTTGCAAGAACACTCTATAGTTATGATTAGAGGTGGTAGAGTAAAAGACCTTCCAGGTGTTAGATACCATATAATAAGAGGTGCTTTGGATACTGCAGGCGTTGATGGAAGAAAACAAAGACGTTCAAAATACGGTGCAAAGAGACCTAAAGACGCAAAGAAATAATTAGATTAGGTTTAACAAATAAGGCAGAAAAATAAGATGAGAAAAGCGAGACCAAGGAAAAGAATAATTCTTCCAGACCCTAAGTTCAACGATACTTTGGTAACAAAGTTTGTAAACAATATTATGCTTAAGGGTAAGAAGAGTGTAGCATATAAGATATTTTACGATGCAATAGACATAGTTAGTGAAAAAACTAAAGAGAACGGTTTGGATGTTTGGAAGAAAGGTCTTTCAAATGTAACTCCTAATGTAGAGGTAAGAAGCAGACGTATTGGTGGTGCTACTTTCCAAATACCTACAGAGATTCGTCCAGACAGAAAAATGTCTATGGGTATGAAGAACTTGATAGGATTTGCCCGCAAACGTTCAGAAAAAACTATGGCTATGCGTTTGGCTTCAGAGATTATCGCTGCTTCAAAAGAAGAAGGTGCAGCATTCAAACGTAAAGAAGATATCCACAGAATGGCTGAGGCGAACAAGGCATTTTCACACTTTAGAATGTAAAGAAATCTTTTAGAGAAGAATAGGAGAGTAGATGGCAGATTTACGCAACATACGTAACATAGGCATAATGGCCCACATAGACGCAGGTAAGACTACGACTACTGAGCGTATATTGTTTTATACAGGAAAAAATCACAAGATAGGTGAAACTCATGATGGTACTGCAACAATGGACTGGATGGCTCAAGAACAGGAAAGAGGTATCACCATTACTTCTGCAGCGACCACAGTATTTTGGAAGTATCAAAACAAAAACTACAAGATAAATATCATAGACACACCTGGACACGTTGATTTTACAGTAGAAGTAGAGCGTTCTCTAAGAGTTTTGGATGGGGCTATTGCTTTGTTCTGTGCTGTAGGTGGAGTAGAGCCTCAAAGTGAAACAGTTTGGAGACAGGCTGACAAATATAATGTACCTCGTATTGCTTTTGTCAATAAAATGGACAGAGCGGGTGCAGATTTCTTTAAGGTTTTAGGAGAGATAAGAGAGAAACTTGGTTCACATCCTGTTCCATTGGAGATACCAATAGGACAGGAAGATATGTTTAAGGGTGTTATTGACTTGATTAAGAATAAAGCCCTTATGTATGATGAAGAATCTAAGGGTACTAAGCTTTATGAAGTTCCAATGCCTGAGGATTTGAAAGAAATAGCAGCTAAATACAGAAAAGAACTTATAGAGGGAGTTGCTGAAGAAGATGATGAACTTCTTGAAAGATACATGGAAGATGAAGAATCCATAACAGAGGAGGAAATTATCAAGCATGTTAGAAAAGCAACTTGCGAACAGAGAATAGTTCCTGTGTTGTGTGGCTCTGCTTTCAAAAACAAAGGTATCCAAAACCTTATTGATGCTGTTTGTGAGTTTTTGCCTTCTCCTGTAGATGTGCCAGAAGTTACTGGTATTAATCCAAAGAACAATGAGGAAGTAACTCGTCCTGTCAGTGTAAAATCTCCTTTCAGTGCATTAGCTTTCAAAATAGCTACAGACCCTTACGTTGGAAGGATATGTTTCTTCAGAGTTTATTCTGGTAGTTTGGAATCTGGTTCATACGTATATAATGCAAATACAGGTAAGAAAGAAAGAATTTCTCGTATAATGCAGATGCACGCAAATCACCAAAACCCTCTTGAAAGGATAGAGGCAGGAGATATAGGTGCTGCTGTGGGCTTTAAGGAAATAAAGACAGGAAATACTCTTTGTGATGAGGCTCATCCTATTATCTTAGAGTCTATGTCTTTCCCTGAACCTGTTATTTCTATTGCTATAGAACCTAAACAGCAAGCTGATGTTGATAAATTCAACAATGCTTTGACTAAACTTACAGAAGAAGACCCTACTTTGCAAGTTCAGACAGATGAGGCTTCTGGTCAAACCATATTAAAAGGTATGGGAGAATTGCACTTAGACATTATACTTGACAGAATAAAAAGAGAGTTTAATGTTGAATGCAATGAAGGAAAACCTCAGGTAGCATATAAAGAAACTATCACAGCAGAAGTTGAACACAGAGAAGTATATAAGAAACAAACAGGTGGTAGAGGAAAATTTGCCGATATTATATTCTCTCTTGCTCCTGCAGACGAAGGCGTGAAAGGATTGCAGTTTGTTAATGAAGTTAAAGGTGGTAATATTCCAAAAGAATACATACCTGCTATAGAGAAAGGCTTTAAGGATGCTATGAATAATGGTGTTTTGGCAGGCTTCCCTATGGAGAGTATGAAAGTCGTTGTTAAAGACGGTTCTTATCACCCTGTAGATTCGGATGCATTATCTTTTGAAATATGTGCTCGTTTAGCTTTTAAAGCTGCTGCAAGAAAGGCAATGCCAATACTTATGGAGCCAATAATGTCTGTTGAGGTAAATACTCCAGATACTTATCTTGGTGATGTAACAGGCGACCTTAACAGAAGAAGAGCTATTTTGGAAAGCATAACAGCTAAGGTAGGTGTTCAATCTGTTAAAGCACAAGTTCCATTGAGCCAGATGTTCGGTTATGTTACTGCTTTGCGTACCATAACTTCAGGAAGAGCAAATTCAACTATGGAGTTTTCTCACTATGCACAGGCTCCTAAAGATGTAACAGAAGAAGTATTGAAAGAAAATAATTAACATATAAATAACTTATAATTGTGAGTCAAGAAAAACAAAAAATTAGAATTAAATTGAAGTCTTACGACCATAACTTGGTTGATAAGTCTGCTGAGAAAATCGTTAAGACTGTAAAGATGACAGGTGCTCACGTTCAAGGACCTATTCCTTTGCCAACAGCGAAGAAGATCTTTACTGTCAATCGTTCTACCTTTGTTAATAAAAAATCTCGTGAGCAATTTGAGTTAAATTCATATAAACGTCTTATGGACATAAGCAGTACTTCTGCTCAAACTATAGACGCTTTGATGAAACTTGAATTACCTTCAGGAGTTGAAGTAGAGATAAAGGTTTGATAGAAATTTATTAACGGTTTAAGAAAATTAGTAAATAGTCCAGCCGCTGAACAAAGAATCAAGCTGGAGATAAAAAGTAAAAAACAAAAAACAAAAAATGTCAGGATTAATTGGAAAAAAAATTGGAATGACTAGCATTTTTGATGCCTCTGGCAAGCAACAGCCATGCACGGTTATAGAAGCTGGTCCTTGTGTAGTAACACAAGTAAAAACACCTGAGAAGGATGGTTATAGTGCTATCCAATTGGCATTTGAGGAGATGAAAGAAAGCAAAACAACAAAGCCTATGAAAGGACACTTTGCTAAAGCAGAAACAACTCCAAAAAGATATCTTGCTGAATTTTCTCGTTTTGAGGAAGGTGAGAGAAAACACTTTGGAGAAGTTTTGACTTGCAAAGTATTCACAGAAGGTGAATTTGTTGATGTTGTAGGTATCTCTAAAGGTAAAGGTTTCCAAGGTGTTGTTAAACGTCATGGTTTTGGCGGTGTTGGTGATAGAACACACGGTCAAGATGATAGAGATAGAGCACCTGGTTCTGTAGGAGCATCTTCTTACCCTTCAAGAGTATTCAAGGGAATGAGAATGGCTGGCCAAATGGGTAACCACAGAGTAAAGATTCAAAATCTTAGAATACTTAAGATTTTTGAAGAAAAGAATTTGATATTAGTTAAAGGATCTGTTCCTGGTCCTAAGGGTTCAATTTTAAAACTTGAGAGATGGAGCTAAAAGTATATAACATAAAAGGAGAAGATACCGGAAGAACCGTAGAAGTTATGGATTCTTTGTTTCAAACCGAACCTAACGATCACGTTATTTGGTTGAGTGTAAAACAATTTTTAGCAGACCAAAGACAAGGAACTCATAAGGCAAAAGAACGTTCCGAAGTTTCAGGTTCTACTAGGAAGTTAAAGAGACAAAAAGGTACCGGTGGTGCCAGAGCTGGTGATATAAATAGCCCTTTGATGGTTGGTGGAGGTAGAGTTTTCGGACCAAGACCACGTGATTATAGATTTAAACTTAACAAGAAAGTTAAATCTTTGGCAAAACTTTCAGCTCTGTATTATAAGGCTAAAGATGAGGAGATTAAAGTTGTAGAGGACTTTTCTTTTGATGCACCAAAAACCAAGAAAATGGTTGAGGTTTTGGACTCACTACAATTAAAAGATAAAAAATCTTTGTTTGTTTTATTGCCAAATAAAGAAAGTTTTGTAACTTTGTCGGCCAGAAATCTTAAGCAGGTTAAGGTGATAAGTGCGCATACATTGAACACATATGAGATATTACATGCTAATACTTTGGTGTTTAGTGAATCTGCACTTAAGGAATTGAATGAAATGCATAAAAATTCCTAATTAGTGTTAAGGTAAAAAAGAAAAGATAGAAATGAGTATCATTATAAAACCGCTTATTACAGAGAAGATGACAAAGATAAACGAGAAAGATAATTCTCGTTGTGCTTTCATCGTTGATAAAAAGGCGAATAAGATAGAGATAAAGAAAGCAGTAGAAGACTTGTATAGTGTAAAGGTAGCAAGTGTAAATACTATTAATTATAGTGGTAAAAGAAAAGCAAGATACACAAAAGCTGGTTACATTCAAGGTCGTACAAATGCTTATAAGAAGGCCATGATAACTTTGGCCAAGGGTGAAACAATTGACTTTTTTAGCAATATTTAATTAAAGAGATGGCTTTAAAGAAATTAAAACCGACAACACCGGGACAAAGACACAAAATAGCTAGTTCTTTTGAGGAAATAACAAAGAGCAAACCTGAGAAGAGTTTGGTTTTTGGAATCCGTAAGACAGGTGGAAGAAATAATCAAGGAAAAATGACCATGAGATACATAGGTGGTGGTCATAAGAGATTATATCGTGTAATAGATTTCCGCAGAGATAAGGACAATATACCTGCTGTAGTAAAATCAATAGAATACGATCCAAATCGTACTGCTCGTATTGCTTTGGTTTGTTATGCAGATGGTGAAAAACGCTATATTGTTTCTCCAAACGGATTGAAAGTCGGTCAGACAATCATGTCAGGTAAAGGAGTTGCCCCTGAAATAGGCAATACATTGTTGCTTGGTGAGATACCTTTCGGAACAATGATTCACAATATAGAATTAAGACCAGGAGAAGGTGCAAAATTAGTGAGAAGTGCAGGTTCATACGCACAACTTATGTCTCGTGATGGCAAGTATGCAATCATAAAAATGCCTTCAGGTGAAACTCGTATGATACTTCAAGCATGTAAGGCAACTATAGGTGTTGTTTCTAACACAGAACATAGTTTGGAAGTATCTGGTAAAGCAGGTCGTTCTCGTTGGTTGGGAAGAAGACCTCGAGTTAGAGGCGTTGTTATGAACCCTGTTGATCACCCAATGGGTGGTGGTGAAGGTCGTGCTTCAGGAGGACATCCTCGTACACGTAAGGGCATACCTGCAAAGGGCTACAAGACAAGAGCTCCTAAAAAGACTTCAAACAAGTATATAATAGAAAGACGTAAGAAATAATTAAAATCAGAGAAGTATGAGCCGTTCATTAAAAAAAGGACCTTATATTTATTATAAGTTAGAGAAGAAAGTTTTGGATGCACAAGCCAAAAACAATAAGAATACTATCAAAACATGGTCAAGAGCTTCAATGATTTCTCCTGATTTTGTTGGTTTGACAATAGCTGTTCATAACGGAAACAAGTTTATCCCTGTTTATGTTACTGAAAATATGGTTGGTCATAAATTAGGTGAATTTGCTCCTACAAGAATATTCAGAGGACATGCTGGTCAAAAAGATAAAGGTAAGAAATAAAAAGACGTATAGAAGATGGGATCAAGAAAACATAAACGTGCCGAAGAATATAAAGAGGCAAGAAAGAGCAGATATGTTGCAAGATTGAACAACAATCCTACATCTCCAAGAAAAACACGTCTTATGGCAGATGCTATAAGAGGTCTTGATGTTAATAAGGCTTTGGGTATATTGCAATATTCACATAGAGAATCTGCACCTAAATTAAGAAAATTATTACTTTCAGCTATTGCAAATTGGCAAGCAAAAAATGTTGGCAAATCAGTAGAAGATAGTAATCTTTTTGTAAAGCAAATATGTGTTAATGGAGGAAGACAATTAAAGCGTCTTCGTACTGCACCTCAAGGTCGTGGTTATAGAATTAGAAAGCGTTCTAACCATATTATATTAGAGATAGGTAGTAGAAATGATAATGTTGCTACTCCACAATCTAATGATGCAGAAAATAAATAGTTTGGAATTTAAGAAAAATTTAAAAGGATGGGACAAAAAACAAATCCGATAGGAAACAGACTAGGTATCATCAGAGGTTGGGATTCAAATTGGTATGGTGGTAGAACATTCGAATCCAAATTAGTAGAAGATGATAAGATAAGAAAGTATCTTGGTGTACGTTTAAGTAATGCTGAAATATCTAAGATATATATTGAGCGTACATTAAAGCGTATAACTGTTACTATTAATACAGCAAAGCCTGGCCTTATCATTGGTAAAGGCGGGCAAGAGGTTGATAAGATAAAAGAAGAGTTGAAAAAACTTACAGAAAAAGAAGTTCAAATCAACATCTTAGAAGTAAAGCGTCCAGAATTAGAAGCAAGACTTGTTGCTGAAAACATAGCTCGTCAAATAGAAGGTAGAGTTTCTTACAGAAAAGCTGTTAAGATGGCTATAACTTCTACAATGCGTGTTGGTGCTGAAGGTATCAAGGTTTCTGTTTCAGGTCGTATAGGTGGAGCTGAAATGGCAAGAACTGAACACTATAAAGAAGGAAGAACTCCTTTGCACACTCTACGTGCGGATATAGACTATGCTTTAGCAGAAGCACATACAACATACGGTCGTATAGGTATCAAAGTATGGATATGTAGAGGTATAGTTTATAACAAGGTTGAATTAGTTCCTTCTACTATAGGTGGAATGAAAGATGGTGGTAGATCAGGACAGAGATTTAACATGGGTTCACGTCCTCGTCGTAAAAATAATAGTAAGGATTTTAAATAATAGAGTGATATGTTACAGCCAAATAAGACAAAATACAGAAAACAGCAGAAGGGCAAGATGAAAGGAATGGCTTTCAGAGGTCATGAGTTGGCATTTGGAAGTTTTGGAATTAAGTCTTTGAACACTTCATTTATTACAGGTCGTCAAATAGAGGCTGCTCGTCAGGCCATTACTCGTTATATGAAGCGTGAAGGACAATTGTGGATTAGAATCTTCCCTGATAAGCCTATAACTAAGAAACCTAACGAGGTTCGTATGGGTAAAGGTAAAGGAGCTCCTGAATATTTCGTAGCGAGAGTGAAACCAGGAACGCTTTTGTTTGAGGCAGAGGGTGTGCCTATTGCTGTTGCAAAAGAGGCTATGAGACTTGGCGCTCAAAAATTGCCTGTAATAACAAAGTTTGTAGTACGTAGAGATTATGTAGAACAATAAATTATAAGGAGATAAACGATGAAAAATAATTTAGGTTTAAAAGAGCTTTCTGATAAAGAATTACAAGAAAGACTTGAAGCAGAACAAATGCAGTTGGTAAAAATGAAGATTAATCATGCAGTATCTCCATTGGAGAATCCTAATTTATTGGCAACTACTCGTAAAAACATAGCAAGAATAAATACTGAGATTTCTCTTAGAAGAAAACTTGCTAATGAAAATAAGTAAGTAACTTAAAGAAATTTGATAGACAATGGAAAGAAATCTTAGAAAAGAAAAAGTTGGTGTAGTTGTGAGCGATAAGATGGATAAGACTATCAATGTTTTGGTTGAAAGAAAAATCAAACACCCAAAATATGGTAAGTTTTTGAAAAGAAGCAAAAAGTTCATGGCGCATGACGAAAAACAAGAAGCTAAAATAGGAGATACTGTTCGCATAATGGAAACAAGACCATTGAGTAAGAACAAGTGTTGGAGATTAGTTGAAATAATAGAAAAAGCTAAATAAGATATGATACAACAGGAAACGAGATTAGTTGTCGCTGATAATAGTGGAGCGAAAAGTGCTTTATGTATTAGAGTTCTGGGAGGAACAAAGGCACGCTATGCTTCAGTAGGAGACAAAATAGTTATTGCCGTAAAAGATGCATTGCCTTCAGGTAATGTAAAGAAAGGTTCTGTATCCAAAGCAGTTGTTGTTAGAACAAAAAAAGAAATAAGACGTCAAGATGGTTCTTATATTCGTTTCGATGACAATGCTTGTGTATTACTTACGGCTACCGATGAATTAAGAGGAACTCGTATTTTTGGACCAGTAGCAAGAGAGTTACGTGAGAAACAATTTATGAAAATAGTTTCTTTGGCACCAGAAGTACTATAACGCAAAAAAATATTATAGATATGAAATTGCACATTAAAAAAGGGGATACAGTAAAAGTTATTGCAGGAAACTCAAAAGGTATTACAGGTAAGGTTTTGGTTGTATATCCAAAGGAGAATAGAGCAATTGTGGAAGGTGTTAATAAGATAAAGAAACACACAAAACCTAATCCTAAAAATACACAAGGCGGTATAATAGAGAAAGAAGCCCCTATACATATTTCCAATTTAATGGTTGTTGATGCAAAAGGCAATGCAACAAGAATTGGAAGACGTCTTGATGAGAAAACAAATAAATTAGTTCGTTATTCTAAAAAAACAGGGGAGGTAATAAAATAATGTATAGTCCAAGATTAAAGAATAAATACAAGGAAGAAATAATGCAATCCTTGATGAAGGAGTATAATTATACTACAGTTATGCAAGTACCTCGCTTGTTGAAGATCTCTTTAAATCAAGGTTTGGGTAAATTGGCTTTAAATGATAAAAAAGTCATAGACAAAGGTGTAGAAGAAATGACTGCAGTTGCTGGACAGAAAGCAGTTGCTACAAAATCCAAAAAGGATATATCAAACTTCAAACTTAGAAAAGGTATGCCTGTTGGTGTAAGAGTTACACTTAGAGGAGATAGAATGTATGAATTTTTGGATAGATTAATTTCTACAGCAATACCTCGTATTAGAGATTTTAGAGGAATCGATGCTAAGGGATTTGACGGAAAAGGAAATTATACTTTCGGTGTTCAAGAGCAAATAATATTTCCAGAAATTGATATAGACAAAATAGATCATATCAACGGAATGGATATTACATTTGTTACTTCTGCAAATACTGATAAAGAAGCATTTTCTTTGCTAAAGGCATTTGGTTTTCCATTTAAGAACGAATCAGAAAAATAAGATTAAAGATGGCAAAAGAATCAATAAAAGCTCGCGAGAGAAAAAGAGAGTATTTGGTAAAGAAATACGCAGCAAAACGTCAGGCTCTTTTAGAGGCTGGTGATTATGAAGGATTGCAGAAATTACCAAAGAATGCGTCACCTGTACGTTTGCATAATCGTTGCAAATTAACAGGTAGACCAAAAGGATATATGAGACAATTTGGCATTTCAAGAATTAATTTCAGAGAAATGGCATTGGCAGGTTTGATACCAGGAGTAAAGAAAGCTTCTTGGTAAGAGAATACCACCAGTAAAAATAGTAAATTAATAAATAAAAAGAAAAGAAATGTTAACAGATCCAATTGCAGATTATTTGACTCGCATAAGAAATGCAGTGAGTGCAAGACATAGAGTTGTTGAGATACCTTCTTCAAAGATGAAAAAAGAAATGACAAAGATTCTTTTTGACAAGGGATATATCTTGAATTATAAATTTGAAGAAGAAACTTTCCCAAAAACAATAAAAATAGCTTTGAAGTATCATCAACAAACAAAAGAACCAGCTATCTCAATGTTGAAAAGAGTAAGTACTCCAGGTTTGAGAAAATATGTTGGCGTTGATGAGTTACCAAGAGTGTTAAATGGCTTGGGAATTGCTATTATTTCTACTTCACGTGGATTGATGACCGATAAAGAGGCGAGAGCTTTAAGAGTTGGTGGTGAAGTAATTTGTTACGTTTGTTAAATGAAGGAGGAAGTAAAATGTCAAGAATAGGAAAGTTACCAATCAATATTCCTGCGGGAGTTGAAGTAAATGTAAGCAAAGATAATGTTGTTACAGTAAAAGGTAAGCTTGGAACTTTGCAACAGGCAGTTAATCCTTGCATAAGTATAAATATTGAAGATGGTGTAATGCATTTGACTCGTGAGTCTGATTCTAAAACACACAAATCTCTTCATGGATTATACAGAGCATTAATAAACAATATGGTAGTTGGTGTTTCAGAAGGATTCCATACTACACAAGAGGTTATTGGTGTTGGATACAAAGCTCAAGCACAAGGACAAGTTCTTGAGTTAGCATTGGGTTATTCTCATAGTATATTTATGGTTTTACCTGATGAAATAAAGGTTGAGACTATAACAGAAAAAGGAAAGAACCCTTTGATTAAGATGACTTGTTGTGATAAACAACTTATAGGTCAAGTTGCAGCTAAGATACGTTCTCTACGTAAACCTGAACCATATAAGGGTAAAGGTATTCGTTTCCAAGGTGAAGTTGTACGTAAGAAAGCTGGTAAAGCTGCTGCAAAATAAAATAATTTAAGAAATAAGAAAATCTGAGGATACGTAAATGGCAACTAAGAAAGATTTAAGAAGACTTAAGATCAAGATGAGGATACGTAAGAAAGTGAGCGGTTCCGCTCAGAAACCTCGTCTTTCTGTATTTAGGAGTAATAAAGAAATTTATACTCAGTTGATTGATGATGTGAATGGAGTTACATTGGCTGCAGCATCGTCATTGGAAAAGAATTTTCAAAAGGAAGGCAACAAAACAGAGGTTGCAAAACAAGTTGGTAAAGTGTTAGCAGAAAGAGCTAAAGAAAAAGGCATTGAAACAGTTGTTTTTGACAGAAATGGTTACTTATACCATGGTCGTGTAAAGGCTTTGGCTGATTCCGCAAGAGAAAATGGTTTAAAATTCTAAGAAGATGGCAGAACTGAATATAAAAAGAGTAAAATCAAGCGAAATAGAATTCAACGATAAGCTTGTAAGCATAAACAGAGTTACCAAAGTAACTAAGGGAGGTAGAACATTTAGTTTTTCTGCCATTGTTGTTGTAGGAAATGGTAATGGTATAGTAGGATACGGATTAGGAAAAGCAAAAGAAGTTGCTGCTGCTATTTCTAAGGGTTCTGATGATGCTAAAAAGAATCTTATCAAAGTTCCTATCCTTAAGGGAACTATACCTCACGAACAAGAAGGTAAATATAGTGGTGCAAGAGTATTTCTAAAACCAGCTGCTCCTGGTACTGGAGTTATAGCCGGTGGTGCTATGCGTGCTGTTTTGGAAAGTGTTGGTGTTAAAGACGTCTTAGCAAAGTCTAAGGGATCTTCAAACCCTCATAGCGTAGTAAAGGCTACTATATCTGCTTTGTTGAAAATGAAAGATCCATACACTGTTGCTAAACTAAGAGGCATAGAGATGGATAGAGTCTTTAACGGTTAATTCAAATATGGCAATGAAAGTAAGAATAACTCAAATAAAGAGTGGAATAGGATATCCACTTCGTCAAAAGCAAACCCTAAAATCTTTGGGCATAAGAAAAATGAATCACTCTGTGGAGCATGAACTTAATCCTCAAATTCAGGGTATGATAGATAAAGTAAAACATTTGGTTAAAGTTGAAGAGATTAATTAACATAAAATAAAGTAATTAATTATGGATTTAAGTAATTTAAAACCTGCTTTAGGCGCAACAAAAAGTCGCAAAAGAATAGGTAGAGGACAAGGTTCTGGTTACGGTGGTACATCTACTCGTGGACATAAAGGTGCTAAATCTCGTTCTGGATACAGTAGAAAAGTAGGATTTGAAGGTGGTCAAATGCCTTTATATAGATTAGTTCCAAAATTCGGTTTTAAAAACATAAACCGCGTGGAGTATATTGGAATAAACTTAGACACCTTAGAACAAATGTCTGAAAAGTTTAATACAAACGATATTACTGTTGATCTTTTAAAAGAAAACTGCGTTATATCAAGAAACGAAAAGGTTAAAGTTCTTGGTAGAGGAGAATTAACTAAGGCTATAAATGTTACAGTTAATGCTATCTCTAAGAATGCAAAAGCTGCTATTGAATCAAAAGGTGGTGTGGTTACTGTAATCTAAAAATTATAATTTAATGAAGCGATTTATCAATACAATCAAAAACATTTGGAGTATAAACGACCTAAGAGCTAAAATTATTTATACATTAGGTTTGATTCTTGTGTATAGAATAGGTTCATACGTTGTTATTCCTGGTATCAATCCTTCAGACTTGGGTGCTTTACAGAGTCAAACACAAGATGGAGTTTTGGGCTTGTTGAATATGTTTTCTGGTGGTGCGTTCTCTAATGCATCTGTTTTTGCGTTAGGTATTATGCCTTACATCACAGCATCTATCGTTGTTCAGCTTTTGACAATGGTTGTTCCTTATTTTATGAAGATGCAGCGTGAGGGAGAAAGTGGTAGAAATAAAATCAACCAAATCACACGTTGGCTAACAGTCATTGTTACAATCTTCCAATCTTTTGCATATTTAGCAAACTTGCGTAACCAATTACAGGGCGCACACATATTTAATATATTTGGAGGAAATAATATCACATTCTTGAATTGGGTATTGCCTATTTCAATATTATTAACTTGTGGAACTTTGTTTGTAATGTGGATGGGAGAAAGAATCACCGATAGAGGTATAGGAAATGGTATATCTTTGTTGATTATGATTGGTATTATTGCTCGTTTGCCTTTTGCCTTATTTGCAGAGTTTGCTTCAAGAATGGAGAGCCAAGCAGGACAGTTGGTTATATTATTTGTTGAGTTGATAATATGGTTAGTTGTCATAATGCTTTGTATTCTTTTGGTTCAAGGAACAAGAAGAATACCTGTTCAATATGCAAAACGTATTGTAGGAAATAAACAATATGGCGGTGTTAGACAATACATACCTATAAAAGTAAATGCGGCAGGCGTTATGCCTATCATTTTTGCTCAAGCTATAATGTTTATTCCTGTAACTATTATGGGATTTTCTGGACCTGATTCTTCTATGAGTGGAATAGCTTCTGTTTTATCTAATTTTGATGGTTTTTGGTACAACCTTATTTTTGGATTAATGGTTATTGTTTTCACTTATTTCTATACAGCCGTTGCAATCAATCCAAAGCAAATGGCAGATGATATGAAGAAGAATGGAGGTTTTGTTCCTGGAGTAAAACCTGGAAAGAAAACAGAAGAGTTCTTTGATAATATTCTTTCCAAAGTTACTTTACCTGGTTCTATATTTCTCGCTTTTGTTGCAATACTACCAGCTATCGTAAGATTGTTCGGAGTTAATTCTCAATTTGCTCAGTTTTATGGTGGTACTTCTCTACTAATTCTTGTAGGAGTTGTTTTAGATACATTGCAACAAATAGAGAGTCACTTGTTGATGAGACACTATGATGGTCTTACGAAAACAGGTCGTATAAAAGGTAGAGGTGGCAATATGTAATCTTCTAAGGAGATAGTTTGAAATGATACACACAAAGACATCTGAAGAAATAAACGAAATGAAGGTATCAGCTCTTATGGTTGGAGAGACTTTGGCAGAGATTGCAAAGGTTATCCAACCGGGAGTAACTACTCTTGCATTAGACAAACTTGCAGAAGAGTTTATTCGTTCAAAGGGGGCGATACCTACATTTAAGGGTTATGGAGGGTTTCCGGCTTCTTTGTGTATATCCATAAACGAAGTTGTTGTTCATGGAATACCAGGGAAAAGAGAAATTCAAGAAGGTGATGTCATTTCAGTAGATTGTGGTTGTACTTTTAATAATTGGGTTGGCGATTCTGCTTATACTTTTGCAGTAAAAGGCATAAAAGAAGAAGACCGTCAATTGTTAAGAGTTACCAAAGAATCTCTTTACAAGGCAATAGACAAATGCGTAGTAGGGAAACGATTGGGAGATATCGGTGATGCAGTGCAGTCATATTGTGAATCTTTTGGTTATGGTGTTGTCAGGGAATTGTGTGGTCATGGTTTAGGTCATGTTATGCACGAAGAACCTAATGTTCTTAATTATGGTAGAAAAGGAACAGGAGCCAAACTAAGAGAAGGAATGACAATAGCAATTGAACCTATGATAACATTAGGCAATAAAGAAGTTGTCTTTCACAATGATGGTTGGACTTGTACGACCGTGGATAATTCAACGGCAGCTCATTATGAACATGACGTTGCTATAACAAAGAATGGTCCTATTGTCTTGTCAAGTTTCCAGAAGATAGAAGATGCAATAAAGGAAAATGATAATTTGGAATTAATAAACTAAACAATATGGCAAAACAAGAGCCTATACAATTAGACGGTGTTGTATTAGAATCATTAGGTAATGCAATGTTCAGGGTGCAGTTAGATAGCGGACACGTTATAATAGCTTCCATTTCAGGAAAGATGCGTATGCACTACATAAAAATTCTTCCAGGTGATAAAGTTCAGGTAGAGATGTCTCCATACGATTTAACCAAGGGAAGAATAACTTATAGGCACAAATAGAAAAAATAAAAATAAAAATAGATATGAAAGTTAAAACTTCAGTTAAAAAAAGATCTCCAGAGTGCATAGTTGTACGTAGAAAAGGAGTTGTCTATGTGATAAATAAGAAAAACCCTAAGTTTAAACAGCGTCAAGGTTGATTCTTATTTGATTAAATAATAATAAAAGTAAAAATAATAATTAGTTTATGGCAAGAATTGCAGGAATTGACTTACCAAGAACAAAGAGTGGAGTAATAGGCCTTACTTATATATATGGTATAGGTAAGAGTTCTGCTTCTAAAATTTTAGCTGAGGCTGGAATAGACGAACAGAAAAAGGTAAGTGATTGGAGTGATGATGAACAAAATGCTATCCGTAACATCATTAGTGAAAAGTTTAAAGTTGAAGGAGACCTTCGTTCAGAAGTTCAGATGAACATTAAACGTTTAATGGATATTGGATGTTACAGAGGTATCAGACATCGTTCAGGCTTACCAGTACGTGGCCAAAGTACTAAAAACAATGCTCGTACTCGTAAAGGTAGAAAGAAAACTGTTGCAAACAAAAAGAAAGCAACTAAGTAAGTAAAGTAAATTAACGATTGAATGCGGATTACCTACAAAAAAAGGAGAGATTTGAATGGAGCATTCAATAAAACTACGAAAAAATGGCAAAAAATTCAAAACCAACAAAGAAAAGAGTAGTAAAAGTTGAACCACAAGGCAGAGCAACGATCTTTGCATCTTTCAACAATTGCATTATTTCCTTGACCAATAATGCAGGACAAGTAATTTCATGGTCTTCAGCTGGAAAGATGGGTTTCAAGGGTTCAAAGAAGAATACCCCATACGCTTCACAAATGGCAGCAGAGGATTGCGCTAAAGTTGCGTATGATTATGGTTTAAGAAAAGTGAAGGTATTCGTAAAGGGTCCTGGAGCAGGACGTGAGGCAGCTATACGTGCTATTAACACATGTGGCATTGAAGTAATGGAAATAACAGACGTTACCCCATTACCACACAATGGTTGTCGTCCTCCAAAAAGAAGACGTGTATAATTTTTAGTAATTAATTTAATAAAGTTGTAGAAAATGGCAAGATACACAGGACCTAAAACCAAAATTGCAAGAAAATTTAGAGATCCAATATACGGACCTGATAAGTCATATGATAAACGTCCGTATGCACCAGGACAACACGGAAGTCGCAGACGTGCAAAACAATCTGAGTATGGTGCTCAGTTGATGGAAAAGCAAAAAGCTAAATATACTTATGGTATATTAGAAAGACAATTCCGTAACTTGTTTGACAAAGCTTCTCGTAAGGGAGGTATCACAGGTGAAGTTTTACTTCAATTGATAGAATCACGTTTGGATAATGTTGTTTACCGTTTGGGCATAGCAAAGACTCGTAATCAAGCACGTCAATTGGTATCTCATAAACATATAACCGTTAATGGTTCAGTTGTTAATATTCCTTCATATCTATTGAGAGAAGGTGATAGCGTAGGCGTTAGAGAGCGTTCAAAATCTTTGGAAGTTATAGAAGATTCTTTGGCTTCAAGAATGCAATATTCATGGCTTGAATGGGATGAGGCTAAGAAAGAAGGTAAGTTTATGAACTATCCTCAAAGAGCAGACATTCCAGAAAAGATTAACGAGCAAGCTATCGTTGAGTTGTATTCTAAGTAAAAATAATAAATAGGAGAAATAATATATGGCCATATTAGCTTTTCAACAACCTGAAAAGGTTATAATGATAGAGTCAGACAATTACAAAGGTAAATTTGAATTTCGTCCTTTGGAGCCTGGCTACGGTAATACGATAGGAAATGCTTTACGTAGAATATTGTTATCTTCATTAGAGGGATTTGCAATTACTGCTGTACGTATTGAGGGAGTTGATCATGAATTTGATACTATTCATGGTGTTGTTGAAGATATGACAGAAATCATTCTTAATTTGAAACGTCTTAGCTTTAAACGTCAGATTGAGGAGCAAGAAAGTGAAGAAGTTTCTTTCAAAATAGAAGGAAAAACAACTTTCTTAGCAAGCGAAATCAATAAGTATCTTAACGCTTTCCAAGTTCTTAATACAGATGTAGAGATATGTCACATGACTTCTGATGTAAGTCTAAACATAACTATGCGTATTGAAAAAGGAAGAGGATATGTGCCTTCAGAAGAAAATGTAAGAAGTAATGATCCGGTAGGGACTATTGCTATAGATTCTATATTTACTCCAATAAAGAATGTGAAATATTCTGTAGAGAATTATAGAGTAGGGCAGAGAACCGACTATGACAAACTTGTTTTTGACATAGAGACAGATGGATCTATAACTCCAAAAGATGCATTGAAGGAGGCCGCTCAAATACTTATTCAGCATTTGGTATTATTCTCCGATAAGAAAATAGATATTCAAACCGATATACAAAATCAAACTGATGACTTTGACGAAGAAACATTACATATTCGTCAAATGCTTAAGACAAGACTTGTAGATATGGACTTGTCAGTTAGAGCTCTTAACTGTTTGAAAGCAGCAGAGGTTGATACTCTTGGAGACCTTGTTCAGATAGCTAAATCTGAATTGTTGAAGTTCCGTAATTTTGGTAGAAAATCTCTAACAGAATTGGAGAACTTAGTTAAGTCTAAGAACCTTGAGTTCGGTATGGATATTTCAAAGTATAAATTAGAAAAAGAGTAAAATAAGATGAGACACGGTTGTAAAGTAAATCATTTATCAAGAACAGCATCCCATAGAAGTTCTATGCTTTCTAATATGGCATCTTCCTTGATAAAACATAAAAGAATAGAAACCACTTTGGCTAAGGCTAAAGCGTTGAAGAAATATGTAGAGCCATTGATAACTAAATCCAAAGAAGATTCAACACACCAAAGACGTATTGTGTTCGCAAAGCTTAGAGATAAAGAAGCTGTAACAGAATTGTTCCGTGAAGTATCTCAAAAGGTTGCTAACCGTAATGGTGGTTACACTCGTATCCTTAAAATAGGAAGACGTTTAGGAGACGGTGCTGAAATGGCTATGATGGAATTGGTAGATTATAATGAAAACATGCTTAAGGAGACTACAAAGAAAGCTAAGACAACTCGTAGAGGTGGTAGAAAAAAAGCTGCTAACGTAGAAGCTCCTGTAGCAGAAGTTCCAAAGGAAGAAGTTGCTGAGGAAGTAAAGGCAGAAGAGCCTGCTACTGAAACTGCAACAGAAGAAACCCCAAAGGCAGAATAATTATCTATTGATTTCTTAGATAAAAGAAAAAATCTGTTTATCTGAAAAGATAGACAGATTTTTTTCATGAGAGCGAATAAGATTTTTACAATATTTTTATGTCTTTGTGAAGAATGGCACACTTTTTTATAAACTAAATGAAAAGAGTATTTGCTTATGAAACGAATAGTTATATTTTCTCTGATTGCGTTGATGCTTTTGCCATGTAAAGCACAACAGAGCAATCCATCTAAACATGAGATGAGTGTTTCTGCAGGCTTTTTGCCGAGTACAGATAGCAGGATGTTTTTGGATATATTGATAGCTGCATTAACATTAGGTTTAGTAGTCCCAGATGATATGGCAAGCTATGGTTCTTATTCTCTTGAATATACTTATCATCAATCAGATAAACTTGCTTATGGTCTTCTTGCAGGATATAGTGCAAACAAAACTATATACAAAAGTGGTTATGATGATGTAAACTATAAAAGAGAGAACTTCAGAAACTACTACTATTGTATGCCGACAATAAAACTTACCTGGTCACGCAAGACTCATGTGAATTTTTATTCTTATGCAGGCGTAGGAGCATACTACAGATACGAGACGACAATGCCATTAGACGACAGTGGAGCAGAGAAAAGTTCTGATGATCAACTGATGGTAGCCTTTCAACTAACTCCAATAGGTGCTGAGTTTGGAGGAGAAAGGTTTAAGTTCTTCACTGAATTAGGAGTAGGAAATAAAGGTTTCCTCAGTGCAGGATTTAGATTTAAACTTTAAAGAATCTGTTTTTCTATTTGTGTAATTTTTCCGCCAACTGGCACAACAAAAATAGCCAACTGACATAATAAGAAAAGAATTGTGTCGTCATTGTAAGTGTGAATGTTTGAGAAAAAAACATGGTAGTGTCCCTAAAAAGTGTGTAAAATTCATAGTGTTTTATTTTTATTATTTGCAAATTTAAAATACTTCCGAATTTTACACACTTTTTTGGGAATACTATCCCATGCTTCTTAATAATATTTCATCACTTTGTATCATTTTGCAAAGATAAGGAATCTAACTACAATAAAAGTTTTGTATCTGCTTGTAATCTCTGCACTTCGATTAGTGGGCAATTAACAATCTTCTTAAAATAGACAATTCATTCTCTATTGTGGCAAAGTGCCTTAGTATTGCTATTTCTTTACTTTCTTCTTCTTTTTGGATAATAGGCTTTATTTCTTGCTTGATACTCTCATTATATGCTTTTTGTACCTTTATCCAAAAATCTGCTGTTATACCCCCTAAATTTTCTGCTATCTTTTCAGCAATGGATTTTGTTATATTCTTTTTGCCATTGATAATAGCATTAAAATTACTCGGCTGTATTCCAATAGCCGCTGCAAAGTCTTTTTGTTTAATTCCCCTCGCTTGTAATTCTTCTTTTAAAATCTCGCTTGGATGTACAACCTTATAAGGTGTTAATTTATTTTTTGTTTCCATAATGTGTTGTATCTAATTTTAATAATGTTATTTCTATCTTATTTTCATTTTCTGTAAATAATAATCTCTCAACCCTGTTTTGTACTATTCTAATACTACTAATTCCTGTATAATCGTGTTTTAAACGTTCATAATGAAGAAAACTGATATTCTGTACTTCTATTATGTCTTTGGCAAATAGAAGCGTTGTATATGCTCTTATTAGTCCATTCATTAAAACATTGTCTTTTACAATCTTTTTGTAATGTTTATTCTTTCCTGCGGCTATTAATTCCTCTAAATCTTTGTCTTTAAAAATTATTTCCATAGTCTAATATTCTGTTTGCAAAATTATATATTTTTTTTAATTAAGTATAATAATTATATAGTTTTATTAGCTATTTTTATAATCGCACTTATCATCGTGCGATGAATACAAATTTCCAAAAGACGTTGATTTTGCAGTAAAAATAGTCAATATTTTATCACTTAATATCATTTTGCAAAGATATGAAGTTTTCATGTTTTATGATAGTATTTTTTATATTGAAATTAATCCTGTTTAGTACTCTCTTGCATATCGTTTTGAGGAAGTAAGTAATCACTTGCCTTTGCAGGTGAAATTACACTCTTACCCAAATCTTTCTCTAATTCTTTGCGAGCAGTGTTTGCTATTTCTCCCCCACGTCGTGCAATATTACGGTGTTGTGATAGTCTCTTCGGATTCTTTTGTTTCGACAACTCTGTGGCAGAGACCTCAGCAAGCGTGTTTAATGCAATTTCTATATTTGTCATATTATCACGTAAGTTTTCCTTGCGTAGTCCTTTATAATCCTTATATTGCCTTGTTGTCAAGCCACTCCAAGTTTCAAGCATTAAATCTGTCAGCATTGCATAGACCTGCCCTGATCTCACTCCTCCTCGTTGCCATTCATCTGTGAGTTCCTTTCTTGCTTCTATAGAACGTATGCGTTGATTTATCCATTTATCACTATAGCCTAAACGCTTATAATCCACAACAGCCTGATCTATGGATTTTTCAGGATCTTGCAACTGTTCCAATCTTACACTTGCAACTTGAGACATCCAAATCTTAAAAGGTTCTGCTTTTGAAGAAGGAATAGACTGGATAATACGGAATAGTTGTTCAATATCTGCCGCTAATGTTTTCCTTCTTCCTGATTTAGTAGTCATAAGTACCTGGGGACAATTTGTCCCTATGTAGCCGCCAAGTTCCTTATCTCTTTTACGTAGTTTCTTTAAATAATCTGTTGGATTAACACTATCTGTAAGTACTGCAACAACATCAATGATAGAAAAATACCATTTTTCTTTTTCATTATCCCAAACTGTACGAACTCTTTTACTTTCAAATAATTCTAATGATTCTTGCTGCGACATATCTAAATAATTTTAATTATCTCTATACAAGTAATAACTATTTGGTACTCTTTAAATAAGCATTTACAACTATCATTTTGCAAAGGTAGAAAATTTTTGGAAAACATTAGTATAATTTCAAGTTAATTGCATTATAATTAATCATATCTAAGTGGAGAGTCATCAAAGATAGAAACATTAATATCTATATCACTATTAAATATTTTATCTATCTCTGTTTTATTTAGAATATAACTTTGTAATCCTAAACCTAAATATTTTAGTTTAGGAAAATCTTTAATAAGATCATAAGTTATACCATTTATTTTATTCTCAATAACAACTAAAATCTCAAGATTCTGCAACGCTATAAGATTCTTAGGAAACACCTCTATTCCACATTGAACTAAATAAACTTCATTTAATTTCGTATTTATAGTCAAAATACTATCATCATCTGAAAAATATATATTATTAGAAAACTTAAAACACTCCATATTAAGAAGTTGTTTTACTTCTCTTGGTATTCCATTAAATCTGTTTGATGAAATATCTAAGACAATAAGATTATTTAATGAAAAGCTTTTGGGAATATAATTTATCTCAGTACCATTTATTCGTAAATACTGTAAATTCTTTAAATTCTCAAGACTGTTAGGTAAAAAACGTAAAGGGCAATAACATATTTCCAGTCTTGTCAACTGACTCATTTCCCCTATTTCTTCCGGAATATAAGATAAATCGCAATTATATATTCTTAAAGAGTATAAAGAATCTAACATAGATAATGTTTTAAAAAAAGATATACTATTTATTTGTTTTATAAAACTCAAATTTATTTCCTTAGGTTGTGATTTTACAATAAAATCTAATGCATGTTCATCTAAGATGATATTTTGTAAGTATAATGTCTTAATTCTATCCGAACAATCTTTTAATAAGTTATCTATCCTCTCAATATTGTCGTTTGATAGAGTTAAGTTTATATAGTGTAATTTATTATATAAGCCTAACCTCTCTAATCCTACACTGTCATATTTCTGAAAAGAAACATATTCTTGACTAAATAGAAGCGAAAAGGAAAATAAAAAATATAGAAATAAAACAATATATCTCATAGTTCTTTACCTCCTGGTGTTCTAAAGTGATTAAAAAACTTATTGCTAGGGATAAAGGAATCATTTCTAAATTTTGTTTCAGAAGAATATATATATGTTTTGCTCTTTCCTCTATTATAGTCAAAAACTATACCTATAGTATTTTGAGGAACATTATCGCTTCCTATTGTAGGAGGATGATCTCTCCCATTGTCTATATTATGAGTATGCGCAATTATAGTTCTTCGTGTAGCAGAGAAATCTCCTCCAACTTTTATTATATTGGAAACACTCCCCATGTCTAAATTTCCACTTACATTTCCTTCTTTATCTAATTGGATGGTAGCCTTTGTATGATATAATCTATAACCGATTTTTTTAGTTTGGATATTTTCAAAAATTTGCATTCCATATTCACCAGCATTAATCTTATCCATATCACCCACTTCATAAAGTTCCTTTAAAGCAAGACGAGATTCATATGAAGGCACTTCTGAAATATCTCCCCTAAGATCGGACTGGCTTACCCCATCTTTAAAATCATCAGATATAATTCTTTGTTTGTCAAATTTATTCGTAACCAGGTATATTTTATCATCATCTTCTTTGTCTCGTCCTATAACTTCAGCATTTTCATTTATATACCAACCTATTTCTTCTCCATTAGGATCGATGAGTTTTATTGGATTGTTTGCACAGTAGTTGTATGGGGTTAAACTTGGGTATTTATCAGACATTGGGTCGGTGCTGTTCCATATACTTAACTCAGAAGAATAGTATCTTGAACCGTAGTAATGAAATCCACTCTCATAGTCTTTTTCTTTGGCATTAAAAGAATAAGCACAAAAATCGCTATAAGTTATCTGATAATTAGAAGAATTATATGTAGTTTTTATAGTATTCAAATTTTAAAATATTTATTATTTTTCAGCCTCAAAATTACAACTTTTTCTTTTTTTATGCATAACTTTTGTTTTTTTATTTTACTTTATTTTTTATTTTTTTACTTGTCAATGTCTAAATTTATTATTTTCTGTAATTATAATGTCTATTATAGTGTTGATTGTAAAAGTATTAGTAACTTTCATCAATTAAATTTTATAAAATATTTCTCCATCTCTCAAAAGATATGTAAATTTGTGAAAAATTGAAAATTTCAACAGAGATATATAAGAAAACATGAGTAAAAGACTATTACATTTAATATTGATTATATTTTTAAATACCATTTTAGAGCTTCCCGCTCAGGAGGTATATACTCCTAAGATTTGGTTAGAGGTTGCAAAAGATAGTATGACAACGGTCTTATTTGATAAGCAGGATGTTGCAAAAAGAGAATCCATCACACAAACAGAAGAACCTTTTACTAATTTTCACATATCACTAAACATGGATGATACATCTGTATATTTTGTATATGACAGTTTGCGATATGATAGTATTGCAACGATTATGACTATATATGAAACAGACGATGACACAACAGTCGGCGTATGGGAGATAGGTACAGGTGATAATAAACAATTGTGGCTAAACTCAAGAAAAGTCAGTTATCAAGATTTTGGGATAACATATAGAAGAATGACGGAAAAAGGCGTTATTATCAATACGATGCAATTTGAGTATCCTAAACCTGACACTGATACAGTCTATACAGGAAGAGACACCTTATTTATCGGTAAACAAGGCGAGAATATTGGAGATAAAAACTTTTGCGAGTTTCTTTATTTTAAAGGTGTTCTACCATATAATGATAAAAGAATAAATGAAACATGTTTAGCGATTAAATATGGAGCGTTGCTTCATAATGAATATCTGGATAGAAATCTTGACACTATATGGGATAGTAAAGGGACAGACAGTTTGTATAGTTATGGTGTCTGTGGGATAGGTCGGGATGATTATTTCCCTTTATTTCAAGACAAAAGTAGAATAAGAAAAGATTTATTAACGATAGAAATGACAGATAGTTTAAGTAATATGAACTATATCATGCTTGGTCACAATGAGTATGATAATCAGGTATTAGAAGAAAGTTTTTCTATTGATACAAATGAGTACCATTTTATATCACGCAAATGGAAAGTTCGTTCTAATACAAATGGAAGAAATAAATACATACGACTAATATATAATACTCCTTCTACATTTAACAGAAACAGTGTAAGAATGTTTATCGGCACGCAAGACTCAAGTTATTATACCGCAAATATTATTAGACCTACTTTTGTAACAGATTCTTGTGTTGTATTTGACAGTATATTAATTATTGATTCGATTGATTATTATATAAATATAGCATTAGAGGGAGATAGTATTTTCAATTTAATTGAGACAAAGAGCGATCTTGTTTTTCAAGAGGAGGACAAAAGCGATAAAGATACTGACAATAATATTAGAATAATGGTAACACCAAATCCAACCAATACAGGAGAGTTTGAGATAAATGTAGATCAGATAAAGGAAGACTATATATCCATCTTTATTACAGACTCCAAAGGTCAGATAGTATATTCAAATAGGAGTAATGATAAAGTTAAGGAATACTCTCTTTTACACCATATTCAAAAACAAGGTATTTATTTTGTTACTATACATACTAATGATGTAAAAAGGACTATAAAACTTGTCGTTGTAAAATAAAATTAATAAAATGAGACTCATAAAAACATTTATCGGGATATGTTTGTTAGCTGCTATTATTGTTAACTTGATAGGATATAATGATAATATAGATAAATATTCTGTAACTAAAACCTATCTTTCGTTATCTAATTCGACAGAAAAAGAGAATACTCTTAAAATGTCACAACCGACACAGGTACATTATAATTCCAAGCAGCCAACATCGGCATCAGTTAAGAATATCAGACATATAGATTTTTCTTCTAAGGCAGGAGAATTAATAGGAAGTGTTTTTGTTGATAAACAGCGAGCAGCAGAGTTAAGTAGAGAGAATGTGAGTTTAATGATCGACAGCGGAGCAGTGAAGGAAAATGTAGAGATTAGCGTGATAGAAGTATCAGAGGAAAATACAGCTACACTTATTGAGGGAATGGATAATGTTACAAAAGGCAAAAAATGTTATCGTATGCTGCCAGATGGGCAGAAGTTTGAGAAAGATATTACAATAGCTATAAAGTATGATTCAACAAATTTGCCTTTCGGTTATACAGAGGAAGATATATATACATTTTTTTACAATGAGGAAATTGGCATCTGGCAGAAGATAGAAAGGGATAGTATAGACAAAGATAAACAGTTAGTCTATTCTCATACTAATCACTTTACGGATTATATTAATGGGATATTAAAAGTTCCAGAGAATAGTGATGCTATAGCATATACTCCCACAAGTATCAAAGATTTAAAGGTTGCTGATCCAATGACAGGTATAACATTGATGTCTCCCCCAAAAGCGAACAACAAAGGTACAGCCTATTTGTCGTATCCATTGAATATTCCTGCTGGGAGAAGGGGCATGCAACCTAATCTAAGTATAAACTATAACAGTTCTGGAGGCAGTACTTGGTTAGGTTTAGGCTGGAGTTTAAACGTTAGTGAAATAACAATAGAAACACGCTGGGGAGTCCCTTTATATAATGAAGATAAAGAGACGGAAACCTACTTATTGGATGGAGAAACACTCGTAAGATTTGAAACTGATGACAATTTACAGAAGACAACACTTGAAGAACCTTCATACAGGAATCCTAATGCTTATAGAGAGACAGATTCTGTGTATTATAAAACGCGAGTTGAAGGAAATTTTAGAAAAATAGTCAGATATGGAGATTCTCCCAAAAACTATTATTGGAAGGTAATAGATAGGAATGGGACATCATATTACTATGGTTCTTCAGGAGAAGGATTAGACACCAACAGTATCTTTAGAAACTATTATGATGAATACTATGCAGATGACTTTTTTGAGAGTAATATTGCAAAATGGCAACTATGCAAAGTTGTAGATGTTTACGGTAATAGTATAAATTATCACTATAAACTTATTAGAGAAGGTGGTTATCAAAGGGTTCTTGATTATATTACATATACGGGATACGAGAATAATAGCGAAGAAGATTCTATATATCATGAAGACGAAAATGGGAATAGTTATACAGAAGAAGAAACATTGGAATTATTTACTTACGACAGAAACGGCAGATATAAAATAGCTTTTATTATATCAAGTATAGATAAGCCCGACCAAAGCATAAGTTATAGAAATGGTTTTAGAGAAAGTGATAAAGTTTTATTGGATAGGATTGAGATTCTATATGAAGATACACTGATAAAGGAATATTACTTTGGTTATAAAGAGGGCGAATTAGGAAGAACGTTACTATGTACTATTATAGAGAGTGATAGTTTATCCAAAAATCAGACGTATAACATAAATAGTACGGAAACAAATGTTTTGCGACAAGGGATCTTTGAAAGATGTAATTTCCCTATAGTTGGCAAAGCAGGAATGAGCGGAGTTGATATGTATTTTCATTTAGCTTATTCATTTGACTATACAGGTATTGAGGGGGATATCTTAGAAGATGAGGCTATAATAGTAGAATATCAAAATACAGGAATTAATATGGATGGAGGCTTACCTCCTTTAAGCTTTGAGGAATATGAAAATATAAATGCGAGCAAGGGTAGTAGTTGGAATATTGGCGGAGGCTTGGATGTAGGGTTAGGATATAACGTTTTCAGCAAGATGCTTAGTGCTGGTGGTAATTATTTGTATAGCAAAGACAAGTCAGAAGGGCTAGAAACATTAATAGATTTGAATGGAGATGGCTATGTAGATGAATTAATCCAAACAAACGGATCTCTAAAATACAGATTAAGGATACCGACAAACGATAATCAGATAAAATTCTCAAATATACAAAATGTTAGCAGTGGTCCTAAATATTTTCAACATTCAGAAGGAAGCACGAACAATTGGGGAGCGGAAGTTAATGTAGTAAATTCCTGTAGTTATGCTATAAATTGGAGTTATACAAAAAATACCACTGACACATATTTTTCTGATGTTAATGCTGATGGGTTGGCTGATATAATTTCTGACGGGAGGGTATATATTAATACATATCGTTTAAATGGGCAAATAGGTTTTTCAGATATTACAGATAGTACGAATATTCCTGTTGTTCATGGTTTTTGCGGAACAAAATATATAACTAATGACAATGCCGTATCTCCATCAATATTCCAATCAGAAAACTACACTTTAAAAAAGATTGTATGTGATTCATCTATACATACAAGATACGATACTATCTATGAGACAGTATTTGTTGAATATGATACATTGTATAAAGCAAGGTTCAAATCACATATCAAAGCGAATGGAGATACGGTGTATAAATACGATTCTTTGGAAATAGACACAGTCGGCAATACATTTTGCACTACTTTTGACAGAATAGTAACAGAGGATAAGATAGTCTATGATTATAATTATACATCGCCTGGAGGGTATGATGGAGAAGCTTATTGTATAGTGGTAACAAGGCCTACTCATAATCAGGTTATGCGTATAGACTCTGTCTCTTCTGTCGTATATGACAGTTGTTGGGAAGAAGAGGAGTCAATGTATTATGAGCTGCCTAAATCCTATTCTCCCGACATAGATCTTGTGAGATTGTGGATCGCACCATTCCCTGGAATAATACGAATTAGCGGACTTGCTAACTTATCCGATGATTTCTCTGAATTTAGAGAAAGTCTGAATATAAATGATGGGGTTAGCTTATCAATACAGAAAAACGATAGTTTATTGAATTATCATTCATTAATACCTGATTCTTCTTATGATATGACTGCTAATAATGTTTATGTAAATAAAGGAGACAGATTCTATTTTAGGATAAATTCAAATGGCACGAGAGAGTATGATAAAGTTAATTGGAATCCAAAAATTGCATATCAGTCTATGTTTGACGGAGAAAATCTTATGGTAGCAGATACAAATAAAACGGATGCCAATGGAGATTATGTGTATATATATGATTATGGTAAAGATTTTTTATTAAGTGATAAGTATAAATTTAAGTCGCCCGTTAATAGCTCAGATAGTCTGTTCATACATCTTACAAGTAAAAATGATACTATTACAGAAAAAATACAGTTGTGCGTATACAAGAATGGAATAGATATTTTTAATGGGCAGAAAATATACGATAGAGGTACGGTTATTGAAGAGAATATAGAAACAGATATCTCGATGAATGAAGACGATAGTCTGATATTTGTATTACATTCTTTAGATAAAGGACAATTGAACTGGTCGAGCATAGAGGCTTTTGCAATGTTAAGAATAGAATCGTCTGAGGATATAGATGTACATAATTCTGTCAAAAACATATATACAGGAGAATATAATTATGTTTACTATCCCACTGTATATAAACAAGCCTATGATTACCAATGTTCAGTAGGTGATGTGCTTAGTATAAATCAAAATGTAAATAGTTTTATTATAACTCCATTATATACAGGTATCACATACCCTATGAATATGAGCATAAAGAGTAGTAATTTGTCTGAACCTATCATAAAAAGAACAAATATCTCTTCTGGTATTCCTATAATTATAAATGAGTCTTTACTTGCAGAAAATGATTATTATGTTGAATATTATACAAAAGACACGGTGCCTTGTTCTGTAACAAGTTTAATAAATTTAGGTAATAGCGGGGCTATAACTTTACCATCAAATGTATTCTGTAATTATCCCGATTCCTACGATATTTATGGATCTATGTATAGAAATTGGGGGCAGTTTGGCTATAAAGGATTAGCAGATACAAACAATATTCTCATATATGAAAACTTACTTGTGCTCAGTGATGTGTATAACAATACACAAGAGCCGGAAGGAAATGCAGATACAACCTTGTTGATAGAATCCGAAACACCAGAGACTAATTTGCCTGGCTGTTATAATCCTTTGCAAGATGACCATTTCTTCGTTATGAATGCATCTATGAAAGATTCTTGTTGGCTGGGGTATGGAGATATAATATATGCAAAAAAAGAATATTGTGGGCTGACAAATATTTCGGAAGCTAATGATACGACCATAGATAAGACTTTCTCACCATTACCTGTCGCTCAACAAAATTCCAGAATCTTAGCAGTGCATAAGCAAACTTATACAAAAGGTAAGAGTACTTCCGGAAATATAGGACTATCTTCATTCTCGATACCGGGCATTCCTCCTTTTAGTCATGGCAAGAGTAAAAATAAAAGTACGACAAGATTATTGTCAGACTATATGGATATGAACGGAGACAGATTCCCAGATGTTATAAGCGAAAGTAAGATACATTATAGCATATCTTCAGGCGGATTAAGCGAAGATAATATTCAAAATAATTTTGGTATAGATACCAGCTATAACATTGGTAGAGGTGCAACTTATGGGGCAAGTTTTTTAGATTCTCATAAAGAACTCTCAAATAATCCCAAAACTACAAAGAGTATTCTGTCGGGAGTGTCTGTAAACTCTGGTGGCAATGTGGGTAACGGTTCTAATAACACTGTAACAAGCAGTACTATTCTTGATCTAAATGGTGATGGTTTGCCTGATAAAATATATTCAAATGGAAGGGTCTATTTCAATACTGGTTATGGTTGGGAAGAAGATGCAAGTTTTTTAAAAAACATAAGGAAAAGTATTAGCAATTCCGGTTCAGCAGGCATATCAGCAGGTAATTCATTTATGAATAAATGGAATACAAGTTTGAGTGGAGGATTAGGCTTTAGTGCTACAACGAATAATACAGATTTTGCATTATCAGATATCAATGGAGACGGTCTTGTTGATTTGATACAAAATGATAGTGTCAGGTTTAATAAAGGTAAATCTTTTTCAGCAAGTATAGCATTGGGCAATGCTTTTGACAAATCTGTTACAACCAATATTGATGGAAGCCTTTCCTTGTCTTTTGGTGTAACCATAGGATTCTTCCCTGTAAAGATAGTTATCAATCCTAAGGGTGGAAAAAGTTGGAACAGATCTTTGACAAAATCGCAATGGATTGATATGAACAATGATGGTGCTCCTGATTATGTATATACAGAAAATGGTTCGGTAAAAGTCAGGTATTCAAAATTAAGTAAGGTAAATCTGTTAAAACATGTAAATAGTGTTATCGGTAGTGAATATTTTATTGACTACGAACTATCCGAAAATAGTTCTTACTCTTCTCAGCGATATTGGAATATGAGTAGGCTACGAGTTTTCGATGGGTATATTAGCGATGGAGCCGATACTTCGGAGATTAGATATGAGTATAAGAACAGATACTATGATGTTTATGAGAGAAGTGATTATGGCTATGATACTGTTATAACAAACGAATATAGTGAAGGGATTATATATAGAAAATATATCCAAGCATATCATAATAGGGATTTTATGTTCCAAGGATTAAAAAAATATGACTTAATAATAAATTCAAATAATGCGAAATACATAGAAAATGAATACGAATATAGATGTGCATATATTTATACTGGGGACATAGCAGACAGCATAAACTCATTGTGTATGGGAAGTGTTTATCCTGTTCTTTCGACACAGACAACGCGGTATTACGAACAGAATTCTTCCCCTCAGATAGTAACACAAATGCATTGGATATATGGGAGATTTGGCAATGTCGTAACTTTTGAAAATATTAATGACACCTCTGTCGCGGATGATATTTATTCAAACTTGGATTATACCGATGACAGTTCCTTTATAAAAAAGAACTTGCTTTCGCTCGTTACAGATATTAACATTTTTGACAACAATGCTATAAATAGGCATAGAACATCGCAATATGATACCAATGGTAGTATTATTTTGTTGAGCGTTTATAATGATAATATAGGAGATTATTCTATCTATAACTACGAATATGATAGATATGGGAACATAAGCAAGATAACTTTTCCAGAGAATTATAATGGAGACCGAGTTGTAATAAACTATGAATACGACAACAGAATACATAGCCTTATAACAAAGATAAAAAATAATAGTTTAGGATATGAGAGCAGTTCTGAGTATGATTATAAATTTGCTGTACCTCTAAAGACAATAGATATAGCTGGCAATGAGACGGAATACACATACGATTTAAAAGGCAGGGTTAAGACAATAAGAGCTCCTATAGAAATCTCTAATAATATTCCATATACCATCAAATACGACTATTGGGACGGCTATAGATATTCAGATGTTAAAGTGGCTGATTGGAATAGATATATTGGGAAATATACCACAAAATTTGCAAAAACATCTTATTATGACATAAATAATAGTGGTAATGATATTGTTACAATATGTTTTAGCGATGGATTAGGCAGGATAATACAAGTGAGAAAAGATTTAGAAGTTACTGGCGTAGAAAAACACATAAATAGTGGCAAAATAATATATGACAATTTAGGAAGAACTGTTGCCAAATACTACCCTACAGAAAATATAGCCGACAGCAGTACTGCTATACATGGAGATGGATATTTTGTTCAATATAAAGCCGATAGCAACTATTACGTTGATACAACAACAAGTACAATATCTCCAACAAGGTATTCCTACGATATTTTAGATAGAAATACTGCAATATACTATCCGGATACTACCACTATGTATAGGGCTTATGGTGTATTGACAGATGGTGTTACTAAACGTTTTCTTACATCTATAACAGATCCGAACGGAAATCTAACAAAAGTGTTTACAGATCCAAGACAACTAACCACAAAGACTATAAATGCTATGCAAGGCATTACTACTTTTTATTATGATGGTATGGGGCAGTTAGTAAGGACAATAGATCCTGAAAACAATGCTACTACATATACATACGATGATGTAGGTCATTTGATAGAACGAACCCATCCAAGTAGTGGTACTACTTCTTGGAATTATGACCTTGCAGGTAATATGACCCAGCAGACACAGAACAGCGGGGAATCTATTGAATATGTGTATAACTACAATCAATTAAGGCAAATCCATTATTCTGTCCGTCCTTGGAATGATGTATGGTATCAATACGGACCAACAAACAGTGGTAACCAGACAGGTCGTTTGATTAGACAGCAGGATGCTACAGGTGTTCAGGAATTTAATTATGATGAATTAGGAAATGTAGTACTTAATCGTCATACATACGTTATGCCTAATAGTGATTCTGTATTTACATTGACAACTTCTTGGGATTATGATTCATGGGGTAGAGTAAATCGTATAACATATCCAGATAAGGAAGATGTTTATTATCTTTACGACAGAGGTGGAAATTTAAGAGGAGTCAGAGGCTATAAGCCTGGACAAAATCCAATAATGTATGTAGATAAAATTATTTATGACTTATATGGACAGAAGATTTCAGAAATCAATGGTAATGGGATAATAACCGGATATACTTATAATCCATTAAACAGAAGACTGACTAATTTAAAGAATTATTCATCAAATCTCGTTTTGCAAGACAATATTTATACGTATGACAACGTTGGTAATATTATAAGGATAAAAGATAATGGTATGCATAGTAGAGAACAAATATACACTTATGATGCTTTGTATCGCTTAATCGATTCCCGAGGACAATGGAATAATGAGCCATTGACTTACGAGACATCTTTGTCATATTCACCTTCTGGAAGGATAATAAACAAAGAAATGAATAGCAAAAGATTAAACAATACCTATGGAACTTATCCTGTCAATTATAAGAATACATACTTATATAGTCCAAACAATCCTTACGCAGTAACACTTATAACAAATAATATAACAGGTAGAGATATCCGTTTTGCTTGGGACAGCAAAGGGAATATGCTTCATTCATACGATGAGGCTATGAGAATAGAGAGAAATCTTTGCTGGACAGAAGATAACAGGTTACAAGCTTTTGTGGAAAGAGACGCACACATTATGTCTTCCCAAGAAATCAAGAATAATTTGGAATCAGGTTCTTTGACTCATGCTGATGTTACAGGAATGGCTGCTTATTACAACTATGACGCTTCAGGTGAAAGAAATCTTAAACTTACTTCTCCAAATAATAATGTACTACAAAATTCAAACAATACTTATTTATCTTCGTTAGTTTATCCGACATTATATGCTTCTCCTCTTATAACACTGCATCATAAAGAATATACCAAACATTACTTTGATGGAGACAGACGCATCTGCTCTAAGATAGGTGGAGGATTCGGTAATGTAAATTGGGAACGTGTGAATGATAGTATTAAGACTATAAGTTTAGATTACTTAACTCAAATAGAAAATCAACAACGAGGAATCCATTCCACATTCCATCATTGTTTAAATTCAGATGTAGAAATAAATACGAGGTACGATTTATTTGAAATGTTGAAAAATCATGAAAGGAATAGAAATGATGTAGAACCTGTATTCTATTATCATTCTGACCATTTAGGTAGTGCTGCATATCTTACTAATCAAGCAGGTAGTGTTTCTCAGACCTTGAATTATTTACCATTCGGAGAAGAATGGGTAGATGTAAAACAAGATATTGATTGGCCTTCCTTAATAAATTATTCTTTCAATGCCAAAGAAAAAGACTATGAGAGTGGCTTTCATTACTATGGTTCAAGGTACTATTCTTCTGAGTTAAGTATATGGAACAGCACCGACCCAATGGCAGATAAATATCCAAGTTTAACCCCATACAACTACTGTGCAAACAACCCAGTAAAACTCATTGACCCAAATGGAGAAGAAATTTGGATAGTAGATAAAGACTCAGAAGAAAATATAAAAAATACACTTACTAAGCAAGAAGCTCAATATGTGAAATTCGATACTCATGGTAGGTTAGATAAAAATAAATTGAATAAATGTAAAAGTACTTCAGAAAATATAACAGCATTAAAAGAATTAGCTAATAGTGAGTATTCTTATATATTTTCTACTTCTGATACTTACACAGATGGCAATGGCAAGACTCAAAGGTTAGGCATAGATGATAATGGTGCAGGTGTTAAAGGAGTTACTCTACTGCCTAATGCTGAAATGGATATGTCGCCTGATAATAACATTTATATTATTACAGGACGTTCTTTATCTAAAGAGAATCAAACAATAAATCTTGCTCATGAAGCTTATGGACATGCATATTTTTATGAATTACAAATGCAGGGATATAATATCAATCCTAATCACACTTATGAAGTAAGATCTGAAACTCCTACTTGGAATCAAGAATTTCAAACCTATGAATTTAATTTTGTAAAGATTCCTACAAATATTAAGTTGGAAAAACAAATAAAAGTAGCTACACAACAAGCTTTATTAAATTTCAGATCAAGAAAAAAATGAAAATATTCTTTATAATACCATTCATTCTTTTTATAAATAATCTTTTCTCTCAAGATTATATAAAAGATACTATTAGAAATTACGATAAAGAAATAATTTTATCTATCCCCAATAATTATTTAAGTAAGAAAATAATTAATGAAGAAGAAGGTTGTTTTTTAATATATACATTCAGTGATGAATCGTATCTTTTATTATATTATGGAACTATGACAGAATTTCCATATTATGAAAAAATTTCCTATGAATACATTCAATATAAGGATAAGTATATCTATAAAGGATTGAAAGAAAATAGATATTTTAGATTTGATAAATATCTCCTTGAAAATTTATACGTAATTTATGAGTGTAACAAATGTTCTATAGAAAGAATGAATGTTATATTAGACTCTTTGATTATTATCCGCTAAGTATAGTTTTAATAATGTTAATAACTAATAAAATATTGACTAATTTTAATACTAATTCCGCGTCTTTTGAAAATTTGTATTCATCGCACGATAGTAAGTGCGATTATGCGAAACGTCCATTCAGGACGTTTGACGCTAATGCCAAAGAAAAAGACTATGAGAGTGGTCTTCATTACTACGGTTCAAGGTACTATTCAAGCGAGTTAAGCATTTGGAATAGCACCGACCCAATGGCAGATAAATACCCTTCACTCACCCCATACAACTACTGTGCAAACAACCCAGTAAAACTTATCGATCCAAATGGTGAAGATATAGGAGATTTCTATAATTTGAACGGGAAATATCTAGGAACAGATGGCAAAAATGATGGAAAAATTTATGTTGTTGGAGATAAGAAATCTCAAAAAATGATAAGGAATAATACTAAAAATAATTTAATAACATCTACAGAAAATGTTAATATATGTTTACAAACAACACGAGCAGAATTATCTGAATCAGTAGACGTCTTTGAACGAACAAAAAGCAATGGAGGAAAGTTTGAAGAATGTTCTGTTATTGACAATGCAGATAATATTTACAGAGGAACAACAGGAAGTGGTACTAAAAGAGATGCTACTTCTACATTACCAGATGTGCCTGGTAATGATAATACTTCAATTCATAGTCATGTTTTAGAATATTGGACAGAAATAGTCAATGGAAAAGAGGTATATATTTTTGGAAATGCCTCAAGACCAAGTAGTCCAGATGATAATATTATTGTTAATGATGTTACAACATTTAGGTCTTTCAAAAGAAATATTATTGTAGGTTATGCACCTCCTACGTTTGGAGATGAATACCATCTGAACAATAGAGAAAGTATGATATATTTCTTTGATAGAAATTCAGACCTAAAGACTTCATTAAGCATAGATACAGCTAAAAAAATATTAAAACGATGAAAAACTTAGTTCTTATAATATTTCTATTGTTGTCTGTTGTAAATATACAAGGGCAAAATAAAGAAAGGGAAGATTCTTTAATAGATTATCCGATGATAATATTTATGGATGCTCAATTATCTATGAGACATATTATTGGTTTTATAGAATTTGAGGATTCTTTGTATAATAAGAAAATTTCATTTCAATATTATTGTGGTGCAATTAGTATAAAAAAGAAAGACAGAGAGTATTTACGACAAATTTCTTATAGTTCGGCACATATACATATGGTATTTAAGTATACTTTTTTTACTACAACAAAAATAAAGATACCTCATATCGAAAAAATATATGATATTCAATTAACATATAATGACTTAATATCTCACCCAGTTATAATGATTATAAATGATAAATATTACGATAAATATTATTATGATGTTTATACTGGTCATATTAGCAAGATGATGATTATTGACAATAAAAAAGATAGAAAACTAATGGAAAAGAGCAGAAAAATTATTTCAGAGTAAAAATAATTTTTAATAATTTAGTTAAATAATAATATTTTTTTTATAAAACTTTCTACTTTTGCAATATGTTAGCATCTACAAAAATATCATCTCAATTCACGCAAATTTGCAGTAGTTTTACTGCGAATTTCACCTTATATTTTGATTATTCTTATAATGGGAAAGAGAAAGACTATGAAAGTGGTTTTCATTACTATGGTTCAAGATATTATTCCAGTGAGATATCTACCTGGCTTTCAACTGACCCAATGGCAGATAAATACCCAAGTTTAACCCCATACAACTATTGTGCAAACAACCCAGTAAAACTCATTGATCCGAATGGAGAAGAAATAGTAGATGCTGATGGCAACACTATGTACAAAGATGGGAAATGGACAAACTATGCGACTAAAGAAGCAAAGAAATACAAAGAATTGAAACTGAGACATTTTTCTTTTGATAAAAAAAGAGTTGGTTTTAGGAATTTAAATCTTGGTTTTTAGAGTGTAAAGACTTAGTCTTTTGGGTATAAAGACTTGGTTTTTAGAAACGAAAACGAAGACTTTTTTACTGTTTTGTAATAAATTGGTTGTTAAGACTTTATTGCCTTATAAAATCTCTTTGAGTTTTTGGAAAAGGCTTACGGTTGGTAAGCCCATAACATTATAGAAATCTCCTTCTATCTTTTCTATGCCTATCATTCCTATCCACTCTTGTATGCCGTATGCTCCTGCCTTGTCCAAAGGTTCGTATTGGTTTACATAATACTCTATTTCTTGAGATGAGAGAGATTTGAAGAAAACATTTGTCTTTTCGTAGAAGGAAATACTTTTATCCTTTGTCCTTAGGTTGCAACCTGAAACAACGCAATGCTTTCTGCCTGAGAGTTTTTGTAGCATGGTTATAGCTTCTTGTTTGTTTTGAGGTTTTCCCAATGCCTCATCGTCAAGAAAGACCATAGTATCACTGCTCAGAAGTATCTCTTTTTCTCGGATTTGTTCAGTGTAAGTTCGTCCTTTCTTCTCTGCAAGAAAGACAGGTATTTCTTCTATTGCAAGGTTATCAGGATAGGATTCTTCTGTCTGAGTCTTCACCACACAAATATTAAACCCCATATCTTCCAAAAGCCTTTTGCGTCTTGGAGAACGGGAATTGAGAATGATGGTATAGGAGAATAAATCGTTATATAGCATCTATTGTGAAAAGATTTTGAGAATAGAAGATAGTGAAAAGCAAAGAAATGTAAATCATTCCAAGTAATTGGTAGAGCATAATGACTTCCTCAGTGCGTTTTGCTGAAAGGAGTTTATATATATAGTATATGAAAGGAACAATATTAGTCAAAGACAAGATGACTATGTGGATTATCTCCATATAGTCCGCCATCCTATAAAGGAAATAAGCGTTGAAAAGCATGAACACCAGAGAGCAGACAACAAGGACTTTGTTGGTTAGTTTTTCTCCGTGTCTTACAGCGAAAGTCATAAAACCATCTTTCTTGTTTTGTTCTATATTGGCAACATCGGCGGTAAGGTCGCGGATAAAGGTAAGCAGGAAGACAAAGCCGGCGAAGAATGCAAACAGTTTGAAGAATGTAAGCCATGCAGAGGTAGGTATCTGTATAAGTATCTCGCTTTGGTAGTGGGTGAAGGCAAAGAACTCCAATAGGAAAGGCATGAAAGCAAGCAACGAAAACAGAAGTGCTATGCTGATATTTCCGATAAGATCTTGTCTTTTATATTTGTAGGCATAGATATAGGATAGTCCAGCGAAGACCAAGCCTATAGCCCCTATCTGCCACACATGATATTTAAAGGAAATGTAACTCAATGCTCCTAAGCCCAAGACGACAAGCACATAGAACAGCCTTAGTTTTTTGATGTTGTCAAGTGTCTCCGTGTTAGCGAGAATATCGGACATCTTAGTATCAAAATATGAACAGATAACATTAAATCCAGCCATCAAAAATATAAGAGAGAAAGTGAAGAGTAGGTAATCGCCAGAAGGTATGATAGTCATAGGGAAATACATTTTGTAAAAAGGTATGGTAAGACAAGCCCTTATCATAAGAGAAAGGACTAATATCAGGGCAAGACTTTGCCAGCCCAAGAGTCTAAGATATTCTTTCATGGTATCAGTACTTTATTTCGTTAATTGTTTTGCCGTTGTTGTCGTAGAACTTCCATGTGCCTGTGCGTTGTCCGTTCTTATATTCACCCTCAGAGAGTTTCTTGCCGGAGAAAGAGTATTCCACCCATTTTCCATTAGGTTTGCCGTCCAAGAAAGACTGTTCTCTTACCTTGTTGCCACGTTCATCGTAGAAAATCCATAGTCCTGTTTTGTTGCCAAGAGAATAATAGCCTTGCTCAACTATCTTTCCGTAATAGTATTTCTCCCATCTGCCGTTAAGCTGTCCGTTTGAGTAGTCGGCTTTTTGGTATATCTCTCCATTTTCAGAGTACAGAGACTCTGTTCCATGCTTCACACCGTCAAGGTAGGAGACAACAGTTTTCTTTGAGCCGTCGTTGTTAAACATCTCCCACTTGCCGTTCATCTGTCCTTTGGAGAAAGCACCTCTCATTTGTATCTGTCCATCCAAGAAGAAACTCTCCCAGATACCTTCCTCTTTTCCGTTGATGTAGGAGCCTTTGTGTAGTATGTTACCGTTTTCGTAAAACGTCTGCCACAAGCCTTCACGCTTTCCGTCTCTGTAATCACCGCTACGCCATTTCTCTCCTGTCTCGTAGTAATAGGTCCATGTGCCGTTTTCTTTATCATTTATGTATGAACCCTCGCTTTCTTTCTTGCCGTTGTCCATATAGAAGTACTCCCACTTGCCGTTCTTTTTGCCATGGGAGATAGTTCCGCACATATCTTTGTATCCATTGTCGTACCACCAGGTAGCAAGCCCTTCAAACTCATCATCTTTATAAGTTGCTTGAAGTTTTATATTTCCACTTTTATGATACTCTTTGTATTCACCTTCTTTTTTACCGTCAATAACCTGACACGAGTAATACAACTGACCGTTGTCGTAATAGGCTTTGTTCTCTCCGTTGCCGGTGAAGGTCTCCTGTTTTTTTAACTTGCCGTTTTTGTAGAACCATTGCCATACTCCTATTTTCCAGCCTTTGTCGTTGTACTCACCCTGTCGCTCAATGCTTTTGCCATCGTTGTAGTAGTAAGTCCATTTGCCTGTCTTCAAGGCATCTTTCTTTGTTTTGTAACCCTCCGTTGCCTTGTTGCTATTTGCCCAATATTCTACATAAGCAACGGTGTCCTGTGCTTTGCACACAAAAGCAAGACAAAGGACGAATATACAGCACAGAATTTTTTTCATAGCTTTTTATTTGTTTTCTATTTTGGAATAGGTTATGTTAAGTTTTGGTCTTTTTGTTACATCGGAGTAGTTTATGCCGTTTAATACCACCCTGTTAGCAGTGTTTCTTCTGTTGTAGCCATTATCACTGTTGTTTCTGTCTCTCATAGAAGGAATGATGTATATGGTGGAGTTGTCTCCGTAGTTACCTCTTACTAAGTTTTGAAGATAGGAAGTCAGTTGCACTCTATAAGCGTTGATAGTGGAGTCATAATATGAGACAGAGTTGAGAGAAGTCGCTATTGTCTCATCAGGCAACAGACGTATTTTGCCCTCTTGGTCTATTCTGTAGCACTGAAGAGAAGTAGGGTAGGTGAATTTGTCTCCTGAAACGTCTGCAACAGGAAGAATAAGCTCTGCTTTATTGATAATGGAGCCTTTGATAGTATCTCGGTTATACCAGGAGTCAAAGTTTTTTATGTCTAACTGAATTTCGCTCATACCTAAACACGAAAGGTACATATAATCTCCTGTTCCAATTGTGGAAGGTGTTGTGTTTATGGTGTTAAGACTTGAGCCTGAGTAGTCGTAATCAATGTGCATGAATCTTTTTCCATTTGTGGTGAAAGGCATCTTGTAGTTGTAGTTAGCACCGCTTGTTGAGTGATAGTAATAGGTTAGACATGACAGGGTAGAAGTCATATCCACATATATTATCATTCCATTTGCGTCGGTGGTGGTAGCAGTTATTTTCAAGCCTTTCAAATCAGATTGAAATTCATCATTACTATTATATATTTTGCTTGATAACCAGTCTCTGAAACTGTCGTTGAGTTTTAATCTAAGATGAGGTAGATAGGTAACAGTGTCGTTTGCAAGATGAACGTTATCGTTGTCCATATCCACATTAACGTCTGCCTCAAACAGAACCTCACCTTTTACAGCGAAGGACTCATTGGCGTGGATTGTGTCTTTTAGGTCTTCTGCCAACTCTTCCACTTTGAAGTGCATAGTCATAGTGCGGACTGTCTTGTCTTTTACAAAAGCTCCGGAATAGAGCAATGACAGCACGACAGAGTCTGCTGTTCCCAAGGAAGAGAAGTTCTGCCCGGAAGAGGACAAAGATACCTGGGAATAGATACAAGAGGAAATCTTTCCAAAGTTGTTGTCTTTGTAAGAACCCAAAGCATTATACCTTAGTTTGCTTGTTATTACGGTGTCAGTTTGGAACATCTTGACGTCAAGAGTAACGCCGGTGGAATTATCTCTGAGAATATTGATAGCATCATCATTCTGCACAAGAGATAAACCTAAACGCTCGTCTTCATTTACACAAGAGGCGAAAAAAAGCAGAGCAACGACACATAATATTAAGTGTATTCTTTTCATTAGTCTTCTTCTATTTCTATGATTGAATCGTAATATTCATTGATCTTTTCACAAAACTCTTTGTTGTCTGGAGTATATTCCACGATATCTTTGTTGTTTTGTTTTGCAAAGTCGATAAGTTCTGGATTTACTTTGTCGGAGGCAAGTATTACGGCATCGCTGTAGTTGATAGCCGCTTTCATGATGTTCAGATAGGTAGGTTCTTTGTAGAATCGCCAGTCTTTTTGCGTGCCGCCGTCCGCTTTCATCTTTTTAGCCATATTGGTGGCTAACATTTCGCCGAAATCATCATTGTATAAGGTCAATGCAAGTTTGCTCTCCATAAAGAAAGGATTGTTCCTGAACTCTGTGCGTTTTACATAGAAAGGAACGAGCATGGAAAACCAGCCAGAACAATGAATGATGTCAGGTTTCCAGGCAAGTTTTTTTATAGTCTCTAAGACACCTCTTGTGAAGAACATCATTCTTTCGTCGTTGTCTTGTATTAAAGAACCGTTAGAATCTGTTACATCTAATTTTTCTGTGAAATAGTCTTCGTTGTCTATGAAATATATCTGCATTCTGACAGCTGGAATAGAAGCAACTTTGATGATTAAAGGGTGATCTTGATTATCTATGACAATATTTAATCCCGAAAGACGTATAACTTCGTGCAATTGATTTCTTCTCTCATTTACGTTGCCAAAACGAGGCATAAATATCCTTATTTCTTTGCCATGTTCTTGTGTATATTGAGGCAACTCTTTGTCTAAAAAGGCCAAAGGAGAAGTGTTTAAATAAGGGTCTATCTCTTGTGAGACAAACAATACTTTTGGTTTATTCATGTGTTAAAAGTGTATAATATATTTCTATTGCAAAATTACAATTTTTTCTTGGTATAAAAGATTTTATGAGGAAAAAATCTTGCTAAGAGTGTGTTTTTCTATTTTTTATTTGTCAATAAAGTTTGTATTAATATTTTTTTGTGTAAATTTGCACGTAATTTTTAATAATGAAAACTATGAAAAAAATTTCTTTTTTGATAATAAGTATAGTTTGTTTTTGTTTTCTTGTTAAAGCACAACCGACACTTACAATCAACGCTGTTGATAGTATCTCTACTTTTAAAGCAAGACTGAATGCAAACATAAGTAATTTAGGAGGCTGGACTGTTAATGGTAAAGGTTTTATTGTCTCCAAATCACAAAACTTTACCGATGCTATTAAGATAACATCTATTGCAGGAGCAGCCAATACAAATACAAAGTTAGGAGACTTCTATTATTATCCAGGGACAACACCAACTGCAAATAGTAAGCCTTATTTTGAACCGGGAACAACATATTATGTTAAAGCTTTTGCAAAGAAAGGTTCAGGAAGTAATGCGGATACAGTATTCACTAATGTCGTTTCTTTCACAACCTTAGTAGCACAAGGAGGAACTTGTCAAATAGACAGTGTCTCTCATATCAGTTATACTTCTGCTATTGTTTATGGCAAGACAGTCTCTGTCAATGATGCGTGGAAGATAGCAAAGGCAGGTGTTGTTATTGGAACACAGCCTAATCCAACAGTTTTCAATGGAATAGTTTTAACATCTTCAACGAGCATGACTTCTTTGCCTAAAGCATATAGTGTGAATGCGACAGAACTAAGTCAAGGAGTAACATATTATGCACGAGCATGGATTGCTAATCAATATACTAACACTTATTATGACACTACATATTCTGATCAGATAACATTTACTACTCTGTGTGCTGTTGATAGTGTTCCTTATAACATAACTTTTGACTCTATAGGCATAACAACCATAGGCGTTAGTTGGACTCCAAGAGAAGGACAATACTATTTTGACGTTGATTATGGTTTTGCAGGACACGAAGCAGGTGAAGGGACTATAGTTCCTTGCGAGGGTTCTCATCTGATGATAGAGAACTTAGAAGGAGGACGTTCTTATTCTATTTATGTTCGTGCAAGATGTCTGACAAGTTCAGAGGTAGGAGAATGGTCTGCTGTCCGTACCGTTACAACACGTCCTTCACTTTGTGCCGATGTTAATGCTGTTCATACAGAAGAGCTTACTCATTCTTTTGCGAAAATAGAATGGACACCAGGTTCAATGAGTCAAAGTGTTTGGGAAGTAATGTTTGCAAAAGCAAATGAAGCTTACCCAGCAAATCCTTTCACTGTTTATAATACTCCTGTCTATTCTCCTATAGGATTAACTCCTTCTACTCAATATAAAGTGAAGATACGTGCGGTTTGTGATCCTTATTACAGCGATTGGTCTGATGAGTTTAGATTTACTACTTTGATTATGGGATTAGACGAGGTAGGCGAAGATGAATACAAAATAAATATCTATCCTAATCCTTCACAGGGAGCGATAAAGTTTGATGTACATAACTTGGTAGTAGAACAAATTGATGTATATAATTCATTTGGGGTTAATGTATTTTCATCAAAAGAAGTTCCTGATGAATTAGTGATAAGAGAAAAAGGAATATACTTTGTTAGGATAAACACAAACAAAGGCGTTCAAACAGAAAAGATAGTAATAAATTAAAATAAACTTAATAAAGAAGATGAAAAAGGTACTTATTGGTCTGTTTATGCTTTCCTTATGTGCTGTGTCCATGGCACAAAACGGTAAGGGAGGACTTACTACAGAAGACTTAAATAAAATCAAAGCAGGATACGAAAAAGCAGGTGCTTCTAATAAAGCCCTTAGTAAGATAGTTGCTAACAATGATATTAAGAAACTTGCAATTAATCCTAATATCAAAGCAAATAGAGACGTTAATTTTTCTAATGTAGTTAAGAACAAAGGAATCACAGACCAAAAACAGTCCGGTAGATGTTGGATGTTTTCTGGTTTTAATGTTCTTAGAAATAAGATGATTCAAGAATATAACCTTGGAGCATTTGAATTGTCAGAGAATTATCTGTTCTTCTATGACCAATTGGAGAAGAGTAATCTGTTTTTGTCTTTGGTGATACAATATAAAGATGAATCGTTGGATAGCAAATACAACGATTGGTTGATGAAGAATGTGTTAAGTGATGGAGGTACTTTCTGTGGAGTTATAGACTTAGTAACAAAGTATGGTGTTGTTCCTTCTACTGTTCAGCCAGAGACATACAATTCCAACAACACTTCAAGAATAGATAACCTAATCACCCTTAAACTGAAAGAAGATGCACTTATCCTTAGAGAAATGAAAGGTAAGGCAAAAGATATTGAAGCAAAGAAAATAGAAATGCTTTCAGAGATTTATCGTATGTTGGTTATGGCGTATGGAGAGCCAGTGAAAGAATTTACTTACACAATGAGAGATGCTTCAGGTAAAGTTATTTCAACAGAAAACTATACTCCTAAGTCTTTTTATGATAAATACATCGGAATAGATTTAAAGAACAATTATGTTATGTTGATGAATGACCCTTCTCGTCCTTTCTATAAATTATATGAAGTAGAGAACGACCGTCATACTATGGATGGAGGCAATTGGAAATATATCAATTTACCTGCAGAAGATATAAAAAGGATGGCTATTGCTTCCATTAAGGATTCCACGCTTATGTATTTTTCTTGTGATGTAGGCAAGTTCTATGATGGAGAGAGCGGAACTTTGGATTTAAACAACTTTGACTATGGCTCAATTTTCGGAGTAACTTTTGGAATGAATAAAAAAGAGAGAATACAGACTCTTGCTTCTGGTTCTACTCACGCAATGACTCTTAAAGGAGTTGATTTGGATGAAAACGATAAACCTATAAAGTGGTTGATAGAAAACTCTTGGGGACCAACTGCAGGTTATGAAGGTAATCTTATTATGACAGATGAGTGGTTTGATGAATATATGTTCCGTTTGGTTGTAGATAAGAAATATGTTCCTGAGAACATACTTCAGATACTTAAAGGCAAACCACAAATGCTTCCACCTTGGGATCCTTTATTCTTAGACGTTGATTAATTTATTTGCAACAGATTATATGAATTTTACAAAAAGAGTAATATTTCTACTGATTGTCTGTTTGAACATAAGTACTATCTCCTTTGCTCAAACAGATGATGTTGATTTTGATCAACAAAATACGGAAGAGTTAGCGGAAGAAGAGTGGGAAGATGATGATGAAATACAGGTTGTAGATGTGGAGAGTGTAGAAAATCAGAATATCGTTGATCAGGTATATGCTTATGTTGATGTAGTACAGGATATATCTCAGCAAGAAGAGGGAGTAGTTTCTTGGGCATTGTATTCAGATGTATCTGGTTTTGTTGCCTACGCTCCAAACAAGGAGAGGGATATTTTTTTGTTGAAAAGGTATGATGTTATAAAAGGATATGACGAAGAAGAGTCAAAGAATTACATATATATAAAGGAATACATTTTTAACAAAAATCAGGCATGGGATTTTATATATGAAAGAATATATGATAACGAGGGTAAGTTGAAGTATTTTGTTCGTAGATATAATACCTATAATTCTGGTTGTGCAGAGGTAGCGTTTGAGGAGTCTGAATATTTCTACAATCCTAATGGTGATTTGGTAAAGAAAACTTATCAGATATATGATTCTCAAAATAATCCTTTAGATATAGACAATTGCTATATGGACAGGGAAGTGTATGATAAATATATGTTGTTACAAGATTTCTTAAGAACAAATCCTTTACCGCTGGAAGAATAATGATACTCGCCATAGACAGGGGAAATAGTAAAGATAAGTTTGCTGTATTTGAAAAAGATAGTCTAATCTTTTCAGATGCGGTTGAGGTTTTTGATGAACTATCCATAAGAAAAGTAATGGATGATTACGCCATTACTGATGTTATATTTTCTTCTGTTAAGGATGAACAAAGTGATAAGGCTTTCTTTTCTTTACTTAAAAAAGAGTGTTCAGATTTGAGAGTCCTTGAATTTGACAGAACTTTTGCATTACCTTTTATTAATAACTATGAAGATAAACAAACTATCGGTTTGGATCGTTTGGCAGCGATAAGTGGTGCAAGTCTTCTGTTTGGAAAAAATGTTTTGGTTGTTGATGCTGGTACTTGTATAACTTTTGATTATTTGGACAGTAACAATATTTATCAAGGAGGGAGTATAAGTTTAGGTTTTTATACAAAATATAAGGCTTTACATAATTTTACAGCAAATTTGCCGTTAATGAAAGATGTTGTTGTTACGCCTCTATGTGCAAAGACAACAAAGGATTGTATTATTTCAGGAGTTGTAAATGGTACAATCTTTGAAGTAGAAGCAACGATAAAAGAATATAAGGATAAGGCAAAAGATTTAAGAGTTGTTTTAACAGGAGGAGATGCAAAGTTTTTACAAGAAAATCTTAGCACGACAACACTTTTACAAGAAGATATTGTTTTATATGGACTAAAAAAAATATTAGATATAAATGCATAAAAGATATAAAATATTAATTCTCGTATTTCTGTGTAGCATAATAGCTTTCACATCAAAAGCTCAATATGATATAAGTTCTCCTTATTCTCAATATGGTATTGGTTCTACAAATTTATTGGGGAATCAATATAATTCATCTATGGGAGGAATTTCACAAGCAATAAGAAGAAACAACGTAATAAATCTGTTAAATCCTGCATCTTATACTGCTATAGATACTCAGTCTTTTGTATTTGATATAGGTTTTTCTATGATGTGGAAGAATGTCTCAACAACAGATTATTCTTCAAAAAGTTTCCTTGCTTCTATTACAAATATATCTATGGCTTTTCCATTGTGTAAAAGTCTAAAGGTTGCTTTGGCTCTTACTCCTCTTTCAGATATAAGTTATAGTGCATCGGATACTATTCTTGCTCATGGAAGTTTTGGTGATGATGATTATATTCCTACAAGGGTTCAAAGTTTTGATGGCAATGGAGGATTGGATAAACTTACCTTTGGTTTAGCATATCAGCCAACGTTCAATAGATTTCTTTCAAGGTTTTCTATAGGAGTGAATGCTTCATATATATTTGGTAATATTTACAGGAGTAGTCTTTTAAGTTTTGGTGGAGCAGAGGGATATGTTAATTCAAGAGTGGAGAAGAATTATAATGTTTCTGCTTTTAGTTTTGATATTGGTATGCAGTACTTCCAATCTTTGAAGAATGGAGATATTCTTTGTGTAGGTGCTACTGTTGGTCTGCCTAATAAATATTCTGCAGATGAAGAATATTTTCGCTACACATATATAAATGAAGATGCTGCTGCAACTCTGCAAGACACCATACAATATCTGTCAAACGACAGAAAAATAACTATGCCTTATTCTCTTTCGGCAGGTTTATCATATTCACGACCAAATAAATTCCTTGTTGGAGTAGATGCTGTCTATACTAAGTGGAGTGATTTTGATTTTGAGAACAATAATATAGCTGAACTAAAAGATAACTTGAAATTAAGTATGGGAGGAGAGTTTATTCCTAACCTGTATGGCACGTATTTTGAACAGTTTTCTTATAGGGCAGGAATAAACTACGATAATGGCTACATATATCTTAAAGATAAAAGAATAAGTAAATTAGGATTATCTGTAGGACTATCTTTGCCAGTAAAGAAGTTAGGAACAAATATAAATCTTTCATTTGAGTATGGTAAGTTAGGGACTACGGATAATGGTTTGATAAAAGAGAGTTATTATAGTTTAGGACTTTCTATTACAGCCAAAGATCGTTGGTTTGTAAAACGTAAATATAGATAATAGAATATTAATAAATTAAATACATTACATTACAGATATGAAGAAGATAACTTTATTTATTGCCGGTCTTACATTTGTGTTTTTAGGCAATGTGGGTTTTGCTCAAAAGTATGGAGCTACACCAGATGATAGCGTTGAATGTCTTACAAATAATTCTCTTTATGTAGAGTTCTATAAAGCAAAACAGTGGGCTGATGCTTACGAACCATGGAAAAAGGTTGTTGAGTTGTGTCCTGCTGCATATAAAAATACCTACGTAAGAGGTAACAATATATTGGCTAATCTCTATGCTTCTGCAACAACAGTAGAACAAAGAGAGCAATATTTTAATGATATGCTTTGGCTCTGCGATAAAAGAACAGAAGCCTTTGGAGATGAGGCAAATAACATAGCAAGAAAAGCTCAGCTTTATGCTCAATATAAACAAAATGAAGTAACAACAGTTTATAATCTATATAAGCAGGCTGCTGAAAAAGGAGGTGCAGACCTTGATCAACAATATTGTGTGCTATACCTTCAAGCTACAATAGATTATCTTAAAGCAATAAAAGCTGACAATGAGCAGATGTCTATTTTGTTTGATGTTTATGATTATGCTTCAGAAACTATGGAAGCTTCATTGACTCAAACTTCTAATGATTTAGATGCCGCTACCCAAGTCAATGATACTAAGAAAATGGAGAAACTGCAAAAAGAATTAGACAATACTCGTAGTAATATCGCTGCTTTGGAGACATTAATAGAACCATTTGCTTCTTGTGAAAAGATAGTGCCTATATATGAAAATCGTTTCAATAACAATCCTAACGATATAGATTTGTTGAAAAAGATAACAACAAACTTGGAACGTAAGGGATGTATGAGAGAAGAGTTATTCCTAAAAGCTACTGAAAATCTTCACAAACTGCAACCAACTCCAAGAAGTGCTTCTCTTATGGGACAGATGCTTCTTGCAAAAGAACAATATTCAGAGGCTGCAAAATATTTGGAAGAAGCAGAAAAAACTGCTCCAGAAATAAGCACTAAGGCAAAAGCTGCTTTAGGTTTAGCACAAGCCTTATTCAAAGCAAAAACTTATTCATCAGCGAGAGAAGCCGCAAGAAGAGCAATGAATTATGATAAGTCTTTATCAGGCAAAGCTACTCTACTTATTGCAAATATGTATCTTGCAACTCCAGGACAAAATGCAGCTTTTGCAGCATACGATGAGGCAGCAAGAGCAAAATCTCTTGACCCTTCAGTAGCAGCGGATGCAAACAGAGTGATGAATGCAGCTCATGGGCGTTTCCCAACTAAAGAAGACTTGTTCTTTAATGGTGGAAGTGCTGGTGGAAGTGTTGCTGTTGGTGGCTGGATAGGAGGTTCTGCTACAGTAAGAACAAGATAATGAGCAATAAACAATATACCAATAAATCAATACGAACATTATACCTTTGTATTCTGTTCGTATTGGTTTTTATTTTTTACTCCTGCAACGAAGATTGGTTTGGAAAAGAAAATAAGGATTTCTATACCAAACCAACACAGGTTATGCATGATATTTCTTTATATAAGAGTGATAATGGACAAGTACAAGCCTATCTTACTTCTACCATTGTAGAATCCTATGGCGGTGATAGTGCAAGAACGATATTTCCAAAAGGAATCAGAGTCTTGTTTTTTAATGATAATATGACAGATAAAGCATTACTTACTGCTAATTATGCGATAGATCATCAAGGGTCAGACCTTGTTTATTTGAGGGATTCTGTTCGCATTATCAACTATAACAATAAAGATACGATGTACTGCAAAGACCTTTATTGGGATAAATCTGCAAAAATAGTCTATTCCAATAACCCGATAAGAAGATATACAGAAAATGGACAAGATTTCGGAGACGGAATGACTGCTAATGAACTTTTTGATAGTGTTACCATAATAAATCCTCACGGAACACAAATGGTTGATGAAGAATAGAGGGATATTTCCAATCTTAAAACATAAAGATGACTTATGATTGAATTACAGAATGCAGACCAATTCATAGAAGATTTTGAAAAAGTATATAAGAAACGTATTGTTCGCATACCTTACACAACAAAAGAAGGTGAAAGAAAAACACTTCTTATGTGCAAATGTTTTAAACGTTGGATAGCATTGCCTTATCATTCAGTAGCCATTTTAGAAAATAGAATAACAGACAGAAAGACAGCTCCTTTTAAACTTTTTGAAAGTGAGGATGGCAATATAATATCTACAGGCAAGACTCCATGGGAAATACGTGATACTATAGGTCATAGCCAATATATATATTCTGATAAAATAAATCCTATACTACATATAGATAGCAAAGAAAATATTTGGGATTTGTTTCCTTCTGATGTAAAAAGGAAGATACGTAAAGCCTATAAGAACGGAATACAAATAGAGTATGGCACAAGCAAAAAATTACTCAATAAATTCTATCAGGCATACGCTCTAAGAATGAAAGAAATAGGAGTTATGGCTATGAGTAAGTCTCTTATTGCTCGCCAAATAAAAACACAACGGACTATTGTTTTTACAGCAACGCTTAACGATAGGGTTATAGGAGGAGCAACGCTCTACAATATGGATGATAATTTGTTTGAGAATGTATTGTTTGCTACAATAGGAGAATACAACAGTTATTATACTTCTTACATTCTTCATTATGCTATGATTTGTTTTGTGAAAGAAAAAGGAGGAAGTAAATATTCTTTTGGACGAAGCACAAGAAATAGCACTGTTCATAACTACAAAAAACATTGGAAAGCACCAGAAAGCGATCTCTATTGGTCTTATTCAAAAGCACATAAGAATATAAGAGACAGAAAGATATATTATGCTATCTGGAAGAGATTACCTTACTCTATATCTTCCTTATTTGGGCCTATGTTTTCAAAATATGTGTATTGATTTTAACAAAATCTCATATATATAATCGCAACAAAATCAGTATTTTAAAATAATACTAAAAAAGAGTTGGTTTTCAGAAAAAAAGATCAAGTCTTTAGGGTATAAACATCAAGACTTTTTTTCTGAAAACCAACTCTTTTCTGACGAAATCTTCTTTTTATGCAGCAGACTGAAAATTAATGTAAAAAAATATAGTACTTATAAAATAAATTTTTTGAAACCACGTTTTCTATATTAAATCTAAAAACCTTTAAACAACAAAAAACAAATGTTTTTATCAAGTATTTTATTACAAACGGCGACAGCCACAGCAGGTGCAGTAAATTCTTCTGCATCGGAAGTTACAACAGAAAGTATTAATATCTGGGAACTTGCAACCAAGGGAGGTTGGATAATGATAGTTCTTGCTTTGCTTTCTATTTTCGTTATCTACCTTTTTGTGGAAAGATACATAACTCTTAACAAAGCCTTGAAACAAGATGCTACAGTTTTTATGGATAGAGTCAAAGACTGTATTCACAACAATGACCTTCAAGGTGCTAAGAATATATGCGAAGCTAACGATTCTCCTATTGGAAGAATGATAGGCAAAGGATTGTCTCGTTTAGGAAGACCTTTGAACGACATCAATCAAGCTGTGGAGAATGTAGGTAAAATGGAGATAGCAAAAATGGAAAGTGGTGTTTCCATGATAGCAACTATTTCTAATCTTGCTCCTTCTATAGGTTTCTTAGGAACTGTTACAGGTATGGTTAAAGCATTCTTTGATATGGCTCATGCAGGCAACAATATAGACATTCAAATGCTTTCAGGTGGTATTTATGAAGCTATGGTTACAACCGTAGGTGGTCTTATTGTCGGTCTTCTTGCTTCTTTCCTTTATAGTTTGATAGTAGGTAAGATAAACAAGATGGTTTTCATTTTGGAATCTCGCACCATGGAGTTTATGGACTTACTACACGAACCAGCGTAAAACGAATAGCCTTATGTTAGAGAGTAGAAACAAAATAAGTCCTTCTTTCAATTCGTCTTCAATGTCGGATTTGGTGTTCTTGTTGCTTATATTTTTCATGCTGACATCAACACTTATCAGTCCCAATGCAATAAAGTTGCTTCTGCCTAAGAGTTCCTCAGGACAGACAATGGCAAAACAGAATGTTACAGTCTCCATTGATGCAGAAGAACATTTCTTTGTGGAGAATCAGCCTAAGACATTAAGCGAGTTAGAACCTTTCTTGACACAACTGCTAAGTAATACAAACGAAGGAACGGTTAAGCTGCATTCTGACAAAACTGTTCAGGTTCAGAGCATAGTACATGTTATAGATGCTGTAAATCATATCAATCAACGTCAAGGAACAAAACATAAAGTAATTCTTGCTACTCAAGCACCAAATCAAAAGTAATTATGCAGATAAACAAGGAAAATAAAAAGAAACTCATTAGCGGAGGGATAGCTGTTTTGTTTCATCTGCTTTTGGTTTTGTTGCTTTTTGTTTTTGGTTTGCCTTATCAGGATCCACCTCCTCCAGAACAAGGTGTGGAGATAAGTTCTGGAGATCTTACTGATGTTGGTAATGCAATGCTTGGTGATGCAGGTGGAGACGAAGCAGAAGAACAAGTTTCAGAACCAACAGATAGTGATGATGAAAGTGTGGTTACTCAAAAAGAGAGCAGCCCTATATCTGCCAAACCAAACAAACCAAAACAAGAGACTACCAAGAAAGATAATAAACCAACTACCGACAACGATGCATTATTCCCTGGTAAAAACAAAAATACCAAAGGTAATGGAAATGGTTCAGGGAGTGGATTTGGTAATGGAGATAATGGTACAGGTGGAGGAGGAACAGGAACAAATACCTCTGGAGGTGGTTATTCACTTAAAGGTAGAGGAGTAAAATCTCTTCCAAAGCCGCAGACGAATAAAAATGAGACAGGCAATGTGGTTGTGGAAATAAGGGTAGATCAAGACGGTGTCGTTAAAGAAGCTCATGCAGGAGCAAAAGGAACAACGATAATGGATGTTAATATTTGGAGAAAATGCGAACAAGCAGCAAGAAAAGCTAAATTTACATCAAAATCAGATGCTCCAGAGCTACAAAAAGGAACCATAACCTATCATTTCACAAACTAAGAATTTCTTATAAATAGTATGAATTATAATTTTCTAAAATAATTAAGAATTAATAAAAAAAGCAAACGAAGAGTTGATGAAAAAAGTCTTCGTTTTAAGAATTTAAATCTTGATGTTTAGGGTGTAAAGAGTTGGTTTTAATTTTTTAAAACCAACTCTTTTTTTGCGAAAACGAAGATTGAGGTTAAATAATTGATATTCTGTTATTTATTTTATTACTCTGTTTTGATGTTCATTGACAAAAGCTGCCCAAGAAAGAGTCTTGGTTTTAGGTTTTGTTATTTTGGCATTAACACCTGTTTCCATTAGATTGCTCTGAGTGCAATAGCATACTGCAACAGCTAAAGCATCGGAAGCATCTAAGTATTTGGGATTTTCGTCAATAAGTTTCATCATCTGAAGCATTTTCATCACTTGTTCTTTTGAAGCATTGCCGTTGCCTGTGATAGATTGTTTTACTCGTTTTGGAGGAAACTCGGTAAAAGGTATATCTCTTGAAAGCCCTGCTGCAATGCATATTCCTTGCACTCTTCCAAGTTTAAGCATACTCTGAACATTCTTATAATAAAAAGGTGCTTCCAAGGCAAGCATATCAGGATGAAAAACATCTATCTTCTTTATTATAAAGTCAAAGATAGTTTTCATTCTTGTTGCCATTTCTTCTTTGTTGCCAAGTTTCAAGACATCCATTTCCAAGACCTCTATCTTTTTACCTGTTTTCTTGACAAAAGAATAACCCATGACATTTGTTCCGGGGTCTATTCCAAGTATTATCTCTTCTTTTTCCATTTCTTGATTATTTTAAAGCTTGAGTAAGAAAAGCAACTATATCTCTGGCAATCATAGACTTTTCTGATAAGTTTTCCTTCGCTAAATCTCCCGCCAAGGCATGAATATACACTCCTATCTTTGCACTATCTTCAACAGAAAACCCTTGAGAGAGAATGCCGAGGATTATTCCTGTTAGAACATCACCACTTCCTGCTGTTGCCATTCCTGGATTTCCAATGGTGTTGAAAAATAATCTGCCTGTAGGTGTGCATATAGTTGTAACACCTCCCTTTAATACTATGCTGATGCTGTGTTGAGAACAAAACTTTTGAAGAAACTCCATCTTATCTTTTAACGCCATAGCACCAAACAGGCGTTCAAACTCTTTAGGATGAGGAGTTAGAATAATGTTATCGTAAAGCAAGTCTTTGAAGTTCTTAACCGTTGAAAGTAAGTTCAAAGCGTCTGCATCTAAGACAAGAGGAATCTTCTTCAATTCTTCACTTTCAATTCTTCTCTTCAGAAAATCCACAAGAGCGACCTTGCTTTCTTTCCTTGTATCTAAGCCGGGGCCTATTGCAAGGGCAGAGTATTTATTAATATCGGGCATTACAGAGAAAACTTCTTCGTCTTTATCTAAGCGGACCATTGCTTCCGGTACTGTGATTTGCAGTATGTTATATAATCTTTTAGGAATATGAACTGTTAGCAAGCCACAACCCGTTCTAAGTGCCGATAGGGCAGAAAGAACACAAGCACCTCCTTTCCCATAAGAGCCTGCAATCAAAAGACAATGACCAAAATCGCCTTTGTGAGCAAAAGGTTTGCGAGCCAAGAAAAAGTCTTTGTTGAGATTTTCTTTACTTAGTATCTCTGGATTCCTTATATCTGCTTGCGTAAAAAAGCTGTTCTTTTCTCCTTTCATTTTGCAAAAATACTAATCTTTTATCTAATTCTCATCAAAGCAAAAAACTTTTTTCTCTTCTTAGGATAATAAATAATTTATAAATCAAATCATTAGGCTGAAACTTAATAATAAAAACAGTTTTTTTTTGCAGGTGTGTAAATAATTTTTCTTAATTTTGCAACTTGTATAATTTGATATATAAAGTTTTAACGTTATGAGCGAAAAGAAAAGCAACAAGAATCCTAAGGCAAGATTATTTACTGCCAATTTTTCTACAGCATTGAGTATTGCTTTGGTTCTTTTTATCGTTGCTTTTATAGGTTTGTTTTCTTTTCACGTTTGGGTGCTTAGCAACGAGATAAAGGAAAACGTTTCTTTCACCATATATATGACAACAGACGCAACGGAGCAAGACGGCTTGAACCTTCAAAAACAAGTTGCGAAGAATCCCGTTGTAAAAAATGTTGAGTATCACTCACTGGAAGAGGTTACGCAGATGATGAATAAGGATTTTGGCGAAAATCACTTGGATGTATTAGAAGGTTATAATCCTTACAGTGCTTCTTTGGAGGTTCATCTTAAGGCCAAAGCGATGAAAGTAAAACAGATTAAACAGTTTATAACAACCATTGAGTCAAAGCCAGAGGTAGAGATGGTTGATTATAGAGACGATATGATTAACAAAATCAACACCGTCTATTACAATCTAAGTTACCTTGTTATAATTATTCTGCTTTCGTTGATATTTATTTCAGTTACTCTTATAAATCACACTATTGCTTTGACCATAAGAAACAAAAAACTCCTTATACGCAGTATGCAACTTGTGGGAGCAAAGCCTTCATATATCAGAAGACCATTCTTGGTTAAAGGTTTATGGCTTGGACTTGTAGGGGGACTGATAGCAGATGTATTGGTTGCAGCTGTTTTGTTTTGGATGTTAAGTATCTTAAACTATCCTGATGTTTCTTCATTCTACAATATATACATTTTGTCTGCAATAGGAATAATAGTATTAGGAGTTGTGTTGAGTTTTATTTTCTCCTATTTTGCAGTAATAAGAAATATGAATCTTAAGAATTATAAACTATATAATTAGTATGGCTACAAAGAAAAATAATATTTCTCCAAAGGGATTTAAAGAAAGCAAGCCTGAATTTCAATTTGCTTTTACAAAAGAAAACTATATGTGGATGATAATAGGTGTTGTGCTTATCATCCTCGGTTATGTTCTTTTAGTTGGGGGAGGTAGTAACAATCCTGATGAGTTTAATATGGCATTATTCAATGCAAGACGTTTAGTCTTTGCTCCTATTTTTATTGTAGGAGGATTGGTTGTTGAGGTTTTTGCTATCATGAAAAAACCATCAAAAAAGCAGGCTGAAACAGAACAATAAAAATATTTTTTTTATGGACTATATTCAAGCGATAATAATATCTATTGTTGAGGGATTGACAGAGTTCTTGCCTGTTTCTTCCACCGGACACATGATTCTTACGCAGGCTGTTTTGGGAGTGAAGAGTGATGAGTTCGTAAAGATGTTTACGGTCTGCATTCAGTTCGGAGCCATACTTTCAGTCTTGGTTATATATTGGAAAAGGTTTCTTCAGAGTCTGGAATTCTATTGGAAACTGCTCATAGCCTTTATTCCTGCGGCAGTATTCGGCTTTTTGTTATCTGATTATATTGATAGCCTTTTGGAAACCCCGTTGGTTATAGCAATAGTCTTGGTCTTAGGTGGCGTGTTTATGCTCTTTGTTGACAAATGGTTTCATCATCCACAAGAAGACCAAACCATTACTTATAAGAAGAGCTTTATGATAGGTCTTTGTCAATGTATTGCTATGATACCTGGTGTTTCTCGTTCTATGGCTACAATAGTTGGAGGTATGGGACAAAAACTCTCTCGTAAGACCGCAGCAGAGTTTTCTTTCTTTCTTGCTGTTCCGACTATGGCAGCAGCAAGTGGATATAAGTTGTTAAAGCTTTTCCTTGAACCTTCAGGGAAAGAACTTCTGATGAATAATCTTACCGTTCTTATCATAGGTAATATTGTTGCATTTATTGTTGCAATAATAGCGATAAAGTTTTTTATCAGTTTCCTTTCTAAGTATGGTTTCAAAGCCTTTGGTTATTACCGTATATTAGCAGGTATCGTTATGATTATTCTTTTTGTTTGCGGAGTAGTAAGTGCTGATATAACAGCATAAATTCTTTTTATTCTATCCTATGGACTTAAAAGAAGGTGCATTCTTTTTGATTGACAAGCCTTATACTTGGACATCTTTTCAGGTTGTGAAAAAGATGAAGTATATTCTTTGTAAGCATACAGGAGAAAAGAAGTTTAAGATAGGGCATGCAGGCACTTTAGACCCCTTAGCCACAGGCTTGCTTATTGTATGTGTAGGTAAATACACTAAAAGGATAGAAGAGTTTCAGGGATTAAGAAAAGAATATATTGGTACCTTTACTCTTGGTGCAACAACTCCAAGCTATGATAGAGAACAACCTGTTAATGCAACCTATCCTTTAGAGCATATAAACGATGAACTTCTTTTTTCAACCGCTAAATCTTTTCTTGGCAAGCAAAAACAAGTTCCTCCTTTGTTCTCTGCAATAAAGATAGACGGCAAAAGAGCTTATTCATACGTAAAGCAGGGATTAAGTCCGGAAATAAAAGAAAAAGATATAGAGATTTTTGATTTTGAATTAAGTGATATAAATATTCCAAAGGTGGATTTTCGTATTGCTTGCTCTAAAGGGACTTACATCCGTTCTATAGCAAGAGATTTTGGTTTGGAGTTGCAGAGTGGAGCCTATCTTAACAGACTTTGCAGAACCAAGATAGGGGAATACTCATTGGAATATGCTATAAGCTTGGAGGAATTTGAAGATAAGTTTCCTCCGCTAAAAGAATAGACACTATAAATATAAATAAACACAAATTAAATAAAACTTTTGAATGCAATGAATTTTAAGGAATTTATACAAAAAAAACCTGTAAGAATCGTTTGGCGAGTACTGTTGTATGGTTTCGCTATTTTCGGTTTTGGAGTTTTTGGTGCTTGGGCGATATATGAACTTGGACTAACCAACAATAGAGGAATGGTGGATAAAAACACAAGATACTTGGCTCAAGTTACCGAAGGAGAAGACGCAGATGCAAAAGACGGAAAGTTTGTCTTTCGTGCTGATGATTATCTGAAGCTTGTAGCACTTGGCAAACTTTATCCTCATAATGCTGAGTTAATTATCAATGGACTAAGAAACTCAAAGAATGATGTACAATTTTCTCAGATGATTAAAGCATGTGAGTTGTATCTAAAAGATAACGATGCTTACAAGTCAAGTCTTGAGAAGGGTAGAAAAATTTTTGGAAACAGTTTTGTAAAAGGTAATAATGTTAATGTTATTACTTGGATGAATGCTCCAGAGTGGCAGGCTTTGAAAGAAAGTATCATAAAAGACTCTGCCGCTATCAACAAAGCAGCCAAGATAACAGGTGTTGAACCTCGTATGATAGTAGGTTGTTTAGTAGGAGAGCAAATACGTTTGTTTAACTCTAAAAGAGAGATGTACAAGAAGTATCTTGGACCTGTAAAGGTTTTGTCTGTTCAAAGTCAGTTCTCTTTTGGTGTTAATGGTATTAAAGATTTTACAGCAGCACAGGTAGAACATAATCTTAAAGACAAGAACTCTCCGTACTATATGGGAGAAAAATATGAGCATATCTTAGATTATGAGGGTGGTTATGCAGGCGATTCTACTCGTATTAGAAGACTGGTAAATTATCATGACCATACTTATTCATATATATATACAGGTTGTATTATTCATCAAACACGTAATCAATGGAAAAGGGCAGGTTATGATATAACAAATCGCCCTGATGTTCTCTTTACTTTGTTTAATGTAGGCTTTTCTCAAAGTGAGCCTAAAGCAAATCCTGTATGTGGAGGTTCTCATATTACTGTTGATGGCAAGGTATATACTTTTGGAGCGATAGGATTTGATTTCTACTATTCAGGAGAACTATCAGATGTATTTCCTTATTGGGATAAGAGATTTATTGAGTAACGGAATATTCCTAAATGTAAAAATATGAAACTTTGTTTAAGACTTTGTGTATTTGTTTTTGCTATTGTCTGTCTTAATTCAGCATATGGTGTCCCTGCTGACCCTCGTGGGCATACTATTGTTCAACCCAATGGCAAAACACTTACATATTATCTTAAAGGCGATGAACATCTGCATTGGTTTGAAAGCCTTGATGGTTATACACTTTTGAAAAATGAACAAGGAGATTTGGAGTTTGCTTGTGTAGATGAAAAAGGTATATTGCAACCTTCGGGGATATTAGCTTGTAATCAAGAAGAGAGAGATGAAATAGAACTGTCTTTTCTTTCAACAATAAAACCAAAACTCTTTTATTCTAAAGAACAATTAAAACATATAAAGAGGTAGAACTTTTAAACATTATTGAAAGAGAATAGCAGTTGTTTAATAACAGCTGCTACTTTCTTTTTATTCTATATCTTCTACTAAAAATTGGGCAGTGGTACGATTTTTCTGTTCAATAAGTATTTTTTTGTTTCTCAGGACTGACTCTACAGCCTCAGGAGTGTAGTGTCTTAGAGTTATAAGTTGTAGGGATATATTGTATTTTACGTTGTAGTATTCTTGTAAATCGTCCAAGAGTTGTGGAAGAATGTTTCTGTTTTCATCAAAGCATAAAGAGAACGATATTGCAGAGTTCTGCATAAGATTTACTTTTACTTTGTTTTTAGCTAAGATGCTAAAGATGATAGCTATGTTTTTTTCTCCTATGAAAGAAAAGTCTTTAGGAGAAATAGAGAGAAGAATTTGATTGTCTTTGAAAATATAGTTAGTAACCTTAGGAATCAATTCTTGCTTATCACAAATAACAGAGCCTTTATCCAAAGGAGAGACAAAGGATTTAATATATAAAGGTATGGAAAGATTTTCTATTGGCTTAATAGTTTTAGGATGTATTATGCTTGCACCATAATAAGATAATTCTATTGCCTCTCTATATGGGACAGAAGAAAGTTTGGTTGTTTGTTTTATGCGTTTTGGGTCAGCATTCAAAAGTCCTGGAACATCTTTCCAAATAGTCATACTTAAAGCCTTTGTACAATGTGCTAAGATAGAAGCAGAATAATCCGAGCCTTCTCTTCCAAGTGTAGTGAAAAGACCTTCTTTTGTACCACCAAGAAAACCTTGTACTATTATAGTATCATAGCAGGAAAAAAGAGGTAGAAGATTTTGCTCAACAGCGTATTGAGTTGCCATCCAGTCTATGTTTGCATCCCTATAGTTGTTGTCTGTTTTTATTATGTCTTTGGCTGAAAGAAGAATGTTTTTAAGTCCAATTTGATTAAGAAACTCTGAAACAATCATCGTTGAGATTCTTTCGCCAAAGGAGACTATGCTGTCATAGAGGAAATTGTAGTCTGTAGAGGAAAGGCTGTTAAGTCTGTTTATTAGTTCTCTACATAGCTCTTGCAATTTTGATAGTGCAGTAGAAGCATCAAGATTATTAAAAAGTTCTTCAATGAGTTGTGTGTGATAGTTTAGGATGTAGAAATATTCTTCTTCAATATCCTTTTTGTTGAAGAAGTTATTTACTAAGTTCTCCAAGTGATTGGTCGTTTTTCCCATAGCAGAGATAACTACAATTCGCTTTTTTTCGGATAGTTTAAGGATTGTCTCTACATTTTTTACTGCTTTAGCACTATTGACAGAAGCCCCTCCAAATTTTTCTACAAAAATATCATTCATAAACTTAAAGTTTTATTCCATGTTTTCTAACATTAACATAAGACGGTTTTTAATATTGACTTCGGAAACGCTGTTGTCAAAATCCAAAGCCAAATAGTTTAGTTTAGGATACAGTTCTTTGATGCGATTTTCTACTCCTTTACTTATTATATGGTTGGCAATACAACCAAAAGGTTGCAAAGATACAACGGCATTCACACCGTTTTCTACCAAATGAACAATTTCCGCAGGCAACAACCAACCTTCTCCGAACTGAGAGTAGAGAGGAAGAATGCCTTTTGCTTTTTCTGCTAACTCAAAGATGTTATCCAATGGCTCATAGTATCTGAAAGCAGACATAGTTTTATTGAACTTTTTCAGTTTATTGTTTATCTTATGGTAGAAAAAGTCCATAATAAATTGTGGTGTAGAAAGTTTTTCTATATTATTTTGTTTATTGACCTTGCGATTTACAAAAGTCTGTATAAAGAAAGTCATAAGATTTGGCGGAACTACTTCTATGTTTTGTTCAAGTAGCCATTCTTGTACATAATGATTAGCAAAAGGATGATATTTTAAGTATATTTCACCAACGATGCCAACCTTTTTTCTGTCTATATTTTCTTTAGGAAGTAAAGAATTAAACTTTTCTACTGCCATTGTCAAAAGAGGAAGAAATCCTTTGTTGTTTTTTTGTAGAATAAGTTGTTTTGCTTCGGTGATGTATTTTTCTTGCAATTCTACAACTTGTTTCTTATCTTCACAACGAACGATAGTAGAACAATACAATTTTGAAAGACAATCTCCAAATAAGATAGCATTAAGAGTAAGAGGTAAGGTTTTTGTCCAATTCAATTTAAATCCGTCTTGCTTTTTAGCGGTATTTTCTCCGAAATTTACACTCATAACAGGAACATCTTCAAAACCTGCATCTACAAAAGCTTTTCTAAGTATGGCATAATAGTTTGTAGCTCTGCATTGTCCTCCTGTCTGTGTGATTCCAAAAGCTATCTTATTTCTGTCGTATTTTCCGCTTTTCAAAGCTTTGATAGCATCTCCAACAATAAGAGTTGCAGGATAGCAAACCTCATTGTTAGCATATTTTATTCCTTCTTCAGCGCTCATTTCATCGCTTAAAGGAAGCACTTGTAAATCATAACCGTTTATCTTAAACAGTTCTGGTAAGAAAGGAGAAATATAAGAAGTGAAGAATGGAGCAAGAATAGTCCTATGTTTCTCTTCTTGGGAGAAATCTTTAGTATCTTTGAAAGCAATAGTATTCTGTGATAAGTTATTTAAAGAATCACTCATCTTTATGCTTTCTATCAAAGAACGTATTCTAAGTTTTAATGCTCCGGGATTTTGGATGTCGTCTATTTTTAGAAATGTAGCAGACTTATGATGACGTTTAAGAATGTCCTGTACATCATCTAAAAGAAAAGCATCGGGACCGCAACCAAAAGAAGTTAATTGCGCATAATTAATATTGTTGTTTTCTTTAGCCACAAAGAAAGCTGCATTTTCTATTCTGTTTATATATGACCATTGAGAAACAATGAAAGAATTATCATTTCTTGAAAAATCAGTGTATCTTGCTATATCTTCATTTATTATTGTAGCTCCTAAATAAGAAGCAATTTCTCCTATTGAGTGTTGAATCAAATCATCGGTATGATAAGGTCTGCCAGCAAGAAGTATTACTATATTATCGTCTTGTTTTGCTTGAGTGTAGTACTCTATATTTTTATTATAAAGATCTTTTTCAAAAATTTCTTTTTCTTTCAAAGCAGTAGTGAAAGCCTTTTCAAAGACAGAAGGAGAGATATCAAATTTTTTACAGATATACTCCTTGCAGTTCTTTTTCAGCAAATCAACATCTTTAAAAGAGAAAACAGGGTTGTCAATTTGAATATCTTTATACTTTTTCTTTAGGTGTTTGATTACTACATTATAAGAAGAAACGATAGGACAGTTATAAGTATTATTCTCTTTCTCCAAAGATGATTTTTCATAGACAACGTATGGAAAAAAGATATGCTTTATTCCTTTGTTAATAAGGTTGTCTATATGTGAGTGAGTAAGTTTTGCAGGAAAACATATATTTTCACTCATAACCTGATTAAGACTTTTTTCATATATGGAGTAAGAAGAAACATCACTTAAAACTGTTTCTATTCCACATCCTGCAAAAAGACTCGCCCAAAAAGGATAGTCTTCAAACATATTCAAGGCTCGTGGAATACCTATTTTTGCTTTTATTGGAGTGGTAAGAGAATAGTTTTTAAATGTTTTTTCAAACTTATACTTATATATATTGTTACCTTTCTTATTTGCTTTACCTGACGAAGTGAATATTTTCTCGCAGCGGTTGCCTGAATAATAAGTGTTGTTGTTTTGGAACTTATATGCAGAAACCAAACAAGAATTTTCACAACCTTTGCAAGTAAGTTGTTTGATTGTATATGTTGTGGAATTAATAAGAGAATCCAAGTTCAGAGTTTTCTCTCCTGTAAAGTTTTGTTTTGCATTTAAAGCACAACCATACGCTCCCATAAGTTCAGGAGAAGTAGAACGATATACTTTTCTCTGTAAAAGATTTTCTAAGGCTTTAACAACACTGTCGTTTTTCATTGTTCCTCCTTGAACAACAACATTATCTCCTAAGGATTTGCCTTCAAGTTTAAGTACTTTATATAAACAATTTCTAACAACACTATAGGCTAAACCGGCTGAAATATCTTCTACCGTTCTTCCTTCTCTAAGATATTGTTTTACTTTAGAGTTCATAAAAACAGTACATCTTGTTCCCAAATCACAAGGAGTTTTAGTGAATAAGGCTTTCTTTGCAAAATCTTCTACGTTGTATCCTAAACCATTTGCAAATGTTTCTATAAATGTACCGCAACCAGAAGAACAAGCTTCGTTAAGTTCTATTCGGTTCAAAACTCCATCTTCTATATACATGGCTTTCATATCTTGTCCGCCAATATCAAGAATGAAATCAACATTAGGTAAGATGTGTTTTGCAGCTGTATAGTGTGCAATCGTTTCAACAATAGAGTGGTTTAGAGAAAAAGCTGTTTTTATTAAATCTTCACCATAACCTGTGGAACATCCTGCACATATAACAGGTTTTGCATTTTCTTTTTCAATAGTTTCTTTTAGTTGTTTAAGACCTTTTATTACTGCGTTTATAGGATTTCCTTCATTTTTGTTATAATACTTAAATAGTATGTTCTCATTTTCATCGCAAAGAACAATTTTTGTAGTAGTACTTCCAGAGTCAATTCCAAGAAAAGCATTTCCATTATAATTACTTATAGAGACAGAGTTATCTCCAAATTTCTTTTTATCTTCAAGCCAAGAAGTATATTCTTCTTGAGAAGAAAAGATAGCTGGCAATCCTTTGGCTTTTGTTATTGTTGTAGTGTGGTTAGAGTTAAGTTTTTCTTCTATTTCAGAGAGTGTAAAGACTTCTCCTTTTTTATTGAAAGTACAACCTTTAGCAACCAAAAGATTATTGTTTTCAACATTTATAAGAGCCTCTTCTGTTATGTTAAGATATTCTAAAAAGGATTTTCTAAGGCTTTTTATAAAAGTAAGAGGTCCTCCCGCAAAGAGTATTTTTTCTTTAATGTCTTTTCCTCTTGATAAAGCACTGACAACTTGTACTGCAATAGCATGAAAAATACTTGCACAAATATCTTCAACAGGTATATTTCTTGCAATAAGAGTTTGAACATCTGTTTTAGAAAAAACTCCGCAACGTGAAGCTATGGGATAAAGTCTTGTACTTCTTTGAGCCATTACATCCATATCTGCAATAGAAAGATTAAGTATTGCACTCATTTGGTCAATAAAAGCCCCCGTCCCTCCTGCACAGTTGCCATTCATACGCATATCAGGCAAGGCATCCTTTTCCAAGAAGATGATTTTTGCATCTTCTCCTCCTATGTCAATAATTGTGTGTAGAGAATTTTTAATACTCTTAGCGTAATTATTCAAAGCCATAACTTCTTGCAGAAAAGCAAAAGAACATCTTTCAGCTAATCCCATTGCAGCAGAACCTGAGAGTGTGAGATGTGTTTTTATGTCGCCAAGTCTTTGTTTTATAGATGAAAGAATGTTTTTTACCGAGCCTTTAATATCAGCATTATGCCTTTGATAAGAAGAATAAACAATTTGGTCTTCACCATCTACCACCACAACTTTTGCTGTCGTAGAACCGACATCCAGACCCATTGTATATATTTTGTTTTCTACCATAATTCAATTGTGTAATTACAAACTGCAAATTTAGTGTTTTTTTGTGAATTAAGAAAAACATTAGTATGCTTATAACATTCGTTAAAAAATGACTTGAACCAGATTGCAAGAAAAAAAATGTTTTTATTTGTTGTAAAGATAATAAAAAGACTTATCTTTGCACTTTCTTTTTAGAAACACTATTTTTATTAATTAAAACAAAAAAATAATTATGACAAGTGCTATGATAGTTATGGTTGTTGTCTTTGTGATAGGATACTTCTTTATCGCAATGGAGCATACCTTTAAAATCAACAAATCAGCAACGGCTTTGTTGCTTGCTGTTGCGATGTGGACACTTTATGTAGCAATTGGCGGTTTTCATGCTGGTGAAAATCATGGAGTGTTGATTGAAGCCCTTGGAGATACAGCAGAAATTCTGTTCTTCTTGTTAGGTGCTATGACAATAGTAGAAACTATTGACCAACACGGAGGTTTCTCTATCATTACGGATAGAATAACTACCAAGAGTAAAAGAAAACTTCTTTGGGTTATTTCTATTCTTACGTTCTTTATGTCAGCGGTTTTGGATAACTTAACAACTTCTATTGTTATGTGTGCTTTACTTAGAAAATTAGTTTCTGACAAAAGGGACCGTTGGTTATTTGGTGGAGCAGTAATATTAGCAGCTAACTCAGGTGGAGCTTGGTCTCCTATAGGTGATGTTACTACTATTATGCTATGGATTAAGGGTAATATTTCCGCTGTAGGAGTTATAAAAGAAACATTACTTGCTTCTATAGTTTGTTTGATAGTTCCTACTCTTGGAATTTCTACCATGCTTAAAGGAGAATTGGAAAAGACTCCTGAGGCTCAGACAGGAAGTTCAGTTTCTCTGATTTCTAAGCTTCAAAGTAAAATAGTTCTTGGCATAGGTGTAGGTTTTCTTGTGTTTACTCCTGTATTCAAGACCATAACTCATCTTCCTCCTTATATGGGAATATTGCTTGGCTTGAGTGTTCTTTGGATTGTAACGGAACTTATGCACAAACGTCGTCCTGAGGTTTATCAGCGTATGAACATAGGCACAGTTATTACACGCGTAGATACTCCTTCTGTTCTGTTCTTCCTTGGTATATTGATGGCTGTTTCCTGTTTGTCTTCCGCAGGTCATTTAAGACTGTTGGCACAAGGCTTGGACGGATTAGGTAACTTCTATTTGACAGACTTAATTATCGGTGCTTTGTCTTCAATCGTGGATAACGTTCCATTGGTTGCAGCTGCAATGGGTATGTATGATATTGCTCCAGCAGGACATTTTGCTATGGACGGAGCATTCTGGGAATTCCTTGCTTATTGTGCAGGTACAGGAGGCTCTCTTCTAATCATAGGTTCAGCAGCAGGCGTTGCTGTTATGGGAATGGAAAAGATAGACTTCGTATGGTATTTGAAACATATCTCTATTTGGGCTTTGCTTGGTTATCTTGCAGGTGCAGGAACATATGTTTTGATGTCTATGTTTATATTCCATACATAAAAATCTATCATTCAACAATAAACATAAACACTGCAAGTTCTTTTCACTTCTTGCAGTGTTTTTTATTGGTAGGAAATGATACAATAAAATCAAGAAAAAGAGTTGATGAAAAAAGTCTTCGTTTTAATTTTTTAAATCTTGATGTTTAGGGTAAAAAGAGTTGGTTTTAAAAAATTAAAATCAACTCTTTTTTGACTTAAATCTTCGTTTTATTTTTGCTACAATTTAGGTTAAGTTTCTACAAAACAAAAAACGGAAAAAGCTTTGCTTTTTCCGTTAATTTGTTAGTTAATATCTGTTGATTAATAGTTAGTTGCTTCTCTTTCAAAATAAGCCTGTGGATGATCACAGCAAGGGCAGGTCTCAGGTGCCTTAACTCCATTGAATCTGAAGCCACAATTTCTACAAATCCAGCATTGTTCTTCTTCTGACCAAAAAACATCGCCTTTTTCCAAACGAGCAAGAAGTTTAAGGTATCTTTCTTCGTGTCTTCTTTCTACTGATGCTATAAGACGGAATTTTTTAGCTATTTCCTCAAAGCCTTCTTCTTCAGCTATTCTTGCTCCTTCGGGATAGCCCACAGTCCATTCTTCGTTTTCCCCTTCAGCTGCGGCTTTAAGGTTTTCTTTTGTTGTTCCGATAACTCCTGCAGGGAAAGATGCAGTGATTTCACATGTTCCACCTTCTAACATACGGAATAGAAGTTTTGCATGTTGTTCTTCTTGTAATGCTGTTTCGGTGAAAATTGCAGCTATTTGTTCATAACCTTCTTTCTTAGCCTGTTTTGCAAAGAAAGTATAACGATTCTTAGCTTGAGATTCTCCAGCGAAGAAAGTCATTATGTTCTTTTCTGTTTTTGTTCCTTTTATACTCATATTAAATAACTTTTTTGGTTTATTTATAAAAAACGTGAAAAAATGTGAAAAATTGTAGCAGGACTTGTAACTTTTTAGTTTTTTTATTTGTTATAGAGTAAAGAAATAGCAAATAATTTGCCTAAATGAAAAAAAAGTTGTTATTTTGCAACTCATTTTCAGTTAGAAAATAATTAAGTAATAATCAATAAAAAATTAAAACAAATGAAGTACAGAAGACTATTTACACTTGGACTTTGCTTGATGTTGGGTTTAAGTGTCTTTGCTCAAGGTACAAAGAAAGACAACAAGAAAACAGACCTTAGCAAAGAAATTAAATTAGAAAGTACTGTTAGATACGGAAAGTTAGATAACGGTATGACTTATTACATTAAGGCAAACAAAATGCCTGAAAAACGTGCTGAGTTCCAAATAGCAGTAAATGCAGGTTCTATTCTTGAAAGAGAAGACCAACTTGGACTTGCTCACTTTACTGAACACATGGGATTTAACGGTACAAAACAATTCCCTGGTAATGAACTTACAAGTGAATTACAAAAGAATGGTATAACATTTGGTAGAGATGATAATGCTTATACAGCTTTTGACCAAACAGTTTATACTCTTACTCTTCCTACAGACAAACCAGAATTGTTTAACCTTGGATTGAAAGTTTTAGACGGTTGGGCAAGTGGTATGCTTATGACCGACAAACAAATTGATGATGAAAGAGGAGTTATTATAGAAGAATGGCGTTTAGGACAAGGAGCTCAAGAAAGAATGCGTAGAGCAACTTGGCCTATTATTTTTAAAGGTAGCCGTTATGCAGAACGTCTTCCTATAGGAACAGTAGAAAACCTTAAAACATTCAAATATTCTTCTATCCGTGATTTCTACAAAAAATGGTATCGTCCAGATAACCAAGCTTTAATTATTGTTGGAGATTTTGATGCTGACGAAATGGAACAAAAAGTAAAGGATTATTTTTCAATGAACGAAAAACCTTCTACTCCATTGGAAAGACCAGAATATGGTGTCCCTGATAACAAAGAACCATTGATTGCTATTGCTACAGATAAAGAGGCATCAAGCAATTCTATTGAAATAATCTACAAACATCCTGCTTGGCACATGAAAACTGTTGGAGATTTCCGTAATCAAGAACTTATGGTAAATCTTTACGAACACATGCTTAGCAATCGTTTTTCTGAAAAAGCACAAAAGAAAGGTTGTCCTTATATGTACGCTATTTCAGGTTATGCTCCTTCTTACTTAGCTCGAACAATGGGAGGTTATGTTATGCGTGCTGGAGCAAAAGACGGTAAAGTAATTGACGCTTTGAAAGCTTTATTAGAAGAAAACCAAAGAGTTATTCAACACGGATTCCTTCAAACAGAACTTGACCGTGCAAAAGAATCCCTATTAGAACAATATGAAAGAGCTTCAAAAGAAGCAAACAAGACTTATAATTCTACTTGGGCAGAAAGACTTGTTGATAATTTCCTTAACGGAACACCTGTTCCTGGTGCAAGATGGGAATACAGAACAGCAAAGGCCCTTATAGACGGAATAACTTTGGAAGAAATCAACGCTTTGGCAAAAGATTGGATTACTGAAGAGAATATTATCTGTGAAATAACTATGCCAGAAAGAAAAGGTTTGAAAGTCCCTACAGAAGCAGAAGTAAGAAAAATTATTGAAAATGCTAAGAACTTGAAAACAAAACCATACGTAGATACTTATAAAGAAGTTCCTTTCTTTGCATATGAAAACGAAGTGAAAGCAGGAAAAGTAAAGAGTGAAACAAAAAATACTGAATTTGACTACACAGAATGGACAATGTCAAATGGAGCTAAGGTTATACTTAAATCTACTACTTTGAAAGATGATGAAATCCTTCTACAATCTTGGTCAAACGGTGGTTCTTCTCTTTACTCTGACGCTGATTTGTTCAATGTTCAAATGGCAGCAGGAATTATAGACGGTTCTGGTATAGGTGAAATGAATCACAACCAACTACAAAAATTCCAAATGAAACACTCTTTTGGTACAGAACCTTATATTTCTACTCTACGTGAAGGAATAAACGGGAACTGTTCTCCAAAAGATTTTGAGTTATTACTACAATATATTTATATGTATTTCACTCACCCTAACAAAGATAAAGAAGTTTTGGACGTAAGAATTGAAAACCTACGTTCTCAACTAAAAACTATACTAAACAACCCTGAAACTCAATTCTCTGTACAACTTCAAAAGAGTATGTATCCAAATGATAAGAGAAGTATATCTATTCCTACAGAAAAACAAATCAACTCTTTGAATATAGAAAAGATGTACAAAATCTTCAAAGAAAGATTCTCTAATGCTTCTGACTTTACTTTTGAATTCGTAGGTAATTTCAAAATTGATGAAATAAAGCCTTTGATAGAAAAATACATTGGAGGTCTTCCTTCAACAGGAAAAACTGAAAATTGGAAAGACTTATCTCCTGAATTTGCAAAAGGAAAGGTAGATGATAAAGTTTATAAGGGAACAGAGGACAAAGCAACTATTGTTTTGGCTATGAACAAATCTTTTGTAGATGGTGCTAAGGAAAGAAAAGTTATTGATGTTATGGGTGAGATTCTTCAAATAAGAGTAACAGAAAAAGTTCGTGAAGAATTAGGTTCAGTATATTCTCCTTATATTGGAGCAGACTATGAAAGAGAACCTAAACCTGAATTCTCATTGATTGCTTACTATGGTTGTTCTCCTGATAACGTAAGTAAGGTAGAAAATGCTACATGGGAAATACTTGATGAGATGATTCAAATTGGAGCAAGTGAAGAAAACCTTGCAAAGGCTAAAGAGCAGCTTATCAAACGTAGAGAATCTTCTTACACATCTTCAAACTCATTCTGGGCAAGTGTTATTAAGAGTTCTCATATCTACAACGAGAAAATATCAAATATGGAAGAATATGCTAATGCTGTTAATGCAGTAACTGCAGATGATTTGAAACGAGCAGCAGCAAAATATTTGAAACATGATGAGTTTGTAAAAGTAACATTGTTACCTGAAGCATTGAAAAAATAATTTGTTTTAATTCTTTTTCATAATATTTTATTTTTACCTTATTGCTTGTGAAAGCAATAAGGTTTTTCTGTTATGTAGCGAATAAAAATAGCTTGATAAAACTATTGAAACGTAAATATTTTGTACCTTTGCAAGCGGAAAAAGACTTTTAAGATGAAGGATATTTTAAGATTTTTGACAGACGTAAGGCTTAACAACAACCGAGAATGGTTTCATGCTCATAAATCAGAATACGAGAATGCGAGTGCCAAGTTCAATGCTCTTGCAGAAAGGTTTTTGAAAAGTATTTGTGAGTTTGATGAAAGTGTAAGACATCTTACCATAAAAGATTGTATTTACAGATTTTATAGAGATATTCGTTTTTCTAAGGATAAGAGTCCTTATAAGACTCATTTTGGTGTTTATGTCTGTCCTGGAGGGAAGAAATCTTGGAAAGCGGGATATTACTTCCATATTGAACCTGTTTGGGAAGACGGAACAGGAGGTTCGGCTCTGTATTGCGGATGTTTTATGCCAGATAAGGAGATGTTGCAGATGATAAGGGAAGATATTTATAATGATGGAGCAAATTACAGAAAGTTTATCTCAAAATGCAAAGGCTTTTCGTTTAAAGACAATCCTTCTTTAAAGAAAAATCCAAAAGGTTTTCCAGAGAGTGAGTTTGATGATTTGATACGTTTGAAATCCTATATCTTGAGACAAGACCTCAGTGAAGAAACCTTATTAAGAAAAGATTTAATAGAATACCTGAAAAAAGAATGTAAAAAGTCATTTCCTCTTGTCAAGACTTTGAATGAAGCAGTGTCTTTTAGTGGAAATTATTAATAATAAAGCATTATGGAATTAAGAGCTATTTTACCTAAACAGAAGAAAGTAGATACACTTGTGTTTCTTACTTCTTTATTTTCTTCGGAAGATAGGTTGATTCTTGCTCCTATGCAGAATCTAACTTCTTTATTTTTTCGTAAAAGCTTTGAAAAGTTTTTTCCAAAGAGTTTTGACTACGCTATAACCCCTTTTATTTCAGCAACGTCAAACAAAACAGATATTAAAAGCATTCACTTCAAAGATATCCTCCCACAAGATAACGAGAATTCTATTCCTATTGTACCGCAAGTGATAGGCAACAACAGGGAATATATACTTAACACTTGCAAAATAATAGAAAGTCTTGGCTACAGAGAGGTAAATCTTAATATGGGGTGTCCAAAGAAAGATATAGTGTCTCGTGGTCGTGGAGCAGGAATGCTTACAAATCCTGATTCCATTCAGGAAATAATAGAAACTATTCTTAAAGACACAACCTTGCAAGTATCCATAAAGGTTCGTTTAGGAGTGAAAGACAGTTCGGATTGTAGAAAACTTGTGCCGGTAATCAACTCCCTACCTTTGAAAAGCGTCTGCATTCATCCGAGAAAAGCAATCGATTTTTATGAAGGTAGTGTTGATGTTGATGAATTTGAATATTTGGCGAAAGAAATAAAACATACCATTATATATAATGGAGATATTTTTTCCGTTGAGGATTTTTCAAACTTAAAAATGAGATTTCCTTTTATAAAGCATTGGATGATAGGTAGAGGAGTTTTGAAAAATCCTTTGCTTGCTTTTGAAATAAGAGGTATACCAGCCGAAAAAGACATACTCCTAAAACCTTTTATAAAAGATGTTGAAGAGAATTTTATAGCCACTCTCAGGTCCTATAACGAGAGACTTGTTTTGGGTAAGATGAAAGAATTTGCGAAATACTTGTGTAAGGGATTAAACATTGATGAAGGACCTTTTGTGCATAGTACTTCTTTGGAGGAGATAAACAGCTTGCTAAACCAGATTTAAGATTATGGAAGTAAAGATAGAAAACTCGTGGAAAAAAGTTCTGCAAGCAGAATTTGATAAACCCTATTTTGAAGAACTTGTAAATAGGGTTAAAGCAGAGTATAAAACAAAAACGATTTTTCCTAAAGGTTCCTTGATATTTAATGCCTTTAATCTCTGCCCTTTTGATAAGGTTAAGGTTGTAATCTTAGGTCAAGACCCTTATCATGAGATAGGTCAAGCTCATGGTTTGGCTTTCTCTGTTCCTGAGGGAATAGCTTTGCCGCCTTCTTTGCAAAACATATATAAGGAGATAGAAAGTGATTTAAATATAAAGGTAGAAAAAAATGGCGACCTTACTCGTTGGGCAAAGCAAGGTGTTTTGTTGCTTAATAGTACCTTAACCGTTGAACAACACAGAGCGGCTTCTCATCAGAATTTTGGCTGGGAGATATTTACAGATAATGTGATAAATATTCTTAGCAAAGAAAAAGAACATCTGGTCTTTATTCTTTGGGGAAGTTTTGCGATAAAAAAGAGTAGTCTTATTGATAAGGCAAAACATCTTGTTCTTACATCTGTTCATCCTTCTCCGCTATCAGCATACAGAGGATTTTTTGGTAACAGACATTTTTCCCAAACCAACAATTACCTTTCTGCGAACAACATAGAACCAATAAATTGGTAGCTATTTCTTAGGAGGATAATCGATATTGTAATGTAGTCCTACGCTCTCTTTTCTTTTTATTGCCATGCTTATTATAAGGTAAGCGTTAGCAATAAGGTTTCTTAGCTCACAAAGCTGAGGTGTAAGCACAGAACGGTTATAAAGTTCTTCTACTTCATCATATATAAGTTTGGTACGTTTGAATGCTTTTTGCAGTCGAAGGTTACTTCTAACTATACCTACATAATTAGACATAACTTGTTGAAGTTCTCTCTGTGTTTGAGTGATAAGCGACATTTCTTCATTAAGTACCATGCCTTCCGCATTCCAATCTGGTACTTGCTCACAAAAGTCTATACTGTTTATTGCTTCTCTGCTGTCAAGAGCAGCACGATGAGAATATACCAAAGCTTCCAACAAGGAGTTAGAAGCTAAACGGTTGGCTCCATGCAATCCCGTGCAAGAACATTCACCTGTAGCATAAAGATGTTTGATAGTAGTGCGAGCATATTCATCAACAACTATTCCTCCGCAACCATAATGTGCTGCAGGTACAACAGGAATCATATCGCCTCTTGTTATGTTTATACCCATTTCCAAGCATTTTGCATATATATGAGGGAAGTGATGCATTATCTCTTCCTTACTTATCTTGGAACAATCCAAATAAACGTGATCATCACCGCTGAGAGTCATCTCGCTGTTTATTGCTCTTGCCACAATATCTCTTGGAGCTAAAGAACCTCGCTTATCATATTTGTGCATAAAGGCTTCTCCTTTCAAATTCTTTAACTCTGCTCCTGCTCCTCGCATTGCTTCTGTTATAAGGAAAGAAGGTTTCTCCATAGGGTTGTATAAAGAAGTAGGATGGAACTGCACAAACTCCATATCCTTCAACCAACCTTTTGCTCTATGAACCATTGCCTGTCCATCTCCTGTTGCTACTATTGGAGCAGTAGTAGAAGAATAGACATTGCCATTGCTACCAGAAGAAAGCATAATGATTTTCGCAAGATAAGTATCTATGCTATTTGTGTCTTTGTTTAAAACGTATGCACCATAGCATTCCACATTATCCATGTGTCTGTTAGCTTCTTGTCCAAGATGATGTTGTGTTATTAGGTCAATAGTAAATTGATTTTCTTTCAGTTCTATATTCTTGTTTTCTTTTACAGCTTGAAGCAAGGCTCTTTCTATTTCTGCTCCTGTATTATCTTGATGATGAAAGATACGGTGTTCAGAATGGCCTCCTTCTCTTGCTAAGTCATAATATCCAGAACGATTCTTATCAAACTGAGCTCCCCACTCAATCAGTTCTTTTATTCTGTCAGTACTTTCAGTTATGGTTATCCTAACACTTTTTTCATTGCAAATACCTGCACCTGCAATAAGAGTGTCGTTTATGTGTTTTTCATAAGTATCAGGTTCGTACATTACAGCAGCAATTCCTCCTTGAGCATATTTTGTAGAACTTTCTTCTGCTTGTGCCTTAGTGAGAAGACACACTTTTCCGAATTTTGACACTTTAAGAGCATAACTCAATCCAGCTATGCCAGAACCTATAACAAGAAAATCAACTTTGTAACGCATTTTTTCCTTAAAAAGTTTTTATTAACTTAATGCATTAGCACCACTACATATTTCAATAATCTCATTAGTGATGCTTGCTTGTCTTAATTTATTATATGTAAGGGTTAAATCGCTCAGTAATTCTTGAGCATTATCGGTTGCTTTATTCATGCTTGTCATTCTTGCAGCGTGTTCAGATGTGAAGCTATCCAAAAAACATCTATACATTTTAGTGTGCAAGAACAACGGTATGATACTTTGTAAGATATCAGTTTTGTTTGGCTCAAAGATGTAGTTGTTGTTGGTGGATTTATCTTTAGTCTTTATTGTAGACAAATCAAAAGGAAGAAAACTATCAGTTTTAGGTTCTTGAACGGCAGCATTTTTAAACTGATTATAGATTATCTCCACTCTGTCGTAAGTTCCTTTAACATATTCTTGAAGGAGATTATCTGCAAACAGAGAGATATTTTCAAAATTTAAAGAATCCCATATCTCATCGTTAGAACCTAAATAGTTAATGTCTTGAATATATTTAAAGGCAGAGTCTCCTTTCTTTCCAAAACTTTGCAGATAAACCTCTTTACTTTCAGCAAGGTGTTTGTTTATTCTCTGTTTTGTAAGTTTGATTATAGAAGAGTTAAACGTAGAGCATAGTCCTTTGTTAGAAGTAAGAGAAATAAGCAGAACTTTCTTTTCTATTTTTTTTGTTTTAAGGTAAGTAATATCTTCAATATTGCTGTCAGTCAATCTGCAAACGACTTCATTCATAAGTTGGGCATAAGGTCTGAGCTGCACTATAGCTCCTTGAGACTTACGCAGCTTAGCTGCTGAAACCATCTTCATAGCAGATGTTATCTGCTTGGTAGATGATACAGAAGAAATTCTGTTACGTATTTCCTTTAAATTTGCCATAATATACCATTATCAAACTGCAAAATTACGAAATTATTTGAATAATAAAGAAAAAATGAAGTTTTTGTAAAGAAATGAGGGTATAAAGATTTATATAGATGCTAACTATAATTTTAAAACTATATTTGACATTCTAATAATGCTATTTCAAAAAAGTGTGTAAAATCAAAAGTACTTTAGCTTTGCAAAAATAAATCACAAATAATATAAATCACAACGAATTTTAGATAGTGTTATACTACCCATCATATATCATTAAATAATTATTTTAATATCCTCTACCATGACATAGAGGACAAATACCTCTACCATTGCAATTAGAACAATCTAATAATTGTTCATTGTTATAATAATAGTATCCTCTACCTGCACACATATTACACTTCCCAGAACCGTAGCATTCAACACATCTATTGTCGTCTTTATATCTATTACTACTTCCATTGTTTGAAGAGCGATTTGTATTTGTAGAAATGTAGATGTCGGACACTTCTTTGCTACACTTGCCAGAGCCATTACACAAAGAACATGTTATGCCAAATTCTGATTGGTACATAATATCATCAGAGTATTGGCTATTATCTTGACCTGTTCCTCTACAAGCTGGACAGATAACCATTGTGTTTTCTTCTGAATGGTCTTCTGAATTGGAAGGCGGATAGCTGCAACTGCTAAAAGCAATGACTGATAAAGTCAAGCAAATTTTTTGTATTGAATAAGGATTAATATTCTTCATACTAAATATCTTTATATATTTTTAATCTATTTTTGTTCCTTTTATATCAAAATGATGTACACTTGAACCTACAACTGCAGTAAATATATCGGTGTTGTATAGGGAAATTCTTTCGTATCTTACTGGTACAATAATTTGTCTTATCGCACAGTTATATAATCCATACTTATTATCGCTGCTAATTAAGAATGTTTTGTCAGTAAGACTCTTAACCTCATCATATTCACAACCCAATATAACTTTTAGCCTCGTACCATCGAATATTCCCATTCTATATTTTCCTCCATTGTTTATAGCTATTCGTAGATACCTATTTTCTGCTTTTTCTACTAAACTACATTTATTCTTTATATATCCTTTTTTCCATAATTTAATATAATAACTCCACATCCACAACAAAACTATTCCTCCTAAAATATATAAAAATACAGCAAATTCATATGGCAAATCATTACCTACTATATCTTCACCCGTAATCCATGTCCACGTACTAATTACAAATGCAAAAAACATTGCGGCGATAACAATAATTGTCATAAAGAATATAATAAAGTTTACCGCAATATTATTTTTATATGATGAACTTGGGATAAACGATTTAAATCTATCTATTATGACTTCACTATAGATAGGTTGTCCACATTTTGCACAAAACTTAGCAAAATCATTATTAATAGTCCCGCATTTGTTACATTTTATTGACATAATATTTATCTTCTATTTTTCTTCCACAATTTGGACAATACTCAAATCTACTTGTCAAAGATTCTCCGCAACTAATACAAAAAACAGGTTTTTGATACAAAGGTCCTTCTGCGTCAGATAGTGGCTCTCCTTGTAAGGCAGAAATTATATTCTCATCCAAATCGTCTAATTCTATTTTTTCTACATCCATTCTATTTATTGCAAGAATAATCTATCATTATTTCATGCTTCTCTTCTAATTCAGAATAATGAGTCTCTGATAATCCTACTAGATAAGTAGAAAGAAATTCTCCAATATATTTTTCTTCAGAGTCTCCATCTTCTGTAAAAACTTGAATTCTATAATAAAGAACATAATCTGTTATCTTTATCACATAGCGTTCATTTGCTACTAATTGATTTTCTTTTTTTAGGAGTTGTTCTATCAGTGTATTTAGTTTTACTCTTTTATTTGCATTAATAGAGAGATCTTTATTATCTATAAATTCTGTCAAATCATTGATATCAAAAGTTATCTTTTCTTTCCCATTTTGCCTTAATGATTTTTCTATTATCTGAGGAATAAATGAGAAATTATGTATCTCATAAGATTTGCTAATCTTATGTAATTTTTCTTTCGATAAATTGAAGAAAACGCTAACTGTAGCGATATATTCATTATCCTCATTTAAAATCTTTTTAATATCTATTTGAGCACAAAAAAGATTAAAAAAGTCCTTTCTGTTTCCAAATTTTATGAGACGTACTATCTCGTCTCTAAAACTTGAAAAATTATATTCAATAAATTCAAACTTATCCTTGGATAATAATTCTTCTATACTCTCTCCAAGTTTTTCCAGCCTTTCACAAAGACCTACAAATGAATTTCTAATCATATCGTCTTTCATTTTTATCTATATAAGTTTCGTTCTTTCAATTCTTGTTTTGCTTCTTCCGTGATAATAGCCTCAACCATTTGTTCTCCATTCCTAGTCGGCTTAGCAGATTCTAATTTTTCTAATATGTCGTCATCTAATTCATCTTTATCTATAGATTCTATTTTGGTTGTATCAGAATAAGACCATAAACCATCTTCTGTTTCCACAATAACACGTCCATCAACCTTGTTACTGTTCTTCTTTTTTACATATACTTTTATTGCCCTGTAAAGTTTTTTTATTCCTTTTATAACATAATCAAAGAATGTTAATATTGCACTGACAAAAGTTATATACAACGCTGTTGCAGCTGCAAGGGCTGCAATCCCTACTATAATTGAAATAAGTAACATTAGTTTTCCTCCTTTTTATTTATTAATAATTCTTTTGCTTGTTCAGCCTCTTCTCCCAAAAGCTTTTCCACCTTATAAGAAGAGTTTTTGCTATCCATGTCTAATAATGATTGCTTATACTCCTCTATTTCATCAGAAATCATTTCATTAGTTATGTATTGGATATTTCTTGAAAATAGAAGAATACAAGTTCTCAAAGTAAGGTTTTTGATATCTCCCCCTGATAAACCTATTGATACCTGTGCTAATTTTTCAAATGAAAAATTAGCACATCTTGGAACAAATTTATTTTCAGTTTCACAACCTAAATGAAATTTCCATAGTTTAATTAATTCTTGCTCGGTTGGCAATGAAAATTTAATATGAAACAAAATTCTCCTAAAGAACGCCCTATCATAATTTTCGAATAGGTTTGTAGCAAAAATTACTATAGCATTTGTTTGATCTAATAATGTTAATAAATGAGACTTAATTTGATTATTTGTTTCTGCATTTGCACCATTGGATTGTCTTTTACTCAATAGTCCATCTGATTCGTCAAAAAAAATAATAGAATCCGTATCTTTAGCAGTTTCAAATAATTCAGATAATTTTTTCTCTGTTCCTCCCCATTTCTCATTTTGAATTTCAGAATAATCTACACGAATTATTTTTTTTTGAATAGACTTTGCTATTGCCTCTGCTGCTATACTTTTCCCAGTTCCAGGTTTTCCATACATATTTATTCCAATACAACCTCCACTACCTTTAAGAAATCTTTTCAAATTCCAGTCTGTTACAATTTTATCCTTATGCTTACAAAATATTATTACATCTTGTAATATTTTTTTTGTATTGTCTTGTAATACTATTTCCTCTAAGTCCCAATTCGGTTGCACAGGAATGAAAGAAGACTTATTCTTCTTTTTCTGATGCTCACCACCTACTTCTTCTTTATACGTTGATAATGGTGAGACGCTTGTTTTTCCTATAAAAGCCATATTATGATGTGTTTTTACAATTTTTTGCAAAATTATGAACATCGTGAATATGTTGTATGAAAAGAGTATTGAATAAAATTCAATGGTTTTGTTGAAAGATTTTCAACAGTTTATTTTTTGGGGGGAATGTTTCTTTTGATAGTTCTTGGAAGAAATCGTATTCTAAGAGTGCAGATATCTTTTGCAGGAGTTCAGTATCTATAGACTGACGTTCATAGATATAATAAACATTAGAGCGTTCGCATGGCAGGTTTTTTGCAAGCCATGTTGCTCCTCGTTGTTTTTGAATCATTATTTCTTTTATGCGTCTGCCTATATGCACAGCCTTTATTTTTTAGAAACTATTAGCA
>OMWJ01000001.1 GCA_900314725.1 uncultured Bacteroidales bacterium
CTTAACACTCAAAGTAGCGTTCTCTGATGTTGGGTTAGGATAAAGAGCTATTGAGTATTCGTTCTCAACCTCTGCTATACCACTATTATGTACAAGAGTAAGTGTATATTCTTGAGGGCAACCATTCTCATCTTCACCTGCTACTGTATAAGTACCAAATTCAGTGTATTGTTCTCCTCTCCATGTGTATGGAAGTTCATCATTGTTAAGTGTTACTGTCTCTTCTATTGGAGCATTTGCTGGACGAACTGTTAGGTTAAGTGTAGCAACAGAATCACATCCAGCAGCATTTGTCAATGTAGCTGTGTAAGTTCCTGTTGCATTGTAGGTCTGTCCATTGAACTCATATGTCTCGCCGTAGCAAACTGTAACATCGGTTGTTGATGATGTTGGTTGAAGAACTACAAGTGTAACGGTGTATAGTGTATCACAATCTGTGCCTTGTCCAGCAACTGTGATAGTGTTTGTACCCTCAGTAAGTGTCTGACCATTAAATGTTGCTGTTGCTCCTGCACATACAGTAACGGTCTCACTTGCTGTGTTCTGTGGAGTTGTTGTGTATGTACCTGTTGCATTGTAAGTCTGTCCGTTGAATGTATATGTTTCGCCGAAGCAAACTGTTTCTGTAATGGTCATAGCAACTGGAGTACATGGCTCTACTGCGGCATCAATCTTTACATTGTCAAGGTATTGTCCCCAACCATAGTTACCTACACCTTCAAACATAACCTGATAGGTCGCAGTAGCATTAGGCAAAGCAACTGAATCGTGTTGTGATAACTCACTGCCAGAGAACGCACCTGAAGCATTTGGACCATACTGTGCAAGAAGAGACCATTCTTCATCCGTATTTGTTCTATAATATACGTATATAGAGTCTTGTTGTGTTGAAGCGTCTGATCTTATCTCATAGTCATAAGACAGATAAGGATTGGTTAAAGAAGTAATATCAAACAAAGGTGAGATAAATCTTCTTCTTCCTACGCTATAAGTAGAGTAAGCAACACTATTTCCACTTATACTTGTTGTCTGCCAATCGTTAGTACCTGAAACTATCTCTTTTGACCAGCAAGTAAGTTGTGCTTGATCATCAAAACCTACTAAGTAAGGGAATTCTATGATAGCATCACAAAGAGTAGTAAATGTCTGTATTCTGTATGCTGAATAATCATCGCCACAAACAAGAGCAACTCTTAAATCGTATGATGTTGCAGGAGTAAGGTCGGTAAGTGTTACCACGTTGCCGGTTAGTGTTACTGGCTGCCAAGCATCATCGCCTTCACTTGAAAGTTTGTAATCTGCTACATATTCGTTGCCTTCAAGTAATGTAGCCGTAGCAGAATTGGAAGTAACATTGACTACAAACTCTGCTGGAGCAGAACATTCCACTGCAGATATAGAGAAGTTAGTAATCTCGGCTGCAGGCTGTGTTCCTCCAGAAGCGTCATTTCTCCAAAGGAATGTAAGTTTAACTGCTCCGTTTGGATTAGGGTTTGTCATATTTGTAGAGATATGAACAGTATTGCCATCGGTTAGGTTAAACTTGTATGGATGAGAAGAAGATAGTGTGTTAGACAAGAAGTCTGAAAAGTCCATAGCGTATGTAGAATAGTTTTCAGAGTAGTAGTTGTTACTCTCGGTGAATGACCATGTAGCAGGAGAAAGGAAGACTTTCATATAGTCGTATGAAGAATAAGAAGAACCTTCACCGCCTACATTGACATCAAACTCAATATGTATTTCACCTTCAGAACCTACACTGAATGTTTTTTCTGCACCAACTGTTGAAGTAGAAGTTATGTCATAACCTGATGAAGTACCATTGTTGGTTACAAACAATCCATAAGTATCTGAACCAAGAGAACCTATTGTCCAATAGTTTTCTCCTGAACCGGTTACAAACAACCAATCTGTGTCCCCTGTTTCTGCTTGACCAGAGAAGTTTGTTGAATAAGGTAGGGTAGCAACAAGTTGTGGGGTGAAGAATTGTGCTGTAAAACTTTGAAGAACAGTTTCTCCACAAGTGGTTTTAACATAGAAGTCATAGGTTGTTGCTGGATTAAGTCCGCTAATAGTTATTGTATAAGCATTTTCTTCGCTAAGAGATTCATAAGAAGTCAAAGGTGCTCCGTACTCTGCCACAGAAGATTCTTTATAATAAACCTCAAAGGCTGTTCCTGTTGATGTCCATGAAATAGTTACCTGTTCAGATTCTGGTTCTACACTTGTTATCGTAGGACGAGTACATTCTGGAAGAAGTCCAACTTCAACATCATCAATGAAGAAGAACCAAGAATAAGTTGAAACATATTTGAATGCCATATAAGGAGTTGTTTCCCCTGATAATTCTACGTTTTCAAATGATACCTCGTAATGATGATAGTTTTCATCGCCTAAGTCTGAGGCAGATACACTATAAACAGAAGTGAAGGTTGAAGCATTTGCAGGATCTGTCATATATCCTACGTGTAATGTTCCAGAATAAGCACCTTCTCTCTTTGCTGCAAAGGCTAAGTGCAATGTGTTTATGTCTGCAGCAAAAGCAGGAAGTACAGCATATTGTTCAGAACCATAGGTATTCATCTTCAATGAATTTGTACCACTGTTAGAATAAGTACTGTGCTCGGTATTTGATATTACAGCAGGGAAGCCATCGTATTCCATCACTTTTGACCAACAATTTGGTAGGTTACCCTCAGCAACTAAATCAAAGTTCTGGGTGTATGGTAAATCTGTTACAGGCTCGCACTGCATTACAAGAGTTGCGATATTGCTTTCTTGAGGATCGTTTCCTGTGCATAGAGCAGAGATATAGTACTCATATATTTCTGAGTGTTGTAAGTTTGTTAAGGTTAGAGTCCAAGTTTCTTCTGCGTCTTCTACCTGTGTTGGAACTTCACCTGCCCAAAGAGTAAATTCTTCGTCAGAACCTAATATTCTATAATATACGTCAAATTCAGATGCAGAAGAAGTCCAAGTAAGAGTAGCAGTTGATGTTGTTGTCTCTGTACTTATTATTGTGGGACGAGTACAAACAGGTATCAAACCTAATACAACATCATCAATATAAACTTGAGAATAAGAGTAACCATTGTTCTTGTTACGAATAGCAATATATCTTCCATTGCCTTCATAAGATGAGAATGGAACGTCTATTACCTGATATGCTAAATCACTCAAAGGAGCAGTAGTTGCAATGAGAGTAAAGGTGTTTGTATCTGTTGGAGAGGTCATCACTCCTATTTCAAGATAGTCTGCGTAATCACCACTATTGTGCATTGCTTGGAATGTTAATTGAAGAGTGTTTATATCCAAATCCTCACTTATCACAGGAAGAATTGCATAACTTGTTATATATCCATCAAAAGATAAAACTTTGTTTCCACTGTGTGCAGCAGTATTTGCTGTATAAACATAAGGAAGTTCATCTATATAGGATGTGAATATTCTGTTCCAACAAGCAGGCAATGGATATAGGTATGATCCTTCTACATTAGCCGTTTCAAAATCCCATGTCTTTGGTAGCATTGCTTCTGTTATGTCTGTGCAGGATGTAGTAATTGTAAGATTGGTATACATCGAATTTCCCTCAGTACAAATTGTTGCAACTCTAATATCGTATGATGTTGCAGGAACAAGGTTAGTCATTTCTATAGTTCCATCTGTTACAGTCAATGGAAGCCATGAAGACTCTTCATCAGAAGATGATGCAAGTTTGTATTGTGCATCATAAACAGCTTCTGTTGGGATTACACTAAGAGTTGCCGTTTCTGGTGTAACCTCTGTAAGAGTAACTATAGGAGAAGCACATGATACCATGCTAACAACAAGGTTTTTAATCTTTGCTGCTGGTTGAGTACCAGCTGAATTATCGTTTCTCCAAAGGAAAGTAAGTTTGACAGCTCCATCTGGATTAGGGTTTGTCATATCTTTGGAAATATGAACAAAACCATTTGTCTGACTAAACTTGTAAGGACTTTGAATAGCATGAGTATGATTACTCAAAGAAGCATATTCTGTAAAGTCTAATGCGTATGTAGAATAGTTGTAATCATAAGAATTTTCAACATCGGTGAATGACCACGCTGCTGGAGAAAGGAATACTTTCATATAGTCGTAACAATAAGCATCGCTATTTGAACTTTCTCCTCCAACCTCAACGTCAAACTCCACGTGAATTTGACCTGAAGATGTTGCATTGAATACCTTTTCTGTTCCTGCAATAGATGAAGAAGAAATATTATAAACAGAAGATGTTCCGTTAGAAGTAACAAACATACCATATTCTGTTTCTTCATTTGCAGTAGTACCAAGAGAGCCTATTGCCCAATGGTTCGAACCTGTAGCATTATACATTATCCAATTTATATCTCCTGCTTCCCCTTCACCAGAGAAGTTGGTTGAATAAGGCAAATCTACAGGAGCCTGAACAGTTGCAAATGTTTGCTCAATAGACCAAGAAACTTCATCATCACAAACAGCACCAATTCTTACAACGTAAGAGGTTTGAGGTTCAAGATCGGTAATTGTATATGTGCTTGTTGTTATACCGGAAACTTCTTCCCATTCAGCGTTTGCTCCTGTTGTCTTGTATGATACAACAAAGTTTTCTGATTCACTTTCCCATGAAACAGTTGCATGGGTTGATGAAATATTACTCATTGTTACATCTGTTGGAGCTGGACAAGTAATATTTTGCAATGATACATTATCTATACACATTCCCCAGCCGCCATGACCTACCGCCAAGAAAGATACTTGGAAAGTAGAACTTATAGCCTCGGCTGGTATCTCTATGCTTGTGAATTGTGCAGGATTGTAGTTTGTAGTTCCATTTGCATTAGGAGCATGAGCCTTAAGCAATACCCATTCTCCATTTAAAGAAGTTCTATAGAAAACGAGCATAGAATCTAATTGAGAATTATCTCTATGCACTTCCCAATTATATGAAAGATAAGGGGTAGTTACAGCTGTAATATCAAAGAAAGGAGAAACAAGTCTGTTTCTTGCTCCATTACTATAAGTTCTGTAGGCAACTTTGCCACTTATAGAAGAAGTTTGTATTGTCCAATTTGAAAATCCTGAAATAACCTCATCTGTCCAACATCCCCAATCTGAAGAAGTATAAGCTTCAAAATCTTCATTGAATGAAGTCTGGTTGTTTAACACTATTGTTGTACAAGATGTGCGGAATGCAACCTCACCTGCAGGAGAGTTTTCTGCATCACAGTTTGCAACAATGCTTACTCCGTATGCTGTAGAAGAAGTAAGATCTTGTAAAGTAATTGTGTTGCCAGATACATTCACTGTTGTCCAAGTCGTCTGGTCTGCATTATAAAAACCATAAGACACTGTATAAGATTCTGCCTCACCTGTCCAAGTAAGAGTAGCTTGAGAAACTGACACTTCTGATACTTCTATTTCTGGTGCAGGACAAGAAACGGTTGTAGTGAATGTTTTGAATATATACTCGGAAATAGTTTCCCCACAATTGTAAGCAAATCTTACAATATAACTTGTTTGAGGTTCAAGGTTGGTAATAGTACCTTCGTTGTTGTTGAATGTTATTGCAGTCCAAGTATCTTCAGAAGCACTCTCTGGTCTATAGGATACAGTGTATTCACGATCTGTTGGTGCCACCGTTATCTTTGCAGAATGACCAACAATATTATTAATAGCAAAAGCTGAATCCGAAGGAGTTGGACAAAGAACAGGTGCTACTCTGACGTTATAGATTTCTGCTGCAGGCTGTGTTCCTGAACTATAGTCATTTCTCCATACAAAAGTAAGTTTGATTGCTTCATTAGGATTTGGATTAGTCATATCTTTTGAGATATGTAGTGTGTTCCCTTGTGTAAGATTTAGTTTAAATGGATAATAAGAATCACCTGTCTGAGAAAGATATTCAGAGAAATCCATAGCATTTTCTTCATATAAAACGGAAGAATATTCATTCTCATCTTCTGATGCAGGGAATGACCATGAAGCTGGTGTAAGGAATACTTTCATATAATCCCAACTGGTTTCACCACCAATATTAACATCAAATTCTATATGTAATTGTTCTGATGAAACTCCATTAAAAGTTTTCTCTGCTGAAACCCTTGCTTGTGAATTAGAAACAGTGTAAGCAGAAGCTGTTCCATCATTTGTGATAAACATAGCATAATTATCTTCTCCAAGAGATCCTATAGTCCAATAATTTTGACTTGTATAATTGTTAAACAACCAATCACGGTCTGAAGTCTGTGCAAAATCGGTATAATAAGGTAGAGACGCAGGAATCTGCATTGTTGAGAAAATAAATGTTGTTACTTGAGAATTACCATCATCACCACAAATTGCTTGTAATTCTACTGTGTAGGATGTTGTTGGTGTTAAAGATGAAAAAGAATAAGAGTTTCCTGTTACAAGTGTTTCTGTAATATATTCAGTTGCATTTGTTTGTTTATATTTTAAACTGTAGTTTGTTGCGTCCCCTGTCCAAGAGATTGTCGCTGATTGAGAAGTAAGATTTGATAGACTAACAACAGGTGCAGGACATGCTATATCTGTAGTAAAGGAAACTTGGGGATAGTATGATATAGTATTAGAATTACATGTTTTACCAACTCTAAGAAGATAACTTGTTTCTGGTGAAAGATCAGAAAGAGTATAAGGAGAAAGCATAGAGAAGTTTGCATCTGTTGTCCATGTATCAGTTCCAACAACCTTATATTCTAAAACATCAGCATCTCCTTCCCAAGAAACAACTGCACTATGTCCAGCAGGATTAGTTATAACAACATTATATGGAGATTCACAATCAACGTTGATTATGCTTATATTATCTAACACTATTCCATATCCACCATGACCAACTGCAAGAAAAGATACTTGCAATGTAGGACTTATAGCATCTGCTGGCAAAGAAATATCATTGAATTGAGTTGCATTATAGTTGGTGTTCCCTTCTGAATTTGGACCATGTGCAGCAAGTAGATTCCACTCTCCTTCGGCAGATGTTCTATAATAAACATACATGGAGTCCAATAAATTATTATCTCTATGAACCTCCCAATTATAAGAAAGATGAGGATGTTCTAAACTTGATATGTTGAATACTGGTGATACAAGTCTATTGACTGCTCCTCCTGTCCAAATTCTAAAAGCGACATTTCCACTTAAAGAAGATTCTCTCATTTCCCAAAGGGAAGCACCACTAACAACTTCATCTGTCCAACAACCGAAATCGTTGTAAGTTGTCATTGTTTCAAAATCTTCGGTATAAGGGAATTCTGTAACGGTTGAACATAAAGTTCGGAATGTTACAGTTCTATAAAGTTCTTGCTCTGTAGATTCACAATTTGATATTACTTTAACAATATAGGCTGTAGAGTGATCAAGTCCTGACAGAGTAATAGCATTGGTTGAAACTACTTGTCCTTGCCAAGTTGATTCATTACTACCATATTTACCATATTTTACTGTATAGGATTCCGCATCTCCTTCCCATGAAAGAGAAACACTATTTTCGGTTATATTGCCTAATGAGATAATAGGTGCAGAACATTCTGGGAGAACATAATCTACGCCCGAAATATCATCAATATAAGCACCAGCTCCACAATTATCAACCATGTGAAATGCTATATAAACACTTTGTCCTATGTAAGAAGACAAATCTATTGTCTGTTGCTCCCAACTATCTGTCAAAGTTATTGCTTGCAGAACTGTAGTAAAAGATACTACAGAACTTCCTTGAGTAGAAATTTCTACTGTAAATGTATTATCTCCTGAATATTCAGGGTATCCAGAAAACACATGAAAAGACAAGGTATGATTTGCTTCTGTAGGACGTAATTCTGGAGTAATCAAGTATCCTTCTGCGTCTTGCTCGCAATCGTAAGCAAAATATATGGAAGAAGAACCTCCATTACTAAAATCAGAAGAAAGAGCAACAGGCTCACTTCCCGCTACTCCAACAATGGTCCAACCATTTGGGACACCATTTTCAAAACCTTCTGATAATGGTGCAGTGTTCTGCCCCCAAGTAGCAATAGAAAACACTACTGCCATCAGCATGAATACAAATATTTTTTTCATTGGCTTATAGTTTTTATTCATTGTTTTTTATTTTTTCTTTAAAATTTAGCCTGCAAATTTACACATATTTATTCATATGGCAAAAAAGAAAAACAAATTTCAAATATTTATTTTCAGAGAGTTGAACAGCGTCTTGGTTTCAACTTAGTATAAAAGTACTTTTGGAATTTTTGTTTTTCCCCTCTGCTATACACAAAAATTATTCCATTATACACAAAACGAGAAAAAAATAGGTATTTTTCAAGTAGTAAAAAATCGTTATTCTCGTGAAAAAGAGTGCATTTTTATTGCTAAAACTTGTAAGTATATTTTTTTTTAGTATTTTTGCCACTTATTTTTAAACCGATTATTATTGATAATAAGATATGAAAAAATTAGCGGTAGTTGCTCTTGGAGGCAACGCTCTTATAAGAAGTAAAGAAAAGGGTACTTATATAGAACAAATAAAAAATGTTATGACAACTTGTGATGCCATAACCAACCTTTTGAAACAAGACTATAACGTCGTTATAGCCCATGGCAATGGCCCACAAGTCGGAAATATCCTTTTACAAAACGAAGCAGGGAAAAAACAATTTAACGTAGAAAGTATGCCTATGGATTATTGTGGTGCTCAAACACAAGGTTCTATAGGTTATCTTATTGACCAATGCCTTAGAAACGTTATGAGAAAAGAAGACATCAAAAGAGAGGTTGTTGTTTTACTTACTCAGGTAATGGTCGATAAAGATGATAATGGATTTAAGAATCCTACAAAACCTGTTGGTCCTTACTATACTGTAGAACAAAAAGACGAATACATAAAAACTACTGGTGCTACGTTTAAAGAAGACGTTAAACGTGGTGGTTGGAGAAAAGTTGTTGCTTCTCCTGCTCCAATAAAAATAGAAAATGTAGAACTAACCAAACAACTTGCTTGCGAAGGTTATGTTGTTGTTACTGCTGGTGGTGGTGGTATCCCTGTAATTGATAAAGAAGGTAAGATAAGTGGCGTTGAAGCTGTAATAGACAAGGACCTTGCTTCTGCTCTTACTGCTGTAGAAATAGGAGCAGACGAATTCTATATTCTAACAGATGTTCCAAAAGTATATATAAACTACAATAAACCCGGTGAAATGGCATTGGATTCCATGACTGTCAAACAGGCAGAAGAATATTTGGAACAAGGTCAGTTTGGAGAAGGAAGCATGGCTCCAAAAATAAGAGCTGCTCTTTATTATGTAAAGAATGGTGGTAAAGAATGTATTATAACTGAAGCAGGGCAACTTGGTAATAAAGATTGTGGCACAAGGATAATTTGGTAAAAACTATGAAAAGGCTATACTTTGTTTTATCGACATTATTAATAATGTGTACTCTTGCAGGATGTGAAGCAGAATTTTCTCCTGAAGGAGATTATTCTGAACAAATGATGGTTTATTGCCTATTAGATAAAAATTCTGATACAACATTTGCGAGAATAGAAAGATGTTTCCTTGGTAAAGGCAATGCTGTTGAATATGCAAGAAACAAAGATAGCATCTACTATAAAAGTGGCGATTTAGATGTGAAGCTTTATGCATATACTTTAGACGATACCAATAATGCAAAAAAAACATACTCTTTCACATACACTACAAGGCCAAAAAACGATGGAACGTTTTATTCTAATGGGAACACTCCTATATATTATTGTGTAACTAAAAATGAATTACAGAACTATAGTTTCTATAAACTTGTGATAAAAAATCTCACGACAGGGTTAGTAGTTTCTTCTTCGACTTATATGGTAGATGAATTTGAAGTAACCTCTTCGGATTTAAGATTTCAAGCAGCAAATGCTAATAGTACTAATCATTTAGAAGATTTTAAGGATATTCATTGGTCTGGTTACAGTAACAATAGCGCAACAGAACAGAACAAGGCAAAGTTTTTCCAAATGGATATAGTATTTTACTACGGAAAAAACGGAACTAACGTAGTTGATTCTGTTAGCATGCCTATTTTGTCAAGAGCTGTCAATGGAACAACACAGCAAGACAATTTTGTCCGCATAACGATTAATGACCTTGTTTACAAAATAAAAGAAGAACTTAGCAAAAAGGGGCAAAATACAATTAAACCAACTACTACTCATAATTTCGTTATAAAGGTATATGGTAGTAATAAAGATATGGCTGATTATATGTCTGCAAACAATGCCGCTCAAACAGCTTTGAACTACAAGCCTATGTATTCCAATATTAATAATGGTTACGGTTTGTTTGCTTCAAGGAATGTTGCTTTTAAAGTTATAGACCAATCAAACATATCATCTAATTTTTGGATAGAGCTGAAAAAGTTAATTACGATTGTTGAATAGTGGAGTATAAATAAAAGTTTTTGTAATAAAATATTTCTTCGTAATTTTGCACGAAATTAAAAAGTAAAAAACAGAATAATAAAACAGATAAAAGATTTTTAATACAATGAATGTAAGTCAAGAAAAAACTGGAGATTTAACTTTCTCTTTGAAGATAGAATTACAGGAGAGTGATTATAGAGAACAAGTAGAAAAACAACTTAAAGATCAAAGAAAAAAAGTAAATATGCCAGGTTTCCGTCCTGGTCAGGTGCCTTTGTCAATGGTAAAGAAGATGTATGAAACTCCTATTAAGGCACAAGAAGTAGAAAGACTAATGTCTGACAACCTTTATAAATATATTGCAGATAATAAGATTAAAGTTTTAGGATCTCCATTGGCAAATAATGAAAAAACTCCAAAGATAGATTGGAATGTAGATACAACTTTTGCTTTCTACTTTGATATTGCCGTTCAACCAGAATTTTCTATTGACCTTAAAAAGGAAAAGACTACCTTATTTGAAATAGAACCTACTGAAGAAAACTTAAATAAATTTGTTGAGGATATTCGTTTGCGTTATGGAAAATTAGAGAATCCAGAAACAGTTGGTGAAAAAGATATGCTTTATGGTCATTTAGAGGAACTACAAGAAGATGGTACAAAGAAAGAAAACGGAGTAGATACTAATGCTACTATTTTTGTAGATCGCATTGCTTTAAAGACAATAAAAGACAAATTCATCGGCAAAAAGAAAGATGCTAAAATAACATTTAAACCTCACAAAGCCTTTAAGGATACTAATCAACTTGCTACTGTTCTGCACAAAACAGCAGAAGAATGCAAAGAATTCACTTCAGACTGCATATATACTATAGACAATATTCAAAGAATGGAAATGGCTGAAATGAATGAAGAATTCTTTAAACGTGCTTATAAAGACAAGGATATTAAGACTGAACAAGAATTTATTCAAGTTGCAAAAGAAGATATTTGCAAAACTTATGCTCAGCAGTCAGATAACTATTTCCTTAATAAAGTTAGCGAACAACTTGTAAAAAACACTAAGATTGATCTTCCTGTTGAATTCTTAAAACGCTGGCTTGTGGAAACAAGTGAGGGTAAGATGACTAAAGAGGAAATAGAAAAAGATGCTGACAAATATCTTGACGGTGTTAAATGGCAACTTATAGAGGGTAAAATCATAGAAGAAAATGAAATAAAAATAACAGATGAAGACATCATCTCTTACTATAAGACAGAGCTTCTACCTAACTATTTCCCTCCTATGCCTGACCAAACAGAAGAACAACAAAAAGAGTTTGATCAAAGGTTAGACAAAATTGCAAAAGATATGCTAAAGGAGAGAGAGCAAACAGGGCAAGTTTACAATTTCTTACTTGATAGACAAATGACTCAAATACTAAAAGACAAGACTTCTGTAAATGTTAAGAAAGTAGATTCAGACGAATTTATAAAAGAAGTACAAAAAGCCGATGAGTCAGCAAAAAAATCTGATAAAAAATAATACATTATTAATATGTCATTAAAATGTGGTATAGTTGGTTTGCCTAATGTGGGCAAATCAACTTTATTTAATTGTCTAAGTAATTCTAAGGCTCCGTCTGCCAACTTTCCTTTCTGCACTATTGAGCCAAACGTTGGTATGATAAGCGTGCCTGACGAACGTTTGAATGTTTTAGCAGAGATAGATAAACCTGAAAAAATTGTCCCAACAACTGTAGAAATCGTAGATATTGCAGGATTAGTAAAGGGAGCAAGCAAAGGAGAAGGATTGGGAAATAAATTCTTAGGAAACATTAGAGAATGCGATGCTATAATAGAGGTTTTGCGTTGTTTTGATGATGATAATATTGTTCATGTTGATGGAAGCGTTGATCCTATAAGAGACAAAGAAATCATTGATATGGAACTCCAACTGAAAGATTTGGAAACAATAGAGTCTCGCTACGCAAAAACAGAAAAGATAGCGAAAGTTGGAGGAGATAAGAAAGCCAAAGACAGTTTTGAAGTCATCAAAGCATATAAAGAAGTATTAGAACAAGGAAGAAATGCAAGAGAGATAACTTTTGATAACAAGGACTTAACTCTTGCAGCTAAAGAATTGTGCTTACTTACTGCCAAACCTATACTTTATGTTTGCAATGTTGATGAAAAGAGTTGCAAAGAAGGTAATACATACGTTGATAGCGTAAGAGCAATGGCAGAAAAAGAACATGCAGAAGTGCTTGTTATTGCTGCTAAAACAGAAGAGGATATTGCAGAACTTGACACATACGAGGAGAAACTTATGTTCTTAGAGGAGTTAGGATTAAAAGAAAGTGGCGTAAATCGTCTGATAAAATCTGCCTACAAGATGTTGAACCTTGAAACTTTCCTTACGACAGGACCTAAGGAAACTCGTGCATGGACTTTCCATAAAGGCGATAAAGCCCCTCAATGTGCAGGAGTGATACATTCAGATTTTGAGAAAGGTTTTATTCGTGCTGAAGTTATAAAGTATGATGACTATATACATTACAGAAGTGAAGCTGCTTGCAAAGAGGCTGGCAAAATTTCTATTGAGGGAAAAGACTATGTGGTGCAAGACGGAGATATAATGCATTTCAGATTTAATGTTTAGAAACCTTAAGAATAAAAATAACAAAAAACGATACAACAATGAAAATACTTGTTTTAAATTGCGGAAGTTCATCTATCAAATATCAATTGATAGATATTATCAGCGACAATGAGTCAAAACTTTTGGCAAAAGGTCTTTTGGAAAGAATAGGCTTGGAAATGGGAGAATTTACTCACAAGGCCAACGGAGAAAAACATTATGAGCAGCTACCTATCGCTGACCACAAGGCTGGAATCAATATCGTCTTAAAAGCCCTTACTGATGAAAAATTAGGCGTGATTAAGTCTTTGGATGAGATTCAAGCTTGCGGACATAGAGTAGCTCATGGTGGAGAAAAATTCACTAAGAGTGTCCTTGTTAATGATGATGTAAAAAACAGTATTAGAGAACTTACTCCTTTGGCTCCTTTGCATACTCCAGGTAATCTTGCAGGTATTGAAGCAATGCAAGCTCTTTTGCCTGGCAAACCACAAGTAGCTGTTTTTGATACAGCATTTCATCACACTATGCCAAAACAAGCTTATCTTTACGGCATTCCATACGAATACTATCTAAATGATAGAATACGTAGATATGGCTTCCACGGAACATCTCACCGTTTTGTCGCTCCAAAAGCAGCAAAAATGGTTGGCATGGATGTAAATAATGCTAAGATTATTTCTTGCCATTTGGGTAGTGGTGCTTCTATCTGTGCTGTAAAGAATGGTAAGAGTATAGATACTTCCATGGGATTTACTCCATTGGAAGGTTTGGTTATGGGTTCTCGTTGCGGTGATTTAGATGTTGGTGCATTGTTATACATCGCAGAGAAAGAAGGTTGGGACTACAAACAAACTAATAGCTTCCTTAACAAACAATGTGGATTAAAAGGTCTTACAGGTGGTGTTGTAGATATGCGTGACATCATGGCTGCTAAACGTGAAGGTAAAGAAAGAGAAAGCAATGCTTTTGATGTTTTTGCTTATAGAGTAAAGAAATATATTGGAGCATACGCAGCAGCTATGGGTGGAGTAGATATTATTCTATTCACAGGAGGTATTGGAGAAAATGCTTGGTGGCAAAGACAAGAGATTTGCAATGGTTTAGAGTTTCTTGGTGCTGTCATAGATAAAAAAGTCAATGAAGAAATGGCTGGACAAGACGGTATTATTTCCACTCCAGAAAGTACAGTAAAGATTCTTTCTGTAACAACAGATGAAGAATACGTTATTGCTAAAGACACCTATGAACTTTCAAAATAATGAAACTATTAGGTAAAATCCTTTTAAAACTTTGCGGTTTTCATCTTCATAAAGATTTTGATGTGAAGATGAAAAACGCTGTTATCATTGAAGCTCCTCATACGTCTATGTGGGACTTCGTAATTGGCAGAGCAGGATTGTGGGTATTAGGAATAAGATGTCATTTCCTCATAAAAAAAGAATTATTTTTTTTCCCCCTTGGTTTAGTTCTTAGAAGTTTGGGGGCAGTACCTGTCAATAGAGGGAAAGACGGCAAAGGTTTCTTTGATGATATTATCAAAGAACTGTCTTCTAACAAAAACTTCTCTCTTGTTCTTACTCCTGAGGGTACAAGAAAACGTAACAACAATTGGAAAAAAGGATACTATTTTATTGCACAACAAAGCAAAAAACCTATCTTTATGGCTTGGATAGACTACAAAAAGAAAGAATGTGGAGTAAATCCTAAGCCGATATATCCTACAGGCAATTATTCAGAAGATTTTGTTGCCATAGAAGATTTTTATAGAGGAATAAATGCAAAACACCCTGAAGGATTTAACCTGACTCCAAAAGAGTAATAAAAAACTAAAACATCAAATAAAAGAAGCGACTATTAGAAAATAGTCGCTTCTTTTGACTCTATTTTCTTCAAATGAGAATGAATATAAAACAGTTTTAGACTTGATGAAAAAACATCAAGATTTAAAAAATTAAAACCAAGTCTTTACACCCTAAACATCAAATCTTTTTTTGCTAAGTCTTGATGTTTTTTCACGAAGATTTGATAATTGTTATAAATATTGATAATCAGATGAATAAAGTCTAAACAATATTGCTTCAACATTTTTCTTTCTCTCTCCTTAGCGTTCTTATTTAGAAAAATAAACTAAAAAAATTTGTCAATTAAAGAAAACTTTATAATTTTGCAAACTGATTTTAGAGATGGTATCTTTAGTTCAGTTGGTTAGAACGTCGGATTGTGGTTCCGAAGGTCGTGAGTTCGAATCTCACAAGGTACCCTTGGAAACAAAAGGCTTCAAAATCCTCGAAGGACTTTGAGGCCTTTTAAGGTTTAATAAAACGTTTGTTTATGCATAAGGCAGGTTTCGTAAATATCATAGGCAACCCTAATGTTGGGAAGAGTACTCTGATGAATGCTTTAGTTGGAGAAAACCTCTCTATAACTACATTCAAAGCCCAAACCACAAGACATAGAATAATGGGTATTGCCAATGGTGATGATTTTCAAATAGTTTATTCTGACACTCCGGGAATAGTCAATCCTCATTACAAGCTTCACGAGCAGATGATGGCTTTTGTTTCGTCAGCTTTGAAGGATGCAGACATTTTTCTTTTGGTTACTGAGGTTGGGGAGAGTCTCAAGAATGAGAAGACGTTGGACTATATCATCAATTCAAAGGTTCCTGTTATCCTCATCATTAATAAGATAGACCTTTCCTCACAGGAGGTAATCAATGATAAAGTATCATATTGGCAGAACATTATCCCAAGAGCAAAAGTCATACCTTGCTCCGCAACAGAGAAGTTTAACTTGGATAGGATTTTCAGCACTATCATGGAACTCTTACCTGAGAATCCTCCTTACTTCCCTAAGGATGAACTAACCGACAAAAGCATGCGTTTTTTCGCCTCTGAGATAATACGAGAGAAAATACTTTTATATTACAACAAAGAGATACCTTATTCCTGCGAGGTTTCTATTGATGAATATAAAGAGAAAGATGACACCGATTATATTTCCGCTGTGATATATGTGGAAAGGGAAAGTCAAAAGGGAATAATACTTGGACATCAAGGGCAGATGATAAAGAAACTTGGCACTGAGGCAAGAAAAGACATAGAAAAGTTCATAGATAAAAAATGTTATCTGAAACTCTTTGTAAAAGTTAAGGAGAATTGGAGAAACAATCTTAAAGATTTAAAACATTTTGGCTACCAGCAACAATAATATAATAGTAGTCGGAGCAGGTGCTGCGGGACTTTTTGCTTCTAATATTCTAATGCAAAGAGGCAAGAACGTCATCCTTTTAGAGAAAAAACATCAGGCAGGACTAAAACTCAGAATAACAGGAAAAGGTCGTTGCAATATCACTAATTCCAGACCAAAAGAAGAGTATTTCAAACATATATCTTCTCCAAAGTTTTTTGAATCTGCTTTTGATAATTTCAGCAATACAGACCTATGCTCTTTTTTTAAAGAAAGAGGATTGGACCTTATTGAAGAAAGAGGAGGAAGAATATTTCCTAAGAGCGGCAAGTCATTAGATGTCTTCCTAAGTCTTTTAAAACCTCTGGAAGAAAGCCCTCGTGTCAGGATAGAAAAAAACTGCGAGGTAGAACATCTTATTATCAAAAACCATAAGGTTGTTGGTGTTAGCACTAATCTTGGAGACTTCTACGCCGATGTTGTAATTCTTGCCACAGGAGGAAAAACCTATCCTTCTACAGGTTCAACGGGAGACGGATATTATCTTGCAGAAGAAGTGGGACACAGCATTGTTGAGCCATTGCCTGCTTTGGTGGGATTAAGAACAAAAGAGGGTTACCCAAAAGAATTACAAGATTTTTTAGTAAAAAACTGTGAAGTATGTATAACAGATGATAGACACAAAACTGTTGCGAAACTCTTTGGTGATGTCTATTTAGATGAATACGGATTAAGTGGTCCTGTTATGCTCTCTCTTTCTCGTATTGTGGCAAAAGATTTAGACAGAGGAGCAAGGCTCTTTCTTTGCTTAGACTTTAAGCCTAAGGTAAGCAAAGAAAAACTTCTACAGGAAATTCATCAAGTTTTCTCTATGCGAAGAACAGAAGATGTAGCCTCAGTATTAAGAAAATGGTTTGCAAAGCCTTTGGTTAAAGATGTCTTACAAATATGTAAGCTTAACGGTAAAGCAATGGCTAAAAACATAAAAGAAGAGGATTACAATACTCTCGCTTGGTATATGAAAGAAAGAAGACAGCCTATTGTAGGAGATATGGGTTGGAAAGAAGCTATTATTACTATGGGAGGGATAAACTTAAATGAAATAAATCCTCAGACTATGCAGAGCAAATTAGTAAAAGGCTTGTCGTTTTGTGGAGAAGTGATAGACTTGGATGCAGACACGGGAGGATATAACCTGCAAATAGCTTTTTCTACCGCAAAACTCTGTGCAGAAAAAATATAATTTATTATTAAAAACAGGCCTATTACAAGGATTAATGTTATCTTTGCAAATAAAAAACATATATAATATGAAAAAATTACGAATACTTTTTACAATTACGCTGATATTACTTATCAGTGTGTCGTCTTTGTTTGCAGTACCTGCAAAACAACAGGCGATAACAGTAAAACAGAGCAACGGAAAACTCCTTACCCTGCTTTTGCAAGGAGATGAAAGAGTGCATTGGGCAAGGACTCTTGACGGATATTCTCTCTTGAAGAATGAAAACGGAGATTATGTTTATGCCGTCGTAGATGAAAGAGGAAATATGGTTGCTTCTTCTGTTCTTGCAAGCAATGTGGAAGAAAGAAATGCAGAAGAATTGGCCTTTGTTTCAACTCTTAACAGAGATTTGCGTTTTTCTTCTGACCAAGTAGCAAACAAACTAAATAAATGGAATGCTCCTCAAGGCTCGCCTTTAAGAACAAGTTCTTTCCCGACAGTAGGAACGGACAGCCTTTTAGTTATTCTTGTAGATTTTGCAGATTTACCTTTTACCTATACTAATCAGGATTTTGTCAATCTTGTTTCACAGACAAATTATAATGGTTATGGGAGTGTGAAAGACTACTATCTTGACAACTCAAACAATCAATTCAATATGGCTATTAGAGTTGTAGGTCCTTATACTCTGCCTCACAACATGGCGTATTATGGAGGTAATGACGATGAAAACACAAACTATCAAAATTTTGTAAGAGATGTTGTTGATTTGGTTGATGCAGATGTAGATTTCTCTCATTTTGACAATGATAATGACGGAGAAGTTGATGGTTTTCATATAATTTTTGCAGGAACTCCTGAGTCTTCTACAGGTAATGAAGATGAGATTTGGCCACATCGCTGGTCTTTGTGGATGTATCAAGTATATAAGGACAACACTCTTATTTGGACTTACGCTTGTTCTGCAGAAAAGAGAAGTGCTACTCAAATGGATGGTATAGGAACAATGTGTCATGAATTTGGACATGTTCTTGGCTTACCAGATAACTATGATACAGATTATTCAGAATCTAACGGCAATTCTGTAACAACAGGTTTTTACGATTTAATGGCAAGTGGTTCTTACAATAATAATGGAGATACTCCTCCTTATCTTTCTGTTGGAGAAAAAATAATAACCAATTGGGTTACTATTGACACTCTTTCTTCTCCGAGAACAAATGCAAGCATAAGAGCAGTAAATGGAACAACAGATACAGGCTATTATATTGGTATAGATAACAGCAATGAGTTCTTTATTCTTGAAATGAGAAAGAAAACAGGCTGGGATTTATTCTTACCTGGTGAAGGTTTGCTTGTTTATCATGGAGACAGAACAAAAATAAATGCATGGCTTGATTATGGAACAAATGAGATAAACATTACTCCTTCTGAAAGAGGATGGTTTATTGAACCTTCCACAGGTGTAACTGCTGATGGAGTTAATGCTTACGCTCCTTTTGGATCTGTTTCTAATATCAATTCATTTGCACCTAATTCTCCTAATACACCTCATCTAAACAACGGAACATCAGTTAATATTTCTGTAACAAACATACATTATACTTCTACAAATACTATGGCTTTTGATTTTGGAAGTGTTGATTTAGTACCTCCAAGTGTAGAAATATCGGATGTAGATACCTTTTATTATAATGGTTCTTTGGCAGCCCAATGGACTTATACCAAGAACGAAACTTGCGAAAAGTATTACGCAGCACGCTATCAGGACAGCGTCATAGAAAACTTTGCAACAAGCAATAATATGACTCTTAACGAAGTTTTAGCATATCTGATAAATAATGACTACATAACAGAATACACATCAGACCAAACAGTAGCATATTACACAACTCCAAATACAAATTATGAGATAGTAGTTTGGGCAGTAGGTTACGGTGATACCGTGTTTATAAAACAGACATTTAATATCCCTTTGGCTCAAGGAGGAACAGGAAATGCTGTGGCAACTATCAACGTTTCAAATATTACCTCTTCAAGTGCAGATATAGACATTACAATAAATGACCAAACTTTTTACTATTATGAAGTTCAAGGGCAAACAGCTGCTTTCAACAATTTGAACCTAACGACAGATGCTTTGGTTTTGCAGTATTGTTTAGACAACAATTGGTCAAAAACATACGATCCAATGTCTTTTACAATGACAGAATTAGAACCAAACACAGAATATAAGGTATATGTATTTCCTTTCAATGCTAATGAAGTTCAAGGCCCTACTGCTGTTGTAACATTTACAACACAAGAATTGGTTCTTCCTAATGTGGAAATATCGGATGTAGATACCTTTTATTATAATGGTTCTTTAGCTGCTCAATGGTCTTACACCATGAATGAAACGTGTGAGAAATATTACGCAGCACGCTATCAAGATAATGTTATAGAAAATTTTGCAACAAGCAATAATATGTCTCTTAATGAAGTATTAGCATATCTGATAAATAATGACTACATAACGGAATCTACTGCAAATGACACTGTCGCTTATTACACAACTCCAAATACTGACTATGAGATTGTTGTTTGGGCTATAGGAAATGGCGATACTGTATTTATAAAGAAAATATACAATATTACCATATCTCAAGGAGGAACCGGACTTGCAACAGCTAACATTACTGTTTCAAACGTTACACCTACTACCGCAGATGTTTCTGTAACGAAGAATAGTGAGACATTTTACTATTATTATATTCAAGGTACAACAACAGCTTTTACTAATAACAACCTCCTTACTGCAAACGACATAGTTCAATACTGTACCACCAATAACTGGACAAAAACCTACGATAATCTTTCCTTAACTATGACTGATTTAATTCCTAATAGGGAATATACTCTTTGGGCAATACCTTTTAATGCTAATGAAACTATGGGAACACCTCATCATATTACATTTACAACATTAGATACAGTAAGTACTGAACCTGATCCTTGTGTGGTTACTCTTTCTCTTGAGCAAACTATTTGCGAAGGCGAATCTTATATGGGACAAACACAATCAGGAACATATTATGATACTATCCATTCCAACACTTGTGATACTGTTGTAATTCTTACCCTTAATGTCATGCCTACATATAATATAGTTATACATGATACTGCCTCTTGGAATGCAGGTGCAGAAGAACAGATAGATATGACTCAACTTAATTTAACAAGTATGTATGGATGTGATAGTACAGTAACTATTTATACACATTATTGGACGTCTTCTTTAGAAAAAGTAGAGGATGTTATCTCTGTAAATATTATTCCTAACCCAGCAAAAGATTATGTAACTGTCTTTGCTGAAGGATTAAAAAATAAAGAAACATTAACAATAGTAGATGAATTAGGAAGGATTCGCTATTCTTGCTTGCTCCATCAAGGAGATAATAAGATAATGATAAACGTTACAGACTATTCTTCTGGTGTATATTATATAAGGATAGGTAATACAAACAAAAAACTAATAATAAAGTAACTATTAACCTTATTAAAAAACGAGGATTTTAAAAGTAAAATCCTCGTTTTTTATATCCAAAATCTTGGTTTTTGAATTAGAAAACGACTTCTTTTCCATTTAAGAAAGTCTTATATACTTTATTTTCTCCGTATGAGTATGGAAGATATTCCAAAGTAGGTATCTTTGTTGTTATAAAGAAGTTTGCTTTCTTTCCTTTGCATATAGAACCCAAACTATCTACAACATCCATTGCGTACGCTGTATTTATCGTTGTAGCATTTATAGCTTCTTGCGGCAGAAGTCTGTAATTAACACAAGCAAAAGTAAGAACAAGTTGCATATTTCCACTTGGAGAAGAACCAGGATTGAAATCTGAGGCCATAGCTATAGGTAAGCCTGCTTCTATCATCTTTCTTGCAGGAGCGTATGGCATATTAAGGAAGAAAGCAGCTCCTGGAAGTATTGTAGGCATTGTATTAGAGTTAAGCAAACACTGTATTTCTTCTTCTCCTGTATATTCTAAATGATCAACACTAAGAGCATTGTATTTTACTCCGACTTGTATTCCTCCTGATGCTCCAAGTTCGTTAGCATGTATTTTTGGTTTTAGTCCTCTTTTTACTCCTTCATTAAGCATTCTATCTGTCTGCTCAACTGTAAAGAACCCTCTATCACAAAAGACATCAATAAAGTCTGCCAAACCTTCATCTGCAACTTTTGGAATCATTTCCTCTACTATCTTATCAACAAAAGCATCAACGTTGTTCTTGTATTCCAAAGGTACTCCGTGAGCTCCAAGAAAGTTTGCTTTGATTGTAAGAGAAGAATTTTCTTTTAGCTTTCTTATTACTCTAAGCATTTTCAATTCAGCTTCAGTTGTAAAACCATAACCCGATTTTATTTCAACTGCTCCTGTACCATATTTGATTATGGTATTTAATCTCTGCATTGCATCTTCATAAAGTTCTTCTTCTGAAGTTTGTTGCAAACGCAAAGCAGAATTAATAATACCTCCTCCTCTTTGAGCTATCTCTTCGTATGATAAACCTTTTATCTTATCTATATATTCTATTTCTCTGCTTCCTGCATAAACCAAATGGGTATGCGAATCACAAAAAGTAGGCAAAACCATTCTGTCTTTTGCATCTACTTCTTTATCTGCATTAGGACAATTATCCATTGTGCCAAAGTCTGCTATCTTATCATCTTCTATCAATAAGAAAGCATTGTCTATGGTTTTAACCTCTGACATTTCTTTGCCACGTACAAACTTACGAGCCTTGTCCTCTACTTGAACAAGGCTTTTTATATTCTTTATAACTGTTTTCATTGCTTTTTTCTATTTACTTTTACAAGTTATACTACAAGTATCTGCAAATATCACGTTAGCATTTTCTGGAACATCTTGCAGAGTTATATCTTTGCAGTCTTCACCCCAGTCTTTAAATAAAAAGTCTCTTCTTAAAGCTGGGTCATACATATCTATAGTATCTACATATTCTTCTCCTGATTCTTCATCTTCAACAGTTTTTGTTACTTGATAGACAATGTAATCAGTTGTTTCGCACTCACAATCATCACTATTTGAACAAGAAGTTAGTGCAAAACTTAAAAACAAAACACCTATTGTCAATAATTGTTTTTTCATCTTAGATATTATTTTATATTGAGTTGCAAATTTACAAAAAAATAATACAATACATTATTGTTTAACATTTTTTTTAAATTATTGTTTCTTTATCTTCTACAATTAAATAGTTTTTTTTGCGTTCTAAGAGATAATCCATTCAATAGCAAAAAAAGAAATGATAGAAATATATTGTGTAAATAACGACAAGACTTTTCTTGTTCCTTCTGCAACAAGTGCAAAACAAATTATAGAATATGCAGGTTTAGAAGATAATCATACTTTTTTAGGTGCATACATTAATAATAAAATACGTAATCTTAACTACAAATGTTATGAACCAAAGAGAATAGAATTTATTGATATTCATTCTTCCATTGGTATGAAAATCTATGTTTCTTCTCTTATTATGCTCATGTATAAAGCCGTTAAAGACCTTTATCCAAAAGCAGAAATGCAAGTTAAACATTCTATGATGAGTGGTTACTATATAGAATTGCAAAACGTAGATATTCCTCAGCAAGACCTATGCACATCTATTAAAAAAACAATGAAAGAACTTGTTGAAAAAGATATACCTTTTGAAACTAAAGTATATTCTACTCAAGATGCAGTAGAACTGTTTTCAAAAGTAGGATTAACTTCAAGTGCAGAACTGTTTAAATCAAGACAAAAACTATATGTAGATGTAGATATTTTAGATGGAACAATTAATGCTTTATATTCAGAAAAAGTTCCTTCTACTTCTTATCTGAAAGTTTTTGACCTTGAGGTTTATGAAAAAGGCTTTATTCTTCTTTTGCCTGATGCAGAAAAGAATTATCAAGAACCAGCTACCTTGCATTTACAACCAAAACTGTTCTCTATTTTTCAAGAACATAAACATTGGGTAGAAATTCTTAAAACCCCTTATCTCCCTAAACTTAATGAAGCAGTAAAAAAAGGCTATGAAAACCAGATAATCCAAATATCAGAAGCCTTGCACGAAAAAAAATATGCTGCTATTGCTGATGCTATTTACAAGAAAAAAGATAATGTAAAATTTGTCTTCCTTGCAGGTCCTTCTTCATCAGGCAAGACTACATCCTGCAAAAGAATTGCTGTACATTTAGCTGTTTTGGGCATAAAACCTTTAATGATTTCCTTAGATGATTACTTCCTTGACAGAGAACATACTCCAAAAGATGAAAAAGGTAATTACGATTTTGAATGCTTAGAAGCCTTAGACTTAGATTTCTTCAGCCAACAAATGCAGGAACTCTTGGAGGGCAGGGAAATAGAACTACCAAAATTTAATTTTGTCAGTGGTCAAAGAGAGAAAAGCGATAAGAGAATACAACTTACAGATAATTCTATCCTTATTATAGAAGGCATACATGCCCTAAATCCAAAACTCTCCAAACAAATAAACAGAAAGAACAAATATCTTGTTTTTGTTTCTGCTCTCACACAACTTGCTTTAGATTCACAAAACCTTATAAGCACAAGCGACAATCGTTTAATAAGAAGAATAGTAAGAGACTATAACTACAGAGGCTCTTCTGCAGAAAGAACCCTTCTGATGTGGAATAATGTTAGAAACGGAGAAGAAAGACATATTTTTCCTTATCAGGAAAATGCTGATAGTATATTCAATTCTTCTTTATTGTATGAAATAGGTGTTTTGAAATCTTACTGCTATCCTTTGCTTGCACAAGTTCCACAAACTTCTCCTGCCTACGCTAATGCTCGCAGATTACAGAATTTTTTAGATAACTTCACCCCTATTTCAAGTCAAAGTATTCCTCCTACTTCTATTATGAGAGAATTTCTTGGAGGAAGTAGTTTTTCTTATTAAAACGCATGTTATTCATCAAAAACATCATCAAATAAAAGAGTAAAAATAAAATGTATTCATCTTGTTTTGAAATAATTAAACATAAAGCGATTAAAAATATTTGAGAAAATATTTGCAATGTTACATAAAATTACTAATTTAGCGAGTTGAATTATATTAAGATAATAACGTAAAAAAACAATATATAATGGAAGCAAAAAAATCTGAAAAAGCGAATTTGGAAAAGACCAAAGGTTTGTTTGTAGAACTTGGTTTGATTCTTGCTCTTGCAATTATAATCTGTGCTTTTGAGTGGAAAACATACGACAAAAAAGTAGAGGCTGTGGAGATAACTGAAAATGTTGCTCAAGTAGAGGAAATGGTTATTCAAACTAAACAAAATGAGCCAGAACCTCCACAACAGGAAGTTGAACAACAACAAAGTATGGATTTTGAAATCGTTGATGACGACCAAGAGTTAAAGAATGCCTTTAGTTTGGATAACTTCGCAAACGAAGGAAACACTGAGGTAAATATACCAAAAGTAGAAGTAAAAGTACAAGATGAAGAGGAAGACGAAAGTGAAAGAGTCATCTTTACTGTTGTTGAACAAACAAGTGAATTTCCTGGTGGTGTTGCCAAACTAAATGAGTTTTTGGCTTCCAATATTAAATATCCTGCACAGGCAAGAGAAACAGGAACTCAAGGTATTGTTTATGTAACATTCGTTGTAGAAAAAGATGGTAGCATTACTGATATTAAGGTTTTACGTGATATAGGTTCTGGTTGTGGAGAAGAAGCTATTCGTGTAGTAAAAATGATGCCTAAATGGAAACCTGCAAAACAAAGAGGTAAGGCTGTTCGTCAGCAATTCAACCTTCCTGTAAGATTTGTACTTCAATAAGAATAAGAATAAACAAGAAATATATAATTCTCAGACGGGAACGTAGAACTACGCTCTCGTCTTTTTAATATCCGAGGAAAAAGGAAAGTAAAACGAAAAACATGATAACAATAAATAATCTCTCTATTTCTTTTAATGGCAACAAACTTTTTGACAATGTCTCTTTCACTATTGGCGATAAAGACAGGATTGGCTTAGTGGGGAAAAACGGTGCAGGTAAATCTACTCTGCTCAAGATCCTTTGTAAGAAGCTTCAGGCAGACACAGGTGAAATCATCAGCAGTAAAAGTCAAACAATAGGATACTTGCCTCAAGAAATGATTCCTTCTTGTTCTACAACTGTCTTACAAGAAGCGATGAAAGCTTTTGACGACATTAAGAACATATCTCAACGTATAGAAAACATCGCCTTAGAACTATCTCAAAGAGAAGATTATGAAAGTAAAGAATATGAGAACCTCATCATAGAACAAAATGAACTTAATGAGAAACTCCTATTATTAGATGAAAGCAATGCTCAACCTCAAGCTGAGAAGGTCCTACTTGGTTTAGGATTCAAGCATAGTGATTTCAACAGGAATATGACTGAGTTTAGCAGTGGTTGGCAGATGAGAGTAGAGTTGGCAAAGATACTTTTAAGGAAACCGAACCTCATTCTTTTAGACGAACCGACAAATCACTTGGATATAGAGTCTATTGCGTGGTTGGAGGACTTTCTTATACAATACTATGGTGCTGTTGTCTTGGTCTCACATGACAGATGTTTTCTCGATAACATAACAAAACGAACAATAGAAATAACTGCTGGCAAAATATATGACTATAAAGTAAATTATTCTGCATACGTTGAACTGCACAGACAAAGGATAGAGAGTCAGAACTCCCAAATGATCAACCAGCAAAGACAGATTGCAGAAGTGGAGAAGTTTATTGAACGTTTCCGCTATAAAGCAACAAAAGCCCGTCAAGTACAAAGCAAAATAAAGATGTTGGATAAAATGGAAAGGATAACAATAGATGACATTGATACTTCTTCCATTCATTTCCAATTCCCTCCTGCCCCTCACTCTGGAAAAATAGTTGTAGATATAAAAGGACTCTATAAATCCTACGGCACAACTGATGTGCTTTCAAATATTGATTTACTGATAGAAAAAGGCAAGAAGATTGCCTTCATTGGAAGAAATGGAGAAGGAAAATCCACTCTTTCAAAAATTATTGTAGGGGAAATTTCTGACTATGAAGGAAAATGTTCTCTTGGAGCTAATGTTTCCATAGGTTATTTTGCACAAAATCAGGCTGCACTCTTGGATGGCGAAAAAACAGTCTTTGAGACCATCGATGAAATAGCAAAAGGAGAAGTCAGAACAAGAATAAGAAACATCCTTGGAAGTTTTCTTTTTGACCAAGAAGATATTGAAAAAAAAGTGAAGGTTCTTTCCGGGGGAGAGAAAACACGTTTAGCTCTTGCAAAACTCTTACTTTCCGAGGTCAATCTTTTAGTTTTGGACGAACCTACCAACCATTTGGATATGGATTCTAAAGATATTCTCAAAAATGCTTTGCTCAGATATGACGGAACTTGCATTTTGGTTTCCCACGACAGAGATTTCTTACAAGGACTGCCAGACATTCTTTATGAGTTTAAAGACCACAATATAAAGGAATATCACTGTGATATTTTTGACTTCTTGGCTATGAAAAAAATCTCACAATTGGATGAGATGAACCTTGTCATGGCAAAGAAAGAGAAAGAAAAAACCGTCAGCGACAACAAACGCCAATTTGAACAGAATAAAGAGAAGGAAAGAGAACTGAGAAAAAAGAGAAACAACCTTCAAAAGATAGAAAAAGAGATAGAAGAATTAGAGAATACCATAGATATCATGGAGCAAAAGCTCTCCAATGGAGTGCAGACAGATGATTTCTATACAGAATACCAAAATAAAAAAGATCAACTTGCTGTGCTTATGAGTAATTGGGAAACCCTCGCTCAAGAATTAGAGAATTAAACATACTTCTACTCACACTTTTTACAAGAAAAAAGAAGTTGCAAAAACGATTTGTAAAGTCTTTATTTTCAACAATATAATATCTATCAAAAAAGACTTGATCTTTTTATGTAAAAGACTAAGTCTTTTACATAAAAAGAGTTGGTTTTAAAAAATTAAAACCAACTCTTTTTTTACGTAGATTAAATGTTTGTTTAAAGTCTTTAATATTGTTTCTCTATAAAATCCCAATTGACAAGTTCCCAATAGGATTCCATATATTTTGGTCTTGCATTTTGCTTGTCAAGATAGTATGCATGTTCCCAAACATCGCAAACCATAATCGGAGTTAATCCTTTTGTCATCGGATTGCCTGCATTGGACTGCTGCACTATTGAAAGTTTGCCTGCACTGTCTTTAACCAACCAGCACCAACCAGAACCGAACAAGCCAACGCTTTTTTTGGTAAATTCCTCCTTGAAGTTTTCAAAAGAACCAAAAGCTTCTTCTATGGCTTTTTTCAGACTTCCTTCAGGTGCAGGCTTATGATTTGGAGCAAGACAGTTCCAATAGAAAGTATGATTCCAAACCTGTGCTGCATTATTGAAAATACCTCCATCAGAAGATTTTATTATCTCTTCCAAGGTTTTATTTTCAAACTCTGTCCCTTCTATTAAGGTATTAAGAGTATTCACATAAGTTTGATGATGTTTGCCATAATGAAACTCCAATGTTCTTTCACTGATATGAGGTTCCAATGCATTTTTAGCAAAAGGAAGCTCAGGTAAATTAAACTTTGCCATATCTGTTATTTTTTTTCGTTTATTTTTGCAAAAATAAGAATAATATTGTTATGGACTATCTTTTTGCTTCTTTTTTCCTAACTTTATTTATCACAATAGAGTACAGCAGCAACAAAATAGCAAAGAATGATAAGGGTTTCATAAGCAAATCACCATACTTGGTAAATATTGTTTTAGAAGTCTGCAATGGTAAAGAATGTTTTATTGCAGTCTGTTGCCAATAAGGAGTCTTCTTTATTATCTCTCCTCGTGGTGAAATGAAAGCAGAAACACCTGTATTAGCAGAACGGGCTATGTATCTACGGTTCTCTATTGCCCTAAGCCGAGAGAAAGCAAGATGCTGACGGTAACCTGCTGTGTTTCCCCACCATCCATCATTGGTTATAACGAAAAGAAGATTTGCTCCATTATTCGCAAATTCTCTTATGTAGTTACCATCTACTGACTCATAACAAATAGCAGTCCCAACACAAATGTCTTTTGTCTTGGAATTGAAAACAACAATATTGCTGTCTATTCCTAATGTTCCTACTGTTCCTCCTAAATCCAAAGCAAGCTTTTCCATAAAGGAGAGAGTTTTCTTAAAAGGCATTTTCTCCACACCAACGGTAAGTATTGTCTTATGGTGAATTTGAAAGTCTTCTTTTTCTCCACTTCGCGGTATATCTATTGCTATGTTACAGGCTTCATAATATTCATCAGGTGCATCAACAAAAGCTCTTGCTGCTTCTGTCTTCACTCCTTTAGGCAGAACTCTGTAAGAAGAAAGTCCTGCTATCACTTCTGCATTTTTGTATTTTCTTACAAAATCATTAAACATCAGAACACTTGGAACACTATCTATATTATGCTCCCAAGCAAATTCCTGTATAGCACTTTCTGGCATAAGCACATAATCAACACTGTCATCAATCAGAGGAGATATGAGTTCCAAAGATCTTTCTACAACCTGATGAGGAGGAAGAGAATACTGCTCAGTATAAGGATTTAGATTAGGTTGTACTGCTATAACATTAGCAGTATTTGAACTATCGTCGTCTTTATATAAATACCACATACAAGCAGAAAGAATCATCGGTACAAAAACAGCAATCAAGGCAAGATAATACTGCCCTCTACTTTTCAAACAAAGATATATGACTATATTACAAAGAAGTATCCATACGGTTCCTCCTTCCATACCTGTTATACTATACCATTGTACAAGAAAAGGATAGGAAGCAAATGTGTTTCCAAGATTCAACCATGGAAAATTAACATCCCATTTGAATTGAACAAACTCAAATAATATCCAAAACAAGATAAGAAAGAAATAAGAACCAGCATTATACTTTGAAATCTTTCTGCAAAAATGATACAACCAAAAAACTAAGGACATAAAGCAAGCTTCATAGAAAGGAACAATAAGTCCTATCATCGTAGATTTGCATATCCACCACGTCTGAGTAAGGGTAAATAACAAGAATGCAGGATAAGTATAAGAGAAAACAGCTCCCTTTGAAAACTTATCTTGGTTTTGCAGTATATAGTCTTCAACTTTTAACAAAGGAACTAAGGCTACCAACATCAAAGGGGCCAACAACATTGTATGAAACCAAGCCAATGACTGCAAAACTCCAGAAGATAATGCTATAAGGAATAATTTCTTTTTGGTCATAGCAAATATTTATTTGTATATATTTGTTGTGGAAATTACCACATCCATTTTTACATCAAAATCTTCTGTAGGCACTTGTTCTACTATTTGAAAATCAAAACAAACTCCTATTTTTGTGGCATTAACTGTTTTTAGCAGTCTGTCATAGAAGCCTCTCCCTCTTCCCAATCGGTTTTTCTCCTTATCAAAAGCAACACCGGGTATAATCATAAGGTCAATCTTTTCTAAATCATTAAACTCCTTACCCACAGGCTCAAGTATTCCAAACTGCTCTCCTGCCTTCATACTTTCTATTCCAAGGTATTGTCTCAAAATAAGGTCATCGCCATCAACACAAGGCAGAAGAATAGTCTTAGTTTTATAGTGTTTTTCCACAAAATCGTGAGTATATACCTCATCGTCCATAGAATAATACAAGAGAACCACTTTCGCTTCTTTGAAGAGTTCTTCTTTTTCTATCTTCTCAAAAACAGATCTTGACAATTCTATCTTTTCAGGGAGAGAAAACTCTTTTTTTCTCTCCCTTATTTGTTTTCTGAGTTGTTTTTTGTCCATTGATGTTTTCCTATCGTTTATTCTTGTTTGCAAAAGTATGATATTATTTTTAGATACTGAAAAATAGAAATAAAAAATAAGGCTATCTGCTTGTATATAACAGATAACCTTATCAGAAATTTCAGTCCAAAGAAATTAAACAGTCATTACCTCTTTTTCTTTGTTAGAAACGATTTCATCAACCTTCTTTATGAATTTGTCAGTCAAGTCTTGAATATCTTTTTCTGCTTGTTTGATTTCGTCTTCTGTTGCAGGATTTTCCTTATTGTCTTTTGTTTTCTTTATTTTGTCAATATAGTTACGACGAATGTTTCGTATTGAGACTTTAGATTCTTCTGCTGATTTCTTTACGTTTTTCATTATGTCTTTTCTTCTTTCTTCTGTCAAAGGAGGAAGAGTAATTCTTAATAAATCTGCTTCTACCTTTGGAGTAAAGCCAAGATTTGCGTCAATGATAGCTTTGTTAATTGGTCCAATAGCAGACTTATCCCAAGGCTGAATAGTTATCTGATTTGCAGCAGGAGTGTTTATGTTTCCAACTTGCTCTATTGGTGTAAGAGTTCCATAATAATCAACCTTAACTCCTTCCAACATTTGTGGAGAAGCTTTCCCTGCTCTAAGTTTTTTAAGGTCTTTTTCCAAGAAATCTGTCGCTGAGCCAAAAGCAACAGAAGTTTCCTCTAACAAAATTTTTACTTGTGCATTCATATCTTATCTGTATTTTATTATTCCTTAACTTACAAGTGCAAATTTACACATTTTTTCTAAAATAATGACTATTTTCCTTTCTTTTATTAATAAAATGTATATAATCTATTTCATAAAAAAGTTATAACTTTGCAAACTAAAGTTTTTGAACATAATGCAGAAAAAGAAACATATCGCTTTACTTGGTTCTACGGGGTCTATTGGAACACAAACGTTGGAAGTTATCAGAGAACATAAGGATTTATTTGCTGTAGAAGTGCTTACTGCGGGAACAAATGCAGAACTTTTGATACAGCAGGCCTTAGAATTTGAACCCAATGCTGTAGTTATAGCCGATGAAACAAAATACGAGACGGTGAAACAGGCTCTTAAAGACACTTTTATCAAAGTTTTTACTGGTGAAAAGTCAATAGAAGACGTTGTAAAGTTTGATGAAATAGATATTGTTTTGACTGCCTTAGTCGGTTTTGCAGGACTTAGACCTACACTTTCTGCAATAAAAGCAAAAAAAGCCATAGCCCTTTCTAACAAAGAAACACTTGTTGTGGCAGGAGATATAATAACTTCTCTTGCTGCAGAAAACAACGTACCAATACTTCCTGTGGATAGCGAACATTCTGCTATCTTTCAATGCTTGCAAGGAGAATATCAAAATAGAATAAAGAAAATTCTTCTCACTGCTTCAGGAGGAACTTTTAGAGGGAAAAAGAAAGAAGAATTAAGAAACATCAGCGTAGAACAAGCTTTAAAGAATCCCAACTGGTCAATGGGTAAAAAGGTAACTATTGATAGTGCTACTCTTATGAATAAAGGTTTGGAAGTAATAGAAGCTAAATGGCTCTTTGGAGTAGAAGCTAAGAACATTATCCCTTTAATTCATCCAGAAAGTATAGTACATTCTATGGTAGAATTTGAAGACGGAAGCGTAAAAGCCCAGATGTCTATGCCAGATATGAAACTTCCTATACTCTATGCTTTGTCTTACCCTTACCGTCTGCCTATGAAACAAAAAGAACTGAACCTTTTTGAAGTAGGAAGTTTGAACTTCTTTAAACCAGATACAGATACTTTTCCTTGTCTTTCGCTTGCTTTCTCTGCAATAGAAAAAGGTGGGAATATGCCTTGCATTATGAACGCTGCAAACGAAATAGTTGTGGAGTACTTCCTTAATTCCAAGATAGAGTTTTTGGATATCCCTCTTATAATAGAGAAAGCAATGCAGACGTCTTCTTTTATCGCCAACCCAAGTATAGAAGATTATTTCCAAACAGATAAAGAAGTAAAACAACGTCTTAGGTTAGATTATTCTCATCATTGATATTTTTATAGTAGTATTGTAATAAAAATAAATAGATATGAAAAAACAGATTCCTAACATAATTACCCTGATGAACTTCCTTTGTGGAGTGCTTTCAATCTTAGCTCTCTTGTTGTGGGAAAAGCCTCTGCTAAGCTCTATCTTTATTATCTGCGGAGCTTTATTTGACTTCTGTGATGGATTAACAGCAAGGGCTTTGAAAGTCAGCGGAGCAATAGGGAAGGAATTAGACTCCTTGGCAGATGTTGTTACCTTTGGCGTCGCACCGTCTTTGATTGCTTCCTCCCTACTTTTAGAAAACAAAAGCAACTATGAGTTTCTGAACCTCGCAGGGTGCTTTATATGTTATATCCCCTTATTTATGGCGGTGATGTCTTGCTATCGTTTAGCAAAATTCAACATTGACGAAAGACAAAGCTTGTCTTTTATTGGCTTACCTACGCCTGCCAACGCAATAATCTGGTTAAGCATTCCGATAATAAACCATCTTTACAAAAATAATATACATCTATGGGGGATAGACTCTAAAGAACTGCACGCCTTCTTGTTCAACACAATGAACAATCCTTATTTTATACTTGTAATCTCTGTCTTGCTCGCCATACTTTTGGTTAGTGAGTTACCTTTATTCTCTCTAAAATTTAAGAAACTTACTTGGCAAAGCAATGAAATAAAGTTTATCTTCCTCATTTGTGCTTTCTTTATGCTTGTTCTCTTGGGTCTATATTCTATGCCTTTGATAATAATACTATATATACTACTTTCCTTAGTTGAAAACATAGTAAAGAAATAAAAGATTATAAGTTTTTTGTGTAAATTTGCAATTCTAATAAAAAAGAAAAGAAGATATGAAAAAAAATAATTACTTTTTTAGCCTTACCATAATAGGTATATTGTATTTTGTTTTTGGTTTTATCACTTGGTTAAACAATCAACTGATACCTTTTCTTAAAACAGCTTGTCAATTATCAGACACTCAGGCATACTTGGTTACTTTTGCTTTCTATATCTCTTATTTTGTTATGGCTCTGCCTTCTGCTGGAATATTGAAAAAAACAGGTTTTGCAAAAGGAATGTCTTTTGGTTTGTTGGTAATGGCTCTTGGATGCTTGATATTTATTCCTGCTGCATTAAGTAGAAACTATGTTGTCTTCCTTGTAGGATTATTTGTTCAAGGAACAGGACTTGCTTTATTACAAACAGCAGCTAATCCATACGTAACCATACTTGGACCTATAGAATCCGCCACTCAAAGAATGTGTATTATGGGTTTGTTCAACAAAATCGCAGGAATTATCGGTATTTATATCTTTTCAAAAGCCTTGTTATCAAATTTTGATGCTATATCTGCTAATATTAATAACGTAACAGGCGATAACCAAGTTGTATTGCTTAATGATTTGGCACATAGAATAATTCTCCCATATATTATTATGGCTTGCGGATTAGTACTTATTGCTCTTATGGTTTATTTAGCAAAATTGCCTGATGTAAATTCTTCTAATGAGGTTTCAAAACAAGAGAAACAAACTAATAAACTTCCTTTATATCTATGGTTAGGAGTTCTTGCTCTATTCTTTTATGAAGGAGCAGAAGTAATGGCAATAGATACTCTTGTTCCTTATAGCAAATCCATAGGATTACCAGACACTATTTACACAAAGATAGGAATGTATGCTTTGGCAGCTCTTTTGTTAGGATATGTTTCAACCATTGTTCTCATACCTAAATATCTTTCTCAACGAAAAGCCCTTATTTATTGTTCTGTTCTTTCTCTAATATTCGTAATTATTGCTTTGAGTAGCAAAGGTGTTACTTCTTTAGTCTTCTTGATTCTTCTTTCTTTCTCAAATGCTGTCATGTGGGGAGCAATATGGGCTTTGGCTATAGATAAACTTGGCAAAAATACCTCATTTGCTTCGGCTCTATTGATAATGGCTATAGTTGGTGGTGCGTTAATTCCATTACTTTACGGAGGATTGTCGGATTTATTACACAGCACTCACATTCCTTATATTCTGTTCTTACTTTGCTACCTATTTATTTTATATTACGCTGTGAAAGGCTACAAAGTCGGAAAGAAAAACGAATAAAATATAATCTGATAACAATATTTTGAATACTTTATCTTTAACTAAGAAATGGCAAAAGAAAATAAAATAAATGATATTTGTGCTTTCTGTGGCAGACCTATAGATAAACTAAATGTTTTTGTACCTTCTATGTTTGAGGGAGTGGGAATCTGTGATGAATGTTTAAGAGAGGTTAATAAAGCTATGGCAAAAGCTCATCAGCATTCAAGTTCTTCTTCTGAAAAAACTCATCTTGACCTGAAAACTCCTCAAGAGATTTTCTCTTTTCTTAATCAGTACGTAATAGGACAAGACAGGGCAAAAAAAATACTTTCTGTGGCTGTCTATAATCATTATAAACGTCTGAATTATATTGCAAGCGGTAAAAATACTGATGATGTTGAGTTAGACAAATCAAACATTATAATGATAGGAGAAACAGGAACAGGAAAAACTCTTCTTGCTCGCACTATAGCAAACCTTCTGAATGTTCCATTTTGTATTGCTGATGCAACAACTCTTACTCAAGCAGGCTATGTAGGAGAAGATGTAGAGAACATACTTACTCGTCTTTTGCAAAACGCTAACTATGATGTGCAGAATGCTGAAAGAGGAATTGTCTTTATTGATGAAATAGATAAGATTGCTCGCAAAGGAGATAATCCATCTATCACTCGTGATGTTAGTGGTGAGGGTGTGCAGCAATCTCTTTTGAAGATTCTTGAAGGAACTCTCGTTAATGTTCCACCAGAGGGAGGAAGAAAACACCCAGAGCAGAAGTTTATTCAAGTAAATACTAAGAACATACTGTTTATCGCAGCCGGTGCTTTTGATGGCATAGAAAGAAACATCGCTTCTCGCATGAATTCATACGCAATAGGCTTTAATGAATCACAGCAGAGAGATAACATAGACACAGACGAGTTTCTTAAATATGCACAACCTCAAGACCTCAAAAAGTTTGGACTAATTCCAGAACTTATAGGACGATTCCCTGTTCTGACTTCTTTAGATAAACTTGACGCAAGAGCTTTAAAGAGAATACTTGTTGAACCTAAGAATGCAATAACAAAACAGTATCAGAAGTTATTTGAGATGGACAACAAGACTCTTACTTTTGAACAAGAGGCATTAGATTATTTTGTTCAAACTGCTTTAGATTATTCATTAGGAGCAAGAGGTTTGCGTTCTATTATGGAGAATGTTATGAACGATTTAATGTTTTCCATTCCTGATGACAAGAAGAATAAAGAAGTTGTCATAACAAAAGAGTATGCACAAAAGGTTTTAGATACTAATCTATTGAAAATGAAAAAATAATAAGATATGAAAAGAATTTTATTTGCAGCAATATTGGTTTTGTCTTTAGGCTTCGCGAAGGCACAAACGGAAAGAGGAATAACAGTTTTTGGAACTGTATATCAGGGAGACACCATTCCTATGGCATATCTGGATCCTGTGTTAGTAACTACTTACATCAATCCGCTTACTCCTCAAGAACAAGTAAAATATTCAAAACTTATACGTGATGTAAAAAAAGCTTATCCTTACGCAAAAAAAGTTGAAAGCCTTTTAAATAGTTATTCCTCTCTTGTTGCTAATGCTCAAAACGATTCACAAAAAGATAAGATTCGCAAACAGGCAATGAAAGATATAGAAAACAAGTTCTCTGGTGAAATAAAGAAACTTAAAAAAAGCCAAGGCAAGATACTTGTTAAACTTATCCATAGACAAACAGGCAGAAGTTCATATTCACTTATCAAGAACTTTGCCTCAGGCACAAAAACTGTCTTTATAAACCTTACGACTAAGGCTATGGGAATAAACCTCAACACTACCTTTGACCCAATGAACAACGAGGAAGACAGAATGATAGACCGTATCGTTTATTGCATAGACAACGGCAAACTATAACAAGTTTTTGAAATATGAAATATGGGTATTGTTTTGTTGGAGTTTGTCCTGTAAGAAAAGAACCTACAAGTCTTAGCGAACAAGTTACTCAACTTCTGTTTGGAGATTGTGTCTTGATTGAAGAACAAACAAATGATTGGTCAAAGATAACTAATCTCAACGATAATTATCAGGGTTATATTGACAGCAGGAACATTCTTCCCCTACAAAGAAAAAGAAATAACAAATACTTCTCAACTTCTATGTTCTCTTACATCCAAATGGATAAAGAACTCATAGCTATTCCTTTTGGATCTAAGATTATAAGCAAAGACTTCACCGTTGCCAATCATCATTTTTCAATAAAAAATACCTTTCTGAGTGAAGTAAAACCACTGAATAAAGAAAACCTAAGAGAAATAGTGCTTCCTTTTTTGAATACTCCTTACCTATGGGGAGGAAAAAGTACAATGGGCATAGATTGTTCAGGTTTTACGCAAGTGGTTTTCAGCATATTTGGAATAAATCTTGAAAGGGATGCTTCCAAACAAAGCCTGCAAGGAAAGAAAGTAAAGAACCTCAACACAGCAAAAGAAGGCGACCTCCTGTTTTTTGGTAAAGATAACAAACATATTACTCATGTAGGTATCTTTCTTGAAAAACAATATGTCATTCATTCAAGTGGTAGGGTAAGAATAGATTTTATTGACAACAAAGGTATAATAGACCACGACACAAGACAATATTCTCACACTCTACAAATGATAAGAAGAATACATTAGTTTCTATTCCCTTTGTTAATTAAAAATTTTAGTATAACTTTGCAAAAATTAAAAGGAACAATTAAAAGATATTCAAACAAATAGAAAATTATTATGAAAAAAGTTTTAATCACAACAGATTTCAATGACTTGTCTTTAAACGCTTGCCTACGTTTCTGCAAATATATGTTTAAAGACTCAACCACAGACTATTATCTTTTGCATGTTAGTGAGCAAGTGGGATTTTTTGCCCGTCTTCTTGGACAACAAGAGAAAGCTCCCGAGTATCAAGAACTGCAATTAGAAGAGCTAAAGAAAAATATCAAAAAACTTTACGACTTAGATGTAAAACCATACATAAGAAAGGGATCTGTAACTGAACAAATCAATCTTTTTGCAAAAGAAATTGAGATTGATTTAATGGTTGCTGGCACATCAAATACAAGTGTTAATGTCATTGGAGCAAACACTCATAGGCTTATCCGTACTTCTGATTATCCAATTATGACAGTTAATATTGCCATTGACCCAAAACCTATAAAGAATATTGCACTTCCAATAGAATTGTACCTTTCTTCACGTCAGAAAGTTCCTTATGCTATCAAGTGGGCTAAAGAATTTGGTGCCAAGGTGACCTTATTGATAGGTACATGGGAAGGACAAGATGAAGAAGACCTAACAAAGATAAAAGTAATAGGCTCAGGCGTACAGAAATTCCTGTTAGACAAAGGTGTAAATTGCGATATTGTCAATTTGAAAGACCTAAAGACAGGCAAAGACTACGCCGATGAGGTTATAAAGTATATAAACGATGAAGAAAATAAAGTAGATCTCTGTATGGTTATGGGAAGGGATGAATCAACAGACTTTGCTGCTGACCCAAGAGCTCAAGACATAGTGAGATTTGCAAAGATTCCTGTGGTATGTATTCCTTTGAAACATCAGGGAATGAAAACAGAATTCTTATAAAAAACACCTTAAAAAATATATCTTCGTTTTGATAAAAAAAGACTTGGTTTTAAAAAATTAAAACCAAGTCTTTTCATACTAAACTCTTGATCTTTTTTTCTCAAAATCAAGTCTTTTTTGACCAAAAGCTAATACAGTGTATATCATTGCTTTATATTAACCAAACTGCATTAGATAGGCTTTGATAAAACCATCTAATCCGCCATCTAAAACATCATTAGTATCTGAAGTTTCATAACTTGTTCTAAGGTCTTTGACCATGTGGTACGGATGAAGGACATATGAGCGTATTTGAGAACCCCATTCCACACGTTTCTTTCCTGCTTCTATCTCGGCAATCTTCTCCTGTTTCTTTCTTAATTCCATTTCATAGAGTTGGCTTCTAAGCATTTGTAGGGCTTTCTCTCTATTTTGAAGTTGAGAGCGGGTTTGCTGGCATTCAATGATAATGTTTTCGGGTTTATAATGCAGACGTACTGCTGTTTCTACCTTATTTACATTCTGTCCTCCTGGACCTCCTGAACGAAAGGTATCCCATTCTATATCGGCAGGATTGATATTTATCTCTATGTTTTCATCTACAATCGGATAGACATAGACAGAGGCAAAGGAGGTATGTCTTTTGTTAGCTGCATCAAAAGGGGAGAGTCTGACCAAGCGATGTACTCCGTTTTCGCCTTTAAGGTAGCCGTAACAGTATTGTCCTGTTATCTCTAAGGTAACGTTTTTCAAGCCTGCAACATCACCTTCTTGTGAAGCAACTTCTTCTACTTTATAGCCACTACGTTCTGCCCAACGCAAATACATTCGCATAAGCATAGCAACCCAATCACAACTCTCTGTCCCTCCTGCTCCCGAGTTGATAGTAAGCATACAGGAGAGTTTGTCTTCCTCGTTGCCAAGCATCTTTTTAAACTCAAGGTCTTCTATTTTCTTTTGAGTAAGGAGTATCTGTGCATTAAGTTCTTGTTCGTCTGCTTCTTTAAGGTCGTAGAACTCTTTCAAGACAGACAAATCATCAAAAGAAGCCTTAACCTCATTATAGGAGGAAACGATGTCTTTTATTCCTGCCAACTCCTTGAGAAGTTTTTCGGCTTTCTTGCTGTCGGCCCAGAAGTCAGCTTGTTCTGTAATTGCCTGCTTTTCTTCTATCTCTTTTTCTTTCTTTGCGATGTCAAAGACACCTCCATAGATCTTGCACTCTAAGGTCAAAATCTTTGATAGTTTCTTCTATTGTCATTCTTTATCGTTTTATATTGTTTGATTTATCACTTTTTCTATCACCTTAGGAAAATATTCTTTCTCTAAAAGATGTATCTTTGCGGCTAAGGTGTCTGCATTGTCTTCTTCTGTAATAGAACATTTGGCTTGAAAGATAATATCTCCACTGTCATATTTTTCATTAACATAGTGGATAGTTATGCCACTTTCTTTTTCCTTTGCCTCTATTACTGCCTGATGTACATGATGACCATACATTCCTTTTCCGCCATATTTAGGAAGCAATGCTGGATGAATGTTTATTATTCTATGATCATAGTCCGCAAGTATGTTTTGAGGGACTAACCATAGAAAGCCTGCAAGAATGATATAATCTATTTTTCTTTCTTTCAAAAGATTCACTACGTTATCTGTTTGATAGAAATCTTTTCTATTGAAATAAAAACAGTCTAAGCCAAGATTCTTAGCTCGTTCTATAACATATATGTCTTTCCTATTGACTATGACGCAAGAGACATTAACCTCTTTTTTATCCATAAAATACTCAGTAATTTGCTGTACGTTGGTGCCATTACCAGAAGCGAACAAGGCTATGTTTTTCATAATAGAGATTGGTGTTTTGTTTTATCTTATTTGTTCTATATTGTTGTTATCCTTTATTATAAATATTGAAGAGGGATTTGACTTATGTGTTTCTTCTCTCTGTTCTAAACTAACGTAATCGGCTTTTGCTAAAAAATCTTTATCTATCTCTGAAAAGTTTCTTGGAGATGGGGAGCCTGAAAAGTTTGCTGAAGAACTGACAATAGGATAAGGATATGCACAAAAGAGTCTTTGAAGAAAGTCTGTCTTAGCAATACGAATACCTAAATAATCATTAGACGAAAGATTCTCTAATGGTAATAGTTTAATATCTTTATAGAGAATAGTAGTGGGAATATGTTTCTTTTCATTTTCCTCTATTAAATCTATGGCTTTCTGAGGTAAGTGTTCTACATATTCTTGCAACATCTGAATATCTTTTACAAGGACGATAAAACTTTTGCTTTTATCTCTGCCCTTTATCTCTTTTATCCTCTCTATTGCAGAGACATTTAAAGCATCACAGCCTATTCCCCAAATAGTATCTGTTGGATAGATAAGTATCTTACCTTCTTGTAATATCTCTGCTTCTTTCATCATAAATTATTTTGACAACTTCTGCATTAGTTTAGGATTATCAAAGTATATCTGCAGTTCTTTTTCGTAAGTCTCAGGCGAGACATTATAGTGTTTTAGTATGCTTTGCTTATAGTCTTGCATAAGTTGTTTTCTTTCTTCTTTATTGAGGTTGTTATCCATAGTCATACGCTCTGCCTTTGACATATCTGTCATAATCTTCAGCATAGTTTCTGGTTGTATGCTTACTTTTGGCAGTTCTTTATCCTTATTTCCAGCACAAGCAAGCAACAGTATGGAGAAAGTAATATATATTATGTTTCTTAACTTCATATTATAGTCTTTGGAGAACAGTTTCTATAAGGGTATCCATTGATTGATGATAGTCTTTTGCAAAAGAGCCTTGCAGCCTGTTTGCAACTACATTACAAATAGTCAGTACCTTATGACCAAGACTTTTCCCTAAACAATATAAAGCAGATGTTTCCATTTCATAGTTTGTAACGGGAACATTATTATAAGAAAATAAAGGAAGAAGGTCATTTATCTTTTTTTCTCTAAGAGGCATACGCAGTTCTCTTCCTTGTGGTCCATAGAAACCAGGAGCGGTAATGGTTATTCCTTTTCGTATATCAAACGCAACTTTGTCTAATAGTTCTTGTGAAGCTTTGGCTCCGTATGGAACAGGCAGTAGAGCATTCCAATCCATATAATTGATAAAAGAATATTGCAGTTCTTCTTCCATTATGTCGTGGTCTAAATCATAGAACCACATCATCCCATCTATACCAACAACGTACTCACTACAGATATAAGTGTTTATATCCATATCTTTTTGCAAAGCTCCTGTAGTTCCAAGCCGTATAAGGTTTAGAGAAGTCTTTTCTTCTTTTATCTCTCGTTTTTTAAGGTCTATGTTCTTGCAAGCATCTAACTCAGTAAGGACTATGTCTATATTATCCACTCCCATACCTGTAGATATAACCGTAACTCTTTTGCCATTGTATAATCCTGTGTGAGAAGTTATCTCTCTGTTGTGTTTTTTTACTTCTATGGTAGAGAAAAATTTACTTACACTTTCTACACGTGCAGGATCTCCCACAAGTATAACATTATCTGCCAACTCTTCTGGAAAAAGTCTTATATGATATAGGCTTCCGTCTTCTGCAAGAGTAAGTTCTGAACTCAAGAAATCTTTCTTTTCCATTATCTGTTTCTCTTTAAAAGTTTATGGATAAGATTTATAAGGTTCTGTTTTCTTTCTCCTTCAACATCAATTTTCTCTACACTCTCTATGGCTTTTTCGGAATATTGCTTGATTAAAAACTCTACATCTTTTCTTACTTCATACTTCTCAAAAAGACCTTTTACCTCTGCTATTTTCTTTTGAACATCAATATTTTTTTCTGTGTATAAATCAATTAAACGTTGTCTGTCCTGTTCGGAAGCTTTGTCTAATGCAGATAGGTACAAGACTGTCTTCTTGTTATCTGCGATGTCGGTACCTGATACCTTTCCAAAATCCTTTAAATCACTCCAACAATCTAATATATCATCTTGCAACTGAAAAGCAATACCTAAATATAAACCTACCTCTGAAAGAATATTCATATTCTCTTTTGAAGCGTTGGCAACAATAGCACCCATCTTCAAAGAACCTGCAAGCAAAATGCTTGTCTTTAGGCTTATCATGGTTATATATTCTTGAATACTTACATCATTTCTTGTCTCAAATGACATATCATAGGCCTGTCCTTCACAAACCTTTATCAAAACAGAAGTAATAGTCTTAACAAGAAAAGGTATTTTCTCTTCGGAGCAGTTCATCAGTTGCTCATACGCCATAGCATAGATTACATCTCCTGAAAGAATAGCCTTGTTTATACCATATTTCTGATAAACTGTAGGCTTCCCTCTACGTAAAGGAGACAAGTCCATTATATCATCATGCACTAATGTGAAATTATGAAGCAACTCCACTGCAACCGCAGGATATTCTGCTTCTTCTAAATCATCAGTAAACATATTTGCCGCCAAGAAGACTAAGAGCGGTCTTATTCTTTTGCCTCCTTGATGCATAGCATATTCTATTGGCTCATATAAACTTAAAGGCTGTTTTTCAAATTTTTTGCTCTCTATTATTGTGGTAACTTTATCTTGTAATTCTTCTAAACTATACATATTATTATCCTCTATTATGTTTTATTTTCACCTGCAAAAGTAATAAAAAATTATCAAATAGAAACGTTAAATAAGTTTAACGCATTCCGTTTAGTTTTTCAAGTAATTAAAAGCTTAAATAAAAAAAGGAGTAAGACTATAACAATCTCACTCCTAAAAGTATTAAAATCTATCAAAAAATTATTTTCCTTCAGCCATCTTTTGCAATCTGCGTTTCTTTTGTCCCCAAACGATACAATCCCTTCTTGGAATGATAACGCTGACACCTTTATAAGCTATCTCTTCTTTCATAACCTTAACGTTTTCTTCGTGGTTCTTTGCTAAAGGATTGATAACTCTTATGTGTTCTTTCTCAACTCCAAGGCCCATACAGATACTTTCTATCTTACCTGTTGCAGAAGATTTTTGAGCACCTGTCATTGCAGTAATGTCATTATCTAAGATAATAACAGTAACAGCAATATTGTCATTGCAACAATCTAAAAGACCTGTCATACCACTATGAGTGAAAGTACTATCTCCAATAACTGCAACAGTTGGTTTAAGGTCTGCTTCTTGAGCTCCCTTTGCCATAGTTATAGAAGCACCCATATCAACAGTAGTATAAATAGCATTGAATGGAGGTAAAGCTCCTAAAGTATAACAACCTATATCAGAGAATACTCTACTATCACCAAAGTCTTTCATTGCTTCATTAAGAGCAAGATAAGAATCTCTGTGAGGACATCCATCACAAAGTTTTGGAGGACGAGGAGCTACTAATTCAGGAATTTCAAATCCTTCTGGGACTTCTACTCCAACAGCTTTTCCAACTGAGTTTGGTGAAAGTTCGCCGTCTCTTTGTATAGTCCCATCTAATCTTCCGTGAATAGGTTTAGAAATATGTAACAAACCTTTTATAAGTCTTTCATAAATAGGTTGTCCTTCTTCAACTACAAGCAGTTCATCACTTTCATTGTAAAGTTTTTTCAACAATCCTTCTGGCATAGGATATTGAGAAACTTTCAAAACAGAATAAGGACATTCCTTATCTTTAAAGTTCTCCATCAAATAATTATATGCTAAACCACATGCTACAATACCAAGTCTTTTGTCTTTTCCTTCGTATAAGTGATTAAACTCTGTCGTTTCACTTTCTCTTAGGAAATCTTCTTGTTTTTTGATAAGAGATTTGTAATGACGCTTTGCATTAACAGGCAACAAAATATACTGACGTTTGTCTTCTGGAAGAGTAAGAGTGTTTTGTTTTCTAACAACATCTTTTCTTTCCACTGCTGCACGAGAGTGAGCCAAACGTGTAGTTACTCTAATCATTACAGGAATATGGTATCTTTCTGATAGTTCAAAACCATAATGTACCATATTATATGCTTCTTGTTGATTAGAAGGTTCAAGACAAGGAATCATTGCAAAATCTGCATATTGACGAGAGTCTTGTTCGTCTTGAGAAGAGTGCATAGAAGGGTCATCTGCTGCAATGTAGATAAGACCTCCATTTGCTCCTGTAATAGCAGAGTTCATAAATGGGTCAGCAGCAACATTCATTCCAACGTGTTTGCAGCAGAACATTGCTCTTTTTCCTGCGTATGACATACCAATAGCAGCTTCCATAGCAGTTTTTTCATTTGCAGCCCAATTGCTTCTTATTCCTAATTCTCTTGCTTGTTTTGAATCTTGTATATATTCTGTTATTTCTGTAGAAGGTGTGCCTGGATAAGCAAAGACACCTGACAAGCCTGCATCAATAGCAGCCTGTGCAATAGCCTCATCACCTAATAAAAGTAATTTATTCATAGATACGTATTTTTTTATGATTGTTCCTTTGATTTTTTACTTTGAAAACGCAAAATTATAAATATTTTTTTATTTATGCAAATTATCCATCAAATAATTATTGTTATTGCTTAGCATATTCCAAAACATCTTTGCAGAAGAAATCCAATTTTATTCCTGCTTGAGCAAACATTTCTTCCGTTTCTTGTCCTGAATGATATTTGTTTTGACAGACAACTCGTTTTATTCCACAATTGATAATCATCATAGCACAAGTACGACAAGGAGTCATTGTACAATAAAGCGTTGCTCCTTCTAAGGCAATACCTCTTTTTGCTGCCTGACAAATAGCATTTTGTTCTGCATGAACTGTACGAACACAGTGATTAGAAATATTTCCATCTTCGTCTATATGCTTTCTGAAAAGATGTCCTACTTCATCGCAGTGAGGCAAACCTGTAGGTGAACCAACATAACCTGTTACAAGTATCTGTTTATTCTTTACTATAACACAGCCACTTCTCCCTCTGTTGCAAGTAGCACGTTTAGCCACCGTCTTAACTATTTCCAAAAAATATTCATCCCAAGGTGGTCTTATCCTATTTTGTATTCTGTCTAAAACTTGCTCTACTTGCTTGCGAAGAGTCTCTATATCGCCGTCATTATTAAAAGAAAAGTCTGACAACTGCATACAAGCTTTGATATTCTGCTTGTTTTCATCCTTTGAATCCATTTCTCGCTGTTCATTTTGCTGGAATGTCTCAAAGCTGACGTTATCTGTTTCACTTTTTCTTTGAACAATACGTTCATATCTCTTCTTTATGTCTGCATCAACGGAGAATAAAAGAAATTCAGAGTTCTCTTTCAGGTATTTTATCTCTTTTACATTGCGTATGCTTTCTATTATACAGTTCTTACCTTCTTTTTTAGCCATAGCAAGCAGACCTTTAGCAATAAAATCTGCTCCTTCTTTTTCTCTTTCTTGATTTGCAACCATAGTCATAGTGTCTCTGTTGCTCTCAAGCCCAAGTTCTTTTATTCTTTTGTTAAGAAAATCCCTTGCGGAGAAATGGACAAAACCCATTTCTTTCAAATACTCCACTATAGTACCTTTACCTGCTCCTAAGGTACCTGTTATTCCTATTACTATCATTATGTGGATAGTTTAATTTGTCTTATATTTAAACTCTATCTTTGAAAACTCTTCATTGGCTTTTACAATCTTTTCTTTCAAAGACTGTTTGTAAGCGTGCATTCTCTTATTTATCTCCTCGTTAGTTAAGGCAAGTATTTCCATAGCCATAATTGCCGCATTCAAAGAGCCATTAACCGCCATCACACTTACAGGAACAGCAGGAGGCATCTGCAACATAGAAAGCACAGAGTCCATCCCCTCAAAAGAAGACTTAACAGGCACACCTATAACAGGTAATGTCGTTTCTGCTGCTATAGCTCCCGGAAGAGCAGCAGCCATTCCTGCTGCAGCTATTATTACTTTTATACCTCTACCTTCTGCATTACGAGCAAACTCACTTACTTCCATAGGAGTACGATGAGCAGACAAAGCATTTATTTCAAAAGGTATCTCTTGTTGATCAAGGAAAAGGGCAGCCTTCTCCATTACTGAGTAATCAGAAGTACTGCCCATTATTATACTAACCAAAGGTGTCATATTAAATTCTTATTCTTTTGGTGCTACTTTTGGAAAATCTGTATGGAAAGTTGGATAAGTGTAGTTTTCTCCAAGTATATGTGTTAAGAAATCTTTATACATAGGAGTAAAGCATAGTGTTTCTGCATCAAAATATTCTTCTGGCAAAGGACGGTTTCCTATCTTACCCATATCTATTGCAGAACAGTTGTACTCTTCCAACTCATCAAAATTGCAAACCTTGTTCAATACAGGCATTTTACCATAATCTTCTCTTAGAAGTAAATCCACAGCCTTATCAGCCAAAGCTTGTGTCATTCTTCTGTCGTATGCTGAACACATACCACTTCTTGGATAGTAACCTGTTATTTGAGCTCTGGCATCTATCTTTAGTTTTGCAGATATTTCACTTGCTATTGTTCCACTAACTCCTCCTAAACGAGCATGACCATATTCATCTTGTTCGGTAGAAGCATAGACAACATCTGTTTTTCCTGTTTGTTCATTATACCAACGCACACCTTCACTTACAGGAATTATCAATGCTCCGTCAGGACTTTCTTTATAAGCCTTTTGAACCAAATCAAAGAAATGTTCTTTTCTCTCTTTGTTCATTTCTACTTCAGGAATAAGACTCAAAGAAGCTCCTCCAAAGGTTGCTGTTCCTGTCAGCCAACCTGCATCTCTTCCCATTACTTCCATAACCATTATTCTTGCATGTGATTCTGCTGTAGTCTTTAATCTTGCTGCAAAATCTGCAACTCCTAATGCTGCTGAAGGAAATCCAGGACAAGTAACAGCATCAATTTTCTTTCCATTGAACTCATGCCAAGTAAGAGTTCTAAGGTCGTTGTCTATAGTCTTAGGGAAACCTATTACGGGAATACCTTCTTGTTCATACAAACGTTTTGCTGCTCCATTAGTATCATCACCGCCTATAGTAACCAATACATCTATTCCATATCTTTTAAGGTTACGCATTACTTGTGGCACTCTGTCCTCTGGATTCTTCTTAGAAGGAAAAGGATTAGTACGTGAAGAACGCAATGCTGTACCTCCATATAAAGGATTATATGGTTTTTGTGTTAAATCTACAACATCACCATCGCCTAAAAGACCTTTCCAGCCTCTTTTTATACCATAGACTTTAAAACCAAGCATAGTAGCACGGTTTCTTACAGACTCTATACTGCTGTTTATTGCCGGAGTATCTCCACCTCCAGAAAGTATGGCAAGAGTTTTGCCCTTAAAAAGTTTTTCTTCTCTCATTATTATGTATTTTTGATTGTTATTACTTTTTTTATTCTGAACAAACTTAAACGTTGCAAAGATATAATTTTTTTATTTTATAACAAAATAAACTTGATTAATATTGATTAACTATCTTTTTTTATTTTTCAGATAAAGAAAAAATCTTGAAAAAAACTTCGTTATTTCCAAGATTTGATTGCTCTGAAAAAAGTCTTCGTTTTAAGAAAAAAAGACTAAGTCTTTTGCATCAAAACATCAACTCTTTACACCCTAAACATCAACTCTTTTTTCAAAAAGATTAAGTCTTTTTTAAGTTACTTATTTTTAGATAGTTCTATATTCAAATTGAGTTACAAAAAATCAAGACAAAAAAGAAAGGTATGAAATATGATGAAGTTTTGTATTTTTGCAAAAGGAAAAAATCACAGCGATGAAAGAAGTAAAGACAATAGGTTATGACGCCAAAAGAATAGTAAGCAATGCTACAGGATTAGGTTCTTATAGCAGAACTCTATTGGAGAGTTTGGCAAACTATGATAAACAATTCTTATTATATGCTCCAAACAAAGGAAGAAAAGAACTTTATTCTTCTCTTCTTGAGAAGGAAAATCTTTTTTTTAAATTCCCTCATAAAAGCAATGGAGACTTAGTTTCCAATAAAATACTTCAATGGTTATGGAGAGAAGAAGGTATTATTGATGATTTATTAAAAGATAAAGTGGAAGTTTTTCATGGTCTTACTGGACAATTGCCAAAAGGAATTAAGCAAAGCAGAATAAAATCAATTGTTACTATTCATGACCTTATATTTTTTCCTCACCCCGAATGGTATTCAAGAATTGATGTCTTTCTTTATAAAAAGAAATTCTTTAGAACAATAAAACAAGCAGATAGAATCATAGCCATAAGTGAATGTACTAAAAGAGATATTATAAGGTATGGTAATGTTGATGAAAGAAAAATAGAAGTAATCTATCAGTCATATAATCCAATATTTTCTCAGGAGATTTCACAAGATGAAAAACAAAAAGTAAAACAGAAATACTCCTTGCCCGAAAAGTTTATTCTAAATGTTGGTACTATAGAAAGGAGAAAGAATGTTTTGCTTGCTGTCAAAGCTTTGAAAGAGATTATCTTAAATAACCCGAAAACAGAAGAACATCTTGTTATTGTGGGCAGAAAGACCTCTTACGCTAAGGAAGTAGAACATTATATAGAACAAAACGACTTAACAGACAGAGTCCATATTATCAATGGTGTTTTATTTGATGAACTAAAGGTTTTGTATTCTTTGGCTAATTTATTTGTTTATCCATCTATTTACGAAGGTTTTGGCATTCCTATTATTGAAGCTATTGCTAATCGTTTGCCTGTTGTTGCTTGCAAAGGTTCATGCTTAGAAGAGGCTGGAGGAGAACATTCTCTGTATGTTGAACCAACAGATGTAAAAGCGATGGCTGAAGCAATGCAGACTCTTCTTTGCAATGAGAAAAAAAGGACTCTTGTAATAGAAAAAGGATTACAACATATACAAAAGTTTGCTAACAATGATGTTGCACAAAAGCATATACAACTATACAATCAATTAATAAATAATCAGTATTAACAACACTATAATGACAAGGCAATTAATCTTTTTTGATTGCCTTCATTATTATGTGAAATTGTTCATTATTTTGGATAACACCATGAAAGTTTTCACTGCCAGGACCTTCTGCATATATAATAATAGGAGCAGAAGTATGTCCTGTTGTAGTCCATTTACAAGTATCCATATCTTTTCCTGCTACAGGAAGTGTAAGTCCTCCTGTTTCATGGTCAGCAGTAATAACTACTAAAGTATTTTTATCTCTACGGGCAAAATCAAGAGCAATACCAACACAAGCATCAAAATCTAATGCTTCATCTATCATTTCTGAAAAATGATTATCATGAGCTTGCATATCTATTTGTGATCCTTCCAACATAATAAAGAATCCCTCGGGATTATCTTTGAAACGATTGATGGTTGTTTCTAATGCAGTCTGCATAATCTTGCCTCTTTCTTTGTAAAGTGGAAGATGTTTATCAGCAAAAAAGCCTGCTATCCTATCAGTTTTGGAAGATAAAAGTTCGTTTTCATTATATACAACTTCATAACCTAAATTCCTTAGTTCTTTTGTCAAATCCCGTTTGTCTGCACGATTATCAAAACGTTTCTTTCCTCCTCCTAAAAAAATATCACACTTGCCTCCTAAATAGTATTCAGCAATCTGTTCATACATTTCTCTATCCTTAACATGAGCAATAAAAGAGCCTGGAGTTGCATGTGCTAAATCACAAGAAACAATAATACCTGTTTTTTTACCCATCTGTTTACATATTTCAAGCATTGACGGAATAGGTATTGTATCTTTATCAACTCCTATTGCTCGATAATAAGTCTTTTCTCCACAAGCAATAGCAGTTCCTCCAGCTCCTGAATCTGTAACCCTGCGATCTGTACAATTGGTTATAGATAATGCAGTATGCGGCATAGTGTAGATATTCAAAAATCTATTGTTTGCCTCATAAGCAGAATATAACTGAGCTAAACCTGTACCATCACCTATAAGAATAATAACATTCTTTGCTTGCTGTGCCTTTACAAAGCATACAAACATCAAAGAAAAAGAAAAGATAAGTAATGCTCTTTTTTTCATATTATTTTTGTTTTTTTTGGTTTCTAATCTTTACTCTTAAAAAATATTAATTCGGTTATAAGAATTATAATCATAGTAGCAACTACACTAACAATAAGTCTCAAAAAAGTATGAAAGAACTCCGAAAAACTAAAGATACTGATAAGGAAACAAAGAAAATGATGTACAAAAACAAGAACAAAACTATATGAAAGGTAATGGGAAAAACCTAAATAAAATAAAGTAGGTCGTTGAACAGCATTTTCTATAGAACCTGTAGAATACATAGAAAGAAGATAAGGACGGATGAAACCTATAAAAGTACAAGAAAAAGAATGTATTCCTGTCTGCCCTGAAAATATATCTATACTTATACCAATAAAAAAAGACGCAAGAAGTGTAAGCCAACGAGAAGTATTCATTGGAAGATTTAAAATAAAAAGAACATAAATCATTGGTGTAGCAATGCCAAACAAACTGATTTTGTCAAGTATTAGCACTTGAAAAAACACCAGCACTATATACTGAATTACACTTGTTAGTATTTCTCGTCGCATTTTCAGTTCTCCTCTATTTTTGTTGTCGTGTCTATTCCTTGCAGTAGGCGGTCTTGTTCTATCTTAAAGTAATTTTTGATGGCATATACGTAGTCTAACTTATTATAGTCGGTAAAGAACTCTATATTGATATTGTAGAAGCCCGTCCCCTTATCTTTGGTATAGGACTTTACACGTCCTACGGGTATCCCCTCTGGAAAATTGCGGGAAAAGCCACTCGTTACTATCGTATCGCCCTTTTTTACCGCTATTGAGGATGGCATATCTACTATTTGTCCAATAGCATAATGATGGCCGTCCCATACAAGTGTCCCTGTTGTTTTGGTGCGTTCATTCCTTACGTTTATTTTGCTATCTTGATGAAGAACACTCATTACCAATGAAAAGTTCTCCGTTGTTTTCACTACTACGCCCACTACTCCATTTGGTGATATTATACCCATATCTTTTTCTATCCCTGAGGATGAACCCTTATTTAACATAAAGTAATTATTGCGTTTGGTTACTGTCTTGGAGATTACGCGCACATCTACATATGAATACATCTGTTTATAAACCGTGTCTTCCTTTTGATGAACAGTGTTGATTATGCGTACAAAGGAAGTGGAAAGCATTTTGCGTAGTCTTATGTTCTCTTTGACTAAGTCGGCATTGGTGTTTTTTAAATAAAAGTAGGAAGATATTCCGTCTATGCTATTATAGACAGTTCCAGAGATATTATTGGCTAAACTCGTTATGGAACCGCCTTGACGAAAAGAATTGAGAGATAGAAAATAAACACTTAGACCCTCTAAGAGAATAAATAAAAATATATGATAATAACGTTTTAGAAATCTTAGTAATGACCACATATATTTAACCTTTTTCCGCTTTGCAAAATTATAGAATTTATATCAATTACTTATACTATAAGAAAAAATATTTGACTTTATTTTGCTTTATCTTTCAACATTGGAACAAAAGTAAAGGTGCCAAACTCTTCTTTCTTATATTCTGTTTCTGATGTTTTAGTAATCCGTAGCATTGTCTGGACTCCTCTGCCTACAGGTATAACCATAATCCCGCCAACTTTTAATTGTCGGAAAAGTTCTAATGGTATTTTTGCCGCTCCACAAGTTACAAGCACTCTATCAAAGGGAGAATATCCAGGCAACCCCTTATATCCGTCTCCATAATAACAATGAGGACGGATATTCAGAAGATGAAACATTTGTTTTGCTTGGTCATACAAGTCTTTCTGTCGTTCAATTGTATATAAACGGACATTAAAACGATGAAGTATTGCTGTTTGGTATCCACTCCCCGTCCCTATCTCCAATACTTTCAAACGAGGCTCTATTTTCAACAACTGGGTTTGCAAAGCAACGGTTGAAGGTTGAGATATTGTTTGCAGGCACGATATCTGTAAGGCTCTATCTTCATATGCTATATTATCAAAAGAAGAATCTAAAAAGAAATGTCTTGGCACTTCATTCATTGCCTCAAGCACTTTTTTATCAGTTATTCCTTTTGCAATAAGAGTTTCTATCATTCTTTTCCTCAGACCTTTGTGTCGGAATGTATCTGTAGGCATTCTTAATTTAAAGTTTTTAAATTATCGTTCAAAATTTTTGGCAAAGATATAACATTTTTACGGAACAGGGTCATATCCACTACCACCCCAAGGATTACAACGAACTATTCTTTTCAAAGAAAGCCATCCTCCTTTCAAAGGACCATATTTTTTTATCGCTTCTAAAGCATATTGAGAACAAGTAGGAGTAAAACGACAGGAAGGAGGTGTAAGTGGGGAAATACAATGCCTGTAGAATTGTATCAACAACAGAAAAACATTCTTCAATAACCATAGAAATAAGGAAAAGACCTTTTTTAATACCTTCATTGACTAAATTTATTTTCATAGATAACGCAAAATCCTCTTGTTTTAGTTTATTCATTATTCACAAAACAATATCTTTTGTTGTACAGTCAAATAAAATATTGTAATTTCGCAAACAAAAATAACAAAATGAAACGAATACTATTATTAATAACTCTATTCTTTTGTATCAGTCAAACGATATATGCACAAAAATTTGATACCTTATTCTACAAAGCCGACTTAAACATTGATAAAAATACTTCTTTAATCATCACCTTAGAGAAGATAGAACAACAGGATACTATCCTCTATCTTTTAGGCTCACCTATGCAAACAAAAGAAAAAATCGCCCCTTCAAAAGTAAAATACATGGGTGATACTCTCTCTTTAGGTTTTAAGCAGCTAAACGCTGTAATAAAAATAAATCAAAAAACATTGCAAGGAACTTTTAAACAAGGAGCATTAAGAAAAAATATCAGATTTGAAAAGCAAGATTATTCATTTTCTCTAAAAAGACCGCAAACACCTCTTCCTCCTTTTCCATACGAGAGTAAAGAATTAACTTTTTCTAATCCTGAGTCTGATTACGTTTTTCATGGAACTCTTACCTTCCCAAAAGAAAAAGGAAAATATCCTCTTGTTGTTTTAGTTTCAGGTAGCGGTTGCCAAAATAGAGATGAAGAAATTTTTGGGCATAAGCCTTTCTCTGTTATAGCAGATTTTCTTTCTCGTAATGGGATTGCTGTATTCAGATATGATGACAGAGGTTGGGGAGAAAAAGAAGAAAGAATGTACAAAGGTACAACGATGGATTTTGCCCAAGATGCTCTTTGTGCTATAAATAAAGTTAAACAAGAAAGCATCGTAGATACTAATAATATAGGAATTATAGGACATAGTGAGGGAGGAATGATTGCTCAGATACTTGCAAACGAAGTTGATTTCATTATTATGATGGCTGCTCCTGCTACAAGTGGTAAAAATATTCTTATTTCTCAAGGAGCTGACTTCAGCAATTATTCTTTTGACACTACAAAGATTAATGATTATTGGCTAAAATATTTTTATAATTTTGAGCCTAAAGATTATCTAACCAAAATAAAAGTACCTACATTAGTGCTTCAAGGAGGGAAAGACCATCAAGTCTTTTCAAAAGAAAATATCCCTCGTATGCAAGAGTACCTTTCTTCTCCTTTTATAAAAGAATACCCCAACCTTAACCACCTTTTCCAAAACTGTGAAACAGGACAACTTAACGAATATGCTCTGATAGAAGAAACTATAGATAAACAAGTGTTAAAAGATATTTTTAACTTTATCATTTTCCTGAAAAAATAAAGAAAAGATTATAAATATCTTATTTTTTATTTTTTTTTATTACTTTTGCAAGATAAAACAGAAAAGATACTTGATATGGAATTTAAAGCAGAACAAATAGCGGAGTTTCTCAAAGGTAGAGTAGAAGGAAATAAAGATGTTGTGGTTAGAGAACTTTGCAAAATAGAAGAAGGCAAACAAGGAGCGTTAGCTTTTCTCGCTAATCCAAAATATACTCAATATATCTACACCACAGAAGCCTCTGTGGTTATTGTCAATGAAGATTTTCACTTAGAACAACCTACAAAAGCAACACTGATAAGAGTTAAAGACGCTTATTCTTCGTTTGCTACATTGTTGGAAATTTACAATCAATACAGATTTATGCGTAATGGTGTCAGTTCTCTTGCGTTCATTAATGAGAAAGCTAAAATCGGTCACAACGTATATATTGGCGAGTTCTCTGTTGTTGAAAAAGATGCTATAATAGGTGATGATTGCAAAATATATCCTCAAGTTTTTATCGGAGAAAACGTTAAAATAGGAAACAACGTAACTATTTTCGCCGGCGTAAAGATCTATCACGATACTGTAATAGGCGATAACTGTATCTTGCATAGCGGTTGCGTGTTGGGAGCTGACGGCTTTGGTTTTGCACCGCTGGAAGATGGAACATTTAAAAAGATTCCTCAAGTAGGAAATGTTGTTGTTGAAAGTAATGTAGAAATAGGAGCGAATACGTGTATAGACCGTTCAACTATGGGTTCAACCATAGTCAGTCAAGGAACTAAGTTAGATAACCTATGCCAAATAGCTCACAATGTAAAAGTCGGGAGAAATACAGCTATGTCTGCAATGACAGGAGTAGCAGGCTCAACAACTATTGGAGATAACTGTTTCTTCGGTGGTCAAAGCGGTTTTGCTAACTCCCTAAAGATAGGTAACCGCGTTAAAGTAGGAGCTAAAACAGGTGTTTTCAAAAATATAAAAGATGACAGCACCATTATGGGTTACCCTGCTTTCAACTTTAGAGAATTTATGAAAAGTACAGCCATATTTCAACGACTACCAGAATTAGAAAAACGTATATATGAATTAGAGAAAAAACTCAAAGAGAAAGAATAAAAGAAAAGAAAATTTGAGATAAAGGGAGATTGTAATTTAAATGTCACAATCTCTCTTTTTTCTTTTTGAAAAAGAATATTACTATCATTAACAGAAATAAAAAAAGACAAGACCGTAGTCCTGTCTTTGATGTTTTCACAACGGAATAATCCTTATTGTGAATTGCTTCAATTTTGTCCGACAAAGATATAACAAAATTTCATTATAACAAATTCTTTTAAGAAAATTTTCCACTCCCAAAATTTTTCGTAACTTTGTGCATATAAAAACAAAGAAGTTTCTATGAAAAAAATAATAGGTTTAGATTTAGGTGTTGGCTCTATTGGTTGGGCTGTCGTTAATGAAGCGGAAAATGATAATGAACAAAGTAATATTGTCCGTTTAGGCGTAAGGGTAAATCCTTTAACAGCAGATGAACAAAGTAATTTTGAAGAAGGCAAAAGTATAACAACTAATGCAGACCGAACATTAAAACGTTCGGCAAGAAGGAATCTACAGCGTTTCCGTTTAAGGAGGAATGAATTAGTAAAAGTCTTAAAAGAAAACAACATCATCAATGAAGATTCTTGCCTCATAGAAAATGGCAAAAATACTACTTTTGAAACATTATCTTTAAGGGCAAAGGCTGTTAATGAAAAAGTTTCTTTAGAAGAATTTGCTCGTATATTACTTTCCATTAATTCAAAGAGAGGATATAAAAGTAATAGAAAAGCTTTGAACAGCGAACAAGAAGATGGACAATTAATAGATTCTATAGACGTAGCAAGAGAGTTGAACGAAAGAAATATCACTCCATCACAATATTGTTTAGAACTATTGCAACAAGGCAAAGAAACATTCCCTGACTTCTATCGTTCAGATTTACAAAACGAGTTTGATAAAATCTGGAATTATCAAAAGCAATACTATGCAGATATTTTAACAGATGAATTTAAAAATCATATACAAGGGCGAAGTAAAACAAATGTTACAAAGATATTTTTAGCCAAGTACGGTCTTTATGCAGAAGATATAAAAGGGTCAAAGAAAGACATCAAAAACAAAGGATTACAATTAAAAGTAGAAGCATTAACAAGAAAATTAACAAAAGAAGAATTAGTTTATGTTGTTGCTGAAATAAACGGTCAGATAAGTGGTTCTTCTGGTTATTTAGGGGCAATAAGCGATAGAAATAAAGAATTGTATTTTAGAAATCAAACCGTAGGACAATATCTGCATAATATCATAAAAACAAACCCTCATGCAAGCCTTAAAAATCTTGTGTTTTATAGACAAGATTACATAGATGAATTTGACAAAATATGGGATACTCAAGCAAAATACTATCCTCAACTAACTTCTGATTTAAAGAAAAAAATAAAAGATAACATTATTTTTTATCAAAGAAGATTGAAAAGCCAGAAAGGACTATTAGACTTCTGTATTTTTGAAAGCAAAGAAATCGAAATAATAGTTGATGGCAAGAAAAAGAAGAAAAGAACAGGATTAAGAGTTTGTCCAAAATCTTCTCCACTGTTTCAAGAGTTTAGAACATGGCAAATGCTAAATAATTTACAAATAATAAGTGAAACAGGGGAAAAACGTTACTTGGACATAGAAGAGAAAGACAAGTTATTTGAAGAATTGCAATACACAGATAAATTAAAAAAATCTGAATTTTTGAAATTATTGCTGAATAAAGCTAAAGGATATTCTTCTAACTACGAAGAACTGATAGGAAACCGTACAATAGCAAAACTTTACTCAGTGGCACCTTCAATTAAAGAAGAAGTTTTTATTTTTAATAGTGCTGAAGACTTACAATCTCAACTAATCTTTAGACTTTGGCTCCTTCTCTATTCTTATGAAGGGGATAATACTCCTACAGGTAATGGGAACCTTATTGCAAGGTTAGAAAATGAGTATGGTTTTTCTAAAGAAGAAGCAAAAGGTTTAGCAAATATTTCATTTGAGGAAGATTATTCTAATCTGTCTTCTAAGGCTATAAAGAAAATATTACCTTTCTTGAAAGAAGGTTATCAATATGATGAAGCTTGTCTTTTGGCTGGATACAAACATTCCGAACAATCTCTAACAAGAGAAGAAATAGACAACAAGATACTAAAAGATAAATTAGATTTATTACCAAAAAATAGTTTAAGAAACCCTGTAGTTGAAAAGATTCTTAACCAAATGGTTAATGTTGTTAATGCTTTAATAGAAGAATATGGCAAACCTGATGAGATAAGAATAGAAATGGCAAGAGAATTAAAAAAGTCTGCTGCGGAAAGAGAGTCTACGACAAAAGCAATAAATGATAATTCTAAATTAAATGAGGCCTATGTAAAAGAAATAAAAGATTATTACCATTTTACTCATGTAAGCCGCAACGATGTTATACGCTATAAACTTTGGAAAGAATTAGAAAGCAATGGTTTTAAGACATTGTACTCAAATACATATATTCCAAAAGAAGAAGTTTTTGATAAAAAATTTGATATAGAACATATCATCCCTCAATCTAAACTCTTTGATGATTCATTTGCAAACAAGACTCTTGAACTTCGAGATATAAATATAGAAAAAAGTAATGAAACTGCCTATGATTTTGTCGCAAACAAATACGGAGAAGAAGGATTGCAACAATATCTTAATAGAATTGAGAATTTACTTAAATCTAATAAAATAGGCAGAACGAAATATAGAAACCTAAAAACCAAACTTACAGATATACCAAAAGACTTTATAAACCGAGATCTTAATGATACTCAATATATCTCTAAAAAAGCAAAAGAAATGCTTCTTTCTATTGTAAAAGAAGTTAATACAACAACAGGTTCAGTTACAGATAAATTGCGTGAAGATTGGCAGATAGTCAATATTATGCAAGAACTAAATTGGGATAAATATTCTGCTTTAGGTCTCACTGAAGTTATAGAAAACAAAGATGGACAAACAATAAGAAAAATAAAAGATTGGACAAAAAGAAATGACCATCGCCATCATGCTATGGATGCTTTAACCATAGCATTTACAAAACATTCTTATATACAATACTTGAATAACCTAAATGCAAGAAGTGATAAGTCAGGCAGTATTTATGCAATAGAGAAAAAAGAATTATATAGAGACGAACATAATAAACTTTTATTTAACCCTCCTTTGCCTATAGATGAGTTCCGTTCTGAAGTAAAAAAACATTTAGAGCAAATTTTGGTATCAATTAAAGCAAAAAATAAGGTCGTAACACAAAATATCAATAAAACAAAACGCAAAGGCGGAACAAATAGAGTGATCCAATTAACTCCAAGAGGACAATTACACAAGGAAACTGTTTATGGTAAAAGACAAAGATATATAACAAAAGAAGAAAAAGTTGGAGGAAGTTTTTCTAAAGAAAAGATAATGACTGTTTGCCGTAAAGACTATAGAGAAGCCCTTCTTAACCGTTTAGAAGAATATTACAACGACCCTAAAAAAGCTTTTACAGGCAAAAACTCTTTAGAAAAAAATCCGGTTTATTATAATCTTGCCTTAGAAAAAAAAGTTCCTGAAAGAGTAAAAACCGTTTCCTTTGAAACAATCTATACCATAAGAAAAGAGATCTCAAAAGATCTTAAACTTGACAAAGTTGTTGATGTAAGAATAAGGAAAATCTTAGAAGAAAGATTAAAAGAATATAATGGTAATGCTAATGAAGCGTTTTCTAATCTTGATGAAAATCCTATTTGGAGTAACAAAGAAAAAGGTATTGCAATAAAAAGAGTAACCATTACTGCGATAAATAATGCTGAAGCTTTACATGATAAAAAAGATAACAAAGGAAATCTTATTTTAGATAGCGAAGGAAACAAACAGCCTGTTGATTTTGTAAGTACAGGAAACAATCATCATGTTGCTATTTATAGAGATGAAAACGGAGATTTACAAGAAAATATTGTCTCTTTTTATGAAGCAACAGCAAGGGCTATCAATCAAGAACCTATTATAGATAAAAATTATAATTCAGATAAAGGCTGGAAGTTTCTCTTTACTATGAAACAAAATGAATATTTTCTTTTCCCTGATGATAAAGGATTTAATCCAACAGAACTTACAAAGGATTTTATTCTTAACGAAGACAACTATTCAATTCTTTCCCCTCATTTATTTAGGGTGCAATCTTTATCTAAAGTTATGTATGGGAATTCTGCTGTAAGAGACTATATTTTTAGGCACCATTTAGAAACAAATGTAAGTTCAAAACTTAGAGATTTTACATATAAACAATATAAATCGCTTGCATTTGCTTCAACTATTGTTAAAGTCAGAATTAATCATATCGGTAAAATTGTTGCAGTAGGAGAATATTAATTGTAACGTTATCAAGTAATCATCGTATAATAGGTAATTATTAACCAATTAAAAACCTTTTATACGATGATTAAACGTACCCTTTGTTTTAGCAATCCTGCTTATTTAAGTGTAAAGTTAAATCAACTCGTAATTTCTTTTTCAGATAAGGATGAAAAGAAAACCATTCCAATAGAAGATATTGGAGTTGTTATCCTTGACAGCCCTCAGATAACAGTTACTCAAACAGTTTTAGTGAAACTCTTAGAAAACAATACTGCTGTTATAACTTGCAACTCTTCTCATCATCCCATTGGTTTACAACTCTGCTTGGATGGAAACACATTGCAAAGCGAACGTTTTCAAAAACAGATTTCTGCTTCTGAAGTTTTAAAGAAAAACCTTTGGCAACAGACTATTCAAAGCAAGATATATAATCAGGCAATGTTTTTGCAAGAATTGGGGATCCCTGTTAGAAATATGCTTTTATGGAGCAGAAGTGTTACAAGTGGAGACACCAAAAACCATGAGGCGAGAGCTGCCGCTTATTATTGGGAGACTCTTTTACAGTCTCACGATAATTTTAAACGAGAACGCTTTGGAGAATATCCCAACAATTTTTTTAACTATACCTACGCCATACTTAGGGCTATCGTTGCAAGAAACCTTGTAGGATCAGGTCTTCTGCCCACTTTAGGCATACATCACAAAAACAAATATAACGCCTTTTGTCTTGCCGATGATATAATGGAACCTTATCGTCCCTATGCAGATAGATTGGTTTTGGAAACCATACAGAAATATCCTGATACAGAAGACATCAATAAAGAGATTAAATCTATGCTCCTCACCCTTCCCGTTATAGATGTAAAAATCAACAAACAACAGAGGCCTCTGCTTGTTGCTGTGGCAGAAACGACGGCATCTCTTGCTCAATGCTTTGCTGGCAAAAGAAGAAAAATAAAATATCCCACATTTTAATGGAAAGGTTTAATGCTTACAGAATTATGTGGGTACTTGTTTTGTTTGACTTACCGACTGAAACGAAAAAGGATAGAAAGATTTATACTGACTTCAGGAAAAATCTTTTGAAGGATGGTTTTGCTATGTTTCAATTCTCTATCTATTTACGTCATTGCGTCAGCAAAGAAGCAGCAGATGTGCATATAAACAGAGTCAAACGTTTGCTACCTCCTAATGGACATGTGGGAATTCTGACAATAACCGACAAACAATTTGGGAATATGGAAATATTTTTTGGAAAGAAAGAAAAGGAACGACCAGATATAGGACAACAATTAGAACTGTTTTAGTGTTGATTTTCAGTCATTTAAAAAACACTTGATTTTCATTAAAAAAAACGAAGAGTTTAGGGTGTAAAGTCTTCGTTTTCGCAAAAAAAGTCTTCGTTTTTAGAAATTAAAACGAAGACTTTTTTCAAGATAATTAAGAGTTGATATTTTCTCCCTTTTTTATGTCCGAAAAACATAATTTTGCTCTTAAAAAAATGTAAAAATAATAGAGAAAATTTTTTCAAAATTTTTATTCTGCCTTCTATTTTTTTATCGTTTTTTGAAAATTTATTGCTTTTTTCTTTAAAAAACAGACAAAATCTCTAAGTCAAAAACTATTTTTTATTGATAAATTTAACACTAAAAAACTAAAAATAGAACAAAAAAAATAGACCATTCGCCTTAATAAAACCCTTTTTCCAGAAAGAAATTAGCACTGAACTATAGTTTGTAAAGAACTGAAAATAAAATCTTTGCAGTGTGGTATGTTGTGTTTCACACTGCAAAGATACAAAATTGAAAGCAATTCACAACTCACTAAATTTGGTCGTTTGGATTACTATTGTTGTGTTTCACACTGCAAAGATACAAAATTGAAAGCAATTCACAACAAAGCGTAACGGCTTTGACCTTAGTTTTGCGTTGTGTTTCACACTGCAAAGATACAAAATTGAAAGCAATTCACAACTATTATCATTCCGATAACTGTGGCTGCAACGTTGTGTTTCACACTGCAAAGATACAAAATTGAAAGCAATTCACAACAACCGCCTGCAAGTCTGACCGCCTGAAAATGTTGTGTTTCACACTGCAAAGATACAAAATTGAAAGCAATTCACAACATATAATAATTTAATAGAAATATACTTTTTGTTGTGTTTCACACTGCAAAGATACAAAATTGAAAGCAATTCACAACATACTAATATTAAGTTTTTAGCGTTATATAGAAATATATAACGCTTTTATTATGTTAAGTTTTATTTTTGGTTATATTTTTGGCGGCTTTCTTCGTGATTGGCATGATGGTTTAAACTTTAAGAAACGTAGGAGAATAGGTTTTAAGAGTCTTCATTGAGGAACAAGAAACCATCTGCGTCATATATAGGATACCTATGTTATTGCGATTTTTTTAAAGAAAAAATAGTTATTTTCATTGAAATAAATGTCTGTAATTAATAAGTTTAATGTTAGAAACAGTGTTTTCCATATTACCTGCATAGATAACAGTTTTATGAGATATAGGTTGTTTGATTAGAGAAGCTGTTTTCTTCAGTGTTTTTTCAAATACGGAGTTATAAGTCATTGAAGACTTGATTTCAAAAGCAGACAATTCTCCTTCTTCCAATGACAACAAGTCTATTTCATTTTGATTTGAATCTCTATAAAAGTAAAGACGAGGTTCTTTTCCTTGATTTAATCTATGTTTAATGAATTCTGAAACGACAAAATTCTCAAATAGCGATCCCTTTAACTTATCGCGTGATAATTGGGAGATAGATTCAATATTCAGTAAGTAACACGCAAGACCTGTATCGCAAAAGTAAAGTTTTGGAGATTTAATTAAACGTTTACCAAAGTTATCATAGTAAGGAGGAAGCAAATAAACAATATATGAGGTTTGCAGTATGGAAAGCCAAGAAGTTATTGTATTGGAAGTAACTCCAACTTCATTGGCTAACTGTGAAGCATTAAATACAGAGCCAATTCTTCCTGCACATAGTTTTAGAAAGTTGTTAAACTGCATTATCCCTTTGACTTGCAACAAATCCCTAACATCTTTTTCTAAATAGGTTTTGACATAGAAAGGATACAGCATATCGGGAATATTTTTCTTTGCACAGATGGCTGGATATAATCCATTGAACAGTATTTCATCTAAGGACATATCTTTATATATATTCGCAACTTCACTGTATGACATTGGCAGCAATTCAAACAAAGCAACACGTCCCGCTAATGATTGTGTGATGGTTTTCATCATTTGAAAGTTCGAACTCCCCGAAAGAATGAATTTTCTTTTCGGGTTATTATCTACAATTCCTTGAATATATGAAAATAAGGATGGAACCCTTTGTACTTCATCCAAAATAATACCAGTTCCCGTTTGATTTAAAAAACCGATAGGATCATTTTCGGCATAATTTCTTACATCCAAATCCTCTAACGAAAATACAGCATAATCGTTAAACATGTGCTTTATTAGAGTACTTTTTCCTGATTGACGAGGTCCTGTAACACAAATAACAGAATAATATTCTATTGCCTTATATATAGCCCTACTTATCTCTCTTTCAATTATTTTCATCGTTTTATGCAAAATTGAAATTCAATTGCAAAATTACATAATTTCTTTGTAACTACCAAATAATCACATATAAAAAAGAGTATGTTGTCAAATGTGAAATGTATCTTTATTCTATTACAAGTAACATTCCTGAAAACGTAGAAAAGGCACAATAACACTGGGCGATCGAAACACCCTGCGTATTATCATGCCTTTCCATTTCGCAAGATTACAACAATAAATTAGACTACAAGCAAAAAAATAATAAAAAATGACAATAAAAGATTTTGATAAAAAATTACAAAACATAGCAGATCAGATGCCTGACTCTCTGTTGTACTTAACATAGTATAAAGTACAGATTAGTGAAAGATATTCCAAGGTCAGTCGTCAGAATAGAGTTCATTTTTCTTGAAAAAACTATGCATATCCTGAAAGAACCAGATGATTAGTCCAAGGAATCCAAAAAAACCGATAACGCCGACTAATATTGTAAGAATAATACGAATCATAATTACATATAAAAGGATCACACCCTTTGATATAATCCTTAATTCTCTTTTATAAATTTTCTAATTTTATTTATTGTATTCATATCTTTCTTCTGAATGAGAGTATTTATATAGATCTTTTTTGTTTCCTATTACTTCTTCTCTGTCCAATTCTTCATCTGAAAAGAAACCTATATCAGCATCTCACGTCTTACTTTATAGTAAGTATCGCCAATTTTTTCTATTTCCCAATATTCATCTTCCTCACACCTGTTTAGCAAATCAGAGTCTGTATTTATTTTCTGAGATTCATTTTGAGAATTATTCTTTCTTGGATCAATATTACATATATCCCCTATTCGACCTGTTTCAACAGGTTCTCTCTTTTCAGGAATAAGGCTTCCTATCGTAACCCCCAAACATAAGATTGAAACTGCTATTATCGTTTCCAATCCGTTTTCTTTTTTGCTCTCATAATTTAAACTATCAAAAAACGTGAATACTCCCTTGCTTATCCCATTGTATTCAATACTACAAAGATATAAACATTTAGTTGTCAAAGATTATCTCGCCTGTTTCTGGACTATAGACAAACTGACCGAAATCTTTCAATCCGTTTTTGTTTACTATCATTGTATAAGTCATACCCTTCTTGACAATGACTTCAAACTTATCGGCTTTATAGTTACCAATAGCAGCGTTTTTAAAAGTAAGTACAGCGTTGTCAAGTATCTGTCCTTTCTCGTCAAAGGCACGTTCTTTATCTTTAAAGTTGTCTTTTGTTATTCTTCCTGTAACAAGGAACTTTGTTGCTTGGTCCCAATCCAAAACAGCAGCGTCTCTATATCTCTCATCATAGATAGCAGGGACAGCAGCACCATTAAGAATAATGTAGAGTTGTGCTTTGTTGCCGTCTATCATTGTTATTTTGATATGATTATCTGTATATATAATAGGTATATCTGTAATAGGCGCTGGTTTATTGTCAGAGACTATATCAACAATATGACTTTTGAGACTTGCATCAACTAAGGAGTCCTTAACCGTTTGAGGAACATAGTCTGTCCTTAGAATACGAAATTCTGTTCTTCGGTTTAGTTGATGAGCTGCTTCTTTCTCTCCTTTAGTCTTTAAAGAATTGATATAATCATCAGTAAGAGTTATACCTTTAGGAAACTTGTATGTTTTACCTCCGTAAGTTGCGTATGTCTCTCTCATAAGTGTTCTTGGCACTCTGTCTCCATAACCTTTAGCGACCATTCTTCCTGGCTCTATTCCACGAGCTTGTAAGAACTCTACCACACTTTCTGCTCTACGTTGAGAAAGAGTGTCATTAGTTAGGGTTACGTATGGTCGTGAATCTGTATGAGAACCAAGTTCTATAACGTATGTAGGATTATTAACCAATATAACCAAAAGGTCAGAAAGAGAATCTTGGTATTGGTCTTGTAAATCCCATTTTGCTAAATCATAACGTATCTCTGGCAAAACAACAGGTTCTTTTGGAATAGGCATAAGGCGGAAGTTGTGAACCAAATCCTTACTTGTGGTCAAACCAACTGTCGTTTCTGTTCCTTCAGTGTTCATATAATCTATTTGGGACACCTGAAGTTTATAATTTACGTTATATTTTACTTGTTCTTTGTTGAATTCGTACTTTCCTTCGTTATTAGTACGTGTCTCTATTTGTGAGTGGTCATCACCTATAAGTCTTACTCTTGCACCAGGAACTGCCTGCATACTTTTATCGTTTCTAACCTCTCCACTCAAAGTAAAGAACATAGGTGCGCGATAGAATGAATAAATGTCGTAGCCTCCTGTTCCTCCGTCTCTGTTAGAAGAAAAATAGCCACTCTCTTCTGCAGCAACGCTTTCGTCTTCGTTATAGTTAAATATCAAACCTATTTCATCAAAAGGAGTATTAATAGGATAACCCATATTTTGTGGTTCTGACCATTCACCATCTTCCAATGAAGAAACAAAAATATCATAACCTCCTAATCCTTTCAAACCATCAGAAGAATAATACAAACGGTCGTTACCTCTTAGAACAGGAAACTCTTCTTTACCTTCTGTGTTTATAAGTTTGCCAAGGTTAGTAACATTACCAAAAGGTTCATTGATATTGTTTCTTGTTGCTTTCCATATATCATAATCTCCTTCTCCTCCTGGACGATTGGAAGAGAAATAGATAGTAAGTTCATCACTTGTTACTGCAGGATGGAAATAGTTGTAGGCTGTATCACCAAGGTCTAACATAACAAAAGCCTCTGCCTCATCACCTCCTTTTGAAGATTTTTTATCTTTATCCTTGTTGTCTTTATTTTCCTTAGATGCAGTCGCTTTTTTATTACCTTTTGTTTTTGCTGGTTCAATAGGAGAAGAATAGATAGCACAGTTTAACTGCATATTCTTCTTTATATTACATCTTGAAAAATAGTAATGTGTCGTTTTCCCATTGTCTATCTTTATCAATTCTCCCTCATTAGCAGCGGTATTTATACCTGCAACAGAAAACTCTGAACCATCTCCAAAAGTTCCATTCTTAAGTTTTGAAGATTGATATATATTTGAAAAATATTCTCCAGTCCAAGCATCTCTATCTTTGCTTTCTGAGTTGTTTCTTGAAGAAGTAAAGGTGATTGATTGGCATTCAACAGCATTATCCCACGATGGCTTCCAATCATTCCATTCTGTATTCAAGTTCTTTTCTTCTTTTATTTCGTGCTTCGTTGGATTAGCCATCATCTTCTTTGCTAAGGCTATGCTTTCTAATCTTCTTTTAGCCAAAGCATCATCAGGAACAAGTTTCAAGTACTCTTTATAGTTATATTCTGCATTATCCCAATCTGAAAGGAAACGCTGGAAGTCTGCCATATAAAGATAAATACGAGGCTGAGTTTGATAGTACTTAGCCTTTACAAGACGTTGATAAGTCTTGATTGCTTTCTCTTTCTCGTCTAAATATCTGTAACATTCTGCTTTTTGAAACAAAATACGGTCTTTTTCTTGGCGGTTAGCCTTAACTTTAGAATAAGCCTTATCATATAAATCCACAGCAACAAGATATTGTTTGCTGTTAAAAGCAGCATCTGCTTTTTGTGTAAGACTTTGCTTTTGTGCAAATAGACTTATTGCCATTGAGATAGTTGCAAAAAATACAAAAAACTTTTTTATACTCATTTTTCTTAAAATTTTCTTATAGTTTATTCTGCTATTATACGTAATAATAAGGTCGCAAAGTTACAAAAGATTTTTATTTTTCAAATAAAATTTATTAAAAATCTCTTAAAACATATTTTTATGAACGAGTTTTCAATCAAAAAAAGTATTAAGAAAAATAAAATGTTGTAATTTTGCGACAGATTCAATGGAATAGTTTTTAGTTAGAAATTAAAAAACGTTTTTGATGATAGATAAGAAAACTAACAAACAATTGGCTAAGAGTTTAAAGAAAAAGACAAGAAAACCTTCTTTTCTTGCTCGCTACAATAGAAAAAAACTCCTTACAAAATTGACAGAAACTCTTAAAGAGGAACAAGTAAAACACTTGTGGTTGCATCAGGATTTTGTTTCTGCGGTTGAGAAGAAACCCAAAACAATAGTTGCATACGCAGAATTTGATAACAAAGCAGAAGAGGGAATTGCAAATAGTGTAGATGGTAGAATGGATGAAAAATTCCCTAAACACAAAGTAAATATCATAAATGTAAATAGTCTTCTTCCTGCAATAAGAGAATCTATTTTCAAAGAACTGACTCAAGTTTTTTAGAACATAAGTCTATTTATGAAAATCACAGCAACAATTATCTCCCTCAACGAAGAAAAAAACATTGCTAAGTGTTTGGAGAGTCTGCGAGAAGTTGCAGATGAGATTGTTGTTGTAGATAGTCTTTCAAAAGATAAAACTCAAGAGATTTGTGAAAGATATGGAGTAAGGTTTATTTCTCAAAAGTTTTTGGGATATGCAGAACAGAAAAACTTTGCTGCCTCTTTTGCAAATAATGATTATATCTTTAGTATCGATGCTGACGAATATCTTTCAGAGAAACTGAGGTTAAGTCTTTTGAAACTGAAAAGTTCTAATTCCGTTATGCAAGCCTATTACGTAAAAAGGCTTAACAATTTTTGGGGTCATTGGATTAAGACTTGCGGTTTATATCCCGACAAACAACTGCGTCTATATAATAAGGAGTACGGAGAATTCAAAGGCAAATATGTTCATGAAAGCGTTTGCATGCAAGAAAACTGCAAAACAGGGCTGTTGGAAGGGGATCTGATGCACAATACTTTTGCAGACAAAGAGAGCTTTGCTGCCCAGCAGAAAAAATATGCTGAATTGAAAGCCAAAGAATATGCCGAAAAAAACAAGCGACTTCCTTTACCTATGATTTATATAAAAGTGGCGTGGAGGTTTTTCAAGAACTTTGTTCTGCAAAGAGGGTTCCTAAACGGAAAGACAGGATTGTTTATCTGTAAACAATATGCTTTGTATGAATATAATAAGTATAAACGTAAATAATTAACGCTGCTTCAAGAAAGATATTATACCTTCTCTTACTAAGTGTTTGCTGAAAGAAAAGAACATAATCTTTCTGTAGAAAATCTTTCTTTTTTTAATTTTTTATCAAAAAAATTTTGTAGTTCAATAAGTTATTGTAATTTTGCACTCTTCAAAAGACTGGTTCGTAAGTCCCGTTAATCCTTACGTAACTTGCTTTTGATAAGAGTATTGCTAAGTTTTATATATGCTTTTTTTGGCCGAAAGGGATGTATAAAAAATTAGCGATAGTGTAATTAAAGTTTTTAAAACTAAATTATTAAAAGTAGAAATGAGTACATTAAGTTATAAAACTATATCCGTTAAACCTGCTGATGTAGAGAAAAAATGGATAGTTATAGATGCCGAAAATCAAGTTGTAGGTCGTGTAGCTACAAGAGCGGCAAACATTCTTAGAGGCAAACATAAGCCTTCTTTTACTCCTCATGTTGATTGTGGAGATAACGTAATCATAATAAACGCAGAAAAAGTCAAATTTACAGGAAAAAAACTTACTGACAAACAATATGTACGTCACACTGGTTATCCAGGAGGTCAAAGATTTGCAACTCCAAGACTTTGGTTCTCTAAGTTCCCTGTTAGAGTTCTTGAACATGCAGTAAGAGGTATGCTCCCTAAAAATAAATTAGGAGACAAAATATATACTCATCTACATGTTGTAGAAGGACCAAACCACAAATTTGAAGCACAAAAACCACAATTAGTAGAACTTAATTCAATTAGATAAAGATGGAAGGCGTAATAAACACAATAGGAAGAAGAAAGACTGCTGTTGCACGTGTATATATGAAACCAGGTAATGGTTCAATAGTAGTCAATGGAAGAGATTACAAAGAGTATTTCACTACTGCTCCTTTGCAATATATCGTTTGCCAAGCTTTTGAAACAGTAGAAGCTATGGGTAAATTTGATGTAAAAGCTAATCTTGATGGTGGTGGTTTTTCTGGACAAGCAGAAGCTTTGAGAATGGGTATCGCAAGAGCTTTATGTGAAGTAAATGCAGAAGATAGACCTGCTCTTAAAGCAAAAGGTTTGCTTAAGAGAGACTCTCGTATGGTTGAAAGAAAGAAACCAGGACAAAAGAAAGCAAGAAAACGTTTCCAATTCAGCAAACGTTAATATTTATTATAAGGTGGATAAGGTTGTTGAAACCTTATTCACTTTTCTTAGGATAGTTTAGTATCCAAACTGACAAGATTTGTTAATCCTAAAGCAACTACTTGTCGGTTGTTTTAAAGTAAAATTTAGGAAAGTAAACAAAAAAACAAAAGAAATGTTAGAATTTGACAAAATGCTTGATGCAGGTGTTCATTTTGGACACTTAAAAAGAAAATGGAATCCTAAGATGGCTCCTTATATATTTATGGAGCGTAATGGTATTCATATCATTGACCTTTACAAAACAGCTGCAAAGGCAGAAGAGGCTGCAAATGCTTTGAAACAAATAGCAAAATCAGGAAAACAAATATTGTTTGTTGCTACAAAAAAGCAAGCAAAAGACGTTGTTTCTTCTGCTGTTAAAGAAGCAGGTATGCCTTTCGTTACAGAACGTTGGCCTGGTGGTATGCTTACTAACTTTTTCACTATTCGTAAAGCCGTAAAGAAAATGGGATCTTTGGATAAACTTCTTAATAGCAAAGATACCAATATGATTTCTAAACGTGAGCGTTTGCAAATAGCAAGAGAAAAAGGCAAATTGGAAAAGAACCTTGGTTCTATAGCAAATCTTAACCGCTTACCTGCAGCCTTGTTCATCGTTGATATAAACAAAGAACACATTGCTGTTGCAGAAGCTCGTAGATTAAACATCCCTACTTTTGCTATGGTTGATACAAACTGCAACCCTGACCTTATAGATTTTCCAATCCCAGCAAATGATGACGCTTCTAAATCAATAGAACTTATTGTTAAGTATATGTGTTCTGCTATTGAAGAAGGAATGCAAGAAAGAAAACTTGACAAAGAATCTCGTCAAGAAGATGCTGAGGCAGAAAAATCAGAAAAACTTGCTTCTGAACTTTTGGATGATGAACAACCAAAAGAAGCAAAACCAAAAAGAGTTAGAAAAGTTAAGGCTGTAGAAGACGATAACAAATAAAAAGAAGGAGAAAAAGAAATGGCAAATATAACAGCTCAAGATGTAAACAAATTACGCCAACTTACAGGTGTTGGTATGATGGATTGCAAGAAAGCTCTTGTAGAATGTGATGGTGATGTAAACAAAGCTATCGAATTCCTTAGAGAAAAAGGACAAAAACTTGCAGCAAAAAGAGCAGACCGCGCAGCTAACGAAGGCGTTGTTCTTGCAAAAACAAATGGAGACAAAACTTTTGGTGCAGTTGTTATGCTTAACTGCGAAACAGACTTTGTTGCAAACAATCAAGACTTTATTGCTTTCACTCAAAGTGTGCTTGACACTGCTATCAATGCAAAAGCAAAGACTTTAGCAGAAGTAAATGCTTTGGAAATCAACGGAACAAAAGTTGAAACATTGGTTATTGATCAACTTGCAAAGATAGGAGAGAAAATAACACTTTCTAACTATGCAACTGTTGAAGGAGCTCAAGTCTATGCTTACACTCACCCAGGAAACCGTATGGCAAGTGTTGTTGCTATGAACAAAACAGGTTTTGATGTAGCCGGAAAGAATATGACAATGCAAGTTGTTTCTATGCGTCCTCAAGCATTAACAAAAGAAGATTTCCCTCAGAATGTTATAGATGAGGAAATGAAGGTTAATGTTGAGAAATCAAAACAAGAACAAGTTCAAAAAGCAGTTGAAGCAGCATTACGAAAAGCTGGTATCAACCCTGCACATGTTGATAGCGAAGAACACATGGACAGCAATATGGCTAAAGGTTGGATAACTGCAGAAGATGTTCAGAAAGCAAAAGAAATCATAGCTAAAACATCTGAAGAAAAACTTGCTAACCTTAACGAGCAAATGATTCAAAACATTGCTAAAGGTCGTTTGGAAAAATTCTTCAAAGAGAACACTCTTCTTTCACAAGAATACTTTGCAGACAGCAAGAAAAATGTTGAAACTTACCTTAAAGAAGAAGACAAAGACTTAAAGGTAACAGCATTTGCAAGATTAGAACTTGGTGCATAATTTTTTATATACCAAAATTAGTTTTAGGAAGTATATATTTTATACTTCCTTTTTTATTTGTATTTTTTAGATATACATCTTTGCTATAAAAAATTATTTATGTAACTTTGCAATCTGTTTTTAACCTAAGTAAAATATTTGTACAATGTCATTAATGGAACACAAAGACACCACAGTTTTATTTTCTTGCAGAGCAAGTAAGTACTTGGCTGAAAAAGTAGCCGAAGTTTATGAAAAACCTCTTAGCGAAAGTATATGTTTGCAATACGCAGACGGAGAGTTTCAACCGTCTTTAGAAGAAGGAGTCAGAGGAAAAGATGTGTTCATCATTCAATCAACGTTCGCCCCTGCTGACAATATTATGGAACTTCTTATGATGGTAGATGCTGCTAAAAGAGCTTCTGCAAAAAGTATTATAGCAGTTATTCCTTACTTTGGTTTTGCTCGTCAAGACAGAAAAGACAAACCAAGAGTACCTATTGCTGCAAAACTTATAACAGACCTTTTACAAGCAGCAGGCGTTAATCGTATTATAACAATAGACCTACATGCAGACCAAATACAAGGATTTTTTAATATTCCTGTAGATCATCTATATGCTTCAAGTATTTTCATTCCTTATCTTAGAGGATTGTATGATAATGTAGATAATCTTCTTTTTGCTTCTCCAGATACAGGAGGAACAAAGCGTGCTAATCAATATGCAAAATTCTTGGGAACAGGATTTGTTATGTGCTACAAACATAGAGAAAAACCAAATGCTGTTGCTTCTATGCAGTTGATAGGAGATGTAAAAGGAAAGGATGTAGTATTGGTTGATGATATTATTGACACAGGAAACACTCTTTGCAAAGCTGCTAATCTTATAAAAGAAGAAGGAGCAAAAAGTGTTAAGGCTATGATAACCCACCCTGTTCTTAGTGGTGATGCTATAGAAAAGATAGAAAATTCTGCAATAGAAGAGTTATTAATCACAGACACTATTCCTTTGAAAAGAGAAAGCAAGAAAATAAAAGTTCTTTCTGTTGCTCCATTGTTTGCCGAAGCAATCAGAAGAGTAGAATGCTGCGAAAGTATTGCTAATCTTTATGAACAAAGTGTAAAACACGTCGGCTTGCAAACAAAATTCTAAAAAAAGAAAAACTTTATAAAACAACAAAGATACGGACATATTCTTATGTCCGTATCTTTTTATACGTTGGAATTTTATCTTCTTTCTTTTGCATAAGAAAATAAATTTTTATAATTTTGCAAGCCGAAAATAAAGGATTGATTATTTGGGCTTGGGTTGGTTTTGACAGCAAGGTAAATGGTCAAGTAAGCATGCAGTTACAGGTAACAAATAACTTTAAACTTGGTTACACAAAAATTAATTGGCGAAAATACTTACGCTCTTGCTGCGTAATCGAAGGTTTAGTAGATTACTCTTTATTCGGCACAAGGTGCTGAAGCAAGACGCTCCAAGAAAAGATATACAACCTTTTGTCTTTTCTGTTTTGGGGTGCATCAGTTAAAAGGTTTAGTCAAAGGGATGTCTTTAAACTTTGATGAATCTTTAAAGACTAAGAAAAGAGAGAAGTTGTTTGTTTATTGCTCTTTTCCGACAAGTTGAAACAAAATAAGCATGTAGAAATCTTGGGTGTTTCTTGTTTGGACCAGGGTTCGAATCCCTGCAGGTCCACAAAAAAAGACGCTACTTTTTTTCGTAGCGTCTTTTTCTTTATTTAGAAAACCTATGATTAGTCTCCCAAAGTTGCAACCATAACGGCTTTGATAGTATGCATACGGTTTTCAGCTTCATCAAATACTATAGATGCTTCTGATTCAAATACTTCTTCTGTTACTTCTATGCCGTCAAGTTTGAATTGTTTATTAACGTCTCTTCCAACCTGAGTCTCCAAGTTGTGATAAGCAGGAAGACAGTGCATAAACTTACATTTTGGATTGCCTGTCATTTCCATCATTTCCTTATTTACCTGATAAGGTTTAAGCATATCTATTCTTTCTTTCCAAACTTCTGCTGGTTCTCCCATAGATACCCAAACGTCTGTATAAAGGAAATCACAACCCTTAACGCCTTTCTTTACATCGTCAGTAACAGTAAGTTTAGCACCTGTTTCTTTTGCTATCTTTTTGCAAGTATCTATCAAATCTTTTGCTGGTTGAAGTTTCTTAGGAGCAACGATTCTTACGTCCATACCCATCTTTACTCCACCAACCATCAAAGAGTTACCCATATTGAAACGAGAGTCGCCAATATAAGCGAAAGTAACTTGACTCAATGGTTTATCTACATGCTCACTCATAGTAAGGAAGTCAGCTAAGATCTGTGTTGGGTGAGATTCGTTTGTTAGACCATTCCAAACAGGAACACCTGCATATTCTGCCAACTCTTCTACTGTATCTTGTTTGAAGCCTCTGTATTCTATACCGTCAAACATTCTTCCAAGAACTCTTGCAGTATCTTTCATACTTTCCTTAACACCTATCTGAGATCCTGTAGGTCCAAGGTAAGTAACGTGAGCACCTTGGTCATAAGCAGCAACTTCAAAAGCACATCTTGTACGTGTAGATGTTTTTTCAAATATAAGTGCTATGTTTTTTCCTGTTAAAGTTGGTTTTTCTGTACCTGCATATTTAGCTCTTTTAAGATCACGAGCCAAATCCAACATATATTGAATTTCCTTTGGAGTAAAATCCAACATTTTCAAAAAGTTTCTGTTTCTTAAATTGAAAGCCATAATTTTAAATTTGTTTTATGTTATTACTATAATGTTATTTTCAAACTCTTTCCTTATTTTCACCGTTGAGAAAACAAGCATTATCGGATTGCAAAAATACAAATTTTATTTTATTCTATATAAAAAAGAATCATTTTATTTTGTTTTATAGTTTCTTTTTGTGATAAATACGATGGCTTTTCTGATAAAAAGTCTTACTTTTGCAAAGATTTATTAAAAAGGTTTTGCAGATATGGATAATTCTCTTGGAAATAAAATACACAGACGCTCTTCTCGTGAAGTAAGGGTAGGAAACGTTATCATAGGAGGCAATAATCCCATAGTTGTACAAAGTATGACTAACACAGACACAATGGATACACAAGCAACAGTCAATCAGACAAAAAGCTTAGTAGATTGCGGTTGTCAAATGGTAAGGATTACTGCTTCAGACGAGAAGACAGCCAACAACCTCTACAACATAAAGAACTCTCTTATCCAGCAAAACTACTCTGTCCCTTTGGTTGCCGATATTCATTTTAATCCAAAGGCTGCAGAAATCTCTGCTTCCTTAGTGGAAAAAATAAGGATAAACCCCGGCAACTATGTTGATAAGCAGTGGAATCCTGATTTCACCGAACAACAATACAAAGACATACTCCAAAAAGCCCAAGACAATATCTTCCCTCTTGTAGATATTTGCAAAAAACACTCCACGGCTATGCGTATAGGAGTAAATCACGGCTCTCTTTCCAAGAGAATACTCTACCGATATGGCAATACTCCGTTGGCAATGGCGGAAAGTGCTATGGAATTTCTGAGGATGTTCTCTACAATGGATTATTATGATATTGTTGTTTCAATGAAAGCCAGCAATGTCAAGGTGATGTATGAGGCAAATAAACTCCTTGTGCAGAAAATGCAGGAAGAAAACCTCAACTTCCCTATTCATCTTGGCGTAACAGAAGCCGGCAACGGTGAAGACGGAAGAATCAAGAGTATATGTGGAATTGGTTCTTTGCTAAGTATGGGAATAGGAGATACAATAAGAGTCTCTTTGACAGAAAAGCCTGAGAACGAGATACCAGTAGCAAAGAATCTCGCCAATGCTTTCAAAGATATATATGATGAAAACAAATCCAATACCCCATTTTCCGAACAGGAGAGAGAAATAAGAACGATTTCACTTGTCGCCAAACAACTTATGGACAAGACAATAGAAGACTTCGAACAGGAAGATGAAGAGTTAAGAAAACAAGTGCTTCAAGCCACGGGTGTAAAAGTCTTTAAAGCAGAGTTTATTGCTTGTCCATCTTGTGGCAGAACAAAGTATGACATACAAGAAGCCTTGGAAAAAGTAAAGCGAGCCTGCTCTCATCTTGTCGGATTGAAGATAGCCGTGATGGGATGTATAGTCAATGGTCCCGGAGAAATGGCAGATGCTGACTATGGTTATATTGGCTGTGGCGGAGGAAAGGTTAATCTGTACAGAAAAGGCAATCTTGTTTATAATAGTATAGATGAAGCGAATGCTTTGGAAAAACTTATCACCATAATCAAGCAGGACGGCCTTTGGAAAGAGAAGATTTCTTAGCCGTCTTAAACATTGAACAACGGCGTGTTTCATCTTCTCAAAAAAAGAGTTGGTTTTAAAAAATTAAAACCAACTCTTTACACCCTAAACATCAAGAGTTAATTTCTTAAAACCAACTCTTTTTTTATCGACTCTTACTCTTTTTAGTTATTAAGAAAAATAGCGGGTATTCCTTTTAAATAACCGCTGTTAAAATATATTCTTGTTAGTGCTTTCATCTATGCATTTCTAATTCAACTTTTTTACTCAGCTTATTATATAAAGCACAGAAATATATACTTGATATTACTTGATAACCTCCATCTGCATAATTTAAGGTAATACTGTATATATATGAGTTCTTTTTTTTATTGAAAGTCAAATTTTGTGATTCTATTGTAGTTGCTGTAGAATATGCTATTACCCAACCACACAATAACGTGTATTTGTCAAAATCTATATCAATATTCGCCTCAGAACCAAAATAACTATGAAAATCTTCAGTGTTGCTAATCACAAGTAAGGACTCGTCAGGAAGGTCTTTCCGCCATGAATAATTCTGTCCCAGCAATCCAATTAAAGAGCTTTCAGTTTCAGGGCTCATTGTAATACTTTTTATTGCTTTTATTTCATCATCGTCATCATCACTGCAACTAACGGTTACTAAACCTAAACTTACTACTGCAAAGAATAAAAACAATATCTTTGCTAAAACATAGAACTTTTTCATAGTTTTATATATTTTTTTATTTTTCCTACACACTTAAAGGCTTTTCGGAATCCTCCTTTTTATTTAAACGTTTTTTAAACACGCTTTATTTTGCTTTGCAATAATTTTTAACTGCTATTCATATTTCCTCCTTTCTTAATAGCTTATATATAGTAAGACGCAGAAAAGGAAAAAACTTGCAGTTAAAAATCAATTATTTTTTCAAAAAGTTTTTAATCTATTGATTTACAAAAAGAAAATTTTTATCCTTTCTTTTTAATTTGAACACTTTTTTTAGAATAAGGAAAAACAAAGCCCATGCTTTTCTCTAACGAGTAAAACATGGGGTATATCTTTTTCTATAAACAATAAAAACTGTTTATTTAGAAAGAAAGTATATAATCCATACGTTTTTGAACTCCTTGCATATTGGAAATATCTCTTAACTGCAAAAAGAATGAATATGGTTTGCCAAGTTCTTTGGTGAAGGCTTTCAGACTAAGTTCCTTAGACTCTGTATCCATTATCTGCTCCAACAGTCCTTTAGTCTTTGGATAAGAGATAATTCCATACTGTTTTAATCCTGCTTTTTTAGCTGCTATTTGTATGGCTTTATTTAATCCTCCAAACTCATCAATCAAGCCTAAGCCTTTGGCATCTGCTCCTGTCCAAACCCTTCCCTTTGCAATGGTGGATATATATTCAGGAGTGCGGTTTCTTCCTGTCGCTACTCTGTTTATGAAGTTTATATAGAACTGTTCCACGTTTCTTTGCATTAAGGCCTTTGCATCAGAAGTCATTGGCGTTGTAACACTCAAAGGATTGGAGTTCTGATGTGTCTTTACTGTGTCAAAACTGATTCCAAGATGAGTCTTCAAAGCACGAGAGAAGTTAGGCATTACTCCGAATACCCCTATGGAACCTGTAATTGTTGTAGGATTGGCAACAATGTATGAAGCATTAGAAGACATTTCATAACCAGCAGAAGCTGCGTAGTCTCCCATAGAAATAATGACGGGTTTTTTCTTCTTTGCTTTTATCACTTCATTAGTAATACTTTCTGAAGCAATAGCGTCTCCTCCTGGAGAATTAACCCTAAGCACAATAGCTTTTACTCTTTTGTCTTTGACTGCTTTTTCTATTGCCTTACAAGTTGTCTCGCTGCCAATGGAAAGGTCTGAGCCTTTGCCTTGAGTAACATTTCCGTATGCATAAACAACAGCAATATTCTCCTTCTCTACCTTCTGCAGAGAGGCAAAAGACTTTCTATATTTAGAATAAGAGATAAAATTTACTTTACTTTTCTTTGAAAGAGAGTTTTCTTTAACAACATTGTCGGCTATCATTTCTTTGAAATCAGACTTGAAGCCTATGTAGTCTATGATATGGTTTTGCAAAGCATCCTTAGGCATAAATCCCTGCAAAGAAGAAACAATACTGTTAAATGTGTCTATATTGATGTTTCTACTCTCAGACATCTGCAAGGAAATCACGTCCCAAATAGATGACAAGTACTGACGAGTTTGAACACGGTTGGAATCAGACATCTTGTTGTTTATGTACATTTCTCCTGCACTTTTAAATGCGTTGCTTTTAGGACGAACAAGATCTACATCAATATCAAATTTGTTTATCAAATCCTTAATATACATCACCTCTGCCCCCATTCCTGAAAGAAGAACTTCTCCTGCTGGATTTATCATTATCTTATCTGTTGCAGATGCAATATAATAAGACTTCTGATCCATCAAATCTCCATAGGAATAAATCTTTTTGCCAGATTTTTGGAAGTCTTGTAGCACCTCTCTAATCTCTTGTGCTGTTGCTATTCCGTTAGCCTGTAGGATAGAAAAGTCAAGCATTATAGCTTTTATTCTCTTGTCGGTCTTGGCTTTGTTAATCACGGCAATAAACTCCGTCAAGCCTATGTTTGACTCCATATTAAGCCCTGTAGTTGAGAATATCTCTTGAATACTCTCTACTTCTCTGTCATAAATAGGCTTATCCATCTTTATAACCAAAACAGAATTGTCTTTAACCTCAACATCAGGTTGAGAAACGGATGAAATCAATCCTCCAATAATGAAAAAGATGAAAAAAACTATAGCCATCAGTGCCAAAAAACTTCCTAAACAAGAAGCAAATGTAAATTTAAAAAACTGTTTCATTGTATTTCTTTTTTTTATTAATCTCTAACAAAAACTTAACAGAAAAATATCCTCACTATTATGCTGTTTTATTATAACTCATTATTTTTTACTTTCTCTAAATCACTTCGTACCATAATACGTACAAGGTCTTCAAAGGAAGTCTGTCTTGGATTCCAACCAAGATTGGTTTTTGCTTTTGTTGGATCTCCTAAGAGCTGTTCAACCTCAGCAGGACGGAAAAACTTAGGATCTACTTCTACTAAAACCCTACCTGTCTTCTTGTCAATGCCTTTTTCATCAAGACCCTCCCCTTGCCATTGTAGTTCAATACCTGCTTCTTTGAAAGCTAAGGTACAAAATTCTCTTACCGTATGATATTCTCCTGTTGCAATAACATAGTCTTCGGGTTTATCTTGTTGAAGCATAAGCCACATACATTCAACATAATCCTTAGCATAACCCCAATCCCTTAATGCGTTAAGGTTTCCAAGGTAAAGTTTATCTTGTTTCCCCATGGCAATACGTGATGCAGCAATAGTTATCTTACGTGTTACGAAGTTTTCGCCTCTTCTCTCACTCTCATGATTGAAAAGTATTCCATTAACTGCATACATTCCATAACTCTCTCTGTAATTCTTCGCTATCCAAAAACCATATAGTTTAGCAACTCCGTATGGAGAACGAGGATAGAAAGGAGTTGTCTCTTTTTGTGGAACTTCTTGTACCAAACCATAAAGTTCAGAAGTAGAAGCTTGATATATTCTGCAAGATTTATCTAATCCACATATTCTAACTGCTTCTAATAGTCTAAGAACACCTACTGCATCTGCTTGTGCTGTGTATTCCGATACATCAAAAGAAACTTTGACATGACTCTGTGCAGCAAGATTATATATCTCTGTTGGCTTTACTATAGATATAATACGAATCAAAGAAGAAGTGTCTGTCATATCTCCCCAATGAAGATTAACCAAACGACTCTGTTTTGTATCTCTTATCCACTCGTCTAAATAAAGATGTTCTATCCTTTGTGTATTAAAAGAAGAAGAACGTCTTAGAATACCATGAACCTCATATCCTTTTTCCAAAAGAAACTCCGCAAGAAAAGAACCGTCTTGCCCTGTGATTCCTGTTATTAATGCTACCTTTTTCGCCATGGTTTATTACTTTTGTTTAAACTATTATCACTTTAAATACCTTTTCACTATTTGTGGTCTTGACCTTTAATAGAAAAAATCCTTTTTTATTTATTACTATCTCTTTGTCCTTTGTCTTATATATCTCCTTGCCATCCATAGAATACAGAGTTATAAGGCTTATCTCTTCATCGCTATAAACCTTAACTAAATTGTTGTCTTGAGAAATATTGATAAAATGCGAAGAAGCTAAAACGCCCCCCCCTAATGAGTTACGAATAAATTTTAATATAAACTTATCTTCATCCATTGTTTCGTCCGCAGAAAACACATACACACTATCCAAAGAAAAATCTTTAAGCATTTCTCCGCTTTGTCTGTCATACAGCCCTATTTTGTTGTAAGACAAAGGTATTTCTCCTCTATATTTAAGAGTGTATTCTCCTTCTTGTTTTATAATACAACGCAAATCAACATTAAGAGTATCCTCCAAGGTTGGAGGAATAACATTGACTGCAAAGTTTTCATTATCAAATGTTGTATAGATTTCAGGAGCAAGACCATAACCCAAAAGTTTATGATTATCTGTCTGCCATTCTAAAGCATTAGTAAAGTTCGTATCAAAAGCCAAATAGGTCTTATCTTCTCCATCTATGTTATTAATGGAAAAAGATATAAAATTTATATCATTTAAACTTGATTTGGCTATAGGCTCATTTTTATTTACTACAAAAGAATTGGCGGAATTATTTACTTGAACAAAGAAACCCTCAAAAGGTTGCAAGGTATTTGCACCCATAAGCACCTCATAATTTCCTGAGGAGTTTAAGAATGAAGGAACGGTGCTGTTTGTTCTTTCTATTTGCGAAAGAGAAATAGGGAAAGAATAAGGATTTGCAACCAAATGCCAACCATAATAAGAACCTACTCCACTTAATGTCGCATTGTTTAGAAGAGTGTAAGAAGAATTGTCATTTATTTTTCCTGAAAAACTATTTGTTGTGTTGTTTGCATAGGAAATAAGATAACCCCTCCCCTCTTTGAAAAACGGTTCTGCAAAATCGTAAGATTTGTAGTTTGCCCACATACCCTGCATTTCCTCTTCAGTATAATCTTCTTTCCAAAAATAAAGGTCAATATCATCATTATCTTCTCTTGCATCCAATACTTCTGCTATATATGTTTGGTTGTCTGAACTTATTTCAATAGGAATTCCTGTCAAATACCATCCTGTTGAAGAAAGAGTTTTAGATTCATAACCCGAAAAAGATTTCTCTATTTCGTAGGTGTCTATATCTGCTGTACCGTTGTTCTTAAACGATGCCCCATCTTTTAATATCAAAGTATTACACTTAGCCGTGTTTCCTTGTGATACTGTTACATCAACGCCATTGTTTATTTGCACAACGTCATTAAAAGTAGGCTCTCCATTAGTCCAATTATTATCTGTCCATTCGCCTGATGTGGTACGAGCAGTTGTTCCTTTGGTAAGGAAACCTTTGTAACCATATACTATACTTTCATCTTCTGAAACAAGATAAGCAACATAATAGGTTTTTTCTTCTAAATTATCTATTTGATAATAGCCATCTTGCAAAGAGATATTGCTTTCGCTTATTGGAGTTCCAAGACCTATATTTGCTATATCTGCCTGAGAAATAGTGCCTGTAAGAGTATGCAAACCAAAATCTCTAAAATTACTTTCAGTAGTGGAATTATCCCCTGTCCATTCAGTACAAAGAGTAGGAAAACCACTATCCGGATTATGCTTTACCCCATAATTAATATCCGAATTTCTCCGCAAAACAAAATCCCTTGAATTAAAATTCTCACAAGTCCAATCAGTAGCAGTTTCAGCAACAGTATTATTACCAAATATATCTATGGTATCTGTATTATGAAGAAGAATAGATGGTCTGTTTCCAAAGAAAGGAAACATTCCGCAATAAAACTTTCCTGCACCTGATATTTCTGAAGAAAGAACATCAACCGTTGAGTAAAGAACTATTGCTTCTCCATGCTTAATAGAATCTCTTTCTGTAAAAGAATATGTTGCTAATTGGTTTGGATAATAATGGAGTTCATAATCATTTAAGCAAATATCTCTTCCCGTGCCATTATATAATTCTATAGCTTTTGCATCTACATTATTAGTATAAATAAACTGTGAAATAATTAAATCATCAGCGAAGTTATATGTATTCCCTTTTTTTACAATTTTAAGTTTTTTGTTTGAAGGTGTATTATTTGTAATATAAACAGAAGCAGAATTAGTTGTAATATTAGTTATACTATCTAATGTTTTTTCTTTTAAAGTGGTAAAAGAAAGAGTTTCTTCTCCTATTTGCAGCACATAATTTGTGTTGGGCAAAAGATCATTAACAGTATAAGAAGTATTAGCAGCAAGAATATCATAAGGTTGTTTATTACAATACTCTTGAGGAATAGTTACAACAATTTTTGAAATGTTATAATTACTTGCTCCTGCTGTACTTGGATAAATACTTAAATAAAAATTAGGACTTGTTCTAACACTATCAAAAGAAAAACTTGCTGTTGTTTCATGAATTTGATTTTCATAATTATTAGAAATGATTAACCTTTTTGAGCCCGATACTTTTGTAAGTTCAACAGAAAGAGAATAAGAGTAAATACCATTGTTATTTGTTTTAGATAAATCTATTTCAGATGTTCTGAAGGTGGAATATCTTTGTAAATTTATACCGTTTCCATTTTTAAATATTTTTTGACCTTTTGCTCCTTTTGTTTTTAAATATGAATCTGGTAAAGACCAGAGAAAGTTATTATATGCTTCGTTAGTTATTTCTGGAAATAAAGAAAAATCTTCATAATAAACTGTATCGTTTTCATATATATATAGCGTTGCATCTTCTACAATGGAATAGTTAATAGTTACGCTATTTGCACCAACAGATTGAATACTAAAAGAACTTTGTGCAGATGCATACAAGCACATCACTAAAACGACAATAAAAACTATTCTTTTCATATCTTTAATTTTCTTTATTCATAAACATATAACAAGCAAAAAAGTAGAGAAGTCTTATTTCTCTACCTTATTTAATGAAATATATAATTCGTCAAGTTGTTGTTGAGAGATAACATTTGGAGAATCACTCATCAAATCTCTGCCTGAATTATTCTTTGGAAAAGCAATAAAATCTCTTATTGAGTCTGCTCCTGCAAAGATAGAACAAAGCCTGTCAAAACCAAAGGCTATTCCCCCGTGAGGTGGAGCTCCATATTCAAAAGCTTGCATCAAGAAACCAAACTGTTGTTTTGCTGATTCTTCTGTAAAGCCTAAAGCTTCAAACATATCTAACTGCATCTTTCTATCATGTATTCTTATTGAACCGCCTCCAACTTCTGTTCCGTTGATTACAAGGTCGTAGGCACTTGCTCTTACTTCTCCAGGAGAAGTTTTTAGTTTCTCAGGGTAGTCTTCTGGATTAGGAGCAGTAAAAGGATGGTGCATAGCATAGAATCTTTGGTCTTCTTCGCTCCATTCTAAAAGAGGAAAATCTGTTATCCAAAGCACAGCATAGTTAAACGGATCTCTTAAACCAAGTCTTTGTCCCATTTCTAAACGAAGAGAACATAATTGAACACGTGTTTTCATTTTCTCCCCTGCCATAATAAGCATAAGGTCTCCTTGTTTTGCATTGAATTTATCTGCTATTGCTTGCAAGTCTTCTTGTGTAAAGAACTTATCAATGGAAGATTTAAAAGTTCCATCATTATTATATTTAATATAAACCAAACCATTAGCACCAACTTGAGGACGTTTAACAAAATCAGTCAATCCATCAAGTTGCTTGCGAGTATATTCTGCACAACCCTCGGCTTTTATTCCTACAACAAGCTCTGCATCATCAAAAACTTTGAAATCTTTTCCTTTTGCTACGTCATTCAATTCCACAAACTGCATACCAAAACGTAAATCTGGCTTATCTGAACCATAATACTTCATGGCATCTTGCCAAGTCATACGTTGGAAAGTAGGTAAAGCAATATTTTTTTCTTCTTTGAAAAGATATTTTATTAGTCCTTCAAACAATTGTAACACATCTTCCTGTTCTACAAAAGACATTTCGCAATCTATTTGAGTAAATTCTGGCTGACGATCTGCTCTAAGGTCTTCGTCTCTAAAACATTTAACTATTTGGAAATATCTGTCAAAACCAGAAACCATAAGTAATTGTTTAAAAGTTTGAGGACTTTGAGGAAGAGCATAGAATTGATTAGGATTCATACGAGAAGGAACAACGAAGTCTCTTGCTCCTTCTGGTGTTGAACGAATAAGAAATGGTGTCTCTATTTCAAGAAAACTCTCTTTGCTAAGATAATTTCTAACCATCATTGCTAAACGATGTCTTAGTTCAAGATTTTGTTTAACGCAATTTCTTCTAAGGTCAAGATAACGATATTTCATTCTAAGCTCATCACCTCCATCTGTGTTGTCTTCAATAGTAAAAGGAGGGGTCTTAGAAGGATTAAGTATTTCTATTTCTTTTACTTCTATTTCTATATCTCCTGTAGGTATCTTTGCATTTTTACTACTTCTTTCTCTAACAACACCTTTTGCTTGAATAACATATTCTCTTGAAAGAGTTTTTGCTGTATCCTTAATATTCTGAGAAGAAGTATCATCTACAACTATTTGAGTTATTCCATAACGGTCTCTAAGATCAATAAAAGACATACTTCCTAAGTCTCTTGTTTTTTGTACCCAACCGCTTAAAACTACATTTTGTCCTATATTTTCTTTGCGAAGTTCTCCGCAGGTATGTGTTCTATACATAGTATGTTCGTTTTATAAGATATATTACTAAATTAACGTGCAAATTTACACAAATTTTTAGGACTTTCAAACAAAAAAGTCTTAAATACTTTTTCAATAATATTTATCATAACAAAAAAGGAGATATGCTATGAATAACATATCTCCTTTAAGATTATATATTACTTTATTCTATTCCTAATAATTCTACTTCAAAGATAAGAGTTGAACCTGCAGGAATATTTCCTACCATTTGGTCCCCATATGCTAAGTCTGCAGGAATAAAGAAGCGATACTTACTTCCAACGTTCATCAATTGAACTCCTTCTGTCCAACCTGCAATAACTTGATTCAACGGAAATACAATGCTTTCTCCTCTTTGTACAGAAGAATCAAAGACAGTTCCATTTAACAAAGTACCATGATAATGTACTCTTACTTGATCTGTTGCTTTTGGTTTTTGTCCAACACCTTCTTTTAAAACTGTATATTGCAATCCTGAAGGAGTCTCAACAACGTTATCATTTTTTCTGTTATTTCTTAAAAAATCCTCTCCCTCTTTTCTTGCTTTCTGACCTTGTTCTTTAGCTTGTTTTTGACGAATTGCATTCATTTCTTGTTGCCAAGCTTGCATAACATTATTCTTTTCTTGCTCAGTAAGAAGGCTTTCATTTTTTCCCAACGCAGCATTCTTAATTGTTTCAACAAGTATATCTACATTCAAATCATATCCTTGAGAAATAATACTTCTACCTATATCTTCGCCAAGTATATAAGATACTTTATCTTTTTGTGTTTCTAATTTCATTTCTATTCTTTATATTTACTTTTCGTATTTTGCTCTTAGTCTATTTACTAATGCTATTAAGTAGCCAAGTGCTATAAAAGCTCCTGGAGGAAGGATGAAAAGAAGTATTCCATCGCTTTCTCCTATAAACTTAAAACCGAATATAGCTCCTGTTCCTAAAACTTCTCTTACTATACCAAGTATAGTCAAAGCAAGAGTAAATCCTAATCCAATACCAATACCATCAAGCAAAGAATCAAAAGCATTATTCTTGCTTGCAAAACTTTCTGCTCGTCCAAGTATAATACAATTAACAACAATCAATGGAATAAAGATTCCAAGACTTTTGTTAAGAGCAGGAACATAAGCTTGCAAAAGAAGTTGAAGGATAGTAACAAATGTTGCTATAACAACGATAAATGCAGGAATACGCACCTTGTCTGGTACAACATTTTTTATAAGAGATATAACAACGTTTGAACACATCAAGACAAACATTGTACAAACACCCATTCCTAAACCATTGATTGCTGAAGTTGTTGTTGCTAATGTTGAACACATTCCAAGCAACAAACAAAATACAGGGTTTTCCTTTATAATTCCATTAAGTACTATTTTCATTCCTTTCATTGTTGTACCTCCTATTTGTTTTGATATTTCATAAATGCGTCAAATGCCTTTTGAACTGCAGTAAGAAAAGCACGTGAAGTAATAGTAGAAGCTGTTATAGCGTCTATATCTCCTCCATCTTTAGTTGGAGAAAACTTCGTTGTTGCAGGACTTTTTCCTCTAATATCTCCTTTTGCTCTAAACCATTCTTCTGCTTTCATTCCTAAGCCCGGAGTTTCTGCTGTCTCTAAAATGGAATAATCAGAAATAGTTCCATCTTTAGCTAAACCTACCATTATTTTAAGTTTTCCTCCGTAACCATTCTTGTCATAGGTTTCTACAGCGGCTCCTATTAATTCACCATTAAGAGTTGCTGGATATATTACGAAAGGTTCGTCATAACCATCTAATTTTATTTGTTGAGGTTCTCCTATTTCGGCTTTTTTATCAGGAAGAACATTTTTTATTGCAGTATCTTTATCATTTTTCATAGTTGCGTCTATCGGCTCTTTTGTCAAAGCGTATGTTCCACAAAGCAATGCAGAAGCTAACAAAGTAACCAAAGACAAACACAAAACCATATTCTTTATTGAAGATTCTAACTTTGCCATAATTCCTCCTTATTTTTTGTATCCGAATTTATCGGTTTTAACGAATTTATTAATCAATGGAGTAACACCATTCATAATTAAAATAGCAAAAGAAACTCCTTCCGGCATAGGACCAAAACAACGGAAAACAATAGTAAGAATACCACAACCGCAACCGAAAATTATCTGTCCTTTATGTGTGATAGGAGAAGTAACCATATCTGTTGCCATAAACACAGCTCCAAGCATCATACCACCTGCAAGAAGATGATAAACAGGAGCAACGTAAGCCTCTGGATTAACACAATGTAGTATCAATGCAAAAACAAAAGCAGAACCAAGGAAAGACACAGGTATATGCCAAGTAATTATCTTTCTGCATAGCATATAAACTCCTCCTATAAGAATTGCTATTGCTGATATTTCTCCTAAAGAACCTCCAACGTTTCCTACTAACATATCCAAAACGTTTGGCAAATTTTCTCCTCCATGTTTAATCATACTAAGAGATGTAGGTCCTGTTACAGCATCTACAACATTAGAACAGAACAAAGGACTTGGTTTTGGCCAAGCACTCATTGCCATATCTGTAGGGAAAGAAAGGAACAAGAACACACGTCCTACCAAAGCAGGATTGAAAGGATTCTTTCCTAATCCACCAAAGGTCATTTTACCAACACCTATTGCGATAAGAGATCCAAGGATTATCATCCACAAAGGTAAAGAGGAAGGAACGTTGAAAGCAAGCAACATACCTGTTATTACTGCTGAACCATCCGTAACTGTGGATAAATCTCCTTTAAGAAGATATTTCTGTATTACCCATTCAAAGAAAAGGCAAGATGCTACACTGACCAAAGTCAAAAGCAAAGCATTGATGCCAAAAAAGTAAATACTGACAAGCAATGCTGGTAACATCGCAATGACTACACCCCACATTATCTTTTTAGTAGACATTGTGCTATGAACATGAGGTGATCCTGAAATATTAAACACTGACATATTTTTGTATTTTTATTTTCTTAAAATTACTAACTTCAATTTTATTTCTGAGCTCTTGCTCTACGTAATGCTCCTACCTTAAACTTACCTACTCTTATCAAATCCAACAGAGGACGATTTGCTGGGCAGGTAAATAGGCAACAACCACATTCTATACAATCCATAACGCATTCCTTTTCTGCTTCTTCCCATTTATCCTGAGAACAAAGAGTAGAAAGCAATACTGGTTCTAATCCCATAGGACAAGCATCCACGCATTTTCCACAACGAATACAAGGTGTAGGCTCCTGACGTTTTGCCTCTTTTTCATTCATTACAAGAATGCTTGATGTTGTCTTAACTGTTGGAGCAGAAGTATCCATTATAGCTTTACCCATCATAGGACCTCCACTAATAAGTTTGCCTGTATCTTCTGGCAATCCTCCACAATAATCTATGATTTCTTGCAAAGGTGTTCCAACTCTAACTAAGAGATTTTTCTGATTTTCTGGTCTTACACTCTTTCCTGTAAATGTAAGAACGTTATCAATCAAAGGACGATTCTTCTGAACTGCATAATAAATAGCCAAAGCAGTACCTACATTATCTACAACACAACCAACTTCAATAGGAAGTTTGCCACTTGGAACTTCTCTCCCTGTTAAAGCGTTGATAAGTTGCTTTTCTGCTCCTTGTGGATATTTTAATTTCAAAGGAACTATCTCTGTGCCATTATATTTTTTTGACATTTCTGTCATTATTCTTATTGCCTCAGGTTTATTATTCTCTATACCAACAAGAGCAGTATTTATTCCCAAAGCTTTCTTCATGATTTCTATACCAATGAATATTTCCTCGGTATTTTCTATCATGATTCTGTTGTCAGAAGTAAGATAAGGCTCACACTCTACTCCATTTATAATAAGGTATTCGGCTTTCTTGCCTTCTGGTATCATATACTTAACATTTGTAGGGAAGGCCGCTCCTCCCAAACCTACGATACCACAATCTTTCATTCTTTGAACAATATCCTTTGCTTCAAGAGTTATTTCTCTTTTTATGTCTGGAGTTGTATCTATTCCTTCTTCCCATTCATCTCCTTGAACATCTATGTATATAGCTGGCTTTTTAAAACCATTGAAATCTGTTGCAACATCTACCTTTGTAACAGTTCCAGAATAAGGAGAATGTGTATTTGCACAAATAAAAGCCTCTGCTTTTGAAAGAAGAGTACCCACTTTTACTTTGTCGCCTTTTTGTACTAAGCAAGTAGCAGGAGCTCCAAGATGTTGAGATACAAAAACTACTGCCTTTTTTGTAAGAGGAAATACTTCTATCTTGTTGTTTGAAGCAAGTTTGTTTTCCTCTGGATGAACACCACCTCTGTTAAATGTTTTCATTCTTGAACTCCTTTCTCTTCAGTGTTATTATTTGTTTGTACTTGTACTGTCTCAACCTTCTGCTCAACAGGTACTTCTGCCTTTGGTTTAGCAGGAGGGAAATTAACAGCATGTATTGCTCCTGTAGGACACTCTGCAACACATTTTCTACACATTTTACATTTATTGAAATCTATATATGAAAGATTATTCTCTATTGTTATTGCTCCAAAAGGACAAACTTTCTCACACTTTCCACAACCTATACAAGCCACATCACAATTTTTCTTTGCAGCAGCTCCTTTTTCCTTATTTATGCAGGAAACAAAGACCCTTCTTCCTTTTAGACCTTTTTTTCTAAGTTCTATAACTCCTCTTGGACACGCTTTAACACATGCTCCACAAGCAACACATTTTTCCTCATCCACTTCAGGTAATCCTGTTTCTGGATTAATATGTAAAGCATCGAATTTACAAGCTTTTGAACAATTACCTAAACCTAAACAACCAAAAGAGCAACCTCCTTCGCCTGCAAAATTTTGATTTGCAACAAAACAATCCATTGCTCCATCATATTCTACTTTCTTATGAGTGTTGCATTTACCGCCGTTACATCTCACAACAGCAATCATTGGTTCAGACTCTGCGGCTTGTAATCCCATAATTTCTGCAACTTGTGCCATAACAGGAGCTCCTCCAACAGGACAAGCTTTTCCTTCCAAGTTTTCTGCTTTAACGATAGCTTCTGCTAAAGCCCTACAACCAGCAAAGCCACACCCTCCACAATTTGCTCCAGGTAGTTTCTCTGCAACCAAATCAATACGAGGATCTTCTATAACTTTGAATTTCTGTGCTACTAAGTACAAAACCAATGACAAGACAACGCCTGCCACAGTTAAGGCAATAACACCATAAATAATAATTGTTCCCATAGTCTTTTCTACTTAAAAACTTTAAATATCAATTTGCAAAAATAATAATTTTTTCAGGAAAAGAAATATTTTGGAGGAAATAATTTAAAATTTTAACATTTTCATGCGTTAAAAAGTTGTTGAATTTGGACAAAAAGAGTTGATAAAAAAAGAGTTGATTTTAAAAAATTAAAACCAACTCTTTTGGTGCAAAAGACTAAGTCTTTTACATAAAAAGATCAACTCTTTTTTCTGAGCAATTAACTCTTTTAAACAAAGTAATTAATTTATTGGTTAAACTACAATAAAAACACCGTTTTCTCGTTTGGATATTAAATCTGTTTGTAAAGTAGTTTTGTGAAAAATGCAGAAAAAAGAAGTAAATATTTTTATTCCTTGCTGTGTGGATGAGTTCTATCCTTACATAGCCTTTGACCTTATAGCTTTAGTTGAAAAATTGGGTTTTAAGGCTAATTATAATACAGAACAGACATGCTGTGGAAGGGTTTTATATGATAATGGTAATTGGAAAGAAGCAAAAGCCGTAGGAGAAAAATTCATAGAAGATTTTTCGGGTTACTCTTCTATTGTTACCTGTTCTGCTACTTGTGTCGGATATGTTAAAAACAATCTTGGAAAACTATTTTATAATACTTCTTATCACAATTCTTACAAATCTTTAGCAGAGAGAATAATGGATATCTCTGAGTTTATCCACGTCAGTAAGCCCGATTGCAATATTGGAGCAGAGTTTCCGTTTAAAGTTTTCTTACACAATAACTGCAAATCCTTAAACGAATATGACGTACAGGAAGAAGTAAGGTTTATTCTCGACAAAGTTAAGGGTCTGCATCTTGTGAATGAAGAAAGATGTGATTTTTGTTGTGGCTATGGTTCAGGATTATATATGTATAATGAGCCTGTTAGCACATTCCTTACAAAAAGAAAAATTGAAAAAGCTTTGTCTTTAGGTGCAGAATATATAACCTCAACAGATACTACTTGCCTTATGCAAATGGATAACTATATCCGTAAAAACAATTTAAACATAAAGACAATTCATTTGGTAAGTCTTCTAATGTATTCCTCCAAAAAAGACAATGAATAATATTTGGCTTTCTGATAGACCTTTTAATGCCTATTCTTCTTATATGAAAAGAACTTTTGGACAAAGAATCCAAAAGCTCAGTATTGATGCTGGTTTTACTTGTCCAAACAGAGATGGAACAATTTCTAAGAACGGCTGTACTTTTTGTTCCAATGAAGCATTCAACCCTTCTTATTGCAGAGAATTTTCTTCTATTACGCAGCAGATTAATGAGGGGATAAAGTTTCATCAGTGGAGATATAAGAGAGTGAAACAGTATTTTGCTTACTTTCAAGCGTATTCCAACACTTACGCTCCAATAGAAATTTTAAGACAAAAATATGAGCAAGCTCTTTCTCACGAAAATATTTGCGGACTTGTAATTGGAACAAGACCTGACTGCATTGACAGAGAAAAACTACAATATCTGCAAGACCTTAGTAAAGATTATCACATTATAGTTGAACTTGGAATAGAAAGTTGTTATGACAAAACCCTTAAAGCTATAAATAGAGGTCATTCTTTCAAAGATACAAAACAATCTCTTGAACTTTGCAAAGAATATGGACTGAAAACAGGAGGTCATATTATCTTTGGACTACCAACAGAAACAAGACAAGAAATGTTAGAAGAAGCAGATATTATCTCTTCTTTGCCATTAGACACAGTAAAATTTCATCAACTGCAAATACTAAAAAACACTACAATGGCAGAAGATTATAAATTAAATCCTCAGAAATACAATCTTTTTACTTTTGAGGAATATAAAGATTTTATTATTTCATTTCTTGAAAGACTAAATCCAAATATTGTTATAGAAAGATTTGTTTCTGAAGTCCCTCCAAGATACAATGTCTTGTCTGCTTGGAGCAATCTAAGAAATGAGGAAATAGTTTCAGAGATAGAACAAGAAATGATAAAACGAAATACTTTTCAAGGAAGACTTTTTAATCACAACAAATAAGGTTTATGAAGAAATATCTTTATGGCAAAACATTGAATGAGTTACAAATTTTGGTAGAAAATTTTAACCAAAAGAAATTTGTAGCAAAGCAAATAGCAGAATGGTTATATAAAAAAGATATAACCAAAATCGAAGATATGACAAATTTATCAAAGTCTTTTAGAGAAGAACTTGCAAAGGAATATTCTGTTGGTTTGCAACCATACATAAAGGTATTGACTTCAAAAGATGGCACAAAAAAATACCTTTTCCAATATTCTGATGATGTTTTTGTGGAAGCTGTTTCTATTTTTGATAAAGAAAGAGTTACCCTCTGTATTTCTACACAAGCAGGTTGCAAAATGAATTGTGATTTTTGTGCAACAGGCAAGCAAGGTTTTCAACGCAATCTTACCACTAATGAAATATTAAACATTTTTCGCTCTATAGATGAGTTTTCCTCCATAAAGAATATTGTGTATATGGGAATGGGAGAACCTTTGGATAATTACGCAGAAGTAAAGAAGAGTTTAGAAATCTTGTGTTCCGATTATGGCTATGGCTTTTCTCCTCATAGAATAACCGTATCCACAGCAGGATTTTTGCCTTTGTTGGAAAAATTTTTGACAGAAACAGAGGTGGATGTTGCTATTTCTCTACATAATCCTATCCCTGAGGAAAGACAAAAAATTATGCCTATTGAAAAAGCATATCCCATTGAAAAAACAATAAGAATTCTAAAACATTTTGATTGGACAAAACAGCGTCATCTAACATTTGAATATATTGTGTTTGATTCGTTAAACAATGAACCTAAGCACGTAAATGCACTCGCAAAATTGTTGAATGGGCTTCCTTGTAGAATAAACTTAATTCCTTTTAATACTATGCCTAACACCATATACAAAGGAGTGACAATAGAACAAATGAGTAATTTTAAAAACTTATTGAACAAAAAAGGAATACTTACGACCATTAGAGTCTCTAAAGGGCAAGATATTATGGCGGCTTGTGGATTGCTATCTACTAAGAACAAAAACAATAGTTAGTTTAAAGATTTCTGTTTTCTGAGTATAATTGGAAATATCTCTCCAAAAAAGATTTCCCTCTGTATTATTCTATAATGGGGTTTATATATATCGTGGTAAATTCTTGAATGTACCCAAGCATATCTGCCCTGCTGAATTAAATTCTCTATATAAAGACTATCTTTTTGAAAATCCTTTAATCCAAGATTCATATTTGAAATTATACGACATCTTTCTCGCCACTCCTGTTGCCATTCTGAAAAAGAGATTTTTGTATTTATAAGTTTAGATGAACGAAGAAAACAATCGGCAAGCGTTTCCTTGGTTATAATACTATCTTGGATAACATTAAGATAGACACGGATAAAATTGCCCTCTAATCCACAGAATTCAAAATATGGAGTAGAAAGGTGTTCCATTGAAGTAAGTTCTTTATCAAGATAATTCATCACACTTTGAATATCTTCTACTAAATGTTCTGGACCAAAAACGTCTTGAAAACTACTCTTATATAAATCTGCAAGTTGGCTCAAAGGATATTCTCGTAATTGACTTGCGACAAAGGTTTGAATCTTTTCTTGTTTGTCTTGCTGTGCTTGTAAGTAAGACAAAAGAACACAACAAATCACTAATAATATTAAACTTCTTTTCAACATAAGATTTTTTATTATGACTAATACACAGCGTTTAAAGATTTTACATCAATTCTCCTCTTGAAGCGTCTTGACGAATAAATATAAAGAGCATAAGAGTAAAAGACCATAAGGACGAACCACCATAGGAAATAAACGGAAGAGGAATGCCGATGACGGGTAATAAACCTATGGTCATCCCTATATTAACAAAAAAGTGAAAGAAAATAATACCAGCTATTCCATAACCATATATGCGAGCAAAATTACTACGTTGTCGCTCTGCCACTTTTATTATTTTGACACAAAGCCACACAAACATAAAAACAATAATAGCAGAACCAACAAAGCCCCATTCCTCTCCTATCGTACAGAAAATAAAATCAGTGTCCTGTTCTGGAACAAAATTAAACTTAGTTTGAGTCCCTTGCAAGAAACCTTTCCCAAACATTCCTCCTGAGCCTATTGCTATTTTTGATTGATTTACATTATAACCAACTCCTTTGTAATCCTGTTTCTTTCCTAAAAGTACTTCTATTCTGTCTTTTTGATGAGATTCTAAGACTTCATTATAACCAAACTCTACTCCTAAAACAACCAAGGAACAGAAAACAAAAATACCAAAGAAATAAATGAATTTAGCTTTACGATTGCGTCGGTGTATAATAAGATAAGAAATCAAAGCTATTATGGCTAAAGAGATTATAAGAATATAAGGATTAAGCAATAAAGCTAAAACAAATAAAACTATAGCCCCTGCTCCAAGTATAAGCACATAAGAAGATAAGCCCTCACGAAACAAAACAAAAATAAACGATAAAAAGACTAAGGCTGAACCCGTATCATTCTGCAACAACACCATAGTCATTGGTAAAAAAACAATCCCGATAGCAGTAAGTTTTGTTTGCCAATTGTTCATATCAACATTTATTGCTGAAAGAAACTTCGCTAAAGCCAATGCCGTTCCTATCTTGGCAAACTCCGATGGCTGTATTCCAAAATCTCCAATACCAAGCCAACTTCTTGCTCCTTTGGTATTAGAACCCACAACGAGGACTATCATCAGCATAATAATACAAACAGCATAGGCGAGATAGGATGTCTGAGAAAAAAACTTAGGATCTGTTACCAAAACAAATAAAGCAATAACTAAAGATGCTGCAATCCAAATCATCTGTTTTCCATATCTGCAAGAAAAATCCCAAATGCTTGAATGTTCTCCATCATATACAGCTGCATAAATGCTAATCCAACCTACTAACACAAGGAACAGATAAGCAAAAATAAGTTTCCATTCTATATACTTAAATATATTGTTTGTTCTTCTTTCCATTCTCTTTATTCGCTTAAAGAATTAGCATTTGAAACGGATTTCTTTACAGAACGAGATTTTTTATTAGCTTTACTTGTCTTTACATGACCACCTCTAAGAGGTAGAGCCTGACAAGGAGCTGCTTCCATATATTGTTTTTCTATATCAACTCGTTCCACTTCTCTTTTTATATATTTTTCTATTATTAATCCTGCAATAGGTGCAGCCCAAGTGCCTCCACCTCCTCGTGCATTTTCTACATAAACAGATACTGCTATCTTCGGATTGTCTTTTGGTGCAAAAGAAATAAATACAGAATGGTCTGCTCCTATGTTTTCTGCCGTTCCTGTTTTTCCACACACATTTAAACCTGGTACATCTGCTCTTCGTCCTGTTCCTCCTGCTTCATGAACAACACCCCACATTCCCTCTACTGCAATATTCCACCAAGAAGAAGCTATCAGTGAATAATGCTTTTCAACATATTTTTTATAAATTTCTCTGTGTTTTTCGTCACCAAAAGCTTTTACAACATGAGGAGTAATATACCAACCTCTATTTGCAACCAATGCAGCAAAATTAGCCATCTGTATAGGAACAACCATAACCTCTCCTTGACCTATACTGTTAGAATAGATAGTATAAAAGTTCCATCCAGAAGGATACCACTTGTTATAAAAACTTGTATCTGGTATGTTTCCGCTTGTTACATTAGGCAAATCAATCTCCATCTTTGTTCCAAAACCCATACGTTTCATCGCTGCTGTCCAAAGAGCAAGTCCGTATTTGCTGTCTATTTTTCCTGTTTTAGGATTTTTTTGTTGTACTTCTCTTTGAAATACTCTATAGAAATAAGGATTACAAGACATCTTTATAGCATCTCTTACTCGTGCAGCAGATGGATGATTATGGCAACCCACTAACCCTTTATCGCATGGGAAACCTGTCCCTTCTGTTATAACTCCCATATCCAAAGCGACCAAAGCTTGTGCTACTTTAAAGATACTTCCAGGAGGATATTGTGCCATAAGAGCCCTATTAAACAAAGGCTTTGCTATATCATCAGCAAGAACTTTATAGTTTTTCCCTCTTTCTCTACCCGCTAAAAGATTTGGATTGTAAGATGGAGCAGAAACAAAACAAAGTATTTCTCCCGTAGATGGTTCAATAGCAACAATAGAACCACGTTTGTTTTTCATTAATGCTTCTGCATATTTTTGTAATTCAAGATCTATTGTAGAATAAAGATTTTTACCAGCAATAGCTGGCTCATCATATTTTCCATTTTGAAAGGAACCTTTTTCCCTATTATGTACATCAACAAGAGTTACTTTACTTCCCTTTACTCCTCTCAATACTCCTTCATAACTCTTTTCTATACCACTCATACCTATATAATCCCCTCTTTTATAATAAGGTTCTTCTTCAATTTTCTTTTCATTTACCTCGCCTATATAACCTAAAACAGCTGCTGCTACACTATCAGGATAGGAACGTATAGTACGCTTTTGAGCATAAAACCCTTGAAAAGTATATAATCTCTCCTGAAGGGTTGCAAAATCTTCTTTTAAAATTTGTTTCTCAAAAGAAGATGGAGCATACATAGAGTATTTTTTTGCTTTCTCCATCTTTTTTATAAAATCTTCTTTCGTTATCTTAAGCAAAGAACAAAATTCATTAGTGTCTATGTTTTTTACCTGACGAGGAATAACCATTAAATCATAAACAATCTCATTATAAACTAACAACTTGCCATTCCTATCATAAACCAACCCTCGCGAAGGATACTGTGTTACGTATCTTAAAGCATTTCTGTCTGCTAATTCTGAATAAGTATCATCAATGATTTGCAGATAAAGTAATCTTGCAGCAAAAACCAACCCTATTGCTACAAAAATTCCTATTATAACAAATCGTCTTGATGATAAAAAATTTCTCATTCCTATAAGTCAGACTAAATGACAATGCAAAATTACATCAAAAATATAAACCTATTCCCCTTACAAGCAAATTTTTATTCTGTTTTTGAGAAATGATTGAAACCTTGAGCTTTTATATCCATAGAAGTATTTTGTGGAGTGATGAGTTTTTGTCCTAAACTCTCATCTGTTATATAACCTATCACGCTTATATTTTGCTCATCTTTTATCTTGTCATAATCTTTTTGGTCTATGGTGAAAAGAAGTTCATAATCCTCTCCTCCATTCAAAGCAGCTGTTTCTGGTAATATTTTAAACTCCTCCAAAGTCTTTGTTGTTTCATAGTCTATTGGCAGTTTCTCCAAATATACCTCACAACCTACTTTGCTTGCTTTACAGATATGGAGACATTCACTTGCTAAACCATCAGAAATATCCATCATAGAAGTTGGGACAACATCCTTTTCTCTCAAGAGTTCTATTGTTTTTCTTTGTGCTTCAGGTTTTAAATGACGTTGTACAACATATTCGTATGGTTTAAGGTCTGGCTGAAAATTAGGATTTGCCATAAAGGTTGCTTTCTCTCTTTGCAAAACCAACAAACCTGTATATGCTGCTCCAAGATTTCCGGTTACACAGATAAGATCGTTTTTCTTTGCTCCACTACGTTTTACTACTTTATTTTTATCTACACTTCCTATAACCGTTATAGAAAGAAACATACCCGATTTACTACTTGTAGTATCTCCTCCAACAATATCTACATTATATTTCTTACATGCTATCCTTATTCCTTCATATAGTTCTTCCAATGCCTCTAAAGTATATTTACTACTAACAGATAAGGAGATAAGTATTTGTTGAGGTGTCCCATTCATTGCATAAATATCTGAGAAATTAGAGACACATGCTTTGTAGCCTAAATGCTTTAAAGGAGTATAAACCAAATCAAAATGTACTCCTTCTGCCATAGCATCTGTAGAAACTAATATTTGTTTATCTTCATAATCCAACACTGCACAATCATCCCCTATGGACAAAAGTGTAGTAGAATTGTTGATAATATTATCTTTATTCAGTCTATCTATTAAACCAAATTCGCCTATTTCTGATAAATTTGTAAGATTATCCATTTATTTATTTTTTTACTGTCAAATATCTATTTTAGAAATTTGGAAGAGAGAAGAATAATGTTGGCAGAAGAAGTAGCCAACCTATTATTACCATTACAAGAATAAACTTCCAAGCAAATTTTAACCATTTAATATATGGAACATGAGCAACTCCTAACACAGCTATTAGAACACCAGATGTAGGAGTTATTAGATTAGTTAAGCCATCTCCAATATGAAAAGCAGTAACAGTACTCTGAAGATTAACTCCTACAATATTTGAAATTTCACTAAACATTGGCATAAGCATTGCTGCTTTTGCTGTTCCAGAAGTGATGATTGCATTTAATATTGTTTGAAAACCATACATTATACTCAAAGCTCCCACTTGCCCTGTTCCATCTATTGCGTTTGAAACTCCAAAAAGCAAGGTATCAATAACCTTTCCGTCTTCCAAAATAACTATGATTCCACTTGCCAAACCCACAACCATAGCAGCGGAAAGAATGTCTTTTGCTCCAGCAATAAAAGACTGACAAAGCAAAGATGTACTTTTCCCCATTGCATAGCCACAAACTATAGCCATAGTAAAGAATAGTGCTGCAATTTCTTCAAAGCCCCAATCATAACCAATAACTCCCAAAACAAGATAGAAAATAGTAAAAAACAAGATGACTAATGAATAGACTTGAATGTTCTTTTTGCAAGCAAAGTAACCAAGAACTATATATAGAAAAGTAAAGATTGCAAAAACAATGTCTTTAGTTTCTACACCATTAGCTAAACAAGAAATAAGCAATCCAACTTGTACTGCAGCAACAAGCAGATAAGTAATCCAAGTAGCCTTGGTCGTTGGAGTAATATCGCCACGTTTGGCCTCTTTTTGAGCCTTACGCCAAAAGAAATCTTCTGAATATGTAGGAGATTTTCTTGGATTGTGTTTTATCTTGTTTGCATACCAAAGCACAAAAGCAATGCCTATGCTTGTCATAACTAACCAAATAAATATTCTGTACTCTATTCCAGAAAACATCTTCAACCCTGCAATATCTTGAGCAATGCCTAATGTGAAAGGATTCAAAATACAACCAGCAAAACCCAAACCTGCTGCAAGAAAACACATACATATTCCCGTAATACTGTCGTATCCCATACTAATAGCCAAAGGAATAAAGATTGCAACAAAGGCTATGGTTTCCTCACTCATACCAAACACAGCTCCAAACAAAGAAAACATCAACATAATAAGGATAATAATCAGGTTATTCACTCCTATTAGGTTAAATATCTTATATTTTGTCAGAGCATCTGACTTTTTTAGGAATGTTTGTACTCCTATGTGTATCGCATTTGTTTCATTAAGTATCCAAAAAGCACCTCCAAGTATCAGAATGAAAGCAATAATGCCAGGAGTTCTCTGAAAACCTTTGAAAAAAGCAGACATTATCTGCCAAACTTGAGGAGAAGACTCTTCATAATGGAAAGTATTCGGCACTATCTGATTAACTACTTTCCCTGAAGCGGTAACTTGTTCCACCCTGTTAAACTCTCCTGATGGAACAAGCAAAGTACATACTGCCGCCAAGATTATCAGGCAAAAAATTATAGCGTATGTATGTGGTATTTTCTTAAACATAATACTTTATATTTTAGTTTATACTAATATATGCTTGTGCAAAAGTAATACATTTTTGTTAATTATTTGCATATATGATACATATTTTGTACCTTTGCAATCTTTAACCGTCTTAGTACAAGACTATTTTACCTTATTGTTATACTTTTTATAATACAAGAAATGAAAAGAATAGAAATATTTTTAATCTTAATTTTAGTTAGCTTTAGTGTTGTTTGTCAAAATCATAGCCTTTGTGCAAAAAAAAGCATCGTTAAGAACGCATATAACTTTTGGGTTTATACCCCTGAAGGTTATGACACCTTGCAAGAAAAAACCCCGCTCATAATATTTCTTCATGGTGCAAGTCTTTGCGGAAATAACTTAGACAAAGTAAGACGTTATGGTCCTTTGCACGCTTTGGACATGGGAAAACGAATTCCTGCCCTTATAGTTGCTCCTCAAAATAACAAAGGAGCTTGGCAACCAACAAAGATTAATGAAATACTTGAATGGACTAAAAAGAACTATGCATTGGATACAAACAGGATTTACGCAATAGGAATGAGTTTAGGTGGATATGGTGTTTTGGAATTTGTAGGAACTTATCCTGAAAAAATAGCTGCTGCAATGGCTCTTTGCGGAGGTTGTAATCTGAAAAACTTACAGCCTTTGGGAGAACTGCCTCTTTGGATTATTCATGGAACAGCTGATAGAGACGTACCAATGAGCCAATCTAAGAAAATAGTTTCTGCTTTACAGGTTAAAAATAATGACAAACGTCTTCGTTATGATTGGTTTAAGGGAGTAAATCATGCTGGATTATCACGTTTGCTTTACTTAGATGACACTTATCGCTGGCTTTTGTCTCATAGTCTTACAGATGAAGACAGAAAAGTAAATAGAGACATAAAACTTCGCAAAGAAGATATGAAAAAAGCTTATCATAATCTTTCAAGAACAGCAAAGAAACCTAAAATCATCAACTGATTTATTCCAAGGAAATAATCTCCGCTTGGGAGAATTTGTCATAAATCTCTGATATTAGGGTATTGTATTTATACCTTTTTGTCCTTATTTCCAAAGAGACAATGTAGTTGGATTGCTTCTCTATAGAACATTCCTTTATTACAATGTTATCAGTTTTTAAATTGTTAAGTATTTTTTCTATCTGCGTTTGCTCAGAGCAAGAAAAAACTATTGAAATATGTCTGAACGTTAGCTTTTTAAGAAAATAATTTATCGTACTCAAAACAATAATTACGATGGCTGTCGTAACAGCAGCAATGAAATACATTCCACATCCGCATGCCAAGCCTATTGCTCCGGTAACCCAAATACCTGCTGCCGTGGTTAATCCTCTTATAAACTTTTTCTGAAAAATAATTGTCCCTGCCCCGATAAAACCTATGCCGGTTACAACTTGAGAAGCTATTCTTGAGGGATCAAAGGAAACTGACTTCACTCCTAAAAAAGCATCAAAGCCATACTGAGAAATCAACATAAACAAAGCACTTCCCACAGCAACAAGAACATGCGTACGAAAGCCTGCTTCCTTTGCGTGATATTCTCTTTCCAAACCAATGACTCCACCCAAAACAGCAGCAAGCAAAAGTCTTATAATATAATCCCAATCCATATAACAGGTATGTTTATCCTGAATAATAACGCTGTAAGGCTGTTTATTATTGTCTTCATTCTAATTTAATATGACCTGAAGTGTATGAAAAAAGCTAAAAAGAAAGATTAAAAAGAACCTGATTTAGAGTTGAAAAAAAAGAACAAAGTCTTCGTCTAAAAAGATCAAGTCTTTTTTTACAAAAACCAACTCTTTTGCACCTAAAGACTAAGTCTTTTACACCTAAACATCAACTCTTTTTTTAGAGGGATTTTATCTTTGTTCTAATTTTCTTTATAACTTTTCTCACATATCATTATAAATTTATGATAATCAATGTTTAATTATTATTAAAACCTCATCAAAATAAAAAATTTTTAACATATTTTTTTCAGAAAAAATATTCTCCGTTTTCTAAACCAAAAACTATTCAGATTTAATCATAATTTGATACCGTATTTTCATTTTCAGTCAAGAAAAATATTTGATTTATGTTTTTCTTATCAAGAATTTTAGTGCCAATATCAAAAAAAAGAGTACCTTTGCCAAAAATTTATAAAATCTAATACACAATATGGAAGAAAATAATATCAATAACAATGAACTTAACCAAGAAATAGAGGAAAACGTTCAAGTTTCAGAGGAAAAAATCACAGAAACCATTCCGACCATCCCTGCAGAACAAAAACAAAAAACAAAAGGAAGAAATTATATATCTATCTGTGCTATCGGTATTTCTTTGATTGCAATTGCTCTTTCTCTATTTAATATGATAGGAGGAAAATCTTGTGAAAACGAAGATACCAATACTAAAAAAGTTGCCAAAACAATTCAAAAAGGCGATTTGAAAGTAGCGTATATAAATACAGATACTATTCTTGCCAAGTATGATATGGCTATTGAAATGCAAAAAGCCTTGGAAGCAAAACAAAAACAAGCAGAGAGCTCTTTGAAATCAGCTCAGGCTTCTTTGGAAAAAGATTATGCAGACTATATGAAAAATGGAGATAAACTGACTCTTACCCAACAAAAAGAAAAGGAAAAAAGCCTGCAACAAAGAATGCAAAACCTACAACAAATGCCAGCTAAACTGCAACAAGATCTGCAACAAGAACAAATGGCACAAAACAAGAAACTACTTGATGCTGTCTATGCTTTTGTGAAAGACTATAATGCAAAACACGATAAATACAACATTATTCTTTCTCGTTCTTACTCAAATAGTCCTACTCTATATATGGATGAAGGAATGGAGATAACAGACGAAATAGTCAAAGGACTAAATGAAGAATACAAAGAATACAAAAAGAAATAAAAAAGAAAAGGTGCTTAATTTGAGTTAAGCACCTTTTTCTTTTTGCTGTTTTTAATGAACAAGTGTTCCTATTTCTTGTCCTTCTACTACTTTTTGAAGATTACCTTCTTTGTTCATATCAAAAACATAGATAGGAAGATTGTTTTCCTGACAAAGAGCAAAAGCTGTCAAGTCCATAACTTTTAACTTCTTTTGCAAAGCTTCGTCAAAAGAAAGAACAGAATATTTAGTTGCGTTCTTGTCTTTTTCAGGATCCGCCGTATAGACTCCATCAACTCTTGTCCCTTTAAGAATTACATCCGCTTTTATCTCTATTGCCCTAAGAGTAGATGCAGTGTCTGTAGTAAAGAAAGGATTTCCTGTTCCTCCTCCTATGATTACCACCTTGTTATCTTCTAAAGCAGATATTGCTTTTCTTCTTGAAAATGCCTCACAGAAAGGTTCTATACTCAGACCTCCAAGAAGTTTTGTCTGAACTCCTTGTCTTTCCAACTCACCTTGAAGTGCTAATGAATTAATCATTGTTGCCATCATTCCCATATAGTCTCCCTGCACACGGTCCATTCCTTTTGCAGAACCGCTAAGACCTCTGTATATATTTCCTCCTCCTATTACTATTGCAACTTGTACTCCTTTGTTATACACTTGTTTTATTTCGTTGCAATACATAGTAAGCATATCCTCAGATATACCGTATTGGCTTTTACCCATTAAACTTTCTCCTGAAAGTTTCAGTAATATTCTCTTATATTTCATCTTATCTTATTTTTTACTTTGTTGAAAAATACTATACTCTAAATTTTCTTCTTTATTATCTTCCCCAAGATTCTCTGTCAAGGCTTCTGTAATTGATTGCCTCTGCTAAATGACGATTTTCTATTGTTGGAGATTCGTCCAAATCTGCTATGGTGCGAGACACTTTAAGTATCCTGTCGTATGCTCTTGCAGAAAGACCGAGTTTATCCATAACATTTTTTAGAAGAGCCATACCTTCTGGCTTAATTTGGCAAAACTCTTTCATCATCCTCTGCGTCATCTGTGCATTACAATGAATATTTGGATAGTCTTTAAAACGTTCTTTTTGTATCTGTCTTGCTTTCAATACTCTTTCTCTTATAACAGAAGAAGGTTCTCCTGAACGTTTATCCGCTAACTCCTTGAAAGGAACAGGCACAACTTCTATTTGAATGTCTATCCTGTCTAACAAAGGGCCAGATATCTTACTCATGTATCTGCCAACCTGTGTTTGTGAACACGAACATTCTATTGTCGGGTGATTATAGTAACCACAAGGGCAAGGATTCATCGCTGCTACAAGCATAAAACTTGCAGGATATTCTGTAGTAAATTTTGCTCTTGAAATAGTTATTACTCTTTCTTCCATAGGTTGGCGTAGTACTTCCAAAACATTTCTTTTGAATTCTGGAAGTTCATCAAGGAACAACACACCGTTATGAGCTAAGGATATTTCTCCTGGTTGAGGGAAAGCTCCTCCTCCAACTAAAGCCACATCACTGACAGTGTGGTGCGGAGAACGGAAAGGACGTACTGAAATTATAGATGTATTTTTATTCATCTTTCCTGCAACAGAATGAATCTTTGTTGTCTCTAAGGATTCTTCTAATGTTAATGGAGGTAAGATTGAAGGCAAACGTTTTGCAAGCATAGTTTTACCACTACCAGGAGAACCTATAAGGATAACATTATGAGAACCAGCAGCAGCAACTTCCATTGCTCGCTTTATATTTTCTTGTCCTTTAACGTCGGCAAAATCCAAATCATAGTTTTTAAGATTGCTCTCAAACTCTTTTTCAACATTGATATGGACTCTCGGAAGATCCTCCACACCATTAAAGAAATCTATTACCTGCTTTATGTTTTCTGCTCCTATAATTTCCAATCCATCAACGAAGGCTGCTTCTTTGGCATTGACTTTTGGAAGAATAAAACCTTTGAAGCCCTCTTTCTTCGCCTGTAACGCAATTGGCAAGGCTCCCTTTATTGGATTGAGAGAACCATCTAAAGAAAGTTCTCCCATAATAAGATAATCTCCAAGTTTTTCACTATTCATCTGCTCAGAAACAGCAAGTATTCCAAGAGCAAGAGTTAAATCGTATGCAGAACCTTCCTTTCTTATGTCTGCAGGAGCCATATTGATGGTTATCTTTTTGCCAGGTATTTTATAACCGTTGTTATGCAGGGCTGCAGATATTCTTTCATGGGATTCTTTTACTGCATTATCAGGCAAGCCAACAAGAATAAAGTTTATCCCTGTCTCTATATTGACCTCTACAGTTACAGTAGTCGCTTCAATACCCTGAATTGCACTTCCGTAAGTCTTTACCAACATAATAAAGAGCTAATCTACATCAAGAAATTGATATCTTCTTTCAAAGAATATTCTTTAGTTTCTTTTCCATGATGGAAAAGTTTCATCTTATTATCTCGTCCAACAAGAGAAAGTTTTCCTTCTTTTAACCTCAATGCTGTTGCTTCTCTAATAGCTACAACGTATGTATCCTGATTTGCTGCAATAAATTCATTGATACGGTCATCTCTTGTTTCTCCTCCGTGTTTTGGATCAACAAAATCTGTATAATGAGGATTTATTTGAAAAGGTACTAAACCCATAGTTTCAAAACTATAAGGCTCTACAATAGGCATATCATTAGTAGTTTTTAATGAAAGTCCAGCAACATTACTTCCTGCACTCCATCCCATATATGGCATTCCTGCAAAAGCTTTTTCTCTTATGGCTTTCATTATTCCCTTGTCTTGCATTTCTCTTACAAGATAGAAAGTGTTTCCTCCTCCAACAGCAATACACTCTGCCTGCATAACTTCTTTCAATGGCTCATTACTATGATGAATAGAATAAACATCAACACCGAAAGTTGCATAAACATCCTTAACTTTCTTTTCATAAGTATCATATCCTTGAGCAAAGCCTGCATAAGGTATAAACAAAACTTTTTTAATGTTATTCTCTTTGCAGAATTCTGCAATCATTTCTTTACACCAATCCAAATATTTTTCACCTGCATTGGTGGAATTGCTTATAAGTAAAAGATTTCTTTTCATTTCTTGTTATTTATTTTTTTATTAATTACTTTTTTATTCTTCACTATTTACTAATTACATTGACAATAATCATACTAAAGGTTGATATCAGCGAAAAGAATACACTTATCATTGATAAAATAGCAGCTATCTGAGTAAATAGCCTTACCTTATGCATACCACTAATTAGACTTTCTTCTTCCATATCGTTATTTAAAGAAAAAAATATTTTATTGCAACCTCTGAATAGTAAAAAAGAAAGAGCAAAACCAAGCCCTGCAATAATCCACATAAACACTGCAGTAAAAATAGTAACACCTTGCAAGGTAGAATCAAGCATTTCTTCCGAATCTTCTATTCCTGCCATAAAAAGCATATTCACTCCCATGATAAACACAAGGACTGAAGAGGCAATACCTGTTATTGCAAGATATTTTCCCCACTTTGCAGAAGAAAGAAACTCCATTTTCACACTCGTTGTAAGGAATGATTTCTTCTTGTCTGAATCATTCATTACTAAATTCTCATTATTAATAATAGTATTCTCTTCCATATTATTTAACTTTAATTAATTTATACAATGCAAATTTACGCAATTTATTTAAACTATGCTTTTTCGATTCAGTTTAATACTTCTATTAAATCGGGTTCTATATACGAAGCAGCTATTGCTACTCCTGGTATTTCTATAACAATTCTCTTGCTCCTCTTACCTTTAACTTTAAGAAGAGTTCCTTCTATTCCATCAAATATTCCTCCTATTACTCTTACTTTTGTTCCTTTTTTAAGTTCTATATCTTCCGAATTGAAATAAGTTATATCGTCATTAAGATGAGAAGCCACGTTAATAAAATCCTCCATCTGCTTATCTGGAATGATTTCTATTATGCGTTTATATCCTTCTTTACGTGTAAGAAAATAAGCCTCAAAACCTTCTCTTAAAAAGAGTTCTTTTTTAAATTCCTCTACACGTTTTTTTTCTGCATGCACAAATATCAAATCCTTTATCACAGGAATTAAAACTCTCTCTTTCTTGCCAAACTTTGTCTTTATCTTGTATTGCATAGGAATAAAACTCTCTATTGCTCGCTCATCCAATAGACGCTTTACTCTCATTTCTCTTGAGAATATGGTCTTCAATACAAACCAATGAAGTTCTTCTGTTTGATTCTTTACTTCCATAATTTAATTACTTAGTAAATAACAGTTCTCTATATTTTGGTAAAGGCCATATCTCATTATCTATTTCCATTTCCAAAGCGTCTATATGCTCTCTTATTTTGTCTAAGAATGGACTCACTTTGTCATTATATGCACAGGCTTTCTTGCGAATATTTTCCAAATTATTAGCTTTTTTTCGCTCTTGTGTCATATCTGCAACTAAATCCTTTAGAGAATCTATTCTCATCGCTATATCTCTAACCAAATCCCTTCTTTTATAAGATAGCTGCTCACATTCCTTTGCATCAAATATTTGTTGAAGTTTTACAAGATTATCTAACAAGCGAGATTGATAAATAACGGCAGTAGGAACAATATGATTGATAGTTAAATCACCAAGAACTCGGCTTTCTATTTGTATTTTTTTTGTGTATTTTTCCAACTCTACATCAACACGACTTTCTAATTCTTTCTCATTAAAGATATTTTCACCAATAAGCACTTGCTTGGATTGTTCATCTTCGTACTTTAATATCGCTTGAGGCGTGCTGTTTATATTCGTAAGATGTCGTTTTTCTGCTTCTTTTTGCCATTTTTTTGAATAACCATCACCTTCAAAACGTATAGATTCAGATTCTTTTACCAAACGTTTCAACTCTTTTATTATAGCATCATCTTTAGCAATACCTGAGGAAATCATCTTATCCACATTTTGCTTGAAAGAACGTAACTGATGAGCCATTGCTGCGTTGATAACTATCATACTTGAAGCACAGTTTGCAGAAGATCCCATAGCACGAAATTCAAATCTGTTTCCAGTAAAAGCAAATGGAGAAGTACGATTGCGGTCTGTGTTATCTAAGAGTATCTCTGGAATACGATTGACGCCGAGTTTCAATGCTGTCTTTTCTTCGGATGTCATCTTGTTGCCTACTTTTTCCAAAGTATCCAACATATTGCTTAGACTTTTCCCCAAAAAACAAGATATAATAGCAGGAGGGGCTTCATTGGCTCCAAGTCTTCGACTGTTTGTTGCAGTCATTATAGATGCACGAATAAGGTCTTGATTTTTATAAACCATCATTAGCACATTAATTATAAAAGTTAGAAACAACATATTGTTGTTTGGAGTTTTTCCAGGAGCAAAAAGATTTATTCCATTATCTGTTATCAAAGACCAATTATTATGTTTTCCACTTCCATTAACGCTTTGGAATGGTTTTTCATGCAAGAGTACATTAAAATTATGTTTTAATGCTATTCTTTTCATCAAATCCATAACCAATTGATTGTGGTCATTGGCTAAATTAACCTCTTCAAAGATTGGTGCAAGTTCAAATTGATTAGGAGCAACTTCGTTATGACGTGTCTTAATAGGAATACCTAACTTATAACACTCAAATTCTAAATCCTTCATAAAGGCTGTTACTCTTGAAGGGATACTTCCAAAATAATGATCATCTAATTGCTGATCTTTAGCCGAAGAATGTCCCATAAGAGTCCTGCCCGTGAGACACAAATCTGGTCTTGCTTTATATAAAGCACTATCTATTAAGAAATATTCTTGTTCCCATCCTAAATGAGCTGTTACTTTTTCTATGCTTTTATCAAAATATTTGCAAACATCTGTAGCTGCTCTATCTACACTGAGAAGAGCTTTTAACAAAGGTGTTTTATAATCCAATGCCTCTCCTGTATAGGAAATAAAAACAGTAGGAATACAAAGAGTATCATCAACAATAAATGCTGGAGAAGAAATATCCCACGCCGTATAACCACGAGCTTCAAAAGTATTTCTTAAACCGCCTGAAGGGAAACTGCTTGCGTCAGGTTCTTGTTGAACTAATACTTTTCCAGAAAATTTCTCTATTGGCGAACCATCTTTAGAAAAATCAATAAAAGAGTCATGTTTTTCTGCTGTTCCGTCTGTTAAAGGTTGAAACCAGTGAGTATAATGTGTTACACCATTGTCTTTTGCCCAAGATTTCATACCATTAGCTATCAAATCTGCTTCTTGTTGTGTAATCGCTTTACCTTCATCAACCGCCCTTTTCAAAGCGTCTATTGTTTCATCGGTTAAATACTTTTGCATGTTCTTTTTGTTGAACACATGACAACCATAATAATCTGCAATATTTGTTGACGGAGCAACAACCTCAAGAGGTTTCCTTGAAGACAACTCTTGCAAGGCAATAAATCTGAATTTTGACATCTTTTATTTTGTTTATGATTTGCAAAGATACAAAATTTATTCTAAGTTAAAAGTTTTTTTTACTTTTGCAAAAATAATAATATTAAAAGTATGTTAGATTTTTTTGAAAAAGACAGTTTTCTATCAGGATTTATTCTTTCTTTATTGATAAATATTGCAGGAGCAGGAATTATATATGGAGTACTGTGGTTAATAAATGTAGATGTTCTTTTAAACATAAAAGCATTCATTTTTTCAGTTCTACCTTCTATTTTTCTTCTTCGTTATCAAATGAAACAAGGAAAGATTAATGCTTTTAGAGGTTCTGTTTTCACACTAATTGTTTGTCTGCTGGGTATATTTATTTGCTTTTTGAATATGAACATTTTTGATAATCCTTTCAACCAAAAGATAAAATTATGAGATACTACGTTATTGCAGGAGAAGTTTCAGGGGATAAGCATTCCGCATTTCTTATTAGAAACATAAAACAACAAGACCCAAAAGCAGAATTCAGAGGTTTTGGTGGTGATTATATGCAACAAGAAGGTGTAAGTCTCGTTCGCCATATCAAAGACTTAGCTTATATGGGGTTTATTGAAGTTGTGGCACACTTGAAAACTATTCTGAATAACTTGAAATTCTGCAAACAAGACATTCTTTCTTATCACCCAGACGCAATAATTCTTACAGATTATCCAGGATTTAACCTTAGAATAGCCAAATTTGCACACAAACACAACATAAAAGTTTATTATTACGTATCTCCTCAAGTGTGGGCTTGGAAGAAAGGACGAATAAAGACTATAGGTAAAGTTATAGACAAACTCTTTGTGATACTGCCTTTTGAAAAAGAGTTCTACAAACAACATAACATAGAAGTAGAATATAATGGCAATCCTCTTTTGGATGAAGTCTCTGATTTCAAACAACAGGAAGAAAACAAAGCACTCTTCCTTAAACAGTATTCCTTAGGAGAGAAAAACGTCATCGCTCTTTTGCCGGGAAGCAGAACCCAAGAGATAAAGAAGATGCTACCTGAGCAAATAAAGATTTTTGATAAATATAAAGATAAGTTTGATTTTGTTATTGCAGGAGTAAGTACTCACAGTTTAGATTTTTACAAAAATATTATAGGAGAAAGAAATATTAAGATTATATTTAACGAGACTTATAATCTATTAAACATTTCTGCTGCTGCTATTGTATGTTCTGGTACTGCAACTTTGGAAACAGCCTTATTTAACGTTCCTCAAGTTGTTTGCTACAAATCCTCTCTCCTTTCTTATCTTATTGCAATATATATTGTTCATATAAAGCATATTTCTTTGGTAAATATCATTATGAAAAAAGAAGTCGTAAAGGAACTTCTTCAGCAAGAATGCAACTACAACCTTCTCTTACAAGAGTTTGAAAGAATATGCTTTGACCATGAATATATCAATCAAATGAAAAATGAATATCAACAACTCCATAGTCTTTTAGGTTCTGCAGGGACTTCACAAAAGATGGCAGAATATATTGTAAAAGATTTAAAATAACATTAATTAGTTACTAATTAGATAAAAAAATATATTTTTGCAGAGAATAAATTAAAATCTATAGAATAAAAATTTTAAAGCTTTATGAAAAAACTATTATTAGTTACAATTTTATCAATCTTAGGAGCGATGTTCGTTGCTTGTAGCGATGACGATGATAACTCTCCTTCAAAAAATATTAACAAGGAAACTTTTACTGTAGATGGCATAGAATTTACTATGATTGCTGTTGATGGAGGAACATTTACTATGGGAGCAACTGAAGAACAGGGTGAAGAAGCAACCAGTGATGAAAGACCTATACATAGTGTTACTCTCTCGGATTATTATATTGGTGAAACAGAAATAACCCAAGAGTTATGGCAAGCAGTGATGGGGAACAATCCTTCTGAGTTTAGATTTTTCGCTAACTATCTTCCGGTAGAACAAGTTAGTTTTGAAGATATCCAAGAGTTTATTACCAAATTGAATGAAAAGACTGGTAAAATATTTCGTCTTCCAACTGAGGCAGAATGGGAATATGCTGCAAGAGGAGGAAAGAAAAGCAAAAGATATAAATATGCTGGCAGTAATAATATAGATGATGTTGCATGGTATATTGATAACAGCGATGATAAAACTCATCCTGTAAAAACAAAACGACCAAATGAATTAGGAATATATGATATGAGTGGTAACGTATGGGAATGGTGTTCTGACTGGAGTGGAGAATATACAAGTAACGCACAAACAAATCCGCAAGGACCTTCATCTGGTAATGTTCGTATCGTTCGCGGAGGAGCGTGGGATGATTCTGCCAAATATTGTCGCTCCTCTCAACGCGGTGGTGGTTTTTATAGTAAAGGCAATTACTTAGGTTTTAGACTTGCGATGTCAAAGTAATAAGAAAAAAGTCTTCGTCTTTTTTTCTAAAGACTTGATGTTTATACCAAAAAGAGTTGATCTTTTTTTGCTAAAATCAACTCTTTTTTTGTGAAGTGTAAAACTCCTCATTTTCAGGCTTATAACGCAACAGTTATAAGCAAAAAAATTACATAACAATCTTCATACCGAAGATTATCCATCTGCCTGCTTGAGGAATATTGCCTATATCATAATACTCTTTATTGAAAATGTTTGTGGCAGAGAAATAAATATCGGTAAAGGAATTCAATTGATAGTTTAAATTCAAATCCATTGTGAAGAAAGGATCATATTTCTTGTTTTCGCCCGTAGGATTGTTAGTATAACTTACAAACATTCCCTCTCTCTGACAATATTTTCCTAAAAGATTAAGTGTGAAATCTTTCATAAAAGGCAGGGCAAGATTTGCTGAAAGTTTGTGTTTAAGGTAGTTGAATACGTATTGGGAAACATAGTCATCTTTAGCTTTGTCTGTTTTCAAATATGAATAAGAAAAGGTCAAAGCAGTGTTCTTAGCCAAAAAATTGCAGACCTCATCAAGAAAAATCCTTGTAGAAAAATCCACGCCATATTTGTTTAACTCATTGACATTTCTGCTTAGCCATAGACCTGAACCGTCATTTGCCTGCATCCAATCAATAAGGTCTCTGCCTACTGTGTAAAATGCAGAGAGATTTGTCAAAAAGTAACGATTTCTGTATTTAAATCCAGCATCGTATGAAAGTGATTTTTCCTGTTTTAGATTAGGATTGGCTTTGTGGATAGCATCGGAATAGTATAATTCTGTATAAGAAGGCAATCGCGATGCGGAAGAAAAAGATGCAAACACATCAAAGTGGGAGGAAAAACGATAAGACAAATTCAACGATGGGTAAATGTTGAAATCATCTTGTTTTATCATGGTATTATAGAAAGATAACAAACCTAAGGTTGCAACAAAGCCCTTGTAGGAATAATTACCCTGCAAAAAATAGGAAATATTCGTCCTTTGCTTATAATGATCAAAATAATCTCCATGAACAACACAAGTCGGTTCTCCAAGTTTGTTGCTAAGGACGTCTTCGTATCTTATATCTGAACCGAAATTAAGAGAAAAATTACTGAAACTATATTGGAAATCAAGGTTGGTTCCCAAGACATTGCTATTGTGATGGTTGTGTCCTGTTTCAGTCCCTTTGATTAATTCGTAATCATCTGTATGTAAATTATAATAAAGCGAAGGTATGAACTTCATTCGCTGTTTGAAAAAAGCAAAATATCCTTTCGCAGATGCAAATAAAGAAGATGTCTTATCATGCTGATTTGGATATTTGGCAGAATAAAAAGTATTTGCATCATAATCTTTGTAACTATAACCTAAAGAAAAGTCTATCTTGTTATTGTTTTGTAGGTTTATTCTGTTGCGGTACAAAGCATTATATATATCGTATGCAGAATTCTTAATGTACCCTTCTGATGTTTTGTAAGAAAATGAAAGGGTGTTTTCTGTGTTTAGTATATTTTGGGAAATAGAAGTCTCTATTTTTGCAAATCTGTTTTGTCCTGTCTCTGCAAGGGCTGATACTTGATTTTTTATGTTTTTCTTGGTAATTATATTTATCCCTCCTGAAAAAGCAGAAGCACCATAAATAATTGCAGAAGGACCTTTAATGATTTCTATACGTTCTATATCGGAAAGATTTACGGGGATGTCCATGGAGTAATGACCTGTTTGGGGATTAGAAAGATTGATACCATCAAGAAGAATGGCTGTTTGGTCGAAATTACCTCCTCTTAGAGAAACGTCTGCTTGGACTCCATGTGTGCCTCTTGCTTGTATATCCACAGAGCTAAGGGTGGAAAGGAGTTCTTCTACGCTTTGGACTTTGAGACCTTCTATATCTTTAGCGGTCAAGACGGTAATGGTCTTCCCCACTTGATTAATAGGCAAAAGCGAGGAGTCCTGCACAACAAATTCTTCCAAAGTCTTCTCTTGCAGATAGGCTTCTTTTGTGATTGCTGTATTACTTTGTGATTTTACTACGTTGGAGAAGGTAAGAGTCATTATTGACACCACTCCAATCGTTACTGCTTTGTGCATAGAGTTGTAAGCAGCGTAGGATTTCCTTTCAAATCGCTTGAAACGGAAACTCTTGATTTTGAAACACTGTTTCTTTTTCATCTTTTTAGTTTTTTTAGTTTATAAATTATTAAAAAACGTTGCGAAATTAGTACAAAATAAGATTTTATCTTACCTTTGCAAAAACAAATAATATACACTTATGTTAGCAATAGGAAGCAAAGCCCCTTATTTTGAGGGTGTGGATGAAAACAACAACGTTATAAAATTAACGGATTTTGAAGGTAAAAAACTTGTTCTATATTTCTATCCAAAGGATTCAACTCCGGGTTGTACAGCCCAAGCCTGTGATTTGAGAGATAACTACAACAGATTTCTTGCCTTAGGGTATGAAGTAGTCGGAGTAAGCAAAGACTCTCAAACTTCTCATAAGAAATTCATAGAAAAGTATTCTCTGCCTTTCCATCTTATTTCTGATACGGAAACAAAGATATTACAGGATTACGAAGCATGGGGAGAAAAGAAAATGTATGGGAAAACAAGCATGGGAACCTTACGTACTACATACATAATAGACGAAAACGGAGTAATAATAGAGGCTATAGGAAAGGTAAAGACTAAAGAACATAGCAAACAACTTCTAAAAGACAATTAAAAAGAAAGCAAGACTTTAATTAGTCTTGCTTTCTTCGTAAATATATCTCTTTCAATAAGGTTTATTCATAATTTTGGCATTCCAACTCTTTATTAAGATACATAGAAGCGTTCATTGCCAAAGCTCCCATTTCATCTTCTCCAGGATAAACATAGACAGGAGCAAGATAGTCTATTCTTTCTGTCAGTTCCTTGATGAATGGCTTCCCATAAGCGATACCTCCTGTAAGAAGAATAGCATCTACTTTCTTTACATCTGGTTTGCCATGAAGAACTGTTGCTTGAGCGCCCACTTCTTTTGCAACTTGATAAGCCATTGCTGACTGAATGAATGCAGCTTTTTTGTCTCCATTCTTAGCTGCCAATTCTACAGTAAGAGCATCGTTTGTCCCAAGGTAAGCAACAAAGCCTCCCTCACCAACTATCATCTTTCTGATTTGTTGTTCTGAATATTTGCCAGAGAAACATAAAGAAATCAAAGCAGACATTGGAACACTTCCACTACGTTCTGGAGAGAAAGGACCATCACCATCTAAAGCCTGATTAACATCAATAACCTTACCTTTGTAGTGAGCTCCTACACTTATACCCCCACCAAGATGAACAACAACAAGGTTAAGATCTTCATATTTCTTTCCTTCTCCGTGTTCTCTTGCGTAACGTCTTGCTATTGCTTTTTGGTTTAAACAATGGAAGATAGAGTTTCTTGGCATAAGAGGATGACCACTTACTTTTGCTATCTCTTCTCTTTCATCTGTAATTCCTGGGTCTGCAATAACAGATTCAACGCCTATTTCTTGTGCTATTTCATGTGCGATAAGACCTCCAAGGTTGCAGGCATGTTGTCCTTGAACTCCAATCTTCAAGTCTCTTATCATGGCATCATTAACAGCCCAAATACCTCCTTGGGTTGCTTTAGTAAGTCCGCCTCTACCTATTACTATCTTGAACTCTTTGATATTAAAACCCGCTTGCTCTACTTCATTAAGCACAAGTTCTTTTCTGAAAGCATATTGGTCAGCTATATGCTCAAACTTTTTTAAATCCTCTGACTGGTGTTTGATGTTTTTGTCAAATAATTTTTCTTCTCCATCAAAAACAGCAATCTTTGTGGAAGTACTACCTGGATTAATTGCTAAAATCAATTGCTTGTACATAAGTATTTTTTTTATTTTTTGTCAATAGTTAGGAGTGCAAAGATAATCATTTTTTTCTAAACAATGAATATTTTTAAAAAAATTCAGTCTAAAACAATTTTTTATAATATCTTTGCAGTGTAAATTTAATTAAAAGAAAGTAAAAAAAATGGCAAAAGAAATAACAGACGCAACTTTTGAACAGTTGCTTAAAGAAGAACAAAAACTTATAGTTTTGGATTGTGGTGCATCTTGGTGTGGTCCTTGCCAACATATTGCTCCAATCATAGATGAATTAGCAAAAGAGTATGAAGGAAAAGCTGAAGTATTGAAATGCGATGTAGATGAAAGTCCAGAAATTCCTGCAAAATATGGAATAAGAAATGTTCCTACTGTTTTGTTTATCAAAAATGGAGAGATGAAAGAAAGACTTGTTGGTGCTCAACCAAAATCTGCATACGTAGAAAAAATAGAACAATACTTATAATCTTAAGTAGTGTTTTTTATAATGATAAAACCAATAACCTTTAAAATTTTTTAGGAATGTCCGTTGATTTAGAACGATTCAGCGGATATTCTTCTTTAGAATTCCGAGCAAACAAAAGAGTTGAAGGTTTTTTAATGGGCCTTCATAAAAGTCCTTTTCATGGATTTTCCGTGGAATTCGCTGATTATAGAGCATATAACACAGGAGAAGATACAAAGTATATTGATTGGAAACTGTTTGCTCGTACAGATAAGTTGTTTGTAAAGAACTATGAACAGGAAACAAACCTTAGATGTATTATTGCAATAGACCATTCCTCTTCTATGTTCTTTCCTTTTGATAAAAAAAATCCGAGTTTAGAGAATCCTAATAAAATAACATACGCTATTTATTCTGCTGCAACTATTATCTCTATGCTTTATAGGCAAAGAGATGCTTTTGGATTGTCTTTGCTGTCAGACAAAATAGACTATATTTCCGATATTAAATCTAACTTTGCTCACAAAAGATATATTTATTCTTTACTTGAAAATCTGCTTACAGACAAGCCAAAAGAAAAAATCTTACAAACCAACATCGCTCCTCTTCTACATCAATTAGCGGAGCAAATCCACAAACGTTCTCTTGTGATTATCTTCACGGACTTGCTTTCTACTAAAGACACGGAAGAAGATATAATTAAATCCCTTCAACATCTAAGATACAATAAGCATGAAGTCCTTTTATTTCACTGCACAGACAAACAAACGGAAGAAGAATTGTTATATAAAAACCGTCCTTACCGCTTTAGAGATGTTGAAACCAAAGAAGAAGTAAAAATAAATCCTGCCGATATAAGAGAAGAATATCAAAAACAAGTTACTCAAAGATTTAAAAAAATACAAGATGCCTGTCTTGGAATGAGAATAGATTGTATTAATTGCGATATAAATCTTTCTTTAGACCAAGTCCTTCTTCCTTATTTTTATAAAAGAATAAGGTTAAAATAAAATCTCTCTAATTTACTTATGCTTTAATAATCATAAGGCGAAGCTTCAATGGGTTCTTCTTCAACCGGAGCAGCAACGGCTTCTGCTACTGATTCTTCGTTGTATTCTTTTTTCTCATAATTATCTTCGTCTTGATTATACCTTTCTTTTGCTTCAAGGTATTGTTTTTCCATCTCACTTCTGGATTTTAACATTGCTCTATTATCTTTTTTCATAAGAAATACACAAAGTTTATCTCCTGCAGTAGGACTTACAATAATAACCTTATTTCCTTTCGCAAGTTCAAAAGAATACTGTCCTTTATCGGTTGTTTTGTAACCTTTGCTTTCAAAATTCTCTTTCAACGCTTTAGACAAGTTTTCTATATTGCTTACATTTTCTGATGTGTTTAGCTGAACAGAAAGCATAATACCACAAACTTTTGAAGAAGAATTAAATTGTGTCCCTTCATAATAATCATAAGCATAACCATAATAGTACTCTGTACGATATTTTTCCATTGCTATTGGAGAATCCGTATAAACAAGAGTATTCAATGAAAATTTATTACCAGAAGTTATTCCACTTTTCTCACTATACACAGTTAAAGTATTCTGATTTCTATAGCCATAAGGACTGCTATTGTCTGGCAAAAAGTTGGTAACACTCTGTCCAAGTTCTATATCTCCTACTCTATTATCAATAAAATAGTCTGATATAGTCTTTGCAAGAGCAGAAACATTAAAATAATCGGAAGCTACATAAGAAGGAGTATAGAATCCTAAGATATATTCCTCTTTTGATATTAATTCTCCTTTTGGGTTTATCAGTTCATATTTATCATTTTTATTGTATGCTATAATAGTATTCCAATCCTCCAAAAAACCCATTTCAGTGTAATCTTCAAATTCTTTGATTATATCATCATTGTCGTTTATGATAACAAACTTGTCATTGTCTTTTTGTGCCACAAAAGTACCATTTTCTAATGAAGAAATAGATAAATATTTAGCTCTTACCAACGTCTCATCGTCGTTATTATTGATTCCCCACTTTCCTTCTTTGTTTTTATAAATATATATGTCTTTATTTATTTCCTTAATATATCTAACCTTTGATGGAAACCTTTTTGTTACCTTTGCTTCTTTATCTAAGAGAACTACACGAGATTCCTTTTCTCCCATAGTTGCAACAAAGCCCTTTTCGGTATATTCAGGTATTAAGATTTCCATATCTTCTTTTAATTTACCTTTTTCTTTACCAGACTTATCAATAATAACTTTTATGTATTTTTCTTTTCCTTCTTTGTCTTTAGTTTTCTTTAACATAATAGCTACGCCATTAGAAAAATAAACATAAAAACCTGCATACTTTGGCTCTATAACAACTTTACCTTTATTATTTATCCAACCATATTTGTTTTCAGATGTCCTAATCAACGCTAAACCTTCATAAAACTTAGAAGAAACTTCTTCTATCTCCTTGTTCTTATAAGGCATCAAAGTAAATTTCTCTTTACCGTTTATATCAATATATTTTATTCTCTCTCCTTTTTTAACAATAGGAATAACGCCTTCTGACATTATACCTGCTGATTTCAGATTTTCACAATCTTTTATAGGTTTTGGCTTTTCTCCAACAGTATAAACAGAAACACCATTTTTGTCTGTTACAGTAAATACACCATTGATTACTACGGATGGAGTCCCTTCAAACTCATCTTTAAACAAAGGTGTTCCATCTGGTTTTAACATTCCCCAATTATCTTCCTTATCAATTTTATAAGGAATATATTCTATTGTATAGTTCTTGGTTTCCTTACTACAAGACAAAAACAAGCAAACCAATACAATGCTTATCAAAAATAAGAATAATCTATTTTTCATACCTACAGAAGATTTAATAATTAAATATCCGCAAATTTAATAAAAATTTTTTATTTGACAAAATATTAATTCTTTTCTTTTTTCAAAGAAGGATAATCATTTATAGGTAATACAAATCATCTTTTTTAGGTATTGCTAACTCTTAGTAATGTGTCTAACTTTGCAATATCTTTTTAAGTTAAACCTTATTTAAATAAAATCAGTATTTAAATTTTTTATAATTATGGATCTAAAAATAGGAGATGTTCAAGAAACAGCATTAGTAACTCTTGCCATACGTGCCAGCGAAACAGTTCGTAAGAATGCCAGAATAAAAGATTTTATGGCAAAAGAAATAATAGACACTCTGGGTGTTGATGTTCGCAAATACGATCCTTTTTTGTCACACGAAGGTGTTGTTGCCCGTACTATTATGTACAAAAATCAACTGAATGAACTCATAATACGTCACCCAGATGCCTTATGTGTTAATTTGGGATGTGGATTTGACGATAAGTTTGTTCAAGTTGATAATGGAAAAATTATGTGGTATGATGTCGATTTACCCGATATTCTTGCTGTACGCCGCAGAATATATAAAGACAGGGAACGTTGCATAATGAAAGAAGGGAATGCTTTGGAATCAAATTGGACAAAAAGTCTTCCCAAACAACGATCCACTAATATAATAATTATGGAAGGGGTTCTGGAATACTTTACTAAAGAAGAGGTTCGCAAATGCTTGAAAATGCTTTGTGATTCTTTTGAACACGGATATTTGCTTGCCGAATTGCATCACCCTCTTTTAGGAAAAAATACCAAGTATCACGATGCTGTAAAACACACTAAGGCACAATTCCATTGGGGAACTAAGTCAGGAAAAGAATATCTTGATTTAGAACCTCGTATGACTTTGGTTTCAGAAAAGAGTTACAACGAAGAAATGAAAAAATACTCTATTCGTGCTAAACTCTTTGCGTTCTTCTTCCCTCATCTAAACAACCGTTTAGCAGTATTTAAGTGGTAAAGACTTGTTACAAGAAAAGAAGAATAAAAGAAAAAGGCTTTAAAACCGTTTATGATTTTAAAGCCTTTAATATTTATCTATATTTAATTAACCTCCGAAGTTATCATACATAATGTTTTCTTCTGGTACTCCAAGATTGTCAAGCATAGTTGTAACTGCTTTAGACATTGGACCAGGACCACACATATAGTACTCTATATCTTCTGGAGCTTCATGGTCTTTCAGATAAGTTTCATACATAACATTGTGAACGAAACCAGCTGTGTATTTTACACCCGCTGCATCTGCTGCTGGGTCTTCTCTGTCCAATGCAAGATGGAACTTAAAGTTAGGGAATTCTTTTTCTAATTCTAAGAAATCATTTAGATAGAAGACTTCATTCAATGCTCTTGCTCCATAGAAATAGTGCATCTGTCTGTCCGTTGTATGAAGCGTCTTAGCCATGTGCATAATCTGAGCACGCAAAGGAGCCATTCCTGCTCCACCTCCAACCCATACCATTTCATTCTTTGTATCAAAATGAGGATGGAAGTCTCCGTATGGTCCGCTCATTATTACTTTATCTCCCGGTTTCAAACTAAAGATATATGAAGAAGCAATACCCGGATTAACATTCATAAATCCACTTCTATCTGGTTTGAATGGAGGTGTAGCAATACGAACTGTTAGCATAAACACATTTCCTTCTGCAGGATAGTTAGCCATAGAATAAGCACGTATTGTTGGTTCTGTATTTACACATTTTAAATCAAACATCTTGAATTTCTCCCATGCAGGAAGATATTCATCTGTTATCAACTCTTTATCGTAATCAGAATAGTTGATTGTAAATGTTGGTATCTTGATTTGAGCGTATGATCCAGGAAGGAAGTCCATCTGAGCTCCTTCTGGAAGTTGTACTTTAAACTCTTTAATAAATGTAGCAACATTCTTATTAGAAATAACTGTACATTCATATTCCTTAACTCCAAGAATAGACTCCGGAATCCGTATTTTTAAATCATTCTTTACCTTTACTTGACAGCCCAAACGAAAATGATTCTCCTGCTCTTTACGTGAAAAATGCGATTTTTCTGTAGGGAGTATTTCACCTCCTCCTTCTAAAACTTGACATTTACATTGACCACAAGAACCCTTACCTCCACAAGCAGAAGGAAGAAATATTTTTTGTTCTGCAAGAGTAGAAAGCAAAGAAGAACCTGTTTGAACAGTTACGTCCTTTTTACCATTAATATTTATAGTTACATTTCCCTGAGGAACAAGTTTCTTTCGTGCAAACAGAAGTATTGCAACTAAAAGAAGTGTAACTATCAAAAATACTATTATACTTAATATTATCTGCATCGTCTTTTCTCCTTTCTTATAGTTTTATACCTGAAAATGATTGAAAAGCAAGAGCCATCAAGCCCGTTATTATAAAGGCTATTCCCAAGCCTTTCAATGCTGGAGGTATGTTAGAATATTTTAGTCTCTCTCTTACTGCAGCAATACCAACAATAGCTAATAGCCAACCTATGCCAGAGCCAAAAGCAAATGAGAAAACTTCTCCTATATTGCTATAATCTCTTTTCTGCATAAATAAAGAACAACCAAGTATTGCACAATTCACTGCTATCAAAGGAAGAAATATTCCTAATTGGGAATAAAGAGAAGGAGAATATCTTTCTACAAACATTTCCACCAACTGAACTATACCTGCCACAACAGCAATGAAGATTATCAGACTAAGAAAACTTAAATCTACGTTTGCAAAATCTTTTGAAAGCCATGTCAATGCTCCTTTTTGTAAAAGATAATGGTCTATAAAATAATTTACAGGTACTGTGATAATAAGTACAAAAACTACTGCAAGACCTAAACCCATAGAAGTTTTAACAGTTTTTGATATCGCCAAATAGGAACACATACCTAAGAAAAAGGCAAATATCATATTGTCAACAAATATTGACTTTATAAATATATTTAATGCATCCATTGTTTTTCCTCCTTATTTTCCTATTCGTTTTCTACCAAATCTTTATTCTTGTTTCTATGTACCCAAATGATTATACCAACAAGTATAAGAGCCATAGCAGGCATAACCATCAGACCATTGTTTTCGTAGCCAATACTGTAAAAACTATCTGGCAAAACTTTGTATCCCCACAAAGTACCAAAACCAAACAATTCTCTTACAAAGCCTACTATTATTAAAATAATACCATAACCTATTCCATTACCAAGACCATCAAGCAAAGAAGGAAGAGGTTTGTTACTCATAGCAAAAGCTTCCAAACGTCCCATAACAATACAGTTGGTGATAATCAAACCAACATAAACACTTAACTGCTTGGAGACATCGTATGCAAAAGCTTTCAAAAACTGATCTACTAAGATGACAAACATTGCTACAACCACCAACTGAACAATAATTCTTATACGAGGCGGAATAGTATTTCTAAGTAATGAAATAAACAGATTACTCATCATAACCACAACCGTAACAGACAAAGCCATAACTACGGCAGGTTGTAATTTTACCGTAACAGCCAAACAAGAACAAATACCCAATACTTGTACAATAATAGGATTCTCTTTTGAAAATGGCGTTGTTATTAATTTTTTATTCTTTGCACTCATGACTCTCTACGTTTTTTAATGATTTAAAATAAGGAACAAAGAATTCCAAACCTTTACTCAACATATCGCTAACACCATTAGAAGTCAGTGTTGCTCCTGTCAAAGCATCTACTTTATGAGGATTGTCTTTGCCTACTCGTTTTTCTACTGCAACAGACACAAAGTCTTCTCCTTCAAAAATAGTCTTGCCTACAAAAGAAGCTGGGAAAGAAGGGTCATCCTTAATGTTTCCTCCTAATCCTGGTGTCTCTCCTGCATGATCAAAGACAACATTTTCTATTGTGTTTGCATCCTTACGCAAAGCAACGTATCCCCATATTTCATCCCAAAGACCAACTCCTCTGACTGGGACAACATATATTGTTTCCCCATCTTGTCTATTATAGATAAATACAGGAAGAACAGCATCCTTGTCTCCTGATTTATATTTTTTGTATTGGTCTTTAATGTTTAGAGAAAAAGGTCTTACTTCTCCTAATTCCTGTTTTCCATTAGTATATTTAGAAACTATCTCACCATCGGCTTTAACTCCGATCTCTGTTGTGAAACATTTGTTGTATAATCCTTCGGCTGAATTTCTATCTACATTCTCATTAGCTGCTTGAAGTATCATTTGCATTTGTTCTGCAACAATATTCTTTTCTTGTGGTTTGCTTAAAAGCATAGAAACGCTTGCCAACACTGTTGCAACCACAACTACAAGAACAGCAGAATATATATATATGTATTTATTACTAAACTTTTTCATCTTCCTTTTCCTCCTGTTTATTTAGCGGTTGCTATTCTCATTCTTTTCTTTCTACGTCTTATGTTAGCATCCACAACATAATAGTCTATCAATGGAGCAAAGACATTCATCAACAAAATAGCCAACATCATTCCTTCAGGATAAGCTGGATTAAGAACTCTTATAAGCACTGCCATAACTCCTATAAGAAATCCATAGATATATTTTCCTATGTTAGTATGAGAAGAAGTTACAGGGTCAGTAGCCATAAAAACAGCACCAAAAGCAAATCCTCCCATCATGAAATGCTGATAAAAAGGAACATTCATATAGGCATTTGCTCCTATACAGTTAAACAACAATCCCATTGCTGCACCTCCTACAAAAATAGAAAGCATTATTCTCCAAGAAGCTATGTTTGTTATCAAAAGAAGACAAGCTCCTAACAAAATAGCAATAACTGAAGTCTCTCCAACACAGCCTGGAATAAAACCAGTAAACATATCACAAAGGCTTGCACTTGCATTAGAGCCAACGGCTAATTCTCCCAATGGAGTAGCACCAGAAACAGCATCACCTTTATCAAATATCCAAACCATATCTCCTGACATCTGCGATGGATAAGAGAAGAATAAGAATGCTCTTGCTACTAATGCAGGATTCATAAAGTTCATTCCTGTACCACCAAAAACTTCTTTGCCAATAACAACTGCAAAGACAACAGCCAAAGCTAATTGCCAAAGAGGAATATCAGGAGGACAAATCATAGGAATAATAAGTCCTGTAACAAGATAGCCTTCATTGACTTCTTCATGACGTATCTGTGCAAAAGCAAACTCTATTGCCAATCCTACAACGTAGGAAACAACAATCATTGGTAGCACTTTCCAAAAACCATAGAAGAAAGTAGCCCAAAAGCCTGCACATTCTCCATGAGAAAGGAAGTGTTGATAGCCCACATTGTACATTCCAAACAACAAAGCAGGAACCAATGCAATGACAACAACGGTCATAGCTCTCTTTAAGTCTATTGCATCTCTGAAATGAGCTCCTTTTCTTCCTGCAGTTTTATCGCTGACAAAAGCAAAACTTTCAAAAGCCTCAAAAGTAGAAGCAAGCCAATGAAATTTTGCTCCCTCTTGAACCTTAGGTCTTTGCTTGTCAAAAAATTTTTCTACAAAGTTCATATCTTTATTTTCTTTTTATTCTTTTATAACTATTCTCCCAATTCCTTACGCATAAGTTCCAAACCATTTCTTACTATGGTTTGTATCGCTGTCTTGGAAACATCTATAACCTCACAAAGAGCAAAATCCTCAGCATCTACTTCATAGATACCAAGTTCTTCCATCTTGTCTATATCTTTTGTAAGACAAGCCTTTATAAGATGTAAAGGATAAATATCCATAGGGAATACTCTCTCAAACTCTCCTGTGAAGACATAAGCTCTTTCTCCTCCGTGCATATTAGAATCTATTGAGAAAGGTTTCTTTGAACAACGTGCGAAGAAGCCTCGTGGGAAGGTGTGAGAAACGCTGAATTTCTTAAAGCCAGGCAAAACCCAGCCAAGACCCTCCTTGTAATCTCCCTCTTCTATAACGGTTATTTGGTTGTCAAAAGCACCAAGATAACCATTAGCCTCTATTCTTGTTCCTGTAAGAACATTACCGGAGATATATCTAAGATGTTTTTCAGTATTCACATTGCCTTGGACTATTTCTTCTATGCATGTTCCTCTGACAACTCTGTAATAACATGGAGTCAAAGTTTCTTCTCCTGTCAAGGCTATTGTCTTTGTTGGATTGTATTTTCCTTCCAAAAAGAACTGTCCTATTGTCAATACATCCACAAGAGAGATATACCAAATTCTTTCACCTTTATTGATTGGAGAAATTTTCTCTGCTTGAACAGAAACATTACCGTATGGATGTTTTCCTTTGAAACAAATCTTTTCTACATTCTGTAGAGAAAGTATATCCTCACATTTTGTTTGAGGATTAAGGCTTAGATAAAGAGTTTTTTCTGTTAATTTTTTCAAAACATCAATACCTAACTGCAAAGCTGCTTTCTCTCCCTTTAAGATGTAGTTGTAATCTGGAGCAAGCGGAGAAGATTCAAAGCCTTTCAAGATAATGTACTTTGGAAGGCTTTCTTCATTTGGAATGACATCGTATGGTCTTTGTCTTAGCAAAGTCCAAAGCCCACTTTCTAACATCTTGCTTTTTATATCCTCTTTTGACATATCAGCAAGAGAAGATAGACCAAAATCCTTGGCTGCGTTTTGTCCGTCATTCTTAATTATTATCTCCTGAATAACACGTTTTTCACCACGTTTTACTTCTTGTACTTCACCGCTGACAGGAGAAACAAACTTGATATTAGGTTTCTCTTTAGAATAGAAAACAGGTGTTCCTACTTCTACTCTATCTCCTGCATTAACAAGAAGTTTTGGGGTGATACCTATATAATCCAAAGGCTTCAAAGCAACAGTTACAGGAGAAAGAAACTCTTTTGTTTCTTGCTTAGCTTCTCCCATAAGATGTATATCCAAACCCTTAGATATTTTTATTTCTTTTGACATAATATATTACGTTGTTTTTTTACTAAAAAATCAATCTGCAAAAGTACGAAGTTTTTTACTATAATAACAAGTTTTCAAGTAATTATTTTCAATGGCAAATCTATTAGAAAAATGAGGGTTTTACATTTTTTGCATATTTACAGTCTTATAGTCTTTCCCTTATGATATTGCATACCTTTCTACTTCCTACAAGTCTCTATTTCCTTTCAAAAATCATAAATTCAATAGTTTTTTACATTTATCTTACTACAATACAACAAATTGCAAAAAGTTTTCATTTGTAATGGAAACTTTTTTTAATTATAAATGGAAACATTTGCGGTTTAGTAAAAACTTATATTATATAATTTATTGAAAACAAATATGTTGATAATTATTTTTAAAAGTTTTTTGAAATAATATTCTCAGAATTTAATCTTCGTGAAAAAAGTCTTCGTTTTAAGAAAAAAAGATCAAGTCTTTTACCCCTAAACATCAAGATTTAAAAATTTAAAACCAAGTCTTTTTTCATCAACTCTTAACAACAGAATAAACTTTTTATAATCAAATACTTTTTTACTCAAAAAACTTTTGTAACTTTGCAGAAAGTTTAAATAAAACTTAAACTTTTATTTTACTACGAAGCGTTATGCTTTTTCTTGTATTTGGAAATGTGAGAAACTTCTAAGATGTGCAAGAATAGTATGATGGTTTCACGCTCGTGTTAGCGTGGGCTGTTATAGTTACACACCGATTCAATACATCAAGGTCATCTCACAACCTCCAAATAAAGAAGTGGTGTATCAGTACCACGCTTCTTTGTATTTATAATCTGCTCTGGAGGTACTGCAAAGCAACAAAAGTTGCACCCGACACAAATCAGGGATAAAAACATGAAAAAAAATAGTATATTATCTTTAAAGATGTTATCCGTATTCTTTATGATAACTTTTGCATTTTCGACTTCTGCTCAAGAAACAAAAATTATAACAATTAATGCGGGGACTCCTATACAAGTAACATGTGAAAATGGGCTAAGAGCATCAGAAACAAAAAACGGAGAGAGTGTAAATTTCAGAGTATTGACTCCTGTTAAAATTGATGATATTACTGTTATTCCTTAGTATTCTTTAGTAAGGGCGAGCGTTATCAAAGCTACGAAAAGTAAAATCTGTGGAATTAACGGAAAGTTAAGGATAAAAGTTATGGATATTTTACTTCCCTCAGGAGAATCTATTCCTCTTGCAACAAGAGAATTAAATTTTGATGGAGATAATCGTGCCGGCTGGGTTGTCCCTGTAGGATGTCTTTTACTTTGGCCTATTCTTTTTGTTCCAGGTCAAAGAGCTGAAATATATCCTGGCTATACAACAACAGTAAATGTTGCCAATGATACTAAAATAAAAGTAAAAAACGAAAACGAATGAAATAATACTCAAATAGTAGAATAAAATTTTTCTAGCATATTAAAACAGGACGGAAAAGTTTTTCCGTCCTGTTTATTTTTGTTTTGTTTAAGTAAGTATTTATTTTATTACTTCATATTTTTTGAATACTTTTACTAAAATATCTATAGCTCTATCCACTTGTTCCTTACTATGAGTAGCCATAAGAGCAAAACGAATAAGAGTATCCTCAGGAGGACAAGCAGGAGGAATAACAGGAGAAACAAAAACTCCATTATCCAAAAGCTCTCGTGTAATAGTGAATGTCTTTCTCATATCTCTGATATACAAAGGAATAATAGGTGTTTCTGTTGGTCCTATCTCAAAACCATATCCTCTAAACATTTTAAGAGAATAGTTTGTCATATCCCAAAGATGTTGCAATCGTTCTGGTTCTTCTTGAATAATATCCAAAGCTTTTATAACACTTGCTGTAGCAGCAGGAGAAATAGAAGCAGAGAATATATATGGACGAGAATGATGGCGAAGAAAGTCTATTATTTCATTATTAGCAGCAACAAAACCACCTATGGTTGCAAGAGATTTGGAGAATGTTCCCACAATAATATCTACCTTATCTGTTACGCCAAAATGATTACATACTCCCCTACCCTCTTTACCAAGAACTCCTATAGAATGGGCTTCATCAACATAAATACTACCACCATATTTTTCACTTAGCCTAACTATTTCTGGAAGATTGGCTATATCTCCTTCCATAGAAAACACACCATCAACAACGATAAGTTTTGTAGCACTTTCTGGAAGTTTCTTAAGCATGTCTTCTAAAGAAGTCATATCATTATGCTTAAACTTAAGAGTTGTAGCAAAAGAAAGTCTTCTACCATCTACAATAGAAGCATGATCTCTTTCATCACAAATAATGTAATCTCCTCTACCAACAACAGCACTTAAAGCACCAAGATTAGATTGAAAACCTGTAGAAAAACAAATAGCACTATCTTTGCCAACAAATTTTGCAAGTTTCTGTTCTAACTCTACATGAATATCCATATAACCATTCAAGAAAGGACTTCCTGCACAACCACAACCATATTTTTTTATAGCATCAATACCTGCCTGCTTTACTTTTGGATGATTAGTAAGACCAAGATAAGAGTTGGAACCAAACATCAAAACTTGTTTTCCATTAATAGTAACTTCAGCATCTTGATCAGAAGAAATAGCCCTGAAATAAGGATAAACCCCTAAGGCTTTTGTCTGTCTTTCTTCCTCCAAAAGAGGTGCTTTTGCTAATTTTTCACTTAATTTACTCATAAAAATATCTCTCTTATTTTTTATATATCTTTTACTTAATATTATTTATTATATCATTTCTAAGATTAGAACAACCTATACGAAAAGTTGATGAGTTAATATATGCTTCACCCATTATTTCTTTTGCAATAATATAATACTTTATTGCCTCTTGATAAGAGCGAATACCACCAGCTGCTTTAAATCCAACAAGTTTATTTGTTTTATTAAAATAATCTTGTATTGCAACTAACATAATTACAGAAGAATATATATCTGCTCCACGTGAAACCTTACCTGTAGATGTTTTTATAAAATCTGCTCCACATTCCATAGCAATCATAGAAGCATTATAAATATTCTGATAAGTTTTAAGTTCAGATGTTTCAAGTATTACTTTAAGTTTAGAATTAGAGTTATTATGTATAAGATTACTTATCTGTATCAACTCTTCTTTTAACTCCTCTTTATTTTCAAAAAACAAACCTCTATTAATAGGAATATCTATTTCATCAGCATTATTCTCTAAACAAAAACTTATATCTGAAAGTTTTGCTTCTAAAGACATTTGTGCAGTAGGAAAACCTCCTGAAACAACAACTTTTTTTACTCCTTTAGGTAAGTTTTGTTTATTAAGTATAGGCAAAAGATTAGAATAAACACACACTCCTGCAACATTTATTCTCTTCTCCTCTACTCTACTCTCAACCATTGAAGAAATATTTTCTATTGCTTTAATATAATCCTCGTTATTTAGTGTTGTTATATCTAATAAAGAAAGAAGTTTAATAAGAATATTATTTGTTTGAAATATAGAATGAGAAATCAACTCATCTACTTCTGTTTGAAATTTTTCTATTTCAGAAGCAAAAGCAAGATGTTTAATATTATCTATATCTAATCTACTCATTTTTTTCTAAACTTTGTTGGTATTGTTGATTGAAAGTGAATTTAGAAAAAACAATATTATCAGTTATATTTTTTGAATTATTAACCAATAATTTTATTCTTAAATTTTTTATAAATCTACTCTTATTCATAGACTCTCTTGAGGAAAGTGTTTTTCCAAGAGATTTAGCAAGACGAGCATCAGTTATATCCATTATCTTTTTTTCAAAGAAATAGTTTTTATTACTTATAATATATTCTGAAATAGGTATATTCATAGGACAAACCTTTGAACAATTACCACAACCAGTACAAGAAAAACATATATGTTTATAGTTTTCTACATTTTCTAAGAAAGGTAAAACTACATTTGCATATGGTCCAGAAAAAACATTATCGTATGGCTCATCTCCTATTGCAGTATAAACAGGACAAACATCCTTACAAGCATCGCAATTTATACAATTTAAAGCAGAACGTATTTCTCTATTCTCAAGTATATTACTTCTACCATTATCTATTAAAAATATATGTATATTATTTTGTTTTTCAAGAGGTTGAGGAGTATATAGAGAAGTAAGATAAGGATAATCTTTTTTATATTTATATATATAATAAAGGTAGGAAAAAATTTCTATATCTTCAGGTTTTAGAACAAAATCATTAATAGGAAGCACAAATATTTTTATTCTACTACTAAGAACTTGCTCCATATCAACAGAAGAAGCAAACTCAAAAAACAGACTACCTGTATTAATAACACCAAATTTAGGAGTAAAAACTACAACATCATTTGTTTCATTATCAACAGTTATTTCATTGTTTTTTAACACACCTTTTAATCCTAACTCTTCTATAAAATTAGAATCAAAAACATTGACAGTTTTTATCTTTTGTTTATCAATAATTCTAATAAATTTATCAATAAAATCATTATATGCTACACACCAATGAACATTACCTCCATTTTCAGTAAAGATTTTATCAAACTTAACAAGATTATCAGTGATATTATTGATAAATTTAGTTTTAATATCCGATGCTATCTTTTTTACTTTATTAATATTACGAAAAACTCCATAAGCAACATCATCAATCTTGGTAAAAGATAACTCTTTAACCTCTTTTTGTTCTTCTATACTTTTTTTACAAGAAGAAAGATATTGTTTATATGAAGTTGTATTCATAATTATTTAATAGGTATTTTATTTATTCTTCTTTGATGTCTATCACCCTCAAATTTATTATTAAGGTAAGAATCAATTATTTCTTTAGCATCTTCAAAAGAAATAAAACGTGCAGGAAGAGCAATTATATTAGCATTATTATGTTGTTTTGCAAGTGATGATATTTCTTTATTCCAACACAAAGCGCAACGAACATTCGGATATTTATTTGCTACCATACTTACTCCATTGCCTGTACCACACATTATAAATCCAAAAGGAAAAACACCTTCATTTATTTCTTTAGCAAGAGGATGTATAAAATCAGGATAATCAACACTTTCTGATGAATAACAACCCATATCTTTAATTTTATATCCTTTTTCTTCAAGATATGGCACAAGTTTTGATTTTAATTCAAAACCAGCATGGTCAGACGCTATTGGTATTATATTAGACATAATATGTACTTAATTGTTAAAAACTTTTTGTCTGCAAAGTTACTATAAAATTTTTTATCTATCTGTTATTAAAGTACTTTACTTTTAAATAAAATTTATTTATTTTTTTAACAGATTAATAATCAACGTAAAAAATTTTCAACATAATAAATGATATCTATTTGTTAAAACTTATAAAAAATAATGTTAATAAATGAAAATAATGTTTATTTTGTTAAAAAAGTTTGATTTATTAAACATTTAATACAGTTTTTATCAACAAAACTTAATAAAAAAGTTTTCAACAATAATAAAATGTTAATAATATTTGAAATGATATTTAAATAATTAGTAATTAAAATATTAAAAAATTAAATAAAAATATTTATATTGTTAATAAATTAAGTAATTTTGCATTTTAAATGTTGAAAACTGAAATATTTAAACAATTTTAACATACATAATATATAATAGTATTAATTTATAAAAAAATATTATAAAACTATAATACTTCAATATGAAAGAAGATATTTCAATAAGAGAAAAGATTTTAAAACTTAAAGAACAAAAAGATGTTCTTATTTTAGGACATTATTATCAAATACCAGAGATACAAGATATATCAGATTTTGTTGGAGATAGTTTAAATCTTGCTCAAAAAGCCAAAGAAACAACAAAAAAAATAATTCTTTTTTGCGGAGTTCATTTTATGGGAGAAACAGCTAAGATACTTAATCCTGATAAAAAAGTTATTATCCCTGATATGAATGCTGGTTGTTCTCTTGCAGACTCTTGTAAATATACTGAGTTTAAAGAATTTAAATCAAAATATCCTAACCATATTGTTATTTCGTATGTTAATTGTAGTGCTGAAATAAAGACTCTTTCAGACATAATATGTACTTCAGGCAACGCTCTTCAAATAGTTAATTCTTTACCAAAAGAACAAAAAATAATATTTGCCCCTGATAAGAACTTAGGTGGATATATTAATAGAATGACTGGTAGAAATATGGTTCTTTATAATGGTAGTTGTGAAGTACATGAACAGCTTACATCAGAATATACTCTAAAAATGAAGAGAGAAAATCCTGATGCTATTCTTATTGCTCATCCCGAATGTAATGATGCTGTTTCTAAACTTGCAGACTATGTTGGTTCAACACAAGGTATGATAAAGTATGTTAAAGAAAGTAAAAATAAAAAATTCCTTGTTGCTACTGAATCAGGAATACTTCATAAACTTCAACAGGATAATCCAGATAAAGAATTTATAGTTGTTACAAGTAGTGAATCTTGTGCTTGTAATGATTGTCGTCATATGAAACTTAACACTATGGAAAAAGTTCTGTATTCTTTAGAGAATGAAGAATACGAAATCAAATTAAGTGAGCAAACCATTATAAATGCGAGAAAACCAATAGAAAAGATGCTTTCTATTAGTAAAAAACTTGGTATAATTAAATAATATAGAAAAAACAGTTTTTTATTACTATAAATAACATTATATCAATTATTTGTATTTTATACTATTTTTATTTTTTAACATAGAGAATTAAAAAAATGAGAGCATTACGATACTTTATCTGTTCCATGTGCGTTTTTTTTATCTTTAATTTCAATTCTTTTTCACAAAACAGAAAAGAAATTATAAAATCTCTTTCTTTAAAAGATAAAATATGGGTAATGAAAAATTATTCTTCAATGAAAAAAGCTTACAAAATCTCCCTTGGCGTTTTAAAAACTATGGATTCATTAAACAGAGAAAATTTTCTTGGAGGAAATACTGAAGGTGGAAAGTTTGATGCTTTTAGACATATTTATTGGACTTACTCTTTAACAAAAGAGATTGGAGAAGAAAAAACAAGAAGAGTAGGGGAGATATACGAAAATTATAATAGATATATTTTTAATAATAGTGATTATAGCGGTTATGACAGTGTAAGTATGGCTATGGATTTGTTTAACAATGAGATAGGAATAGAACTCGAAAAAAGTAAAATTGCTGATTCTTTAATTTTCAATGAGATAACCAATATAATATTTTTAGGAAAGGCTAAGATAGTGAAAAAAAACACTTTAGAACAAAGTCTTGATGAAAATGATAATGTAATTCCAGAAGAAGAATGGAAAAAAAAATGGATAAATAACAGAAAATTAGTTAATTCAAATTACAAACCAAAGCAATAATCTAAAGTAGGGTAGAAAAGAGTAAAATTTTGTTTCACGTGTAAAAAAATCTTATTTATTTTAAAGGAAATTTTATTTATAATTTTTGCAAAATAAAAAAGGAGTACTTATTATAAGTACTCCTCTAAACTTTTTATTAAATTTTTATTTCTTTGGTATATTTTTTAAAATATCAAGAGTATGTTGCCAAAACATTTCTAATGTATGAATATCCATTTTTTCATCTGGTGAATGTACTCCTCTTAATGTAGGACCAAAGCTTATCATATCCATTCCAGGATATTTCTTACCAATAAGACCGCATTCCAAACCAGCGTGAATAGCTCTTACTATAGGTTTCTTTCCAAACAAACGTTCGTATGATTTTACTACTACATCAAGAATTTCACTATCTGTATTAGGTGTCCATCCAGGATAACCATCAGTATGTTCTACTCTGCAACCTCCTAAAAGCATACATGCTTCTACTCTTGTTTTGGCTGCTTCTAATGCACTTTCTACGCTACTTCGTTGAGAAGTTACAATATGTACTTCATTTTCTTTTATCTTAATACTTGCAAGATTAGTACTTGTTTCAACAAAGTTAGGTATTTCCCTGCTCATAGCCAAAACACCATGAGGAATAGCATACAAACAGTTTAGTAATCTTGTAGCATCCTCTCTTGTCATCATTGTTTGAGGTCTGTCAGTTTTTTCTATAGTTATATTAAGGTTAGACTCTGTTGTACGGAATTCAAACTGCATACTTTCTGTCATTTCTTTTACAATTTGAAGCATGCGTTGTTCATCGTTAGGATTAACCATAAACCAAACTTTAGCTTCTCTTGCTATTGCATTTCTCAGATTTCCTCCTTCTATGTTGCATAGCTTTATTTTGCATTCCGTATTCAGTTTCCAAAAGATACGAGTAAATAGTTTATTTGCACAAGCCAATCCTTTGTTTATATCATCACCAGAGTGTCCTCCTTTTAGTCCTTTGATATGTAAAAGGTAAGGCATGGCTTTCTGGCAAGCAGGTTCCATCGTTATAGGCATATAACCTAAAGTATCTACACCTCCTGCACAACCTATAAACATTTCTCCTTCATCTTCACTGTCAAGATTGATAAGAATACGAGATTTTAAAACGTCATTACCTAAATTGAATGCTCCTGTTAGTCCTGTTTCTTCATCTATAGTAAATAAACATTCCAAGTCAGGATGAGGTATATCATTGCTTGCAAGTATAGCCAAAGCAGTTGCAACACCTATTCCGTCATCTGCTCCAAGAGTAGTTCCCTTTGCTTTTAGCCAACCATCTTCAACATATGTTTCTATGGCATCTTTTTCAAAATCAAATACTTTGTCTGAATTTTTTTCACATACCATATCCATGTGTGATTGCAAACAAACCATTTTTCTATCTTCCATGCCTTTAGTAGCAGGCTTTCTGATAATAACATTACCAACCTTATCTACTATTGTTTCCAAATTGTGACTCTCTCCCCATTGTTTCAGATAGGCACTCATTTTGTCTTCTTTCTTACTTGGACGTGGAATAGAAAGTATAGGTTTAAACTGTTCAAAAACAGCCTTAGGTTCCAAATTATCTAAATGTTCATTCATGATTTTTATATTTTTTTGTTGTCAAATTTAGTATAAAACGAAACCATTCTTTATTTTATTATGTAGTTTTCAAAAATTTACTCTGTTAAAAAATTTTTAGAAACTTTATTCTATATTCTGTTCTTAAAATTTTCAGATTTTAGACGATGACGACACCTATAGGATACGGTTGTCGTCGTCAACGTACAAAATTAGGTACTTATGTATAAGTACCTAAAATTCAGGTATTAAACATTGTGTAATAAAATTTATTTAATATATTGTTTTCTATGTTTGTTTACGGAGCTGTTTGTCTACAACGTACTGATGATAAATTAAAACAATAGTTAAATTAAAAAAAGCATTGATAATCAATCTTATGATGTTTATTTATATTTGATTTTTGTAAATAAAAACGTTGACGACGACAACCGTATTCTATAGGTGTCGTCATCTATGTTTGTTTACGGAACTGTTTGTCTACAACGTGCTGATGATAAATTAAGACAATAGTTAGATTAAAAAAAGCACTGATAATCAATCTTATGATGTTTATTTATATTTGATTTTTGTAAATAAAAATGATGACGACGACAACAGTATTCCTATAGGCGTCGTCATCTCTTTTAAAAAATTTTAAACTTAAAATACAACTATGACAACAAAAAAATACTCTCTATATGTAATCATCAGGATTCAAGAAAAAAACATCAAAACTTTTTTCACCAAAACCAAGACTTTTACCAATAAACATCAAATCTTATACATAAAAAGACTAAGCAATTTAGTATATGTTTTCGTTTTTGGACAATCAATATGTTTATAAATGTTTTACAGTATATCTTCTTTATTGTTTAATATATAAGATATTAATATCCTTAGATTTCTATAAATATAAATTTTTTTGAAAAAAAATTCACATATTAAAAATTTTAGTAACTTTGCAATTGTTTTCTGTTCTTGGAAAGCAATATAAGTCAAAAGAAATGTTTTGCATTATTGTCATGCTATAGTTATACATGATATAAAGCACATAAGTCTCATGCGTTTCTTATTGTTGAACAATAGATATCCGTTGGAGACTTGGGATTAGAAAGGAATAGACCTGCAACGTGTTTAAAGTTGTATGGGATAAAGAATATAATGGAGTGCGACTCACACAGTCGCCGCAGGGCGAGGCTCTGAACGTGTCGCCACGGCCGGTCTTCTTTGAGGAGTTGGATTTCCTTAAGATGGAGGGTCATGGATGGAAGTATCCGCGATGCAAGGAACCTCTTTTATGGGCATGCGAGCGGAGGTATTTCTATCGTGGCGAGGTGGTGCTTGAGGTTCATGGGGGTAATATTTTCGATGCGCCATCGGTGGAACCGAAAGTGCAGAAACTGACATTGAAGCCTGTTGACATGGATCGCCTTCGAGAGCGAAACGAAGATGCTATGTTTATCATCGAACATGAGGCAATGAATTTCATTGATGAGACTTACCAACGCTACCGAGGTATCGCACGTGTCAGTGAAAAGAACCCTGATATTGATTTCCAGCAGTTGGCAGAGCGTCAGACGAAACAGAGTAAGGAAAAACATGTGGTTATAAAAGAGGATTGCGACAGCTTCGACATTATGCCTCTGAGCGAAGCTGAACGGCAAGGAAAGAAACCAGTGTTGAGTGGAAGAGTGGAAATGTTTATTTCCTCGTTCAGCGGTGGCAAAGATTCAGCGGTGGTGCTTGACCTGGTGAGCCGAGTTGTTCCTCCTGAGGACTTTCTTGTCATATATAGTGATACAGGATATGAACTTCCCACTTCTTTGGAGCTATATGAAGAAGTGCAGAAATACTATCACGCTACACAGCCGGACCTTCGTTTCTATACAGCCCGAAACCATCAGTCTGTTCTTTACTATTGGGATCAGATGGGTAGCCCTAGCCGAATACATCGTTGGTGTTGCGCGGTGATGAAAACAGCACCTCTTTATCGTCTGTTGAAAGAGTTGAATGGCAAAGAAAAACAACCATATACACTTGCATTCGAGGGCGTCCGTGGAGAAGAAAGCGAAACTCGTTCCTCCTATGATCGAATTGGCAAAGGCGTAAAGCACAACAATGTAATAAATGCCAGACCTATATTTGATTGGAATGTTGTTGAAGTATGGCTTTATATTTTTTTCAATAGATTACCAATAAATGCCGCATATAGAAAAGGATTAAATCGAGTTGGTTGTGTATTGTGTCCATTAGCAACAGAGTTGGGCGATTGCTTGGATAATATGTTTTTCCCAGATACAGCAAAACCTTTCATTAATAAGCTCCGAGAAATTTCAAAAGTTGTTGGAGTAAAAAACATTGATAGTTACATAAAGGAACGCAAATGGAAGGTTCGTGCGGGTGGAAATAATATTAAGACAGAATCTTCTGTATTATTTTCTAGTAAAGAACCCTGTATTGATGCTACAGTATCAAATCCTAAGGAGAATTTATTCGAATGGATTAAAACTCTCGGTATAATAAAACATACAGATAGCACATCGTTGTCTGTTAAATATGGAGATAAGATATACTCTATCAAAGTAGATGGAGCAGATACTAGTAAAATATCAATTACTATACCCAATGCATCTAGTGACATAAAATTTGTAGGTCACGTTAAAAGAGTCCTAAATAAAACTGCTCATTGTGTTCATTGTGAAGTCTGTGAAGTTGAATGTCCGACAGGCGCACTTACGATTGTTCCACGTTTACGAGTAGATGAAAAAAAATGCATACATTGCCATAAATGCTTGGACTTTATTGAGATGGGATGTGAGGTCGCGAATTCATTAAAGAAAACAATAACATTAAAAGATAGCAATATGACTGATAATAAAACACCTGTAAAAAGTTATAACACATTTGGATTCCGCCAATTGTGGTTATCTAGTTATTTTAATAGCTACAATACGTTCTTTGAAGGAACTGCTGATGGAGCCATACCCACAGCAAAGCAAATGCCTATGTTTAAGAGATGGTTAAAGGATGCTGGTATAATAACTGATACAAAAGGGAAAATATCTTCGATCGGAGAGTTGTTGGCATCCGCATATAGCAGAAACGAAAAAAAAGTGTGGGAAATAAACTGGATCAATCTTTGCAATAACATGGAACTGATAGATTGGTTCATAAACACATTGGCTATCAATAAAAGATATGAAAAAGCAGAAATAGATTTGTTGTTTGCAGACACTTTCTCTACACTAACAAAAGATACCCGGACAAATGCTATGAAAGCATTCCTTAATACATTAAAAGAAAGCCCGTATGGGGATAGTATTCCTGTTGGTGTTGTAGAACTCAAAGGAAACAATGTGACTGGAATAAGTCGTCACCCTCACAATGACCTCTCATTGGTGGCTCTTGCATATTCGCTATACCGCTATGCAGAGAATGTTGGACGGTGGTCGCTTACGGTATCGGAATTTTACAATGAGAACCAGCGGGAAGGAATCTATCGTCAGTTTGGTATTGAACGTGATGTACTGGAACGCAAATTACGTTCATTGCAAGAGGAAGGGAACCGTGTGTTGAGTGTGGAGTTGGCAATGGGTCTGGACAATATTATATTGAGACAAGACCTTAATTCATTAGATATATTGAAAATGTTTCTATAAATTATGGAACAAAGATACTCAGATTTTATACGTATGCAGGCCGACTTCCAGCCGGTGTACGATATTACTGCAGAACGCACAGCCGATGCTTGGCAGTCGTTTATTCCTACAGATCAATTCTGCCGATTACTAAGTCAGACACTAACGGCAATGACAAGTAGTGAGCAATCAAAGCGACGCAGTATGTGGCTGCGTGGTACATTTGGCACAGGCAAAAGCCATGCCAGTGCCGTGATAAAGCATTTATTGAGCGATCCGTTGGATGCTATAGAAAACTATATTGAAAGCATTCCTAATGTGTCGCTTCGAGAACAACTGCGTGCCGTCAGGAAACAGAAGCGTTTTTTTGCTGTTACCCTGAAAGGTGTGGAGAAAGCGTATGATGTACCCAGATTCAAGTTGTCATTGCAACATGCCACGCTCAAGGCACTCCGCGATGCGGGCTATACTGACGTCGTCATACATTCTGACTTTGTAGAGGCATTGAAGTATATGGATCAGCACGAGAATATAGTAAAGGAAGTAATCCAAAACGACTTGCAACTCGGAGCATTGGCTGGCACATTGGAGAAACTCCGCAAACGGCTTGAAGAAGAGGACAACGATACATATATGCAGTTGGAACGGGCTTTGCAGGAGAAACATAGCGTGGTGCTGGCTCAAGACACAATAAGCGACTGGCTTGCCGAAGTGGAACAAGAATTAGAGAAACGTGATATAGCCAATGGCCTCATCATTTTCTGGGATGAATTCTCGTCCGTGATAGACACTATTAAGAGCGACCGAATCAATGTTCTTCAAAACATAGCAGAGAAGAGTCGACATACTGGGCTATTCTTATTCCTAATTTCTCACCGAGTACAGGTTGACGAATCGCGAGGTAGCGACGACCTTTCAAAAATGAAAGACCGTTTCTACAATGTGGATTATGCAATGGATGAGGTTTCAACCTACCTCATTATGAAACACACCTTTCAGCCAAAGAACAAGTTTGATGTCAGCGTAATGTGCTATAACATCACGGAGAATTTGGGAGACCTTTTCGACTATTTGTGTGGTTCAAATGAGGAGGAAAGAGATAATATCAAAGGCTTGTTTCCGTTGCATCCTTATACTGCTTATCTGTGCAGCCGTATGAGTCGTCTGTTACAATCAGAGAGTGCCAGCCGTAGTGTATTGCGTTTTATGAACGATGAGGAATATGGCTTTCGGGGGTTCATTAACAATGAGTTTACCTATGCGCAAAGGGTGATGCTCACGGCTGACAGATTATGGGACTTCTTTCTGCCATCATTCGAGGCTGATTCTCGCTGTGGAACGTTTATTTCCACATGGAGTAGTTATCGCGAGCGGGTAGAAAAACAAGGTATGAACTATTTGCGAGTATTCAAAGTTGTACTGCTGCTCAATGCTCTTGGCGTAGGATTGGATCGCGAAGGGAAAGCTGACAAGTTGGCTCCAACAACTGACAACCTACGACTGATTTTTGCTGGTGATAGTTGGGTAGAACCCCTCCTAGACAAGGTACTCCAATGGCTTGACCAAAATAGCATTGTAAACTGTAATGTTATGGGAGAGTACAAGATTTCGTCATCGAGCTACGACCCAGCAGAAGTGCAACGAGAGAAACAGAAAATAGAGTTGGAATACAAGACAGCAGTACGATTCTTGGAATATGTAGACGATCAGAAACGTATGCTAATACAGATGTTTGATACGCAAAGCACGAGCAACCCAATGGGTACCCTATACAGACCCGCAGAGGTTCTTCTATGCTCCGCAGAGGATAACGAAGCTTTGATGCGGAGTATGATGCAAAAACACGCTACAAAAAAAACGAATCATCTACATATTGTAATAGTGCTTGCATTACGTCCTGACAATCGTGACGAAGTAATGAACCGCTTGCAGGACTTTGCAATAAGCATTCCCAATATCATCATAATGTTGCCGGATGAGACTTTGGGTGAAACAACAACACAATTCATCAACGCTCTTACTGCACTCAAAGTATCCAAGATTCATTTTAATGAAAAAGATGCAGAGGAAAACAACCGCCAGGCAACACAACATATCAAAAATTGGATACAGCGTTTGAAAAACGGTACATACCGTCTTTATTTTGGTGATAAGTGCTTCAGTGACGGTATTGTTCAAAATGCAAACCGTCTTCTTAATGGCACGATTGCATACAAGATATTTCCACAGGGTTTTGAAGCCGTCAGGAGTTATCGTAATGGGGAAACCAATGCCACATTTTTTAAAGAGGGAAGGGCACCCGCGTTGTCCAAACAGATAATGGAGGCTCGTACTCGAGAAGACATGTTAGACTTTAAAGGAAGTAACAGACCATGTCTGCAAGTGTTTGAATTTGGAGGAAACAATTTGGTAGACGATGTGTGCGGTATGGACGAAGAGACACTGAAGGGCGATTCTTGGTTGGCTGCCGTTTGCCGTAAAGTAGATGAATGTATGACCAAAGCCCGTACGCATTATGCTGACAGATTCTCTTTGAGTGAGGTACTCTCAGATTTTGTAAGAGCTCCTTATGGATTTTTCCAAACGCCAGCGTGCTATGCCGCACTCACCTATGCCTTGAGAAAGCACAGGACAGACCTGTTTATTCCCAGTACTTCACAAGTGATAACAGAGGACAAACTTGAAGATATGATTGCCTTACTGTTTAAAATGTGGCAAGATGGTACTTCAGAACCTAACAACAAACTGTTGCTACGCTTCGGCTCAAAAGAAGAAAGCAAGATAACAGAGCTTCTTGGTCAGGTCTTTAATTTCAAAAATATTCCGGGGGTCAATCCAAACGAAGTGAAGAGCCTTGGGATAGCCAAATGGGGAATTCAGGAGTACTGCAAGTCTGTGGTCGGCCTACCTTTATGGTCTGTAAAATATTGCGCTGATGCAACCCCTACACTCCGTCAATATGTTGATGAGCTTATATCTCTTCTTGAGATGGACACCCCTACAGTGGAGAAAATAAAGGCTGTAGTACCACATGTTGATAGTGCAAGAATTGACCTACACGACTTATTAACGAAAAAAACTAATTTTGGAGAAGGTTTCGCTCGTTATATAACTGATATTGACGGGGTGGAGATAGAAGAAGTGTGGCGCGGAGAGCTAATGGACGAATTGAGATTGAAACTACCCCCTGAGACCGCATTTTGGAGGGAAACAGATGTTGAGAACTGTGTACTTAAATTCTACAACAAAAAGACACGCCCAACAGAGCCTGCACTCAAACCGTTTGGATTGGGTGGCGAAAACTCGCAAGCAACTTATACTTCATTAGAATCTATTACACCATTCAAACCGGCAATGGATGCCAAGAAGAAGGCAAAAGAGCGAGTTCACAATGCTAAGTTTGAGAATTACCAATGGCAGATGATTCTTTCAGAGTTGATTGAGGCTCACCCTGAAATATCAGAATATATAATAAATAGGCTATAGTACGATGATAGACTATCAAACCAAGATTGTAGATTTCAGTTTCGACGAATTGAAAGCAGAAATTATGCAAGATGCGTCGTCGAAAGATATGCTGACTTGTCGCTACCCAGCCCGGTTCATTATGCTTGATAATTTTGAGACTTTTCGCGAATTGAGAAGTTTCTTGCACAGTCAGGGTGCAAGGCTGTTGCAATTTGACAGTCTGCTTGATGATGATACCGACGGATGGCTTACAGCGGATCAGCTTATTGAACTTATTAAAGACACCTCTGACCCTACACTTATAACTCCTTTCTCCGAGCTTGTCCGATTTTATGAGGAGAATAAGTTTAATGGTTTTATGCATGATATTAGCTTGCATGAGGATTTGGCACACCCTAAGAAAAGATTGTATATTCCATTAATTGGCTTGGAGAACCGTGTGGAAGGTTTTCTTCAAGGATTCTCCCGTATTGCTGAAAGTGCCCCAATATGGCGTTGCCGAACAGAAAAGCAGACTACTCGTGTCTATCTTATGTCTGACACGTCGTTTCAACAGAACAGCCATATTACAGTGCTTAAGAATGCGCGAGAATGGCTCCAATTCTGGAAGACGCAAGCACCACAGGATGTCGTGATATGTACCTCGCTGCCAATCCGTGCATTCTATAGCCACTCTCAACCCGACAATATATTTTCTTTTCTTCCAATCAATAATGTATGTCAATTATTGACTGAGGTGATGGGGTATAGTTTTCCATTTGCATATGATGAACAGAGTAGAAAGTATTGGGATACGCTGGCAAGTGAAGTGGTAAATATCCCACAAAAAGATTTCTCGTTTGGTTCGTATGTCTGTCATCGATTGCATAGATATAGTATAGATGCAGAAACCCTGTTGCAACTTTGGATTTCTGCGGAAACTACAGAGTTTGACAGGTGGACCTTAAAAAAATATGCTTTGTACGATTCGCAATTAACACAAAACGATTATCTTCAAAAGTGTCTGGAAACATCAAGTCTGGATAATGCAGATTCACTTATAATCAAAATTGCCACTCAGATACCGCTACACACACAAGACAAATACTATAATGCAAATCTGTTGAATGAACGCGCAAGATTGATGAACTCGGCGAGAGAGTATATGAGAAGTGCTGTACCGTCAAAGATTCAGCAAGAATTAAGACAGGAAATTGTAGAGATTTTCCGTTCTGGAGATTTCGCTTCAGCAAAATCTTTGTGTACTCATACTTTCGACTTTGAATATTGGTTGGCCGCTGGTTGGTATGATTTACACGAAAATGATTCTTTCACGCGACGGGATTTGCAAAGCATTTATCCAGATCTTTATGGTTATTATGGCGAAGGAAATACCGTATTGCCAGACGGGTGTGAATGGATTGATATATATTTCCAACACTATCGTAGGGCAAAGTTGTCAGATTCTTACCCAGACCCCATAAAGGATATTGTTTCAAAGTACAGCGGTACCGCAGAAAAATTTTACAGTTGGTATCATATTATACCGAGAGCGCATGATATGTTAACACAAACTAAAGTAGACTATGTGTATTGGATAGATGGTTTGGGCGCTGAATATATTCCATTTATCAATCATATTGTTTCTGGACAAAAAGTATTTGTGACTGAAAAGTGTGTATATTCACGGGCAGACATCCCTTCTTCGACTACTCATAACCGATACGACCTACCTCCTGAACAGATTTTACGAGCACTTGATGAAAAGGCTCATGATAGTCATGGATATCGGAAATACGATACCTTGATAGAAGAGTTGGCAATAGTACGTGACGCTGTTAAAAAAATCATGCAAAATCACATAGGAGAGAATTGTCGCATAGCCATAGTGAGCGATCATGGGTTGAGCTACCTTTCGCGTAAAGTTGATAGCCTTAAAACAGAGAAAACAGCGGAACATGAAGGACGCTACCTACTGTCTGACAACATACCACATCATGATACGGATTTTATTTATCATCTCAATGAAAGTGACGGTCGTCAGTATAAAGTTGCCTTACGGCATGCGTCGTTAGGAAATAAACCAACACATGAAGTTCATGGTGGATGCACACCTGAAGAGGTTCTTGTCCCTTTTATTGTTCTTGCGCCATCAACAGAAATGCATAATTATACCATTAGAATAAAGAAGAATAAGATACCCCTATCAAAACCAATTGTCGAAATATTTATAACTCCAAAGCCAACTGAGGTGAAGATAAAAATTGGCAGTGCTTCCGTCAATATGACATATGAAACAGGGGATATGTGGGTTGCTTACTTGCCTGATGCAAAAGAAGGGAATACGCGTATTACCATTCAACCAAATGGAGGTGCTGTCCAAGGTTTTGATATTGAAATTTTCGGTTTAGGATTGGGTAATGCCAATAATATGTTTGGATTCTAAAAAATATAGAAATGAACGATTTGGGAGAAAAAATAAAACAGGTATTCGGTAGTGTAGCTGTTTATAAAGACCCTAAGAATTACGAGGCGTTCAATGGTTACAATCTGCCTTCATTCATTAAGGACTATATAGTATCAAAGCATATTGCACCTGACGGTACGTTGAGAGGTGATGCAATGTTACAATTTCTGGGAGAACATATTCCTCAAGAAACCAACTCCGTCAAGTCGCGCTTGATGCGCGGAGAGGTAATGACCCTTCTCACTCGTTTTATAGTCAGTACGAATCTTCACTCCAATCGGGTACAATTTTCCATACCAGACATGGGAATTAATTATGGAGAGACTGAAATTCCGCATCATCTCATAGTACAATATCCCAATGACCTTATTGATGGAGAGAGGTGGGGTATTATGAAACTTGTATACATACCACCTAGCGATGGTAATAGTGGCCATGTGGAGATGATTGACTTCCGGCCTTTCCGTCCCATTGAGAATATGGATTTGGATTATTATCGCCAGTGTCGAAGACAATTTTCCTTAGATGAATGGATCGATGTGCTTATTTCTGCGATGGAGTATAATCCGAAAGCATTTGCATCAAAAACACAAAAGCTGGAATTTCTTACGCGTCTGTTGCCATTCATTGAACCAAGGCTCAATATGGTGGAGTTTGCGCATATGGGTACAGGTAAGTCCTATGTATTTGGACAGTTGAGTAAATATGTATGGTTAGTAAGTGGTGGAAAGGTGAGTCGAGCCAAGTTAATATATGACAAGGCGAAACAGGTGCCAGGAATCATGCGTTATTATGATCTTGTGGGATTCGATGAACTGCAAAGCATAACATTTAGTGACCCCGCCGAAATACAGGCATTCCTCAAGAATTTTCTAGAGTATGGTAAAGCCACTGTTGATAACTATGAATTTATGTCGCAATGCGGATTAATACTACTTGGAAATATTGACCTTGATGGAGAGAACAACCCTCTTGATGAGAACTACTTCAAGAAGATGCCAGACATCTTCCACGAAGCTGCCACTCTTGATAGATTTCATGGTATGATAGAAGGATGGCGATTGCCAAGAATAGACAGCAGTATGGTATTGAAAGGCTGGACACTTAATGCAGAGTTTTTCAGTGAAACGTTACATAGAATGCGTACAGAAAGCGTTTATGTAGATGTCGTAAACCAACTCGTTGACATGCCAAAGAAAATTGATGAACGGCATAAGAAAGCAGTTGTCCGTATGGCTACAGCTTATTATAAGTTGCTTTTCCCCCACTTGGTTGATATCAAATTGGTAAATGTTGAAGACTTTGATACATATTGCTTGCAACCTGCTATTCGTAGACGGGATATTATCCGACAACAATGTGATATTAATGACACAGGTTCCACTTATCTAAAGCCAATACCTACGATTAAAATAAAATCGATATAGTATAAGAAATTTAATTTTATCTGGTGGTAGGAGTAAGAGGTAGGGGACATCTATGTTGGTAGGAGTGAAAATGAAAATGTTCTTCCCCTTTGGATTATCAAACATTAATTCGTTGTTGATAAAAAGGATTCAAGAGAACATACACCTGCCCCACACCAAGGCAATAGAAGTACGGTTTAATATTTCCGCATTTTGGACTTCAAATAAAAAAGAAAGAATTGAAAATCGCATAAGAACAGTAGCTGAAAATGATTTGTTAAAGGGCAATGAAGAAAAACGAGATACAAAAAAACCAACATAGCATCGTTCTCTATCAAAACGAGGAATGAAATGTGTGTGTCAATGTCTATTATAATAATGTGACATTTTGGCTCTCGCAGAAAGCGATGGGTGTAAAACACAGGCCATCACAAAACATTTAGGTAAAATCTATCAAGAGCAGGAGTTCTCAAAAGAAGCAACTTGTTCCAAAATGGAGGAACAAGTTTAACAAGAGGGAGAGCGACAGATAAAAAGTCTTGTTGTCTTCTCAATCTCGATGCTGTCATTGCCCAAGCTACCATATCAACTCTCATCAAGCAACGACGTCCCGTATATAGGCAACCATAAATCTGAAAGAATGCATCACCCAAAACTTTGTGCTGAATGACAGATGTTCAACAATAGGGAAGCCTTTCGACAAAGGCTATTTTGACGAGTTGCTGGAACGCATTCGCAAGATTCACGACAGCGAACGCCGAACCTACCAAAAATTGCCGATGTGTTTGAGAATGCAGTTACGACTACGACAGCGAAACCGAAAAATATTTAAAAGGAGAGGAAATATGAAATAATTAGATAATTAATCAAATCAAAAATCACAAACTGGGATCGACAGTAATTAACATAGGAGCATATGTTCTTATTCTTGTTTTGGTAGAAGTCCTTGGTGGCTGGGGATTTTAGTTTGTTTTAGGAGAATATATGTTTTTGCGAAGACTTTACGGGCAAGCTTACACGGACTTGTTATGTGATCAACAAGGGAATTCAATTCAGGACAAAATAAACAAATAGAGTAGGAAGTAGACATGGGATTATGTGATACATATCTTTTTGGCAATTATAAATTATACAAGAATTCAAAAGTTCAGATTGCAATGTTCAATACCTTCCAAGTATTAGCAAAGGACCAGCAATCCACAACTAGCATTTCTTTCCCAAAATAAATATGTAAACTCTAAAACTTCTGCAACTATACAACAAAAAGACTTAAAAGATAACGAAAAGATAATCATTGTGTGTGCTATTAATGACAGAGAAGACTATGTATAGTACAGTTATTGGAGAAGGATGCATCGTCTGTGGTTGGTCATACTACATGACAATAGTTGCATTCATGATAACCGAATACTTTATTTTGTTTTAGAGAATACGAAAATAAAGGGATAAATATGACTAGAAATCGTGAAAGAGTTTAAGTCTTTTGCAACGAACTTGTATTAGACATTAAAAACAAAAATCGTGAAGATTTTTGTAAGAAAGTCTTTCTTTTATTTTTTTTATTTCTTCTTCTGAGGCGATGTTGATGGAGTATTCGTCAAGGTTGTTTCCTCCCATAGAAACTTTTGGATGACGGAATTGCATTTTGCTATCTATTTTAGTTTTAGCAGATAAATGAAAGTTATTAACATTAGTATATTCTTTCAGCATTTTTATGTTAGAAGAATTTACTCCACTGCCTATCATTATTTCTATTTGAGAACCAAAGTCTTGTTGTATTTTTTTTATGTTTTCTATTCCTTCTATGGCTTTGTTTGCAGCTCCAGAAGTAAGTATTCTTCTTGCTCCACAAGATATTATATCTTGTACTGACTGATAATAGTCTTTGCTTACATCTATTGCTCTATGAAAACATACATCTAAAGGTTTTGCAATTTCTATTAGTGTTTTTGTACGTTCTTTATCAATAGTTCCATCACTATTTAGTAGACCGAAAACCACACCTTTTACGCCAATTTTTTTGCATAATAAGATGTCTTCTTTCATTAGAGAGAATTCTATATCATTATAAAGAAAATCACCTCCTCTTGGGCGAATCATAACCATGGTATCTATGTTTAGATGTTCTTTTGCATAGACAATTGTGGCGTATGAGGGTGTAGTGCCTCCTTCTTGTTGGTTGTCGCACAATTCTACTCTGTCGGCACCTGTTCTTTCTGCCACAAGACAAGAATCAATGGAGTAGGCGCATATTTCTATTTTATTTTGTTTCCTTTTCTCAGCCATAGTTTTAAACTACTTTGAGCTTCTACTTTGTTTTCTATACTATCTTCTAAGAAAGGGAAAAAGTCTATTCCTGTTACTTGTTCTATTTTGTTAACAGAGCAAACGTAGTCTTCTATATTAAAATTGTTAGGGGCATTTTCACAGATAAAACCTATTGCTTTTGGTTCTGGATTCATAGATAATACAACCTTAAAGAAAGCTTTTGGTACTGCTACTTTGTTTTTTCCAATAGTAGAAAAGTTTTTATCCAATATAGGACCGCAGACAATATATATCTCACCATATCTTTTTGCCCATTGTCTGCAAAGAGATTCTATTTCTTCCCAATCTCCAGCATTAAGTTTTTGGTCTTGAGGGCATATATTTGTTAGTAGAAAGCTTTCATACATTGCTTTCTTGTTCCATTTGGCATCACCAGCAGGATACATGTGTCCTCTTGACCAGCCACTATGTTTGTAATCTTCTAAGGAAGCACGTGGCTTTCTTACTTGTTCATCTTCCCTGAAAGCATTAGAAGATGTTCTTTTCAGGTTTCCGTTAGCATATTGTTTAGTTTCTTTCCATGCTACCCAATTAGGAATCTTGTTGTCGGGATTGTAAGAAACAGTGTAAGCAAATCTATAAAGCAACAGTTCCTTCCTATCTTTTAGGGGAGAACAATAAGTGATAGTATCTTTGTCATTGACTATTTGTTGTTCCTCCGTAGAGGAACTTTTAGATGGACTTGTAGCAAAAACACATGCTACACACAAGGCTGTTAAAATACCTATCAGCAGTATTTTTACTCTTCTGCTCATTTTATTTTTTTATTCTACCACGATTATGTAATAGTTCTTTTTACCCTTTTGGACCAAGATATATTTGTTGTTCAAAAGGCAAGAAGAATTGGCTATATAATCTTCTTTTATTTTTTCTTTATTGATAGACAAAGAATTTTCTTTTAAAGCTCTACGTACTTCTCCTTTGGAAGCGAGAACTTGAGTTTTTTCAGCCACGAGGTCTATTATTCCAATGCCATTTTCTATGTCTGACTTGCTTATTTTGAATTGAGGGACACCATCAAATACACTTAAAAATGTTTGTTCGTCAAGTTTTTTAAGAGTTTCTGTTGTTCCTTTTCCAAATAATATCTGAGAAGCTTCTATAGCTGCATTGTAATCTTCTTCGCTATGAACTTTGATGGTAATATCCTTAGCTAAAGCCTTTTGAAGAATTCTTTGAGAAGGATCTGCTGCGTGTTGTTTTTCTAACTCGCAAATCTCTTCTTCTGATTTTAATGTGAATATTCTAATAAATCGGGCTGCATCTTCATCAGACAGATTCAACCAGAATTGATAGAAAGCGTAAGGGGAAGTTTTTTCTCTGTCTAACCAAACATTGCCTTTCTCTGTCTTACCAAATTTCTTTCCATCAGCTTTTGTTATCAATGGACAAGTGATAGCGTATGCTTCCTTGTCAAGAGTTCTACGGATGAGTTCTGTGCCTGTGGTTATATTCCCCCATTGGTCGGAGCCTCCCATTTGAAGTTTGCAGTCGTAGTTTTCAAATAGATAAAGAAAATCGTAGCCTTGCATCAATTGATATGAAAACTCTGTAAAAGATATTCCCGTTTCTATTCTTTTTTTAACAGAATCCTTAGCCATCATATAATTAACGGTGATATGCTTTCCTATCTCACGGATAAAATCTATGAAACTCCAGCCTTTCATCCAGTCGTAGTTGTTAAGAATCTGAGCATGGTTAGGTTTGTCTTCAGAAAAATCTAAGAATTTTTCCAATTGTTTTCTTATACATTCTTGATTATGCTGTATGGTTTCAGGAGTAAGAAGGACTCTTTCCTGACTCTTGAAACTTGGGTCGCCTATCATTCCTGTAGCACCTCCTAAAACAACCAAAGGCCTATGACCACAAGCTTGAAAATGTGTAAGAATCATTATGCTTACTAAGTGCCCTATATGAAGACTATCAGCAGTTGGGTCTATACCTACATATGCTGTAGCCATTCCTTTTTTTAGTTCGTCTTCTGTTCCTGGCATTATGGTGTGGATCATATTTCTCCACTTTAGTTCTGCTACAAAATCTTTCATCTATTTATGTGTTATATATTGTTATACGAAGTGCAAAAATACTACTTTTTGTAACACCTTTTGAAAAATAGTTTACATTTTTTTCAAAAAAAGTTTGGTAGGTTATAAATTTAATATAATTTTGCGGTGTAATACTTTACTATTACACTAATACAGTATAACAATTAAAAACCATACAAAAATGAAAACAGTAAAAGGATTTGCAGTGATTTTAATACTGCTATTGAGTGTAGGAATTACATATGCTCAAAATCATGTAAGAGGTACTATTATTGACAAATCAACATCACAACCTATTGCTTTTTGCAACGTCATGCTTTATTCAGATACTACCGAAAACGCTACCTTATTAGGTGGTGGAGTTTCAGATGAAAAAGGAGAATATTCTATTGCATACCACAAGCATGCCAAGTTTATTACTTTTTCTTTTATTGGTTACAAATCAGTTTCTCTTCCTTTAGCGGAGAATTCTAAAAGAGTAAAGGATACATTACATGTTAATCCTGTATTTTTAGAAGTCGATAGACAAACCTTATCTACAATAGAAATTTTTGCACAACAAAAACGTTTTGAAATGACTAATGACGGTGTAGCAATGAACATTGATGAAGATGTTTCTTCTTCAACTGCCAATGCTTTTGAACTATTAAGAAAAGTACCGGGAGTGGTCATAGACAAAGACGAAAATATACAACTTAATGGTAAAAGTGGTATTCTTTTTCAATTTGATGGAAGAGATATTCGTGTGCCTTATTCTGCTATAAAAAGTATGTTGAAAGCTATGCCTCCTTCTTCAATAGAAAAGATAGAAACAATAAACAATCCTTCAGCAAAGTATGAAGCAGAAGGAACAGCTGGTATTATAAACATAAAGATGGCTAAACATGAAACACTTGGTTGGTCTGGTGAAGCCAATCTATGGACAGCATATGACAAGGAATGGAAACATAACGAAGGAATAAACCTTAACTATGTTAATGATAGATGGACTTTCAACACTTCTCTTTCCTACAACCGTTGGGCAGGAGAGACAGATTTAGAAAACACTACATATATATTTACTAATCCTATGACTCGTATGAAAACAGATAAAGCCATCAACGATTATGATTATCGTGGGTATAATGGCAGTTTTTCTACAGATTTTAAAATAAATGATAAATCCTCTATTGGTGCCATGCTTTCTATCAATGGCAATCACCAACCTGAAAGCGAAAATCCTTTAACTAAAACACGTATCTCTACTTTCCCTTATAATATTATAGACTCTTCTTATTCTAACAACAGTTCGGAGCATGGTAATGGAAGAAATATTGCTGCAAACCTGTGGTATTCCCGTAAATTAGACAGCATAGGAGGACAATATTCTGTTACTATTGATTACAACAACAACAAATCAAAAGAATATTGCTTTGACGAGGCAAAATATTACAATGGAGATTTTGCAACCTTGATGAAAACAGGTTCAGATAGGGACTCTACAGAAAACCTTTACAATACTTACTCTTTAAAATTTGACTTGATAAAACCATTAAGCGAAAGAATATCTTTGGAAGCCGGAGCAAAGACTCGTCTTACAAAGGTAGAAAACGATTTCACCTGTTACGAAGACGGTGCATATAATGATGATGTTTCAAATCATCTTGACTATACTGAAAATGTTAATGCTCTTTATACCTCATTTTCTCATAGAATCACAGACAAACTATCTTATCGTTTAGGTCTTAGAGCAGAGCATACTCATACCAATATCAAACAAAAAGTAAATAATTCAGAAAAAACTACGGATTATATAGACATCTTTCCTAATGTTAATTTGAACTATAAGGTTGGGGAAATGGATAATCTTACTCTTGTTTATTCATACCGTATCACACGTCCTGAATACAATTCCATGAATCCTTTTGTTGAGAAAGAAAATGAATATCTTTTCAAATCAGGAAACCCTAACTTGAAAGCACAATATACTCATTCCTTAAATTTAAGCTATGCTTTTCATTACTTCTTATTTTTCAACGCTTCATACGATTACACCAACGACATCATACACGAGACTCGTTACCTTCGTCCCGGTACTCTTATTTTTGAAGAAAAGCCTTATAATCTTGGACACTCACAACATGCTGCTTTAGGTTTAAGTACTGCACTTCCATTAGGAAAACATGTGGAATATACTCTATGGGCTCAAGGTACATGGATGCAAACTCAAGTTGATGACCCTATGTTAAAAGTTAATGTGGAGAAGTTTGGGTTTATGACATGGCAGTCTCTAAGATTAGATTTCTTCTTTAAAACAAAATTAACCCTATCTGCTTTCTATATGACAGGTGGTTCTCAAGGAACATATTCTTTTGGAGATATGTATTCATTTGATATAAATCTTAGTAGAGAATTTCTTAACAAGAGTTTAAAAACATCTATCGGTGTTGGACAATTACCTAAACGTACTTTCCATGTAGATATGGAATCTGACAATATGAAAATGAAGAATAATATAACTTGGCAACGACCAATGGTTTCTTGCTCTGTGTCTTATTCATTCGGAAAGAAAGCTAACAATAATACCCTTCAACGTATCAAGAACAACGATATGGAAGAGCGTACAGGAGGAGAAAACTCCATGGGTCAAGGTCAAAATAAACAATAATCAAGAAATTTCATTCAAAAACGGGGATTTTACATAACAAAAACGCCGTTTTGATTTATGAAAACGCCGTTTTTGAAAATCAAAACGAAGAAAATAAATTTATAAAGCAATGATAAAGATAGAAGATTTAACATTCTTTTACAAAAAGAATAAGATTGTACTTGACAGTATTAATTGCAACCTGAAAGAAGGTAGAATCTATGGACTGTTAGGTAAGAATGGGGTAGGGAAGACTACACTCTTACATCTTATAGCAGGATTAAAGTTTCCAAAGCAGGGAGAAGTAAAAGTATTAGACATTATTCCTCAAAAAAGGACAGTAGATTTTTTACAAGAGGTGTTCTTTTTAAATGAAGAGATGCCTGATTGTGATTTTTCAATAGAGAATTTTGAAAAATACAATGCAGTGTTTTATCCTAATTTCTCCGCAGAGGATTTCAACAACTATCTGCAAGAGTTTGAGATTGAAAATAAAAAGCAAAAACTTAATAAGTTGTCTTTTGGTACAAAGAAAAAAGTATATATAGCTTTTGGTCTTGCATGTAATACTAAATACATTTTTCTTGATGAACCGACAAATGGTTTGGATATTCCAAGTAAGTCTGCATTCAGGAAAATAGTTATGAAAGCGATGTCAGATGAAAAGACAATGATTATTTCCACTCATCAGGCAAGAGATTTGCAAAACGTTTTGGACAGTATAGTTATCCTTGATAAAACTAAGGTGCTTCTTAATGCAGATGGAGAGGAAATAACTGAAAAACTTTGGTTTGGTATAGAAGAAAAAGTAAATGCAGATAAAGTTCTTTATCAGGAAGATAACGTGGCAGGATTTGCTGTGGTTAAAGAAAATAAAGAAGGACGAGAAAGCAATTTGGATGTAGAGATGTTGTTTAATGCTGCTTTCTTGAATAAGAGTTTGTTTAATGAATTATTTAACAAAAATAAGGAGAACAAGTAAAATGTTTAATTTTAGAAGATTTTGTGCTCTGTTTCAGAGAAATTTTATGATAAACAGAAATACTTTTTTGGTTATTTCCACTATACATATTGTGGGAGTGGCTATGTTAATGGTATTTTATAGTATTAATATGCCTAATAACATAACAATGAGTGATACTTTTTCATTTTTTTATGTCTTCTTTTTGATTTCTTGCGGAATAGGAGCCTCTATGCTTCCTTTTAGAAATTATGACAAGAGATACAATCGTTCTGAAAGCATACTTTTGCCTGCAAGCATAGAAGAAAAGTTCGCTGTCAATTTTATTATGGCTTTTATCTTAGTGCCTGTTGTTACATTTGTTACAATGTTCTTAGGAATGGAATTAGGACACTTGGTAAATTGGATTAGATTTGATAAGTATGTGCTTTTGTATAAAGAAACTCTATACAAGTTCTCTCACTATGGCAATTGGTTCTCTGTTTATCTGTTCATGTCTTTTTCTTTTTTGGGAGCTATTTTGTTTAAAAAGAATAAACTGTTAAAGACTTGGGCTATAGTTTTTGGTTTGGGATTTTTAAGTGTAGTAGGTCTTAGTATATGGATTTACTTGAATTACAGAAATGTGATGAATGGCAGTATGCAACACTTTTTACAGGACAGTATTGTAGAAACTCTGTTTGAGGTATTTTTACATATAGTATTTGTTGCTTGTGTTGTTGGTGCTTATTTAAAACTTAGAAAAGAAAGGAGTTAAATATAATATGTTGAAAGATAACACCCCGATATTTATACAACTTGCAGATAAGATAGCAGATGATATTCTTGAAGGGATTTTTAAAGAAGATGAGAGAATACCTTCTGTTAGGGAATTTGCTGCACAATATGAAGTAAATGTTAATACTGCACTTAAAACCATTGAACGCTTGTCTGTTAATAATATTATTTATAATAAAAGAGGCATGGGTTACTTTGTTAATAAAGGGGCAAAAGAAGAGATTGCTAAAGTAAGAAAGCAAGATTTTTTTGACAATTTTCTACCTCTTCTAAAAAGGAATATGCAGCAACTAAACATTTCCATAGAAGAAATAAACAAAAAACTTAAAGATTAAAGCCAAGTGATTAGGAATAAACTCTTTATTTCTAACAACTATTTTACAAATGCTTTTTTTGCGGAGATTATTTTATTTAATCTCCGCAAATTATATTTTATACCTATGTTTATCATTTAAAAACAGACAAAGAAAGGAATTAGAAACTTACTATGATTTCACTAATAACAAGAAAGAAGTAACAGAAAATATTTCTTTTAAGAAGATAAAAGAATGTCTTAGATAAAAAAAATCGTGTATAGAGGCACCTATTTAAGAAAATGTTTTACTTTTGCTGATTGTTTAACATGGTGAATTATTATGAATATGATAAAAACATTTTTTATGAAAAAATATTTAATATTGACTCTTTTGAGCGTAGTATTTTTTAATACCAATGCTCAAAAGACTTTTGTGAATGCAGAATATGAGCAAGCAAAAACGAAGGCCTATGCTTTGCAAGAGGAAAAGAACTATGTACAGGCTTATAATGAATATTCAAAACTTATAAGTATCTATGAAAGCATAGCTCCTCAGGTTCTTAGTAAAGAAAAAGAAGGAGTTGAGGTAGCAGACTTGTATTTCAATAGGGCTCTGTGTGCCTACTATCTGATGAATAATGATGTTGATATGCTTTTCAAAGAGTATAAGACTTTGTTTCCTAATTCTTTGAAAAAGAATCGTGCAGACTTTTTCATCGCTAATTGGTATGCAAGCAAGGCAGACTTCCTTATGGCTTTGAATACATACGCCAATATGGATACAAGTTCTCTAACTAACGAAGAAAGACAGGAATATGACTATAAGATAGGTTACTGTTACTTCTTGCAGAATATGAATGATAAGGCAAAATCATACTTTTCTAAGGTCAAGGACACTGATAGCAAATATGCTGCTGTTTGTAAATACTATTATGGACATATTCTTTATACAGAAGGCAAGTATGATTTAGCACTAAAAGAGTTTGAACCCCTAAAAAAGAACAAACATTTTTCTAAGGTTGTTCCTTATTACATATGTCAGATATATTATTTTCAAGGGGATTATGATGCTCTCATAAGTATGGCTTCTACCCTTAGCAAGAATGCGATAAACTCTAAGCGAGCAACAGAACTTAACCGAATGTTAGGGGATGCATACTATAAAAAAGGAGAATATGAACAAGCCTTACCTTATATAGAACAATCTATCAAAAGCAATGAAGGAGTTAATCGTAATGATAACTATCTTATGGCTTATTGTCTTATGGAGACAGGTAAGAATGTTGAGGCAATACCTTATTTTGAGGCTTGTACTATAGAAGAAGATGCACTAACACAAAATGCTCTTTATTCCTTAGGTTACTGCTATTTAGTACAAGGAGACTCTTCTCTTGCTCTTAACTCTTATAACAAAGCATCTACAATGACTTATGATAAAACAATACAAGAAGATGCTTTATTTTCTTATGCTAAACTTTGTGTAGTTAATCCTAATCCATATAACGAAACACTTGTAAAAAGACTAAACACATATATAAAAGAGAATACCAAAACAGATCCAAAGACAAAGAAGACTAAAGAAGGAGCAAGGGTAGGAGAGGCTCGTATTTGTTTAGCACAGATATATGGTAGCACTCATAACTATGCTGCCGCTTTGGAACAGATGGAAGGCATAAAGAATAGAGATGAACAATTGAATAAAATCTATGTTAAGACATGTCTTAATCGGGGAATAGAACTATTTAATGAAGAGAAATACAAAGACTGTATAAAAGTGTTGGATAAAATAGATGATAATTCTACATCTTCTACTAATGAAATAGTGGCAACATCCAAGTACATAAAAGCAGAAGCACTGTATAGAACTAATTCATACAAGAAGAGTGAAGAAATGTTACGCTCTTTCTATGCCGTATCGGGTAATGAAAACAACGCTTATAAATCCTCTGCAGACTATTTAATGGCTTACAACTTATTCAAGCAGAAAAAGTATTCTTTGTCTAAGGAGTATTTTACTAAGTTAGAACAAAGTGAAGCCGACAACACAATAAAAAATGATTCAAAAATACGTATAGCGGATTGTCAATATATGCTTAAAGACTATTCAGGAGCAGTAAAGACCTATAGTTCTTTCATTCAAACCAATTCCGCAAATGCAGATTATGCAACATATCAAAAAGCGATGGCTCTTGGTGCAATGGGAGAATACAAAAACAAAGCACAGACACTAAAGGATGGTATCAACACCTATACTAATTCTTCTTATGTCCCTGCTATGACTTATGAGTTAGCAAACACTTATCTTGCCTTGAATGATAACAGCAATGCTTTATCTACTTATCAAAGCTTGTTAAAGAAATATCCCGACAATGCTTTCACTAAAGATTGTCTTGGTAAGGTTGGAATGCTTCAATATCAATTAGGACAATATGACCAAGCCCTTAAATCTTTAGATAAACTTGTCAGAAACTATCCTAATTCAAAGCAAGCTAAAGCTGCTCTTTCTACCATTAAAAACATCTATATGGATAAGGGTGAACCAGAGCAATACATAGCCTACATAAATAGTTTGGGTTCTGTAAAGGTAAGCAAACAAGAAGAGGAAGATTTGTTATATCAGACAGCAGAAAACAGATATATGGATGAAAAGTATTCTCAAGCAATTACTTCTTTCAAGAAATATCTTGCCTCTTTTCCTGAAGGAAACTATAGCACTAAGGCAGAATATTATTTGGCTGATTGTTATATGAGAGAGAAAGATACTCTTCAGGCAGGAGAATATTATTATAAGGTTGCAATGAAACCATACGGACAATATACTGAAAAATCTCTGTTAAACTCAGCTAATATATATTCAAGCATAGATACAGAAAAAGCCTTAAGAGTCTATAATAGATTAGACAGCATTACAACATCTTCTGCTAATAAGCTTTTGGCAAGAAAGGGAAGAATGAATATTTATTATGATGTAACTGATTATAACAATGCAATATCTGCAGCAAATAATCTTTTAGAAATGGAGAATATAGATCAAAGTACAAAAGATAATGCTTATTTTGTTCTTGCAGATAGCTATCTTAACATAGACAAATCAGAAAACGCAAAAGAATACATTAAGGAATTGCAGAAATCTGCTAATTTAAAATATTCGTCTTTTGCACAGTATTCTCTTGCTAAGATAGAATTTGACAACAAGAACTACAAAGAGAGTGAGAAAATCATAAGGCAGATGTCTAAGAGTGGTGCAGATGATTACTATCTTGCTTTAGGTTTTATCCTTTGGGCAGATATATTCTCTGTAAATGGTAATGATTTTCAAGCAAAACAAACTCTTCAATCTATTATAGACAACTATGATGGAGACGATGGCATAAAACAACTTGCAATAGACAAACTTGCCCAACTTGAAAACAAAAACAATAAAGAGAAACAGGATAACGAAGACAAGCTGAACAAACAAGAGAACTCTGTTGATGAAATCATAATAGAAGATAACAAATATTAAAACAACGCAAATAAGGAGAAAAAGATATGATAAAGCAAAAGATATTATTAGTATTGGGATTGTTATGTGTGTTTTCTTTGCAGGCACAAGATGACACCTATAACGAAAATGTAACAATAAATGTTGCCTTTGACCCAATGATAAGCGATGCAAACAAGATAAACAATAGTCTTTCTATCTTTGATACATCTTTTACAAAAATAGACTTTACTTTTGACAGAATAAAGAAAGGCTATGATACTCATTTAGACTTTGATACCATAAAGGCCGCATCTGTAAAGGGAGAACCTCAGGCACAACTTTATAAGATTCATCTTAAAGGTGGATTAGGATTGGCTTTTGGTAAAGATTTGAAAATGGCTTTTACTCCATTGTTGCAAGGATCTTACACATCTTTAAGAGACAGGTCTTTGTTGTATGGTGTTGATGTCTATTCTCGTTCTGCTCTTACGGGAGAGAAGAACTATGGACACAGTGGATATTCAAATGAAGACATAAACATATATGCAAAAAAGATATTCCAACATTATACTCTTTCCTCACGCGCTTTTTACAACTATTCCCGTAACTATTATTATGGTTCAGAACAATATCCTAAACAAAACATAGATAACTCAGATTATAGAATATCTTGGCATAATGTGGGAGCAGATGTGTCTTATACCACATTGTCAAGAGATGAAGATTTGCAGCATAATGGAAGATTAAATTTCCATTATACAGGTAATAATCAGGGTGGAGGAGAGTTTTATTTACATACTCTTTTGGACGGTGCTTTAGACTTGGATTTATTCAAGAAAGCATTGAATCAGAAAGCAGGAATAAGCCTTGATTACAAACATTCTTTTTATAAAAAATCTAAAGCCTTGATAGACTTGGCTCCTTATTTCCTCTTTGATTGGAGTAAGTTCCATTTCTTTGCTTCTTTGGGCATAGAACCAGGAGTTCATACTTTTAGAAGTTTTCAACTCTTACCTACGGCTACTGTTAGTTTTGAAATCATACCTCAAACTCTTAGCCTTTATGGAGGATTAAAGTCTGAGAGCATAATGCCAACTTTGAACGATCTTAGGTTAGAGAATCCTTTTATTCAGCCTTCTCCTGTCCTGCAAGATGCAACACACAACACTTTCTTTGCAAAAGGTTTTTTGAACATCACTCCTAAATCACAACTAAGTTTGGAAGTAGGTTATCAAAAACAATACAACCAACATTTCTTTATGAATACGGATATTATAAGCAAAAACATATTCAACGTTCATAGAGTTGTCTATGATGATGCAGGAAAATATTATGTTAGCTTAGAGAATTATTTCCCTATAGGTTCTTCATTTTATTGTAATTTGAAAGCTACATTACAGAGAACAAACAGAGATAGTAAAGCTTTTGAGGCTTGGTATAGTCCTGCTTTTGAATTTGCTGCAAAACTTAATTATGCATACAACAACGTTCTTAACATAAGTGTTTTGCCAACATTCCATTCCAAGAGCAAGGCTTACGTAGAGAGTCTGAATAAAGAAGTTGAGGTTAAAGCAATGTTTGATGTTTCCCTTTCAGCAACCTATCAATATACAGAAAGATGGTCTTTCTTTGCTGACTTGAACAATCTTGCATTCCAACAATACTATTTGTATTATAACTATCCAACACATACATTCAATTTCCTATTAGGCTGTATCTACAAACTATAAGCAAGAGATTTTTTATTAGCAAAGGACTAAAAAAGACCAAGACTTTTTTGAAAAAGTCTTGGTCTTTTTTTCTTAACTCTTGATGTTTGCATGCAAAAGACTTACTCTTTTTTTACGAAAAGCAAGAGTAGGGAAATATTAGTGTTGAAGACAATTATAATAAAGGAATAATACAATTGAAATTGTTTAAAATACAATTTTTTCTTTAAAATATTTGGTTAATAAATAAATTTACTATAATTTTGCGGCGTAAAAAAAGATAAAAATAAAGATTAATAGAAATGGCAAAGGTAGAATTTACAGACAAAAACAATAATAAGGTAAAGGTAGAGACAAATAACAATGACACTTATTATCTTGGCTACTTAGACGATATGAATTATCAAATCAATCAACGAAAAAATAATGCCTATATCAAGACTTGTTCTAAACTCTTTGATAAATATTATGACGGAACTATTAAATCCATTTGGAATGATATTTCAAGAGAAATGTATAAAAAAGGTTTCAACGGTTTTCTATGGGTCAGGAAAGATGATACATCAGAAGTAAGGCAAAGACTTGGAAGCAGGATAAAGGAAATAAGAAAGCATGAGGGTCTTACTGCCAAAGAATTTGCAAGGAAAGTCAATATAGATGCAGGCAATCTGAGTAGAATAGAAAAAGGACAGATTTCTGTTGGGATAGATACTTTGAATAGGATTGCAGGTGCATTGAATATGAGAATAGATTTTGTCCCAAGAAAAGAGACACCTACACCAAAAGAAGAAAAGAAAGAAGAATATAATCCTCAAAGCACAATCAGTATTGGGAAAAACAGCGACACCGTAGAAGAGTTGGAAAGATTGTGTAACCAAAAAGCTAAAGAACTGGCAACAAATATAGATATATCTAATCAGAAAGAAGTCTCCGTTCCTTTTTGGACTGATGATATACCTTCGGAACTGATATGCGTCTGCAATATCTCCTTGGACAAAAAAGGAACTCCAAAGTACGATTTAGATTTTTCACAATCTACAATGTAAAAAAAGAAAATTTATTATTAAATAAAAACTCAAGTATTATGAAGAAATTAATATTATTTGTTGCAGTGTGCATCCTTTTTGGAGCAGGCAACGTAATGGCACAACAAAACAAAAACAAAACAGAGGTTACAAAGTTTCTTGGTATTCCTGTTGATGGTACAAAAAGCCAGATGATACAGAAAATAAAAGCCAAAGGTTTCTCCTACAATCAAAAGCAAGACAGATTAAAAGGCAAATTCAATGGCAGGGATGTTTATGTTTCTGTTGTAACAAACAAAAACAAAGTTTGGAGAATAGTAGTACAAGATGTCGTTCCTTCAAGTGAAACTAATATAAAAATAAGATTCAATGAACTTTGCAGACAATTTGCAGAAAATGAAAAATATCTACCGCAAAATTTAACAGGAAATTATGAAATAGAAAGCGATGAAGATATTTCATACAATATAACTGTACGCAACAAAAGGTATGAAGCAGGATATTTTCAAATGACTGAAAAGGATAAAGAATTTTTGCAAGATACAACGGCTCTTATGAATGCAGTAAAGCCAATTATTCAATCAAAATATACAGAAGAAGAATTGGATAATCCTACAGAGGAAATTACGCAAGATGTTTATAATATAGCGGCAGATTATCTTTTTGAAAATTTATATGAAAAAGTAAAAAATCGTTCTGTATGGTTTTTGATAAATGAGTTTTATGGAGATTACTCCATTATTATGTATTACGATAATGAACTAAACAAAGCACGAGGAGAAGATTTATAATTAATTTATTAACAAATAAAATTTAAATACGATGAAAAAAATTTGGGTTTATTTACTTGGAGTATTAACAGGTATTATATTCACTTTTTTAGTGTTACTTGTTGTTTCAGCAACAATGAAATCAAAAGAAAATGTTGAAATAAAAACAGAAACAGAAACAAAAATAGAGATATTACCAGGTATGAGATTATTTGACAAACCGGGGGAAGAAATTAATGAAACAGGTTTCAAAGTTTTTCAATCTCTAACAGATGGCTTTGCTCTTGCAAGCGGCAAAGGAAAAGCTTATAGTGAGGATCTTTATAGAGGATTAGATGTTCTTTTATATAATGAAGAAGGTAATCCTTATTATGATGCCCAAGTAATAAAAGCTCCAGAAGGAAAATGTTTTAAACAAGTAGGTATATATAAATATACTGCAAACTCTGGTATGGTTCGTACTGTTCCTGTTATACAATTGATGGATAAGTAAAGTAAAAATTTGTTATGAAAAGAATAGTATTATTATTTGTTGCAATATGTTTGTCTATAACTTTATTTGCACAAAAAGGAGAAACAGAGGTTAAAGCAAATGCTGTAACAATGGTTTCTTTTGTTCAGGATTCTCCATACGGGGATGCAACTATAACGTTGAAAAATAATTTAGATATTCCTATTACATCTATAAAGGCAAGAATTGTCTATAAAGATATGAATGGAGAAATTTTAGATTATCAAGATATAGACAAATCTATAGAAATAGCTCCTAAAATGGCAAGAACATTTACTGTTAAACCCTTTGGAGAAAGTGCTGATTATGTTTATTATAAATCAAAAGCTATTACCTATCATGATAGAAAATTTAAAGTTGATTTTGTTCTTGAACAATATAATAATGTTAAAGAAGAACAAACTCAAACAGATACTACAACACAAAAAGAATTAGATAAAGCTGAAGATGATGAATGGCCGGGGGCTTTCATATTCATTTGTTTTCTTCTTGGTGTTGCAATATGTATAGTATTTTATTTTGTTATACCTTATAATATGGCAAAAAACAGGGGGAGAAGTGCAGGTCTATGGATATTGCTTGGTTTTATTATTTCACCGTTGCTTTTGTATATAATCTTAGCCATTATAGGAGATTCTGAAGAGAAAAAGAGAGAAGAACTTATAAGAGAAATGGAAAGAAGAAAGCAATAACACAACGTTTAACTAACTTAACCAAAAGAGATAAAATGATTTATTATTTTATCTCTTTTTTGTTATAGGATATAATATTGTTTTGCCGTAGAGAGAATTGATGGATACTGTAGAAGAGGAGTCTATTGCATAGGAGGCACCATAAAGGCTTGAAGAAAAGTCCTGACTAAGACTTGCTCTGGAAAAATCAGAAGAAGAAAAGATATCGGTATATATTAAAGAATCTTGAGAGAGGATATTATTTATAGAGATAGTGTTTAAATCAGCATAATAATAAAGTTTTAGATTCTCTTCTCCATAATAATAACGATACATATTTTCTATTTTTGGTTTGTCTTTTAAGATATAGGCATTGTGTTTATTATTATGGATAAAATCTACAAGTTGTTTATCTGTTGTGAAATTCTTTTCATTCCAAGGCAAAAGACAAAAATATGTATTCCAAATCAAAAGAGCATAAGCAAGATAGAGCATAAATTTAAGATTAGTAAAATAGTTTATCAATAGAATAATTAACAAAAATGGAATTATAAGCATAAACTCCGCATTTCCATTGCTGAGAAAGGCAAATAAGAGATAGCAAATAAGCAGAGAAAAGATAAATATTGAGAACTTTCTTTGTGCAACGTTATGTGAAGAAGAGAGTTTTTTCACTTTCTTTATTTGTAAAATACTTTTTATAAAAAAGGACAAACAAATAACAATCAAAGGAAAAGAAATAAAAGGTGAAATTTTTATGATACTAAACATATAACCATGCACTTGGATAAATGTTCTGAAGAAACTTATAGGAGTCAGAATAAGCATTGTTTTTAGATTAGGAGGCTGTGCATTTCCTGAAAAGTAATCATGTAGAACAAAAGTTATCAAGCCTTTAAAACTTAGAGTAGAGAATAAACAATAATAAACAAGAGCATAAACCAAAGGTAATAAACAAGAGATGCAAACAAAATACCAGATATATTTTCTATTTATGCTGAACAGTATTCCTATGAAGCAAGCGAGCAAAAGAATAACGGCTAATTGGTGAAACAGACAAGCTAAAACGCAAAGTAACGCAACTGTGATAACATTGATTTTATTATCTTTAGAGAAAATTTTTTGCATATAGTAGATGACTATCATTGAAAGACATACAGGCAATATATATGTTTCATAATCTATAGTAAAACGAATAAAAGAAAAACATGCTCCACAAAATATAAGTAAATAACAAATAGTTTTTTCAGGGACATTATTTAAAAGAAGTATTTTTCTAAGAAAGAACAAGGTTAATAATCCAATAAGAATATTCAGAGACTGTAAAATGTACAAAGGTTCCAAAGGAAGAAATTTAAAAATATTTAAAACAATATATCCTAATCCACAATGTAGAAGATGATGAGGATAAAATATTTCTTTTCCACTCAAAGCTGAGTAAGCATAAGCATAAGCATCACCTGTAGGATTATTATTAGGGAAAAGGGAAAAGATTATCCCAAGAAAAACAAAGGGAACATATTTTTTATGTTTGCAGATAAAATGTTTAACAACTTGAAACATAATTTTGTTATATTCTTTTCTAAGAAAGAGATTCTTTGTCTTGAGGTAACATTTCTATAAACTGTCTTACTACGTCAAAAGATTGGTTTGCCATAATAGTCCAGAAATCTTTGTATTGTTGAGAATGGTTAGGTCTAAGAGGATTATCACTGATTATCCTGAAGGATATAAAAGGCGTTTTTCTTATATAGCAAGTTTGAGCAATGGCACATGTTTCCATATCAATTGCCTTAGGATTAGGAAAAGCAGAAAGTATTGTCTGCATCTTTTCTTTTGTTGTTACAAACCAATCTCCTGTAAGTATTTGTCCTATATGTATCTTTTGTTTGTAATGAAGTGTTTTTGCTATTGGTAATATTGTTTTAGGAGTATGATATTGCGGAGGCATTCCTTGTATTTGTCCAAAATGATTGTCTTCTCCGCAATAAACATCATGATAACAAGTATTTTCACAAACAACAATGTCCAAGGGTTCTACATCTTCGCTTGCTCCTCCAGCTACACCAGAAGAAATAACTAAATCAGGAGAAAAAGCATTGATAAGATTCTCTGTTCCTACGGCGGCATTGACTTTTCCAACACCGCATTGTTGTAGGATAATTTCGTGTTTACCAATCTTGCCTATTATGTATTTATAAGCATTTGTGTCAAGCGTTTGTTCTTCTTGTAAAAGTTCTTTTATAAGGGAGAACTCTTTTTGCATTGCTATAAGTATTCCTATTTTCATAAAGCGATTATTTATTAGAATGGATGGCCTATACCAAACTGAATAACAACATCTCTTGGTTTTGCTTTACTTAAAACAAATCTCTTACTCATTTTTAGACTTGGGTCCCAAACTTTGAGAGCAAAATCTACACGAATAATCATAACACTTATATTCAATCTCGCTCCTAAACCAAAGTCTGTTGCTATTTCTTTATAAAAGTCTTTGCTTATTCTTCCTCCTTCCATTCCAGATACTTCTTTAAGTGTCCAAATATTACCTGCATCAATAAAAGCAGCTCCTTCTACAGGACCAACAAAAGGTAATCTGTATTCCATATTTATTCCAAAAGCAAGGTCTCCAGCTCTGTCGTATTTCATATCTCCTGTAGGAGAACTATGTCCTGGTCCTAATTCTCGTAGTTGCCAACCTCTAAGATTATTAGCTCCTCCTCCAAAGAAACTCTTTTCGTATGGAAGCGCTTCAGCATTACCATAAGCGACACCTATTCCACCATATATCTTATATACAAAAGATGTTCTTTTTGTTAGATAGTTGTAACGGATAAAAGAAAAGTCTGTCCTGAAATACTGAGAAAAAGGAATATTAAAAATAGTATAATTCCCATTATTATCTTTTGATTGGTTGCTAAGTAAAGAATAAGCATCTAAAACATTGCCTGCTATTTCTATGTTAGCAGAAAAATAGTTGAATCGTTTTCTTTTTTTGCTGACAAGCTGACCGTTATAAACATAACTATAACGCATAGCCATAACAAAGTGATCGGACATCTGATAACGAATTCTACGGTCCATACTGTTTATAAGGTTTTCGTAGTCTTTGTCTGTTATCTCCATATTGACATAGTTGATTTCCAAAGGAGTGAAATAGAAGAATTTCTTCTCTGAAGTGTTCCAACTATAACCAAAATTAGTATTGAAAATAGACCTATTATAATAAGAACGGCGTTGAAGATTATATCCTGCTTTTAGACTTGTGTGTGGGTGATAACGCATAGAATAGAATTTTGTAGAAAAAGGAGCGAGAAAGCGAGGTAATTCTAAACCAAAGTCAATACCAGATTCAAAAGCGTTAAAGATTTCCCAGCCTTTAGCATCGTGCTGGCCTGAAAATATTTTACTGTTTATTTCTGCTGCAAGTTTTATGTTTGAAGTAAATATTTCTGCACCTCTGAAAAGGTTTCTGTTTGTGAAAGACAGATTACCTTCTGCACCAAAATTGGAAGAGTTTCCATAGTTGAGGTTATTGTTATTATTAGCAGAATAATTTATTTCAAAAGAGGAAGAGATACTTATAGGTTTTGTCATAGTCAGTCTTATATAATTAGCAAGGTTTAGTGTATCTCCATCAAAAGGAGCAATAGGCTCATAATACATATCTACATATTTAAAGTTTCGTAGTTGGAAAAGAGCTGAATAAGTATTCTTACTTATAGAAGGAGAATATAAATGATTGTTTTGTACAAGTATGCAACGTTGTAGAGTCTTTCTTTTTATTATAGGTTTTGGAGTGTTGTTAATAAAATATAAAGGGGTTACAGCAAAATTCTTTTGAGGTTTATGATAGGTTAGTATTGTGTCTGTTGGCGGGATATATTCAGGAGATGTTATAGGAATGTAATTTGGATAAAGATAGATTTTTGAAATTTTATAAGGTTTGTGTGTTGTTTGTCCATTATTATCTGTAGGATTTTTGACATACATTTTTATTTGTGTCTTTTCTACTCCTTGTGTTGTATCTATTTCGAAACTTATATAAGAAGTATTAAAAGCATAATAGCCCTTATCTTGCATTGCCGAAGCAACATCTGAGCGTATATCAGAAAGAATAGCCTCATTATACCAATCACCTCTCTTTATTATATCCTTTTTTATTAAAGGTTTTATAATAGAATACATTTTTTCATCTTCTGTACTAAGATAAAAGGTATCTATTTTTGCTCTATAAGGAATTTCTATTATGTAATTCTCGGTACGACGTTTTTTGTAATAAGACCAAGGAGCATACCAACGTCTTACATTGGAAAGAGAGTCTCTAACAACAGCGGAAAAACATCCACGAGATTTTAAATAAGTTTTTATGTTTTTAATAGATGTTTCAGTGTATCTTTCACTGAGTTCTACAGGTTTTTCACCAAGAGAGCGGAAGAGATATTTCTCAAAAAAATTGCAGGCAGAATCATCTACAGGACGAGAAACGCTATAGATATACATTCCCATCTTCATTCCAAAAACTTTATGGTTAGGGTCTTGTTTTATATAATTAACTACATCACTTTTACCTATACCATACTCTTTGTTGTTTAGATAAATCTTATTTTTGGAAAGCAGATAACCATCTTTGCTAATATGTTTATTGGGAGAACAAGAACATATTAGTATTGCTATAGCTAAGAAGAGTAGTATATTATATTTATGCTTCATCTACAAGTATTGATTTATTTCTTTTAATATTTTCTGCGTTGCTCCAGCATTATTTTCCACATATTGACCATTAAGAGTACAAGATGTTGAATAATATTCTTCATCTGTCAGCAAGTGTTCTACCCAAGAAGCAAGGTCTTCTTTATTGTTTATCTCTTTTGCACTCTTCTGTTGAAGAAGGTCTTGTGCTTCTTTAAACTTTTTGTTGTTAGGGCCAAAAGCAACGGGCTTATAAAACACAGCAGCTTCTAAAACATTATGTATTCCTACACCAAACCCTCCTCCAACGTATGTTATATCTCCTTTGCCATAAATATATGACAATATCCCTATACAATCTATAATAAGTACTCTTTTGTTTTTAGTATTTTCATCATTGGCTTGAGAATATAAAACATTTGATGGGAACATTTTTTGCAAATCACTTATATGTTCCTTATGTATTTGATGAGGTGCAAGAATTATCTTTATATTTTCTTTCTCATAAAGAGCATCGTGTATTATTCTTTCATCTGCAGGCCATGAAGAACCTGCAATAAAGACTTTTTCTCCTCCCTTGCAGAAGTTATCTATTATAGGAAATGATTTTTCTTCTTTACTTATTGCAAAGACTCTGTCAAAGCGAGTATCACCGCAAATGATAGCATTATCATATCCCAAAGAATGCAGAACTTCTTTAGTCGTGTTGTCTTGAACAAAGAAAGTGTTGAAATGTCTAAGTTGTTTTCTGAACCACGAAGAATAGGATTTTGTCAGATAATGATTCTTTCTAAGAATAAGAGATACCTGAAACAAAGGAATATCTTTTAATGCCTGAATATAATTATACCAAAACTCATATTTAACAAAAAAAACTATGGAAGGGTGAGCCATAGTAACAAAAAGATTTACATTCTTTGGAGTATCAAAAGGAAGATAGACAACATAGTCTGCCATTTTATAGTTCTTTCTTATCTCATAACCAGAGGGAGAAAAAAAGGATACAAGTATTTTATATTCTTTTTTCTCTTGTTTAAAGGACTCTATAAGATTTCTTGCTTGTTCAAATTCACCCAAGGAAGCACAATGAAACCACGCAATTTTATCTTCTTTTGTTATGGATTGAAGTTTAGAGAAAGCAAGCTTTTGTCCTTGTACCATAAGTTTTATTTTTTCATTTTTCAAGGACAATAACCTACATGCAAATTGTAAAAGATATATACCTATATTATATATTGTGTGCATGATTAAAAAAAGAATTAATAGAAATATATCTTGTCTGCTTTCCTACCAAAGAAAGGGAAAATCCAACCTACTTTTGCTGAAAGCATATAGTCTGTATATCTTTTATCGTCTCCACTCATCAAATCAAATTGGTATTTTCTACTCATCTTAGTTCTTGCCATATAGCCTTGAACACCAGCATACCAATTTGCATAAGTTTTTTTACTCAGATGAATATATCCTAAAAAGACGCTTGTCATATATCCTCTCATCTGTCTGTCATAACCGTATGCATAATCATCTTCTAATTGAGGAACTCTTCCTAAGGTTGATTGATAGATTATTTGATGTTGAATAAAACCTCCATTTAATGTAATCACAAGTCCTGAATTAGGATTAGAAAACCAAAGAGGGAATATTTTTCCTACGCCAAAAGAAAGAGACAAATTTCTATTATAAGCAACAACACCAGCATCTGTTCCTTCATTACTAATGATAAAAGGATTGGCATCATTAGTCATAAGACCAGATAAGATGTTGTCAAGGTTTTTAACGTTGTTATTACCAAATTGAAAACAAAAATCAAAAATATACAACCAATTGGTTTTTGTCTTCCATCCTAAGTTTGCATCCACATTAAAGAAAGAAGAATATCTGTTTCCCATTTCTCCAAAAGGGAAAGCCCAGCCTACAGCTCCTGCAAAGAAAGGAGTGCTTACAACTTCATCCTTACCTGTTATCTTACCTGAAGAGTTTTTCTCTGGTTTGACTTCTTGTGCAGACAAACACGCAAAAACACAGAGGAATATTATTATAGCAGACGTTTTTTTCATATTATTTTACAACGGATAATTGTTTGTTATATTGTCTATTGTTGATTTTTATTGTAAAAATGTAGGTTCCGTTTCTTAAATCTGAGAGATCTATGTTACTATGACCAACATCCATTATTCCTCTTTTTAAAACTCTTCCCATCATATCCGCAATAAGATACTCTCCTTTTCCTTTCAGGTCTAAATTTAAAACATCACTTGCAGGCAAAGGATAGATAGTGTATAGGGATTGAGTTCGTTGTAAATAGATTTCTCCTAAAGAAAGCATATTATTAAAACACTGAACATTCATTGTTTGACTTTCATAGTCCTGCTTTGAGATAATAACACTATACTCTCCACTTTGTATTGGACGGAAGAAATATCCTTCATCATTAGTATAAACTTCTGAATTATCTCTGTCATGATTTTCTATAAATATTTGAACATCTGCAAGAGGTTCTGTTGTTGTAGCATCTTTAACAACTCCTTCAAAGCCCTTTTGGCAATAATCTGTCATAACAAAAAGAGAGTTATGCAGGTAATTCCAATATGTTGGTAAAGAACTTGAAGGGGGAGCATATTGAGAAGAAACCTCCAAAGTTACTTCTCTGCAGTGTGCAAAATAAGTATGCCAATCCTGTCTTCCTCCATAAACTTTATACCAATCTCCTCCATCAACATAACCCGAAGAAGAATAGGTTCTAAAATAATTTTGTGGAGCATTATCCAATTCAGACATAAAATCTTCAGCCATTGAAACAAACCAATTCCTATCTGCATGTGTCTTTTCTGCACTTGTCCAACAGTCATAAGGATAATTAAATACTTCTTCACCTGTATGTAGATTGGCTCCCATATCAAACTTTTCTCTCAGAGCATAGTTCATAAAGGCTTGCGTTTCTACTTCATAGCTGTTGTTTTCTCCCATTACAGGGTCAGGAAAGTTTCTATTCAAATCCACATTATTGGCATTATATCTTGTAGCATTGTTTATGGTGTTGTTATTGTTACGATATAATCCATCAGGGTTAGCAATAGGGCAGATATACAGGTCTATATCTCTGACAGAGCAAGATGCGTAGTTATTCAAGACGCTGTCAGCCATACGCATCAAAAGAATTATACCCGTTGTTTCATTTCCGTGTATGGTTGATGAGTAAAAAAACTTAGGCTTTTTATTTTCATTCAAGTTAGAGGATATTCTAAGAGCTAACAACAAACGGTTCTGTGTAGAATAGCCGATAGTATCTAAGCGACATATACTTGGGAAGTTGTTTTTGCAGGAATCCATAAACTTCAAATAAGTGTCATAAGTGGGATATTTATTCCATGAATACAGTTCGCTGACATCTGTCGCCATATCGTAGTATCCAGCTTTAAGACTCTCTTGTTGTGCATACGATGTTAAGAAAAATGCACACAGGAATGTAAATGATAAAATAATATGTTTCATCTTCTATTCTTTTAGTTTTGAATCAATAATTATAGTTGTAGGTCCATCGTTGCATAAGTCTATCTGCATAAACGTACCAAATTCTCCTGTAGCAACGGGTTTTCCAAGTTTGCCTTGTAGAGAAAGAACAAATTTTTCGTACATAGGCTTGGAGAACTCCGGTTTTGAACTTCTCAGATAAGAAGGGCGATTACCCTTCTTTGTTGAAGCAAAGAGAGTAAATTGACTAACAACCATTATCTGCTGATCAACATCCAAGACGCTTTTGTTCATCACTCCGTTTTCATCATCAAAGATTCTCAGTTTGACTATTTTATCTGTCAGCCATTCTATATCTTGTTCTGTGTCGGAATCTTCCACCGCCATAAGAATCATCATACCTTTGCCGATAGAAGATTTTTCTTTATTCTCTATACTTACCTTTGCCTTTGTTACTCTTTGAATTACTACTCTCATAAAATTCTCTTTGTTTTATTCCATTTCCCATTGATGTTTCTGCATTTCATCACTTTCCAGCATCTTTATATAATTGATATACCTTTCTTGAGCTATTTCTCCATTTTCAACAGCTTCTTTTATTGCACAATGAGGTTCATGAGTATGAGTGCAGTTATAATATTTGCAGTCGTTAAGCCTTTCTTTCATTTCAGGAAAATACAAAGCAAGCTCTTCTTTTTTGAAATCAACCATTCCAAAAGATTTGATACCAGGAGTATCTATTATGCTTATATCTTCAAAGGAAATCATCTGTGCAAAAGTTGTTGTATGCTTGCCCGCAAGATGTTGGGAAGAGATTTCAGCTGTTTTTAATCCTGCTTCAGGGAAAAGAGTATTGATAAGAGTACTTTTTCCAACGCCACTGTTACCGGCAAACAGACAAACTTTACCCTTCATTTCTTGTTTAAGATTTTGAATACCCGATTGTTTAGTTGCAGAGAGCAAAAGGCACTTATATCCTATCGTTTCATAAATTTCCATCAGCGAAGCAGCATACATCATAGCTTCTTGGTCATAAATATCTTCCTTATTAAATACTATTTCACAAGGAACATTATATGCAGACGCAGTTACAAGAAACCTGTCAATAAAAGCAGTGTCTGTTTTAGGGTCTTTTGCAGAAATAACCAAGAAAGCTAAGTCTATGTTGGATGCTATTATATGTGTTTGTTTGGAAAGTTTAGTAGAGCGTCTGATGATATAGTTTTTTCTTTCGAAAATCTTATCTATCAGAGCAGTATCTGAATTGTCTGAGAGTAAAAAATGAACTTTGTCTCCAATAGCAACAGGATTGGTTGTCTTTATTCCTTTTATACGAAAATTACCTTTGATAAAACACTTTATCAAAGCACCATTTTCTTGCCTGACAATGTAACTGTCTCCCGTTGTTCTTACTACAATGCCTTCTGTCGTTTGGTCCTTTTGCATAAAAAACCTATAGTAAATTTACCAAAAAAAGAAGTGATGACTCATAGCTCACTTCTTTTCCTCTCAATCTTAGTAGCGGGGGCAGGATTCGAACCTACGACCTTTGGGTTATGAGCCCAATGAGCTACCTCTGCTCCACCCCGCAGTCTATCTCTTTTGTTTTGCAAAATTACAATACATTATTGATATTACCAAATAAAATTTTGTTTTTTTTGTTTAAGTAAGTTAAAAAAATGAGGGTAACTAAAACTTTATGAAACTGTTAAGTGTAATTTAAGATCTCTTAAAAAAAGTATAAAATATTCTTTTCTCAGCAATTTTGTTTGAAATATTGATAATAATTTGCATATTTCAAAAAAATATATTAACTTTGCATTTAGATAATCGGTGATTTTGGGTAAGGTTTTTTTGCAAGGACTGCATATTTTCCAAAATTCACCATTAAGGGCAAAAACTCCTAATATGTCTTTTTTTGCAAAACATTTCTGATTATTTAAAATCTGCTGATTATCACTTAGTTATATAGAAATAAGTCTTCGTTTTTATTAAAAAAGATCAAGACTTTTACAAAAAAGACGAAGACTTCTTAGACGAAAACGAAGACTTATTACAAAAAAACCTTGTTATTTTCCCAGAAAACGAAGAGTTTTGGGAACAGTTTTTCTTTTGCTGTTAAGGATTTTAACATTTTTTATTTTCTTGCCAAATATGATTACGCTCTTTGCAATATTTTCATTTGAATATCGTTTATTTTTTAATTAATCACAAAGACTATGGAGAATATAAAAAGCCTTAACAAAGAGATTTTCGTTGATAGCGAAGAGATTTCTCAAATAGTAACCCGCTTAGCCGAAAGGATTAACAACGATTACAAAGACAAAGACCCTGTTTTTGTTGTTGTCTTGAATGGAGCATTTATGTTTGCTGCAGATTTATTGAAACAAATCAATGTCTTATCCAAGATTACATTCATCAAACTTGCATCTTATACGAGCGATAAATCGTCTGGAACGGTCAAACAGTTGATTGGCTTGAATGAAAACCTTAAAGGTAAAGACGTGGTCATTATAGAGGATATTGTAGATACAGGTTTAACCATGCAATCTCTTAGAAAACAATTATTAGCTTTGGATGTTAATAGTTTGGAGATTGCCGTATTGATGTTCAAACCTCATAAATTTCAATGCAATTACCCGATAAAGTACATAGGAAAAGAGATAGAAGACCCTTTTATTGTGGGTTATGGTTTTGATTTGGACGGTTACTACAGAAATCTGCCCGCTATTTATCAAGTAAAAGAATAATAAATATTCTACTTTTCTATGTCTTCACGTCAAAAAGTTGGTCTGGCTTTCATTATTGGGCTTTTGTTGGGCGTAGTTGTTGTATTGGCGATGATAGTATTAAAATCTGACAAAGTAACTGTTTTGTCTCTTAATGAAAGTTCTTCTTCTGAAAAACAAGCCTCTCTTTCCCCTGACAAAAGAAAGGATTCCAAGACTAATACCTCTTATCGCTATTATACAAATCCTAAAAATAAAAATCAATACCTTGAAAAACAGATTTCACAAACAGAAAAAGGTGCTTCTTCTTCAAATAGTACAAACACAATTTCTTCTTTTAAAGAAAAGATAATCATAGATTTGAACACAGCAGACACCTTAGATTTGCAGATAATCAAAGGTATAGGCAAAGTAAGAGCGAGAAATATCTACAAATATGGGAAACAACTCGGAGGTTACGTCAATAAAGAACAACTGAGAGAAGTTTGGGGAATAAATGATACGGTGTTTGAACAAATATCTCCGTATATTGTTTTGAAAACTAAACAAGTAAGAACAATAAATATCAATACCGAAAACATAAAAGAACTTTCTTTTCATCCATATATAGACTACTATCTTGCCAAGGCTATTATTCAATTTAGGCAACAGTATGGGAACTTCAAAAACATAGAAGAGATAAAAAAAGTTCATCTTATGACTGAAGAACTTTACCAAAAACTTGCCCCATATCTTGCAATAAAATAAAAAAAATTGCAAATATGCAAAGTTTTTGTATCTTTGCACCTTAAATAAAATAGATTTCGTTATGATACAAAGTGAAAATGTAACCATAGAAACTGCTCACAAGTTGGGTTTGCTTGATGAGGAATTTGAAAAAATAAAAGAATATCTTGGAGGAAGAACTCCAAACTTCACCGAACTTAGTATTTATTCTGTTATGTGGTCAGAACATGCTTCATATAAGAACAGTATTAAGTGGATAAAAAAGCTTCCAAAGGAAGGAAAACAGATGTTGGTGGCTCCAGGTGAAGAGAATGCAGGTATGGTTGATGTTGGTGACGGCAGAGCTTGTGTTTTCAAGATAGAGAGTCATAACCATCCTTGTGCAGTAGAGCCTTTCCAAGGAGCAGCAACAGGAGTTGGTGGTATAAATAGAGACATTTTCACAATGGGAGCAAGACCTATAGCACAGTTGAACTCTCTGCGTTTTGGTTCTTTGAAGAGCAATCATTCAAAACGTTTGTTTAAGGGTACGGTTGAGGGTATTTCTCACTATGGAAACAGCTTTGGTGTGCCTGTTTTAGGAGGAGAAGTTTTCTTTGATGAGTGCTTTGAGAACAATCCTTTGGTAAATGCTATGAGTGTCGGCATAATGAAGAAAGAAGACCTTATCTCTGCAGTAGCAAAAGGCAAGGGTAACCCTGTTTATATCGTTGGTTCTTCTACAGGTAAGGATGGCATACACGGAGCTACGTTTGCAAGTGCTGATGTTACTGAAAACTCTGCTGATGACATACCTTCTATCCAAGTAGGCGACCCATTCCAAGAGAAACTTCTTTTGGAAGCAAGTTTAGAACTTGGTCGTAGTGGTGCTATTGTAGGTATGCAAGACATGGGAGCAGCAGGTATTATCTGTTCTACAAGTGAGATGAGTGAAAAAGGTGGAAGCGGAATGAAAATCAATCTTGATAAAGTACCACTTCGCCAACAAAATATTGAAGCATGGGAGATTCTTCTTTCAGAGTCTCAAGAACGTATGCTTGTTGTTGCAAAACAAGGAAAAGAAGACGTTGTTGAGAAAATATTTGAAAAATGGGATTTGAATTGTGCTAAGATAGGAGAAGTAATAGATGAAGATATGCTTTACTTCTATTGGAAGGGAGAGTTGGTTGCAAAAGTGCCAGCTTCTACTCTTGTTCTTGGAGGAGGAGCTCCTCAATATGATAGAGAATATACTGAACCTGAATATTATAAACATACTCACGATTTCAAAATTTCTGATGTTAAAGAACCATCTCTGCAAGAATGCAAGAAGATTGCTCAGGAAATGACAAAGAATCCTAACCTTGCTTCAAAACGTTGGGTTATTGAGCAATATGATTCTATGGTTGGAACAAGAAATATGACTACTAACGCTCCAGCAGATGCAGGTATTGCTAACATAAAAGGATGTTCAAACGGTATAGCAATGACTTGTGATTGCAATTCTCGTTATGTTTATTCTGATCCTTTCATTGGTACAGAGATAGCTGTTGCAGAAGCAGCAAGAAATATCGTCTGTGCAGGAGGAGAGCCTTTGGCTGTTACAAACTGCTGTAACTTTGGTAACCCATACAAGCCTGAAACATATTGGCAGTTCGTTAATGCAGTGAAAGGTATGGGAGAAGCATGCAAGAAGTTTGCTACTCCGGTAACAGGAGGAAATGTAAGTTTCTACAATCAGGCTTCTATCAACGGAGTTGTTGAAGCTGTTATGCCTTCTCCTGTTATAGGTATGATAGGAACTGTTGATAAAAAATATCAGACTTCATTGGATTTCAAACGAAAAGGAGCTACAATATTCCTTCTTGGAGAAATAAAAGATGATATCAACTCTTCTGAATATCTTTATAACTATTGTGGAGTAAAACTTTCTCCTGTTCCTTATTTTGATATGGATAAGGAATATGCTTTGCAACAGGTGGTGAAAGAACTTATAAGAAAAGGTTTCATAGAATCAGCACATGACGTCAGCGATGGAGGTTTGTTTATGAACCTTGTTGAAAGTGCAATGCACAGAGACTTTGGTTTCAATATTATTTCTGATAGCGAAGTCAGATTAGATTCATTCCTGTTTGGAGAAAGTCAGTCTCGTATTGTTGTAACTATAGATGAAGACAAATATAATGATTTTGTTGCTCTGATGAAGAAAGAGAATGTTTCTTGCCTTGCAATAGGAAAGGTAACAGACGGCGATATTATCGTTGATGATGAAGACTTTGGTTCAATAAAACAATATAAACACGTTTATAATAACGTCCTTAATGAAATAATGGACAAATAAGATAGGAGAAGAGTGGAAAGAAGCACTCTTCTCTAATTACTCAAATGAATATAGCTGCATTAGTTTCAGGTGGAGTTGATTCATCTGTCGTGGTTTATCAACTTAAAGAAATGGGAATTACTCCTACTATCTTCTATATTATGATAGGAATGGATGATAGTGAGTGTCCTAAGGAAGAAGACATTGAAATTACATCCTATATTGCAAAAAAATATGGATGTAAGATGGAAGTTGTCAATCTGCAACAAGAATATTTTGACAGGGTTGTAAATTATACTATAGAAACAGTTCGCAAAGGATTGACACCAAACCCTGATGTGATGTGCAACAAGATGATTAAATTTGGAGCTTTCAACGAAAAGTGGGGCAAAGATTTTGATAAGATTGCCACAGGACACTACTGCACAACAACAAATATTGAAAACAAAGTCTGGCTTTCTACTGCTAAGGACAAAATAAAAGACCAGACGGATTTCTTAGCACAGATTTCTTATTCACAATTAGAAAAAATAATGTTCCCTGTTGGAAATCTTACCAAGCAAGAAGTAAGAACTATAGCAGAAAAAGAAAAAATGCCTTCGGCTTTTAGGAAAGACTCTCAGGGAATCTGTTTTCTCGGTAAGATAAACTACAATGATTTCATCAAACGCTATTTGGGAGAAAAAGAGGGTGAGATTGTTGAATTAGAAACAGGAAAAATTCTTGGCAAACACAAAGGCTTTTGGTTTCATACTATTGGACAAAGAAAAGGATTAGGTCTTAGCGGAGGACCATGGTTTGTTGTAAAAAAAGATATTCCAAATAATGTTCTCTATGTATCTCAAGGCTACGACCCAATTACTCAATACGGAACAGAAATGGATTTAGGTGCTTTCCATTTTCTAACAGAAGATGTATGGGGAGATTTTGAAGGAGAAAAAGAAATAAGTCTCAAGATACGTCATACGCCTGACTTTACTTTAGGATGGATTTCCAAGAACGAAGATATTTATCATGTTCGCTTTGAACATAAATTGCAGGGCGTGGCTCAAGGACAGTTTGGCGTAATCTATGATAAAGAAAGTCATATTTGCTACGGTAGCGGCACAATAGTTTAGAATACATTAAACAAAAAGCAGAGTTGAAATACTCTGCTTTTTTGTTCTTTATTTTATACCTTATTATTAATAGTATCTTTGAATATCTATTAGTCGTACTCCATCAAGCCATACTGCAACACAACCAACAACACCCTGATTGTTCTCTCTTGTGTGAATAGGTTGAAGAGTTGTATCATCAACAATAATAAAATATTCTAATTGAAATTCTTTTACCTTGGCAAACTCATCTTCTACAAAACGTGTTATTTGATTAAAGCTAAGAGAGTCTTTTTGTAGGAATGATTTTTCCAATATTTGATGAATCTTTGGTGCAATAAGTCTTGCTTCTTTGCTTAATCTTTGGTTTCTGCTGCTTGTTGCTAATCCGTCTTCATCTCTATAGATAGGACAAGGAACAATTTCTATATTGATATTCTCTTGTCTTATCATATCTTTTATAATAGCTATTTGTTGATAGTCTTTTTCTCCAAAGTATGCTCTATCTGCTTTAGTCCAAAGGAATAAACGTGAGACAATATTGGCAACTCCACTAAAATGTCCAGGGCGTTGTTTGCCTTCCATTACTTCTTCTAACTTACCAAAATGGAACTCTTTGGGTTCTTGCTGATAGACATCTTCAGCCTTTGGAACAAAAGCGATATCACAACCACACTCTTCTAACACCGCAAGGTCTTTTTGTTCGTCGCGAGGATATTTTTCAAAATCTTCTTTATTATTAAATTGTATAGGATTTACAAATACACTACTGACAAAAACATCATTTTCTTTTCTTGCTCTAATGAATAGAGATTTATGTCCATCGTGTAAAGCTCCCATCGTTGGAACTAAACCTATTGTTTTGTGTTGAAGTTTTACGGATTCTATTGCTGAATTTAATTCTTCTACTGTTCTACAAATATTCATTGTTTAGTTTATTTATATAAGACAAAGAAATAAATGTTATTCTTCTTTGTCTGTTACATCTTCATATTCTGTAAATGTTGCTTCTTCTCTTTCAGGGTTATTGTCTCTGTATGGGTCATGTTTAGCACTAAGATGATCTGATATTTTCTTTATTCTTCGTGGTATGTCTAAAATAAAGCTTAGCACAGAAACAATAATAGAAAACAAAAAAGCATTGCCAAAGCCATTGATGTCAAAAGTGTCTCCCATAAGCCAAGCAGCAATCATCACAATAATAGCATTGATTACTAACATAAACAATCCCAAGGTTGAAACAATCATTGGCAAAGAAAGATAAGAAAGTATAGGTTTTATAAAACCATTAAGCAGACTTATAACTATAGCAAGTACGACTGCATACAAAGGACCTGCGATATAAGGTCTTGTATCTGAAGGATAATCTGCACCCCATACCCAACAGACAATGCAAATCGCAATAGTCATAACAAATATCTTTAACCAAAAGTCCTTAGTCCAAGGCTCAAACTTATTATTATTCTCTATATTAATACTAAACATGCTCATAATCTATGACGTCTTCTATTTTAAGGGTGCAAAATTACTAAAAGTTTTTGAGGAGAGAGCAAGAAATATAATTGTTTTTTTTATTCAACTTTTGAAACAAATTCTCCATCCAAGACTTTTGTTGTTATTCTTTCGCCTTTGCTTACTTGGGATAGAGATTTTATTACTTTGCCATCAAGTGTTGTTATACTATATCCTCTTTTTAGAACACTTAAAGGATTTAGCATTTCTATTATTTTCAAATCATTTTCCAGCAGATATTGTTCTTTTTCTATTCGTCTTTGAGAAGAAAGAATTAGCATTTGTTTTATATGTTGCAGTTGTATGTTTTGCTTGTCTAAAACATGTTTTGATGTTCTTACTATCTGTTTTTTGATGTTATCCATATCAGCAAGAAAACCGAAGAACCTATCTAAAATAAAATCAGCCAAAGCTGTAGGAGTAATAAAGTTAGCATAACTTATCATTTCAGCAACTGTTTCATTAGTAGAATGTCCTATTCCTGTTAAAACAGGCAAAGGAAATGTTGCAATCTTATGACAAAGCATATAATCATTATAACATGAAAGACCTATATCTCCTCCGCCTCCTCTTATAATAAGAACACAATCAAAATAATCTTTTACTCCTTCTATCACACTAAGAGCTTCTCTCAATTGAACGCTTGCTCCATCGCCTTGTAGAAGAGAGGGAAACAGATAAGTAAAGATTTTAAAACCTTTAGCATTTTCTTCTATTGTTTGAATAAAATCACTATAACCTTTTGATGTACCTACTGAGATTATAGCTAATCGTTGAGGTAAGAAGGTTAGTTCTTTTTCTTTATTAAGAGAAAAAATATTTTCTTTCTTTAATCTTTCTATACAGTCATTTTTTTCTTTTTCTAAATTACCTAAAGTAACCAATGGGTCTATATCTTCTATTATTAGACTAAGACCATAAACAGAAGAAAAGTTTAGTCTTGCACGGCAGACAATACCAATGCCGTCTTTCAAAGGTTCTTTAAGTATTTGAAGAAATTTTGCATTGATTCTTTGAAAATCACTTTGCCATATAATAGAACGTATTTGGGAAACTATTTTTCCTTCTTTCTTTTCTACAAGTTCGGGATAAGCATGACCGGAATACTTATAAAAGTTCAGTTTGGAGATCTCTGCTTTCACCCAAAAACTGTTTGGATAGTTTCTTTTGATGTTTATCTCCAAAGAATCCGTAACCTCAGATAAAGAAAAGACTTTTCTTTCTTCCATAGAATTTTTTTGCAAAATTACAATAATAATCTAAGTTTCAGAGATAGTCTTACCTGTTTTTTTGCTATATGTTTTGTTTATAAGAAATTATTTTCCAAGTATTATTATACAATTTTCAAAGTTTTGTTTAACTTTGCAACTTCAAAAGTAGTAAAAGAATATTAACAATATAAAATACAAAACAATGACAAGAGATACACAAATCTTTGACCTTATAGCTCAAGAAAGAGCAAGACAGACAAAAGGTATAGAACTAATCGCTTCAGAAAACTTTGTTTCTGATCAAGTTATGGAAGCGATGGGTTCAGTTATGACAAACAAATATGCAGAAGGTTATCCTGGGAAACGTTACTATGGTGGTTGCCAAGTAGTAGACCAAAGTGAAACAATAGCAATAGAAAGAGCAAAACAATTATTTGGTGCTTGTTGGGCAAATGTTCAGCCACATAGTGGAGCTCAAGCAAACTTAGCTGTTTTCTTTGCTTGTTTAAATCCTGGTGATACTTTCATGGGATTAGACCTTAACCACGGCGGACACCTTTCTCATGGTTCTCCTGTAAATATCTCAGGAACATATTATCGTCAAGTTGCTTACGGTGTTAAAGAAGAAACCGGAACAATAGACTATGATATGATGGAAGAAGTTGCAAAAAGAGAGAAACCAAGACTTATCATAGGTGGAGCTTCTGCTTATTCAAGAGAATGGGATTGGGCAAGAATGAGAAAAATTGCTGACGAAATAGGAGCAATTCTTCTTGCAGATATTTCTCACCCTGCAGGTTTGATAGCAACAGGTGAATTGAACAATGCAGTAAAATTCTGTCACATTGTTACAACTACTACTCACAAAACTTTGCGTGGTCCTCGTGGAGGTATGATAATGATGGGAGAAGACTTTGAGAACCCATGGGGAAAGAAAACTCCAAAAGGAGCAATCAAGATGATGTCTGCTTTGTTAGACTCTGCTGTTTTCCCAGGAATTCAAGGTGGTCCATTGGAACACGTTATTGCTGCTAAGGCTGTAGCTTTCGGAGAAGCACTTACTCCTGCTTATCACGAATATATCAAACAAGTAAGAAAGAATGCTTCTACTATGGCTGCTGAGTTTGTAAAACGTGGATACAAAGTTATCTCTGGCGGTACAGATAACCACTTGATGTTGATAGATCTTAGAACAAAATTCCCTGAACTAACAGGTAAAGTAGCAGAAAATACTCTTGTTCGTGCCGATATAACTATCAACAAGAATATGGTTCCTTTTGACTCTCGTAGTGCTTTCCAAACAAGTGGTTTAAGAGTAGGTACTCCTGCAATAACAACACGTGGTTTGAAAGAAGATGCAATGCCAGAAATCGTTTCTATGATTGACGCTATACTTTCTGATGTTGAGAATGAAACTCTAATAGAGAACACTCGCAAGAAAGTAAATGATATGATGCAAAACCGTCCTCTATTTGCTTGGTAAAAAAGAAAAGCCAACGAAATTTATTTAGAGAGGCTTAAATGCTGAAAAATTTTTGAGGAATTCAACTTTTTGTGGTTGAATTCCTTGTTTTATTTTTAAAAAAGACTTCGTTTTTAAAAATTATCTTTTGATGTTAGCACACTAAACATCAAAAGATAATTTTTTATCTTCAAGTCTTATTTTCTTAAAACTAAGATTTGAGAATAAAAGTTTAGATACTCGTGAAATAAAACCAAGTTTTATAGAGAAACTCTTCGTTTTTCTAAGAAAAAACGCCGTTTTCATAGTGCAAAAACGCCTTTTTTAATTCCGAAAACGCCGTTTTTGAAAATCAAAACGCCCTTTTATTTCGTAACCTTTTTGAGTTTTTTACGTAGAATATGGAAAATTTTGGAAAAAATTAGTAAAAAATAGTAGTAATTTGGGAATTTTTAGTAATTTTGTAGCAATTTTATAAAAGTAACTTTGGAAAAATGTCATTGATAGTAGGTGTTGAATATTGTAAAATGGATTCAAACGGAAGGTTTAAGTTGCCTGTGGCTTTCCTTAAGCAACTTAATCTTGCGAATGACAACCGTTTTTATATCAGGCGTTCTATTTATGACAAGTATTTGGAGTTATTCACATACGAATCTTTTCAACAAGAGGTAAAATCGCTACAAGAAAAGCTCAATCCTTATAATCCGGATGCTAAAAGATTGTATCGTAAGTATATAGAGAGCAATCTGATAGAATTGGACGCTGCGGACAGACTTAATATTCCTACTTCTTTACGAAAAGATGTGAGTATTGACAAGGAAATAGTCGTTGTTGGCAGTGGAGATTTTATTGAAATTTGGGATATAGCAACGTACAAAAGTCTTGACAATGACAATTTTGACTACAAATCCAAAGCCAAAGAACTTTTGGGAGAGAATGTTTAGTTAGTTGTTTGAAAAAAGACAGCGAAACAGAGTACGTAGAAAAAGGAATGAGTGAAGCGACATATCATATACCTGTAATGCTTGAGCAAGCAATAGAGGGTCTAAATATAAATCCCAATGGAGTATATGTAGACTTGACTTTTGGCGGTGGAGGTCATTCAAGGGCAATTCTTGATAAACTTTCCAACGAGGGAGAGTTATATGCTTTTGATAAAGATGAAGACGCTATACAAAATACTATCAATGACGAGCGTTTTTGTCTTATTCATGATGATTATTCCAATGTTTCCAAAAATCTCCGTTTGTACCGCAAAACAAAAGTAAATGGTATTCTTGCGGATTTAGGTATTTCTTCACATCAGATTGACGAGGTTCTTAGAGGTTTTTCTATCAACAAGACGGCACCTTTGGATTTGAGAATGGATAGAAGAACTTCTTTAACTGCTGCTGATATTATCAACACCTATGACAAAGAACAACTAAAACAAATCTTTAAAGAGTATGCAGAAGTTTCCAATGCAGGTTTTCTTGCTGATAGAATAGTCAGACAAAGGGAGCAGAAGGCAATAGGAACAACAAGTGATTTGGTGGAAATAATGCGACCTTTGGCTCTTAAAGGCAGAGAAAATAAATACTTTGCTAAAGTCTTTCAAGCTCTACGAATAGAGGTTAATGACGAGATTAGAAATTTGGAGAAGATGCTTGCTCAATGTGAAGATTTATTGGTTAGTGGTGGTAGGTTGGTTGTTATTTCATACCATTCTTTAGAAGATAGGCTTGTTAAAAATGTCTTAAGAAGTGGAAACATAAAGGGAGAAATACAGAAGGATTTCTTTGGTGCTGTGATTTCACCTTATAAAGTAATAACAAGAAAACCTTTGGAAGCTACAGCAGAGGAGCAGGAAAGAAATTCTCGCTCAAGGAGTGCTAAGATGAGAGTTGGAGAAAAGATATAAAGTAATAAGAATTTAGGGATTAAGTAGATGGCAAATATTTTTGATATAACAGGAGGAGCAATACAGAAGTTGATAGGCAAACATGGTTTGTTTATATTCTACATTGTTGTTTTGCTTTTGCTTTATATCGGGTCAAGATATCGGACTGAGAAAGTAGTAAGAGATATTTTTAATTTGTCTTCAGAGGTTGCAGAACAACAGAAGCGATATTTGAAAATCAAGACTTGGTATCAACAGACTACAAGTATGGGTAGAATAAATACCTATTTGGAATCAACAGGTGTTGGCATTTCTAAGGAACCGATAAAAGATATTATTTTACTTAGTGAAGAGAAAGTAGAAAAGAGAAAAAAGTAACAGAAAATGGGAAGAGAGAACAAAAATAGGGCAGTGCTTTTGGCTATTATCTTTATAGTGTTAATAGTCCCGTTTTTTGTTATTATTGGAAAAGTGATATACTTAGAAACGGCAGAGAATTCGTTTTGGGAAAATAGAGCTAAGGAATGGAATATATCAGAGCATAAAATAAATGCAAGACGAGGAGATATTTATTCCAAAGATAGTGAGACGGGAGAGTTATTATTGTTGGCAACTTCTTTAAGAAGCTATGATGTTTATTTAGATTTAGGTAAAGGGAAAATAAAAGAAAAAGGGGGAAGAAGTGTTGTGGATTGGATTGTTCCTCAAGATGTTTATGAAAAAGGGATTCATTCCTTGTGTGATAGTATGGCAAGAGTTTTTGGAGATAAAGCCTCAAAAGACTATCTTAAATATTTTAAAGAGAATAGAAAGAAAGGAAACAGATATGTTCTTATAAAAAAGGATATAGATGAGGTATTATTAGAGAGAATTAAATATTGGCCGATATTAGGCAAACATAGAATACGCAAGCATAAAAACGGAAACGATACTATTTATTCTTTATCAAATGCAATTGCAACAGAACAACACTATAATAGAGTTTATCCATACGGAGATTTAGCCCGAAGAACTATAGGAGTACAAGGCATAGAACTTAAAGGGGAAAAAGGGAATAAAGTATTTTGTGATACTTGTTTTGATGGAATAGATGGTTATTATAGCAAAGTTCTTTCAGGGAAGCATGGATATAGATGGGAAAGAAGAATAAATCCTAATCAGTGGGTACCTATAGACAAAGAGCAGAAGATAAAGGTAGAAGATGGACAAGATGTTATTAGTACAATAGATGTTTCTTTGCAAGAATTGGCTCAAATGACTCTATTGAAATGCTTAGATAGCAACAAGGCGGAGAGGGGTACAGTGATACTTATGGAGACAAAAACAGGACATATAAAAGCTTTGGCTAACTATACTCTGCAAAAAGATGGTTCTTACAGGGAGATAGAAAATATAGGTGTAAGTTCTCGTTTTGAGCCAGGTTCTACTTTTAAGATTGTTACAGCGATGATGCTTTTGGATAAGGGATTAGCGGATACTTCTAACATTGTACCAACAGGGTCTAAACATTATCCAAACACAATAAAAGACATAAAGGACGTAGGGAAAGTAAATCATGGAGATGTTTCTTTTACAAGAGCTTTGGAGATGTCTTCAAATGTAGGCATAAGTTCTTTAGTTTATGATATATATTGCAAGAACCACAAGAAGCGTTCGCAATTAAGAAAAGATCTTATGCAATACTTTAATTACAATAAATTAGGCTTAGATTTAGCGTTGAGTGAGCCTGTTCCAAAGATACTTGAGACGGTGCAGTTAGATGACCTACTAAGAATGTCTTTTGGATATGTTACAGCGATGACACCACTACAAATGCTTACGTTTTACAATGCTATTGCTAATAATGGTGTAATGGTAAAACCAATGTTTGTATCTGCCATAGCAAAAGAGGGGAAGATAGTTGAAGAGATTAATCCAACAGTTATTAGCAAACAGATATGTAAACCTCAAACGCTGAAAAAAATTCAGGACGTGTTAAAGCGTGTTGTTCTTTATGGAACAGGAAAAAGATTAAGGAATACTTCGTATGGTATTGCAGGAAAGAGTGGTACAGCAGAAATAGGCTATGATAAAAAAAGTCAAATTCTACAACATAGGGCTTCGTTTGTGGGATACTTTCCGGCAGAATCACCAGAGTATTCTTGTATTGTGGTAATATCTAAGCCACAAAAGGCATTGACTCATGGAGGAGATTTGGCAGCACCTGTGTTTAAGGAATTAAGCGATAGGGTTATTGGAACAAGTAAAGTTTCTTACGAACAAAAAGGAAGTCAAAAGAAAAAGGTAGCACCTACTTTACATTATGGTAATGCAGAAGACTATAAAGCCTTATGCAAAAATTTGGGAGTAAATGCTCCTTACACTTCTGCAAAATGGATTAGAGCTTCGTTAAGGGATAGTATTGTAATATATAGAGAAGAAAAAGTGAATTCTAATATTATGCCTAATGTAACAGGTTTAAGTATAAAGGATGCTGTCTTTATGTTGGAAAATATGGGTTTAAGAGTAAGTTTCTCTGGTTTTGGGAGGGTTGTTTCTCAAAGCATTCCCAAGGGACAGAGGTTTTCAAAAGGACAACAAGTTGTCTTGAAATTAGAGATTAGAGATTAGAGATGATGAATTTAGAAAAAATATTACATAACGTTAAGATAGAAAAAGCATTCAACTTTAGAGATTTGGATGTGATGGGAATCGCTTTGGACTCAAGAAAAGTGCAAGAAGGTTTTATTTTTGTTGCTCAGAAAGGGGAGGAAACAGATGGACATAAGTTTATTGGCAAAGCCATAGAGAATGGAGCAAGAGCAATAGTTTTTGAAGAAGATTTAGATGAAACGGTTTTTGACAGTGACATTATATATATAAAGGTAAAAAAAACAACTTCTGCATTGGGGACAATGGCAAGCAATTTCTACAATGACCCAACAAAGAAATTGAAACTTGTAGGCATAACGGGAACAAATGGGAAGACGACAACAGTAACGCTATTGTTTCGTTTGTTGCAGTCAATGGGAATAAGATGTGGCTTAATATCTACAATAGAAAATAGAATAAATGATACAGTGATACCTACAGAAAGAACAACACCGGATGTTCTTACTCTTCATTCTTTATTAGCACAGATGGTAGAAGAAAAATGTGAATATGCTTTTATGGAAGTATCTTCGCATGCAGTGGTGCAACAACGTATTGCAGGTTTATCTTTTGCTGGTGCCGTATTTTCAAATATAACATTAGATCACTTAGATTATCACAAGACTTTCAGCAACTATATTAAGGCTAAGAAGAAATTTTTTGATGATTTGCCTTCTAAGGCTTTTGCTCTAAGTAATATTGATGACAAAAATGGTAAGGTTATGCTTCAAAACACTAAAGCAAAGAAGTATTACTATTCGTTAAGCAATGCTTCGGCTGACTTTAGAGCAAAGGTTTTAGATAACTCTTTTGAGGGATTAGATATTGAACTTAACGGGAAAGAGATTTATTCTCCTTTAATAGGCAAGTTCAATGCTTACAATTTATTGGCGATATATTCAGTGGCTATTTTGTTGGGGTTGAATAAAGAAGAAGTGTTAGTAAATCTGTCTGCTATGAAATCAGCTCCAGGACGTTTTGATTGTTATAGACTTTCTACAGGAGCCGTTGCTATAGTGGATTATGCTCATACGCCAGACGCATTAGAAAATGTTTTAAAAACAATAAATGAAATAAATACAAGGAACAAAGGAAAGATATTCTGTGTCGTAGGATGTGGAGGAGATAGAGATAAAAGCAAAAGACCTATCATGGCAAGCATAGGTCAGAAATATGCTAATGTGCTTGTGATTACAGCGGATAATCCTCGTACTGAAAAAATAGAGGATATTATAGAAGATATGAAGCAAGGGCTAAAGAAAGATAAGCCAGGAAAACAGCATTTCTGTATTCCTGATAGGAGAGAGGCAATAAAACTAGCTTGTACCTTATCACAAAAAAATGATATAGTACTTGTGGCCGGTAAAGGACATGAAACTTATCAGGAAATAGAAAATAAAAAACATCATTTTGATGATAAAGAAGAGGTTTTGAAGTATTGATAAATTTAAAAAAAAGATAGAAAATGTTATATTATTTATTTAATTATTTGCATGAAGAGTTTGGTTTGCCAGGAGCAGGAGTGTTTCAATACATTTCATTTCGGGCGGCAGCAGCAATTATTCTCTCATTGCTGATTACTATTGTTTTTGGAGGAAAACTTATTGCTTTCTTAAAGAAAAAACAAGTGGGAGAAACTGTTAGAGACTTGGGGCTTACAGGACAAAAAGAAAAAGAAGGTACTCCAACAATGGGAGGATTGATAATCCTTGCTGCTATCTTAATACCTGTTCTTTTGTTTGCTAAATTGGATAACATCTATGTAATAATAATGTTGATAACTACCGTTTGGCTTGGTGCTTTGGGCTTTCGTGATGACTATATTAAGGTTTTTAAAAAGAATAAGGCAGGGATGCGTCCAAGAACGAAGATTATAGGTCAGGTTATGCTTGGAGTTTTAGTAGGAAGTTTAATGTTCTTCTCTCCAGATATAAAAATACAAGAAAAACAAGAAGTAGAAGCATATTCACAAACTCATAATTTGCAAGTATCTTCTACATACGAGAAAGCAAAACAACAATTTTCAAAAGAATCTTCTCATAGTACTAAAACAACGATACCGTTTTTTAAAGGGCATGAATTTGATTATGCAAAATTGATAAAATTTATTGGCAAAGATTACAAAGACTTTGCTTGGCTTATCTTTATTCCTATTGTTATACTTATCATAACAGCAGTCAGCAATGGAGCTAATCTTACTGACGGAATAGATGGACTTGCAACAGGAACATCTGCCATAGTAGGTTCTACGCTTGCCCTTTTAGCGTGGGTAAGTGGTAATATTATTTTTGCGAACTACCTTAATATAATGTATATTCCTAACATTGGAGAATTAACAATATTTATCGCTGCCTTTGTAGGAGCAACAGCAGGATTTCTTTGGTATAACACTTACCCAGCGCAAGTATTTATGGGTGATACAGGTTCTTTAACCATAGGTGGAATTATAGCCGTGTTTGCAATACTTATCAGGAAAGAATGGTTACTTGTTTTGCTTTGTGGAATATTTCTTATAGAAAGTGTAAGTGTTATGTTGCAAGTGTCATACTTTAAATACACCAAACGCAAAACAGGAGAAGGGAAACGTATTTTTCTTATGACACCAATACATCATCATTTTCAAAAGCGAGGTTGGCATGAAGCGAAAATAGTACAACGCTTCTTCCTCATATCAATAATTCTTGCAGTTACAACAATAATAACCTTAAAACTAAGATAAACGTATGTCAGTAGAAGATCTTATATCACCAGTAGCAAATCAAACTTCATGGACCGAAAAAGCTTATCAAAATATTTACAAGATGCGTTCCAAAGCCTTGATGAATATGTTTGTGCGTCAAAGCACACAACATAAACATCAACATGTTGCAACCATAGGAGGCATTTCTTTTTTTGATGATGCTTTTGCTCTTTCGCCAAATGCTACTTGGTTCACTTTTTATCAAAGCACTACTTCTGTTATTTGGATACTTGAAAATCTTAATACTTCTTCAATAGACTTTACCGAACAATTAGATGTCATAAAAGACAAAGTAAAACAGATTGTCTTTATAGATGATTCTAACAACAATGAAGTGATGATAGCTCAACTTAAAAAAGTAGTTAATGTCGTTGTTGTTAAAGATATGCATTCTGCAGTTGAGTTAGCTTATCATCTTGCAGCCAAAGAGAGTTCAGTTATCTACTCTCCTGCAAGTGGGACAATAGAACAAGCTCAGCAAAGGGCAGAAGAATTTATTCAACAAGTATATTCATTATAATGATAGATGAAAACAATAAACGAGAAGTATAGATTGAAAGGAGATAAGGTGATTTGGGCGGTGTATATCGTCTTTATAATCATCTCGTTGATGTGGGTGTTTTCTTCTATGGGCAAAACTGTCTATGAAAAGCAAGGAGGGAATATTACTCTTATGCTTTCTAAGCATTTCTTCTTACTTTTGTCGGGTTTTGCCTTGTGTTACATCTCACACCTTATTAACTACGTAAATTATTCTCGTATCTCCAAACCCGCTCTTTACTTTTCGTTTATCTTGCTTATTTTTACTCTACTCTATGGTTTTGTTTTTACAGATTCCAAAGCAGCTTCGCGATGGATTTCAATACCTCTGCTTGGGCAATTCCAACCTTCTGAAATTGTAAAATACATTATTATAATATATACTTCTACTTTCCTCGCCAATAACGCTAAAACTATAAAAGATAAGCAGACATTCATAAATATCGTTACTCCTATCATTCTTATTTGTGGACTTATCTTTCCAGAGAACTTTTCTACTGCGGCGTTGATAGGTTTGGTGTGTTATATTCTTCTTCTTGTTGGAGGAATAAATAGAAGATATTATTTCACAAGTATTGTTGTTCTTTTTGTCGCTCTTGGTTTATTTATGCTTGTTTCTTCAAAGGTTGAAATGTTTCGTTCATCCACGTGGTCAAATCGTATAGAAGAGTTCCGTAATCCAGATAAAATGGAGATAAACCAAACAAATATAGCCCTTATGGCAATTTCTACGGGAGGAATAACAGGAAAGTTTATTGGCAATACTGAGCATGCACGTTTTCTTTCAGAATCTCATAATGATTTTATCTTTGCTATAATTCTTGAAGAAGGGGGATTATGGATGTGTCTTATTACAGTAACATTATATATAGTGTTATTATTCCGTATGCTTCGTATTTCCAAGAATGCGAAAGGTGATTTTGGAGCCTTACTTGCTTTGGGCATAGCATTAGTATTCACTCTGCAGACAATAATTAATATGATGGTGGCCACGAATCTTATGCCTGTAACAGGACAAACTCTTCCGTTTATCTCTTATGGAGGTACATCATTTTGGTTTTCTTCTTTTGCTTTGGGCATAGTGTTAAATATTTCTCGAAAAGAAAATCAGAATAATAGCAAATTGTCAATGAGCGAGGAAGAAGAAATTGTCAATGAGGATTTGGAAATGAATAATGAGGAATTAGAAAAAGAATAATTACAAAACAAATAAATATGAAAGTAATAATCAGTGGAGGCGGAACAGGAGGACATATTTTCCCAGCCGTAGCAATAGCCAAGTGTTTGCAAGGCAAATACCCAGAATGCAAAATACTTTTCATTGGAGCTTTAGGTAAGATGGAGATGCAAAAAGTACCAGCAGAGGGTTTTGATATTGTAGGCTTGAATATTGTCGGATTTCAACGCAGACATTTACTTAAAAATCTTACTCTCCCTTTTAAGATGTATTCTTGTTCTAAGAAAGCAAGAAAGATTCTTAAGGACTTTTCTCCTGATGTTGTTATTGGAGTAGGAGGATATGCCTCATGGGCAACTCTTTCCCAAGCACAAAAGTTAGGTATTCCAACTCTTTTACAAGAACAAAACTCTTTTGCAGGAAAAAGTAATCAGATTCTTTCTAAACGGGCAGATATCATTTGTACTGCTTATGATGATATGCAACGTTTTTTCCCTAAAGAGAAGATAGTGAAAACAGGGAATCCTGTGAGAAAAAATATTTCTACACTTAAAGAAAACCTTGTTTCTCTTAGACATCAAGCTTTAGAACACTATTCTTTTACTCCTGAAAAACGGACAGTCCTTGTTGTCGGTGGTTCTCTTGGAGCAAGAACAATCAATGACAGTGTACAAGCTTCTTTACAATATTTTATTGATAAGGATATACAACTTCTTTGGCAGACAGGTAAGTTTTATTATCAAAGCATACTCTCCAGTCTTGATGAGAAAATTGCTAAACATCCTAACATACGTATTACGGAGTTTATTAAGGATATGCCTCTTGCTTATTCGCTTGCCGATGTCATTATTTCGCGTGCAGGAGCTTTGAGTATTAGTGAACTGTGTCAAGTAGGAAAACCGACTATTCTTGTTCCATCACCAAATGTAGCTGAAGACCATCAAAGGAAAAATGCTATGGCTCTTACTTCACACAATGCTGCAATTATGGTACTTGATAAAGACTTGCAAAATTCTTTTGTTTCTACTCTTTCTTCAGTTTTAGAAGATGAAGACTTACGAGAGACTTTAAGTCAAAATATATCTAAACTTGCTATTTTTGATAGTGATGAACAGATTGTTGAACGTGTCGTTAGTTTAATTAGAAAGTAGTAATTATGAGCGAGAACGAGAAACAAAAAATATTCTACCTTTTAGGTGTTGGAGGGATAGGCATGAGTGCTATTGCTCGTTTTCTTCTCCACCAAGGTCATATTGTTTTAGGCTACGATAGAGTACAGACACCTCTTACTCTTCAACTTCAACAAGAAGGAGTACAAATAACCTATGAAGATAACATTAAACACCTACCAGAAAAAATTGATACTTGTATTTATACTCCTGCTATACCAGAAAACAACAATATTTTCCAAGAAATTCTTCATCGTAATATTCCTATGGAAAAACGCTCTGAAGCCTTAGGACACATTACTAAGGATAAAAAAGTTCTTGCTGTCGCGGGAACACATGGGAAAACAACTACTACAGGTCTTATTACACATATTCTTTCTCTTTCTCCTATTGGTTGTTCTGCTTTTTTAGGAGGGATACAAAATAATATCAATTCTAATTTTCTTTTCAATGCACAAAGTCCATACGTTGTTGTTGAAGCAGATGAGTATGATAGAAGTTTTCTTCACCTAAAACCATTCATTAGTGTTATTACTTCTATAGATAGAGACCATATGGATATATATCATACTTATGAAAACTTACATAATGCTTTTGAATCTTTTGCACGTCTTACTGATAAGAATGGTAAGGTCATAGTTAAAACAACTTGTCAAAATCTTATAGAGAAACTTCATGATAAGGATAATCTATCTACATATTCTCTTATGGATGTTAATGCTCAAACTTATGCTTCTAATATCCGTATCTATAAAGGCAGTTTCTATTTTGACTACATAGATGGAGAGGATAGTTTGTTTGATGTCCAGCTGAATACTCTTGGAAATCACAATGTAGAAAACTCTGTCGCAGCTATCAAAGTTTGTAACGCTGTCATGAAAGCTGAAAATATTTCTAAACCTCAACGTGAAACTATCCTTAGAAATGGTTTAAAAAGTTTCAAAGGGATTAAACGCAGATTAGAATATATATATAGTGATAATAATATTATTTTTATAGATGACTATGCTCATCATCCAAACGAAATACTTTCTTCACTTGAAGCCATACGCCAAGCTTATCCTAACAAACATCTTACAGTTATTTTCCAGCCTCATCTATACTCTCGTACAAGAGATCTTCAAGACGGTTTTGCACAAAGTCTTTCTCTTGCAGACACTATCATTCTTTTGCCTATTTATCCTGCAAGAGAAGAACCCATAGCTGGAGTTTCCTCTCATCTTATCCTACACAAAATACCTATTATGGATAAGTACTTAGTAAATAAAGAGCAACTACAACCTCTTCTGTCAGCTCTTGAACCAGAACTTATTGTTACAATGGGAGCAGGTGATATAGATAAACTGCTTCCTATTATCAAAGAAACACTTTTAAATAAAAGAAGAATTTAATGAAGAGTAAGAGATTGAGATATATTATCGTTGTACTTGCAATTATAGTAATAGTGTTGTTGTCTAACCTTATGCTTAACAACATGAAGGTTAGAAATGTTGATATTCAAATAGAATATCCTTCCAAAGACCAAGTTCTTGACAAAACTAAACTTCAACAACAACTTACCTTACATTTTGGTAATCTTACTCAACTTAAACGTAAGGAAATACACACTCAGCTTATACAACAATATTTGCAACAACAAAACTTTGTTTCTCACGCTCATGTTTCTGTTACTATTGGAGGAATACTTAAAATTCTTGTTCAACAATCTTTGCCTGTTATAAGAATTTTTGATACAAAAGGTCATACCTATTATATAGATGATGAACTAAATATTTTACAATTAAACACCGAACGTTGTACTAACACAATCATAGCTACAACACCTTATCTTCCTACTAACCCAACCAAAATAGACAGTATTAAAGACAGAAACCTTTATTTACTTTATCAACTTGCAACTCTTATTAATCAAGACAGTATTCTAAAATATCAAATATCGCAAATTTATCAAAATAAAAACTCTCTTATACTCGTTCCTCAAATAGGGTCTCACACAATAACTCTTTCCAGCCAACCACCATGGGATACTCAACTTCACAAGCTTTCTGCACTCTATCAACAAGCATTCCTCTATAATGGTTGGGATAACTATTCAAACTTAAATCCTCAACCATATAATCAAGTCGTTTGTACAAAAAAAGCAATAGAACAATAACTTATAAACATCATAAAGAAAATGCAAAACAATAAAAAAACATTCACACAAAAAGACCATATAGTTGTTGGTATAGATGTTGGAACTACCAAGATAGCGGTCTTTATTGCAAGAAAAAATGAGAATGATGAAATAGAAATCATCGGTAGGGGGAAAACTCCTTCTGTGGGAGTAGAACGAGGTGATGTAAAAAACATTACCAAAACAGCAGACAGTATCAAGAAAGCTGTTGATCAGGCAGAAGCTCAAAGTGGATATAAAGTTACTGAAGCTTTTGTTGGTATTGCTGGATTTAATATTCGTACTCAACATCACAGAGTTACTAAAATTATCCAAGACGATAATCACATCATCACCAACGAAGATATACAATCAATAATTAAAGAACTTTACAACATTAGTCTTAGTCCTGGCGACCAGATAGTAGATATTGTTCCTCAAAGCTATATAATAGATGGAGATAGTGGTGTTTCAGACCCTGTAGGTCGTGTTGGTAAAAGTATTGAGTGTAACTTCAATCTTATAAGTGCTGATGTAACTAATATTAAAAACATACACAGAAGTGTTGAAATGGCAGGCTATAAGGTAAAGAATCTTATTCTTCAACCTATAGCAAGTGCAGAGGCTGTTATTGACGAGGTAGATAAGACAGCAGGTATTTGTCTTGTGGATATTGGTGGAGGAACAACTGATGTAGCCATTTATCATGAAGGTGTTTTGCGTCATACATCTGTCATTCAACTTGCAGGTAATAGCATAACCAACGATATTAAAGAAGGTTGCACTATTATTACCAGTCAAGCAGAGGCTCTAAAACAAAAATATGGGGATTGTATTCCTTCTAAACAACAAGAGAACGATATAATAAGTATTCCAGGTTTCAAAGGAAGAGAAAGTCGCGAGATAAAAGTATCTAAACTTACTGAAATTATCCACGAAAGAACAGAGATGATACTGAATCAAGTACTCTTGGATATTAAAACAACAGGTTTTGAGAAGAAACTTTTGGGAGGTATTGTTTTAACAGGAGGTGGTGCAATGATAAAGAACTTACCTCAACTTACCGAATATATAACAGGCGGCATAGCAACACGAATAGGGGAATCAGACAGTAACATTGCAAAGCTTCCAACAGATATGGCAGACATTCGTCATCCTATGTATGCAACAGGTATTGGTCTTGTTATAAAGGGATTTGAATATTATGAAGAGAATGATGATTTTCCTGAAATACCAGTGGAAGAACCTCAACAGCCAATAATGGAAGAGACTCAAGAGACTCCTGAATTAGAAAAGAAAGAAGAGCCTAAGAAAGAGGACAAAAAAGAGAAAAAGAAAAAAGTTAAAAAACCAAAAGAAGGAGGTCTTGCAGCCAAAATCAATAAAATACTTAGGGGTATTATTAGCGATGGAGTTGAATAAAATCTGTTTATTAACAAAACTATGTTTATAATAAAATAGAGAAGGATTCTTCTATATTGTAATTAAGTAGTAATTTTACATTTTCTAAAGTGTGCGTTTATAAGTATAGAAAATAGACCAAAAAAATAAAATTTAGACTATGATGGATAACATATTGGATATAAATGTAACTACAGAACAATCATCTTACATTAAAATCATTGGTGTTGGTGGAGCTGGAACCAACGCAGTTAATCACATGTACAACAATAAAATAACAGGTGTCGATTTTATTGTTTGTAATACTGATAGACAAAGTTTAGAAAAATCTCCTGTTCAAAACAAGATACAGTTAGGCAAAGGTCTTGGAGCAGGAAATACTCCTCCTGTTGGTAAAAAAGCTGCTGAAGCTGCTGAAGAACAAATAAGACAAGCTTTATCAGGAAATACACACATGTTATTCATTGCTGCTGGTATGGGTGGAGGAACAGGAACTGGAGCAAGTCCTGTTATTGCTCGTATAGCAAAAGAAATAGAAGTAGTGGGTGATGCTAATGATGAAGAAAAAGATGAAATATTAGTTGTTGGTATAGTAACCATTCCTTTTGCTTTTGAAGGAAGAAGACGTAGAGAACAAGCCATTGCAGGAATAGAAGAGTTGAAAAAATATGTAGATGCAATGATTGTTGTCAATACTGATAAACTAAAAGAGAGAGGAAAAATGAATATGAGAGCCTCTTTTGCATTAGCAGATGATATATTATTGACAGCTGCTAAAGGAGTTTCAGAAATGATGACTGCCAATGAGTCTTATATTCATGTGGATTTCAAGGATGTTCAATCTGTTATGCGTAATTCTGGTGTTGCTCTTATGGGAAGTGGAGTTGGGGAAGGAGAAGACAGAGCATACAAAGCAGTAGAAGCAGCAGCTACTTGTGATCTTTTAAACAACAACGATTTATCTCAAACCAAGAATGTTCTTATGTATATTTCTTGTTCTTCAGATGCTGAATTAGAAATAGACAATGAAGAAATAGAAACCATTACAGGATATATTCAAGAGATTACTAATAGGGATGTAGATATTATTTGGGGTTATGGTTATGATGATTCTTTGGAAGGAAAAGTTTCTGTTACTTTGGTAGCAACAGGATTTGAATTCAAAGAAATATATAATCCTACTCAAAGAGAAGATAAAGTAAAAATACACGATCCTCTTCAAACTAAAAGCAACATTCTTTCTACTCCCTTAAATAACTCTTCTTACAAATCAACTCCATCAACATTGGAAGAGAAGAAAGAAGAAGAGGCAAAGAAACTTGAAGAATTTACCTTAATAAGACAAACTCCAGAGACAGATTTTTCTCTTTCTTCTCAGCAAGAAACAAAACCAGAAGGCAAGGTATTTGTTTTAGAAATGGATGAGGTAGAACAAATAGAAGATATAAGACAAGAAGAAGAGAAACCTTCTTTCATCAATAATACTTCTAACCTTACTCGTGAGGAAGCTTTTAAAGAGCTTGATATTATTCACAGAAAAGAACCACAAATAGAAGTAGTACCTGAAGTAACAAGAACTGAACCTATAGTAGAGACAATAATAGAAGAGGAAAATAATGTTGTTGATTCCGAACCAGAATATGAGTCAATGGAAAGACCTGTTTCTTTAGGTTCTATTATTTCTGGTGCAACAGAAAGGGAAGAAACAAAATGGGAACGTATCAAGCAGATGAGAGAAATGCTTAAGACAAGATCAGGTATAGAGCAGTTAGAGAATTTTCACTCAATAAAAGATGATACAAACGAATTTCTTTCAGCTGAAAAACAAGCAACACATAATTTGACTATGGGGAAATCGGGTAATCTTACATACGCTGAGAACCAAGTAATCAACTCAACTGTAGATTAAAATATTTTTATCAAACAATAACCTTTGAAGGACGGAAAATTTCCGTCCTTTTTCTTTTAAAAAAGGAATTGTTTGGACAGAAAAATTAAAATTGTGAGTTTTTAGTCTTGCTTATATTTGTTGGAAGAGGAGTTTTTGATTTTCTCTTCTTTTTCAACGGCAGAAAGAATCACAACAATCTCTCCTTTGAATTGGGTATCTTTATATTTTTGAGCCATTTCTCCTAACGTACCTCTCAAATGCTGCTCAAATTTTTTGCTTATCTCTCTGCTTATGCAGATTTTTCTGTCTTCGGAAAATGTTTCTTTGAGTTCCATTAATAGCTTTCCCACTCTGAAAGGAGACTCATAGAAAACTATTGTACGTTTTTCATCCTTGAGTTCTGCCAAACGAGATTGTCTGCCTTTTTTGTGTGGCAGAAATCCTTCAAAACAAAACTTATCGCAAGGAAATCCGCTGTCTATTAGAGCAGGAACAAAAGCAGTGGCACCAGGCAAGCACTCTACTTTTACATCTTCTTTAATACATTCCCTAACAAGAAGAAAACCAGGGTCAGATATTCCAGGAGTGCCAGCATCTGTTATCAACGCAATATCTTCTCCTGTAAGCAATCGCTGAACAATATGTTTTACGCTTTCGTGTTCATTGAACAGATGATGTGATTGCAGAGGAGTATTTATCTCATAATGTTTCAACAGAGGAGAAGAAGTACGAGTATCTTCCGCAAGAATAAGGCTTACTTCTTTTAGTATTCTTACGGCTCTAAAAGTCATATCCTCCAGATTACCAACAGGTGTAGGAACAAGATAAAGCATTCTTATTAAGTGTTAAATACAATCTGATATTAAAAAAATATTGCGGATTAGCAATAGGTATATCATCTATTTCTATTACTAATCCGCATTTAACAACAAACTTATGCTTGTTCTTGAGCAGCTATAAGTTCTTCTGTCATTTCAAGGTTGTGATATACAGCTTGTACATCATCATCTTCTTCAATAGTATCCACAAGTTTCAATACCTTCAATCCTTGTTCAACAGGTATAACTTGAGTGTTATTAGGAATACGTTGCAGTTCTGCACTTTCTGCCTCTATGCCTGCTTTTTCAAGAGCAGAGTTCATATTAGCGAAGTCTTCCATCTTAGTATAAACAGTGAAGTATTCTTCATCTTGGTCTATATCTTCAGCACCTGCGTCTATTAGTTGCATCTCAAGTTCTTCAGGGTCTCTGTCGCCTATTTTTATTTGGAAAACGCCTTTTCTTTCAAACAAGAAAGACAAAGAACCATTAGTACCAAGGTTGCCACCAAGTTTGTTGAATATACTTCTAACAGAAGCAACGGTACGATTGTTATTGTCTGTCAAACATTCAACAAAGACTGCTATTCCATGAGGAGCATATCCTTCAAAAGTAATCTCTTGCAATGCAGCAGTTCCTTTATCACTTGCTTTGGTTATAGCACGTTGAAGAGTATCTTTTGGCATATTTGCACCCTTAGCATTTTGAACAGCTAAACGCAGACGTGCATTAGCCTCAGGATCTGGACCTCCTTCCTTAACAGCAACAGTAATATCCTTGATTATCTTTGAAAATATCTTTGAACGTTTAGCATCCAAAGCACCTTTCTTTCTCTTAATGGTAGACCATTTATTATGTCCTGACATATTAAAATTATTTTTTTATTGTTTATAAATTATTTAATTTCTTATTTTCTTTACTCTTTATAGTTTTTTGAAACCTATTATCTCTCTTACTTCTTTTATAGTTTTGGAAGCGTTTGCCTGAGCCTTTTCTCCTCCCATACGTATTACTTTGTTCAGATACTCCTCATTGGAAGAAAGTTCTTTTATTCTCTCTCTTATAGGGCTGACAAAGTTTTCCATATCTTCTGCCAATTGTTTTTTCATATCTCCGTAACGAATAGAACAATCGTTGTAAGCATCTTCAAACTGCTCGATAATCTCTGGCTTAGAAACAGAACGCATAAGGGCAAACAGATTTTCTATTTCTATTGGTTTCGCCTGATTTTTTTCTGTTGGACCGCTATCTGTTTTTGCACGCATTATCTTCTTTTTCAAGACTGAAGGCTCATCGTTTAAGTATATAGTAGCGTTCTCTCCGTATGACTTACTCATCTTTCCGTTGCCGTCAAGCGAAGGAATCTTTATTAAATCATTTCCGAAGTTAAAAGCTTGTGGCAAAGGGAAGTAATCAACTTTATACATCTTGTTAAACCTTTCAGCAAAGTCTCTTGTCATTTCAAGATGTTGTTGCTGGTCTTTTCCTACAGGAACCTTAGTAGCCCTATGTAAAAGAATATCCGCAGCCATAAGGGTAGGGTAGGTAAGCAAGCCTGCATTGACATTGTTAGGGTTTTGTCTTACTTTTTCCTTGAAGGCAGCCACTCTTTGCAGTTCTCCCACGTAGGTAAGCATATTTAAATACATATACAGTTCTGCAACCTCAGGCACAGAACTTTGAACATATATTGTAGCTTTTTCAGGATTAAGTCCGCAGGCAAGATATTGGCAAAGTATGGTTTTAACGTTAGCCAGCAAATCCTCAGGATTAGGATGAGTTGTAAGAAGGTGATAATCTGCAATAAAGAAATAGCAGTCATACAACTCCTGCAAAGAAACATAATTTTTTAAAGCACCAAAATAGTTTCCCAAGTGTAGATTTCCTGTCGGACGCATTCCGCTAAGTATTACTTCCATAAGGTAAAAAGTATTTATTTTTTTCAAATTTGCAAAGTTAGTACTTTTTTTGATTGTATGCAAAAATAATGAAAAAAAAGACTGTCAAACACCACAATTACATTGTTTTTCTAACGCACTCCAGATAGTAAAAATAAATCATCATAAACGACCATTTGATTGTGCTGAAAAAAGTCTTCGTTTTCGTTTCTAAAAACCAAGTCTTTTGCCCCTAAAGTCTTCGTTTTAATTTCTAAAAACGAAGACTTTTTTTGCAATCTGTAAGACATTGAAAAATAGATGTTTATTTTTTGATAAAAAATCTCAGTTTCTGTTTATATTTTTTTGTTTTATTTGCAATAAAAGGAAATAAAAAAATTTGAGAAAAGAAATATTTGACGTACTTTTGCAAAAAAATAATAAGAGTAAAAAGCAAAAAAATTTTGAGTTTTTATTTACATTGTGATGTTTTTTGTTGTTTATATGTGTGTATAAGGTTTTGAAAGCGGTAATAAAATGAAAATGCGAGATATTCTTTTTTTTAGTGTATTCTTGTTTATACTTTCCTTCTTTGCTCAGGCACAGGAGTGTGATATCAATATACTACCTGACGACACCATTATCTTTGCTACCTCACCTCAAAGAATTCTTTTGCAGGCAAGTGATAGTGCGGAGTTCTATTATTGGTATGAGAATGGAGAACTTGTAGAGCAGGCATGGCCATCGCATTGGGTAACTATTAATCCCGGAGAAGAAAAGGAGATAACTTTGAAAGTCGGCAAGGCAGAGGAAGAAAATCTTATAACCAACCCTAATTTTGAAGAGGGATATGAAGGTTTTAGTGTTGATACTCTTTTACATCAGGCAGATTCTTTATATTATGGGCAAGGGCAATATACAATACAGCATTCACCTTTGGATGTGCCTCATGATTTACAGCCACGATATGGCTTTTCTCTTAATCAGCAGAGCAATGGAACAAATACCCTTATGATTACAACCAAATGCGGAGGAGGAACTGATCACACCAACCATTGGAATACTTTGTATTCAACCAAGATAAAATTGGAAGAAGCTTCATACGCTTTCTTTTTCAGAATTATAGGTTCAGGGAAAATAGGGACAGGAACAAATGGCAATGGTTTAGCCGTTAGCCCTTATTATGTTTTCATTGATGATGAACCAATAAGTTTTGATATCTATGGACAATTGAATAGAGGAACTTATCCTAATGGAGAATTACGTATGAGTTATTCGCAAGGGGGAGTAAGAGATTTCTTTTTCTTTCCAGATAATATGATACATTATTTTTTAAAGAATAGAACAGATTTATATAGAAGTACTTCCACTGATTCTATTAAGATAGAAATAAAAGTTAGAGAGAGTGCAATTCAGTCCTTTAACAAGATGCATTATATATTGGACTCATTGGATTTAAGAAAAATATGCTTTGCAGAGAAAACCATAAGAATAGCTGTAACAGACAGTAGGATAAGTATTGATAGTTTGATAACAGAGGATATGTGCGAAGAGGATTTACCTTTTGTTTTCAAAGACAGTGTTTATACTCAGGCAGGAACTTATTCTTATATCGTATCTTCCGCATTGGCAGACACAGTATTTACGATTAAGTTAAGAACACATCAGGATTATAATGATACTATAAGGGCTACAATTTGTGAAAATGAGACATATAATCTTCATGGGTTTCATCAAAATACTTCGGGAACATACATTAACCGCAGCACTTCAATATATGGTTGTGATAGTGTTACCGTTCTTCTCTTAGAGGTTGAACCGATAGGAGAGATAGAGGTGTGGGATACTGTCTTTGAAGGAATGACATATACAAAATATGGTTTTGCTGTCAATAGTAGTGGTACTTATACAAACTACTATAAGATAAACTCTGCTGATGACTGTCCCACTAAAGTAACATTGAATCTTTTTGTAATAGAACGGCCGACTCTTTATGTTTATCTTCCTAACGCTTTTGAGCCTGAAGGTAACACAAATACAGTCTTTGGCTATTATACAGATTATGATAATTTCATCCTTGTTGAGTTTGAAATCTTTAATCGTTGGGGAACAAGAGTCTTTTCTTCAAGGAAAAAGATGGACTTTTGGGATGGAAAATATAATAACGTGCTTTGTCCTAATGGAATGTATGTTTATCAGTTACTATATAAATCTTCCTACACAGGAGAAATCCTTTACAGGAAAAATGGTGAAGTATTACTGATGCGATAAAGGGGTTTTCGGGTTATGCTAAGATACACAAATGGTTTTTCCAACTTTGGTTAGAAAGATAAAATTAAAATTTCTTGCTCGTTATATCTTTTTGTTTTTTTATTTTGTAGGCTATTACACCTGCTCTAAGGAAATGTTACTTGTTTCAAAATTTTTTGCATGAAAGTGCTGAAAGCATACCAAAAAGATATATCTTTGCAAAAAAGATAGTATTTATTATGTTAGTAGTAGGGAACAGTCTTTTGAGTGAAGATATAAGAGACATAAAATTTTCTTGTGATATTTCAAAATGTAAGGGACAATGTTGTGTGGAAGAAGGAGGTTTTGGCGCTCCAATCACGAAACAAGAGAAAAGAGAAATAAAAAAACTTCTTCCTAAGGTTTTGCCATTACTTTCTGACTCTGCACAAAAAATAATAGAAAAAGAAGGTTTTACTGAACAAGATGAAGAAGGAGAGCTTTGTACTAAGACGATAAATAAGCGAAATTGTGTATTCTCTTTTGTAGATAAACAGACAGGTTGTGTGTTTTGTGCTTTTCAGAAACTGTATTTAGAGAAGAAGTCTTCTTTTGTTAAACCTATTTCTTGCTATCTTTATCCTATAAGGGTGAAAGACTATGGGGAGTTTTCTACTGTTAATTTTGATATGTGGAAGATTTGCGAGAATGCTTTGAAACAAGGAGAAGAAAAAAACGTACCCCTATATAGGTATTGTAAAGAACCTCTTATTGCCCGTTTTGGAGAAAAGTGGTATAAAGAACTTGAACAGCAAATAAAAAATAGTCAGAACAGTTAAAGATTGTATTAAAATAAAACGAAAAAAGGATTGGCACTGAAAATGCCAATCCTTTTCTTCTTACCTTTGTTCCAAAATTAGTTGTTGATAATATTTTGGAATTCTATTTGAGATTGATAACGTCTGAACTCAACATCGTTCTTTGCTTGATATTTGTAAGCAGGTTCCATATCGCAAGCTACTTTCAAATTCTTTACTAAAGCAGGAACGTCATCTAAACGAGCATAGCAAACAGCTCTTAAATAATATACTTCTGCTGTTTGGTCCATGCAGCAATCTAAAGTACGGATTGCATTACCAGTGTTACCACTTAGTAGTTGAACAAGTGCAAGATTATAAGTGCAACGTCTGTCTTGTAATAAATCAGCTGCCTTTTCATAATCGCCTTGTTGTATTGCAACGATAGCCGCATTAGCTGAAGCCTGTTCGTTACCATGTTCTATAGCTTTGTCTATATATTGAGCAGCAGTCTCATCATCATTCAATGCTAAGTATAACAAAGCAAGATTGTTCTCTATAGTCCCATTGTCTGGAGAAAGTTTTTGTGCTGTTTCCAAATATTTTTGTGCATCATCTAATTGGTTAAGATAAAGAGCTGTTGAACCTGCATTATTCCAGCCTTGCCATTGAGAAGGGAAACGTTCTGTTACTGCTTCGTAGATTTGAAGTTTTACAGCATAGTTGTGAGATAAAGAAGCAGCATACATAAGTTCATCGTATGTAAGATTATCAGGATTAGTCAAAGCCATTTTTGCAAGTTCTTGGTCTGTCTTTTGAACACCAGAGAAAGAGAATGCTATTTCACCTCTACGCAAAGTAGGGAGAATGTCCTCTTCTATTTGACGGAAGACAACAGACATATTTCTTATTTCTTGTTCTCTACGTACTTTGTCTGGTTGAGATTTAACAACATTGATAACTGTGTTTTTCTCATTCAAAGAACTTCCTTCCACAAGTTTGATGAAGTTGTCCCAGTCTTCTCCTTTTGCGTTAGTAGTGATGACGATGTCTTTCTTTGCATCGGCAACATATTTATTTATATCACCAGCCTTGATATTCTCTGCTTTTGCTCTTTCTGTTAAGGCTTCAGTAAGCATATCATCAACAACTTTTCTTGTTGTTTCTGCTCTTTTCTTTGATAAACCTATGTTATAAGATTCTTCTCCCTCAGGTGATGCCCAAGCATTAACATATATTTGGCGAGGAACTTGATTATTTACTATGTAGGATTTCATAGAGTTTAGGGAACGTTTAGCTTCCATCTTTTTGTTTAAAGCATTGTCCCAATTAAGATTGAACATATTTACGGTAAAATAAATATCACTTGTCATAAGTTCATCCGTAGAAACAGCATAATCAGGAGCAGTAAGAGTCATATCTCCTTTTATATCTACACGGTTAGAAGTAGAATTAATGCCTTGTGCTATTTTAACATTGCCTAATTCTATTGCACCTGCATTTTCCAAAGCTTCGCTACGAGTAGCGTTTGCTTCATTAACTTTCTTTGATTTATACGCCACAGGATTAAGAGTTAGCACTGCACTTTCCATTCCTTTTCTATAAGCAACAGTGTCTCTATACATAAACCTACCACCGGCTTTCTTTTCTATTGTTTTGCCATTACCATCTACTTTTTGTCCTTTTAAATTCATGGGAGAAAGAATAACTTCACCTGTTTCCCAAGTAAGCACAGGTTGAAGATAGACAACAGCGTCTTTTTGGAAATAATTCTTTGGTATATTACCATTGATAGTTATGATAACTTTATTTCCTGTGGTCTCCATTGGATTAGGAGAATGTTGATAACGAACAGTTTTGTGATTGCTTTGCATCTTGCTCAGAGAACCGCAAGAAACCATAAACAAAGCTAAAGAAATCATCAAAAAACTACAAATAATCCTTTTCATCATTATATTCCTTTTTATTGTTAATCATACTTAAATCAACCTGCAAAAGTAATAAATAAATTTGAAAGAACGACTTTTATAGCTAAATTTTTGAAATTTTTCAAAATTTAAAGTCATAAAATATGTGTTTGATCACGTAAAATGTCTTATCTTACATAAGTGCAGAAAAATAAAAACAATAAAAATAAAGCCCTTGCGTTATTAAGTTAAATTTTTGTAGATATGAAAAAAGGATACATATATGTGTTGTTGTTAGTTGTGTTTGCGGTTGTGATGTCTTCTTGTGATAAAAAAAGACAATATGCAAGAGAAGGCAATAGAGCCTATAATAAAAAGGCATATCTTAAAGCAGAAGAGAAATATAATGAAGCGTTGAAAGAAGACTCTACTTTTATCCCTGCTTTGTATAACTTAGGAAACACTTTTTATATGTCTTCTGACAGTAACTACAAAGCAGCAATAGATACTTACAACAAAGTACTTAGCCAACCAATGGGCAAAACAAAGAAAGATACTTTGAAATATGCTAATACCTTATATAATAGGGGTAATTCTTTTTTCAATCTTTCGCAAAAGAATACCGAAGATAGTAATTCAAGTAAGTATCTTTCCCAGGCTGCGAAAGATTATCAGCAATCTCTTATATTAAATCCAAAAGACACTAATGCAAAATATAATCTTGCTTTGTGTCTTTGGTTGATGAAAAATGATAATCAAAACAACAACGACCAAAACAATCAACAAATGCAACAAATGTTGGAGGCTATGAAGATAAACGAAAAGAAAACATTGGAAAGAACTAAAACTAAACCTCAAAAGTCTCCAAAATCAAACAATGATAAAGATTGGTAAAAACAAATGCGAAGAATTTTCATACATATATTATTAATACTATTTTCTGTTAGTCTTTTTGCTCAAACGAGTTTTAGAGGAAGAGCTCCTCAAACAGCATACGTAGGAGAAGGTTTTACTATTCAATATTCTATAAGTTGTAAAGACAGACCTTCTAATTTTGAAATTCCAACAGTAAATGGTGCAAATATTGTTTCTGGACCTTACCAAGGTTCTTCTTCAAGTACAACAATAATAAATGGACAAGTTTCCTCTTCACATTCTTATACTTTTTCTATCGTTTTGCAGGCAACACGAGCAGGTAAAGTAACCGTTTCTCCTGCGAGAATTAAAGCAGATGGCAAGGTATATTCTTCACAAGGTTTTGCAATAGATGTAAGAGATAGGAACTCCAACAGTGGAGGAGGAAATAACTATAACAGAGGTTACAATTATAATAATCAACAGCGAAATAACTACACTCCTCAACCGCAACAACGGAACGCAAACCCTCAAAAAACAAGCATAAACATAGATAATCAAGCTTTGTTTGTTCGTGCAATACCTAATAAGACGAATGTTGTAAAAGGAGAAGAAGTGGTTATTTCTTATAAACTTTATACTCTTTTACCTGTTTCAGAATATAGCATACAAAAAATACCATCTTCCATAGGTTTTTGGATAGAAGAATTAGACAGACAAGAGACACCAAGCCTTTCAATAGAAGAATATAATGGACAAAGATATCAAGTAGCAATACTAAGGAAAGTTATAGTATATCCACAAAGAACAGGAAAACTAACTATACAAGGAATGCCTTTAAGTATTGTAGCACATGTACAAACTCATTCGCAAAGACAATTTTCAACAGGAGATCCTTTTTTTGATAGATTTCTTAATGATCCTTTCTTTTCTTCTGTTGCCACAAGTTATCAAAGAGTTGAAAAGAATCTAAAGACAAATGCAGTTACTATTAATGTTGCTGAACTTCCAAAACCTCAAGCAGAAAACTATGTTGGAGGAGTAGGAACGTTTAATATAACTTCTTCTATGTCTAATAATAAAATAAAAGCTTTTGATGCTTTTTATCTTACCTACACCATAGAAGGACAAGGCAACCTTACTCTTATTAATTCTCTTCCATTAAAACTTCCAGACGAGTTTCAAATATCTGACCCAGAAATAACAGACCATATTTCTAAAACAGGAGCAGGATTAACAGGAACAAGGACATTTAAATATTTAGTTATTCCATCTGTTGAAGGAGATTTCAAAATACCTCAACTTTCTATCTCCTACTATGATGTAAAGACTAAAGAATATAAAAACATAACAGCAGAAGGTTATAATATACATGTAGCAAAAGGAGATGCTTCTTCTGGATACGCAAAGCAATTGGATGAAAGAGCCAAGTATAGAAACATGGATATTATTCCAACAAAAAATATTAGCCTTAATGCTAAGGAAAAACATATTTTTGATAGAGCATTTGTGTATATTCTCTTCGTAATATTTGTGGCAATCACTTTGATTTTAATTTCTATTTATTCAAAGTACTTAGCAAGCCTTAGTGATGTAGTAGCAACAAAAAGAAGAAGAGCAACGAGAGTCGCTGTAAAACGCTTGAAGAAGGCAAAAAAACTTCTTACTCTTCAGCAGTATGAAGACTTTGAAGATGAAATTGCTATTGCTCTTTGGAATTACCTTTTGGATAGATTTAAAATAGAAAAATCTAAATTTAGTGTTGAATCGTGTGCAGAAAAACTCATTTCAGAAGATATAAGTAAGGAAACAGTAGATAATTTAGTTTCGATATTCAATCGTTGCCAGTATATAAGATTTTCTCAAGACAAACAAATAAATGCCGATGATTCTATATATAATGATACCATTAATGTAATAACATCAATAGAAGAGGAGATGAAGCAAAATAAAAAGAATATAAAAACCAAAGAAATAGAAGAAGATATTTTAAGCAATATAAGAAAAGGATTGCCCATACTACTGTTTATAACTGTTTTGTTTATTTCTTCCTTTGCTATAGCAGAAAATAACAATAAAAAAGAGGCTCTAACATCTAAAGATTTGTGTACAAAAGCAGAAACATATTTTCATAATTCAGATTATGCCAATGCTATGTTGTATTATGAAAAAGCATTGAAACTATCTCCAAATGATAAAGAAATAAAACTAAACATAAATATTGTTCGTTCAAGGCTTATGGGAGATTGTTTCATTATGTCTGAATGGTTCCCTATAAGAATAGTAAAATACATTGCAGGGACAATGTCTTTAGTTATGTGGGCTTTCGTTATGATAATACTCTTGGTTGTTTCTTGTGTAGCGTTTTTCTTTTACAGGTTCTCGGAAAGAAAGGTTTTGATGTTTTATGTTTGCATTATTGCTTTTATTTTGTCATTATGTTCTATGGGCTTTGGAATAGAAAGACAAAATATGCAAAATGATGATAGCAATGCTATAATAATGACGTCGGGAATTAAACTAAAAAGTTCAAGAAATGATTCTTCTAAAGATATTTTAACTCTTTATAAAGGGCAAAAAATAAAAATAATAGAAAGAGAAAGCAACAAATGGATAAAAGTTAGAACAGAAGATAGAAGAGAAGGCTATATCAATAGCAGTGATTATAAAAGAATTTGATTTACCTAATACAATATTAATATATATGAAAGAGAAAAAAGAAGATTGTAATACATCTGAGGCAAGAATATTAAAAATAGAAGGGAATAAAATACAAGTAGTAGTAGAACAAAAAGAAAGTTGTAGCGCTTGTGCTGCTGCTGCATTGTGTGAAAAAACTTCCAAATCGGGTAAAAATCTTGAAATAACACAATCAAATGCTAAGAGTTTTGAAGTAGGGGAGAAAGTTTTGTTGAACGTACCTCAAAGTAAAATCTATAAAGCATTGGGTCTTGCTTTTCTTTATCCTCTTATTCTTATAGCATTGGTTTGTTTGCTTTCTGCTTATGTTTTTGATTTATCTGAAAATGCAATAGTTATTTTATCTATTGGCTTTGTTGCTGTATATTATTTTATTTTGTATTTGTGCAGACATAAGCCTTTTTTCAACTTTTCTCTTTTCATTTCTAAAATACCAGAAGTAATATAACCAAGTAAAGAAAGACTTCTTAAGAGATGTTTATTACAAAAAAAAATATTCAAAATATTTGTATATAATTTTTTTTGTGTATCTTTGCCACTTAATATTCTCACTAAGTATTTAATATAAAGAATAAATAAATTATGAAAAACAGAAAATTACTTTTAAGCCTTTTACTATTTGCTCTATTGGGTTTTGTCTCAGCAAATAGTTTGTTGGCAAAAGCCTTGACTGACGGAGAGCAAGGCAACACAACTGACTGGAAAATGATAGGACCAGACAATGTTGCTGGTCGTGTGCGTGCTGCTATGTTTGATAGAAACAACTATGGTGTTGTTTATGCAGGAACAGTAGCAGGATTGTATGTTAGTGTTGATAATGGAAGAAGTTGGAGAGAAATTTCTCTTGGTTCTGGACACGAAAACATTACTGCTTTAGCACAAGATGAAAATGGTGTAATTTACGTAGGAACAGGTGAAGGTTACTATACTACAGGTCTTCACAATATGAGTCACTTGGGATATAGTGATGAGGCTACAGGAAGAGTTGGTACAGGTATTTACAAGAGCAATGTTCTTTCTACAAATTGGACAGAAGGGCTTACCACTACAGAGGCAAAATATGAATGGATTTGTAGCAATCTTTCATTCTCAAGAGTAGAAGGAACAGAGGTTTCATCAGCTTTGAGTGAATATGAAGATTGGTCATACATCAACGCAATGACATACGCAAACAACACTGTTTATGTAGCAACAAAGAACTCTGGGCTTCATGCTATAAACACAGTAACTAATTCAATAGAAGATATTGTTTTAGGTATAGGATATATGAACGTTTATGATGTTGTTACAAATGCTAATGGAGTTGTTGCAGTTGCTTATTCGGATGATGTTAACGGTGCAGAAATTGCTATTGTTTCCACAAATGAGGACGGAACACATACAGCAAATACAATATTGACTTCTGCTACAATCAATGCTCAACTTCCTATGGGTAGAGTTAAGTTATTGTTTGGAAATAATAATCCTAATACTCTTTATGCTTATATTGCAGCACAAGGTCATTCATACGGTGGCTATTATGTAAATGGCAATTCTTATGAATCAGCAAATGGAGCATCAACTTCTGCTCTTTCAGGTATGGCTATGGGTGTTTGGAAGACAACATCTATTGACGATCCAGATTGGAAATGTATAACTTCATCTTCATTTAGCAATGGACAACAACACAACTATGCTATGTCATTAGCAGTAGATGATAACAACAACAGAGAAATTCTTTATGTTGGTGCTAATAGTGTTTTGAGAGGACAAGATGTAAATGGTAATGGTATTTTCTCTTTCTCTCCTATGACAAGTCCTACTATGGATATGACAGATTTAGAGACTTCTGTTACTTATGGAATGGGATATGTTCCAGCAAATATTCACTCTATTCTATTTATGAGAAACCCTCAAAGTACAATGGATTCTATATTCCAATTATATACAACAGATGCAGGTGTTTATACTTATCAATATGATTCTATATTGCAAGCTGCAATATTCACTCCTGGAAAAGGAATGAACAATTCTCAAGTTTATAAAGTTGCTGCAGCAAGCGATGGTTCTGTTATGGCCGCTACTCAAAGTAATGCTATTTCATATATTCCTTCTCCATCTGAAGATGGAATGAAGAGTGCTAAACGAGTTTGGGCTGTAAATAGTACTAACTATCCTTCTAACTATTTCTATGAAGAAGGCTCTAACTATTATGCAGCAAATTCTTCCATATCAGCTATTGCATCAAGTGGAACAAACGTAATATCTTCTGCAATAAATAAAATACTTCCTGCAAGTAATGCAAGAAAACCTTATATTGTTGCAAGACCTTTCCTAAATGTTGCAAGAACATACGGAAACAAAGGAGTATATGATGAAATAGAAACAGAGACAGTATGGAACTTTGGTGGTGCTACTAATGTTAATGATATGGGTTACTTTATGTCTGAAAAGATGTACAAGGGAAATATGTATGCAAACTTTGTAACTCCTATGGCATATTGGGAAAAATTTGACGGAGCAACAAACATTAAAGATAGTATTCCTCTGACATTGAAAGTTGGTACAGAGATTATCCGTGGAGATGAGCATATATCTATCATAAGAGGCCAAGAAATCTTAAGAGGTGATAAAGTGGTTATTTCTGATAACAATTTCTTAGGATATCCTTTCATTCATGAATTTGATCTTTCTTATAAGTTAGACGCTGTTCAGGCAGGTGGAGATACTTTGTTCTACTATGATACTGCTGTAACAGATACAACTGCTTATAAATTCAAAATACTTCCAAAGGTACAGACAAGATTGGCAGTTGTTACTCCTCAGGGAGTATTCCTTACAGCACAACCAATGGACTTCTCTCGTAAATATGACTATGTTGGTTATCTAAACATTACAGATACAACAAAATTCCTTCTTTGGAGAAGATTGTTCTCTGTTGGTGATATACCAAGCAATGGAGATTTCAGCCCTAAACATCTTAATGAAACTGTTAGAAATGTTGCCTTTTCTGCAGATGGAGGAAGCATATTCCTAACATTAGACGTTTATAATGACGGTAGTGGAACAAATAGTGCATCTTCATACGAAGTTTATTCAGGAACAAAACTTATAAGAATAGATGGTATAAACGACACTACTCTTTATTATATTAGAGACAGATTCGCTGGTAATATCCAAGACACAGACAGATTCACAAGAACAGTTATTGGAGAATTTGATAGGAGAATTTCTTCCATTGCAACAGACCCTAACAATGTAAATCGTTTAGTTCTTACATTTGATGGTTATGTAAATAACATTAATGTTATGTATACTGAAAATGCGATGAGTGATGCTCCATCATTTGGTGTTCTTAGCAACCCTCCTCAAGAAAATTCTCTTAAAGCTCCTGTTTATGCTGCTTTGATAGAAAAATTTGAAGGAAATACTTTGTTTGTAGGAACAGAAGGTGGTATCTATAAGATGGATAACTTTACTTCTGGTAATGGTCAATGGGTAAAAGACGGAGAAGAAACAGTTCCTGTTTATCACCTATGGCAACAAACACAAAACCGTCCTCAAGTTACTTTCACTGATCAATCAACAGGTGTTAGCGAAAACGTAACATACGGTGCAACATCAAATGCAGGTGTTATCTATGCTGCAACATACGGAAGAGGTATTCTTATGAATAAAAAATATCAGCAAGAAAATCCTGATGCTATAAGTTATGTATCACTTCCTACAGTTAGAGATACAAAAGATGCTTTGACATTGAGTGTATATCCAAACCCAACAAAAACATATTCTACAATATCTTACTCTCTAAATGAACCTTCAAATGTGGTATTTAGAATGTATGATATGAACGGAAGACTTGTTTCAACTTTGGATAATGGCAGAGAGGCTAAAGGACAACATTCACAAATTGTTGATGTAAATAGTATGAAGAAAGGTGTTTATGTTGTACAACTAATAACTGAATCTTCTACTCGCACAGCAAAACTTATAGTTGAATAGTTATTTTGTTTTCATAATTATGTTTTTGAGAGGATTCTATAAAAATAGAATCCTCTCTTGTCTTTTGTATTAATAAAGTTCAACTTAATGGCTAAAAAGTAGGGCAACTTGTATTTAATTATACTAACAGTTTCTGAGGATTAATGCTTAAAAAGTCTTCTATTTCTTTCCTTTCAAACATAATTCAGTTTCTCAATAGATTGAGTAAATTTACTCAGTGTGTGTTGCAAAATTACTATAATTTTCATTATCAGCAAAATAAATTTACAAAAATTCTTTCTGTTGCTTCTATTAAGAAACTCCTTCAATTACGGCTTAATATTCAAGCATGAAGATAAGTTATAAAGCTAATCCTATAAGGATATGAGAAAGCCGAGTCGATAGAGACTCTTAAAAAGTTTTGGTTCTACATTGCAATCCTTGAGGTTTTTTCATAGAAAATGGGAGAAATGTGAAGAAAATTTAATTGTATCAGAAAAATAACGTACCTTTGCACTACAAATTTAAGACAGTTGAACGATTGATAAAAAAATATAAGATAAAATAAAGAAAAACATTTATTAATTAACATAGCGTTTGCTATTGTCCCGACCACTGTGAAACGTAGGAAACTTCATAAAGGTCATTTTCAAGAAAGACAAAAAAGCAGATACTCGTTAAAGGGCGGGCATTTTGTCTATTCTTGAAGGTAATTCCTACGACCGCACAGTGGAGGCGAAATTGCTCGTCTTCTTTTTTTGCGGTCGTTGGAATACAATAGGAGTTCGGTAGCAAATAGCTCAAAATAGCAACCACTATGCAGATACATATAGGCAACCGAATACTTGAGGTTCTGAAACAGAAACATATTACTGTAAATGAATTTGCAGAAATGTGTGCTTCTGACAGGACAAATATGTATCGTATTCTCAAGAAAGAAAATATAGACTTGGCTCTTTTGAGGAGATTCTCCATAAAGCTTCAACACAATTTCTTTAAGGATTTATCCGAAGACTTTGAAGAAAATAATTTGTTGTAATATTTACAACAATCTGTTGTAGTTTCTGCAACAGTATAATTCAAAATCCTTTCTCTTTATTTATAACTTTGCAATCTTAATAATCATAATAATAAGATATGCTATGAAAAAAGTACTTACAACAATTATGCTATTATCCTTGATAGCAGTAGCAACGCCTTCTTTTGCACAACTTACGAAAGAACAGAAAAAAGAACGCAAGGAAATGTCTAAAATGACAAAGAATCAGTTGAACGAAAAAGCATCCAAGACAGCAAGAAAAGAAGCCAAGCAACTAAAGAAACAAGGGTGGTTGGTTTCTCCAGGGACTTTGCCAATAGACAAGCAGTTGGACAAGTCTTACAACATGCAGTTTGAGATAGACAAAGACATGATGCCTAAATACATAATGGCAGAAGCAATGAGTGTCGGTGAAAACTATGACGCTGCAAAACTACAGGCAACAGAGCTTGCAAAACTAAATCTTGCAGGACAGATACAGACTGAAGTAACAGCCTTAGTAGAGAGTACTGTAGCTAATGATCAGCTTCCACAAGAGAAAGCCAACTCTATAACCCGAACTATTGCAGCAAGTAAAACCCTTATTTCTCAAAGAATAGGCAGAACTATTCCTATTGTAGAGCTTTACAGAGTAAAGAAAGACAAAAACAAAGAAGTCCTTGTAAGGATTGCTTACGATACAGAGTCTGCAATGGCAGTGGCAAAGCAAGTACTTAAGGAAGAGTTGGAGAAGAAAGGCGAAGACCTTTACAAGGAATTAGATCAGATGATGGCTTCCAAGAGATAAATGAGAGACTGTTTCCTTTCTATATTATTTATATGTATATTTTCCGTAGGCTTTGCACAAAAGGTTGTTAAAGTCTGCGGAGAATATACCTATTATGTTCCGAATAACGTTTCTCTTGAGCAAGCAAAGCAGACAGCAATAAACAGAGCAAGGCTTGAAGCTTTGATAAAAGAATTCAATCAGACTGTCTATCAGAGCAACACCTCTATAATCAGCAACAAGAACGGAGAAGCCTCCTCTGATTTCTATTCCTATGGAGGCAGCGAAGCCAACGGAGAATGGATAGAAGATACCAAAGAACCAACAATAAACACTTTTACAGAGCATAATCAGATAGTAATAAAGGCCGAAGTCTGTGGCAAGGCAAGAGAAAGAAAAAGCAGTGGAGTGGATTTCAACTCCAAAGTTCTGCGTAATGGAACGAACGATAAGTTTGCAAGTGATACGTTTGTTGAAGACGATTATCTTTATCTTTCTTTCTCCTCCGCAAGTGACGGTTATCTGTGTGTGTATCTTTTGGACAGAGAAAGTCAGGAAGTCTTCTGCCTTCTGCCATACAGCAACTCCCCTAATGGAGCGGTAAAAGTGGAACACGATAAACGTTATGTGTTTTTTGATCCTGACGACCGGAATCAACCAGAGTGTCAATACATAGACGGAAATATTTATCTTACCTGCTCAAGAGAAATAGAATACAATGAAGTATATGTTATCTTTTCTCCTAACAATTTCTCCAAAGCCAATGGTTCCAAAATCAAGGGAGAACATCTGCCAAGGGAATTATCTTTCAAGGATTTTCAGAAATGGCTTGTCTCCTGTCAGACCAAAGACAAGGATATGAAAGTTACCAAACATTTAATTGAAATAAAAAGAAAATAGAATATGGATAAAAATTTGCTGAATTTAAAAAGTGATTTAAAAGATAAAAAACAAATGGTTCTATTCTTAGGAGCAGGAGTTAATTATAGTCCTAATAAAGCTCTTCTTTGGAATGATATAATTTCTCGATTCATTCAAGAAGCATTGCCTCTATTGGAAATGCCTATAGAAGATGTTACCTATCTTCAGAGGGCTCTTGATCCTATGAATACTGCTGATATCCAATTGCAATTACAGGGCAATTCTGAGTTCTTACCTGAAACAAAAGTCGCCGTTGTGAAACAATTATTGGGTAATACATATATTCCGTTATTGCAAAATATTATATATTCACAATGTAACAGCGAAGTATTAAAAGATGCATGTGAACAATATGTCAAAAGCAATTCTAATATTAAAGATACACCTTTTTATACATTGTTTTCTGTTGCAGAACTGATTATAAGGAATAATAATATAAAAGCTGTTGTTACATATAATTATGATAACTTTTTATGTGAAGCAATAAAGTTGTTACAGAAACATAAGGATTATTTTGATGCTGGTATAGAACGGGTGAATGAAAAAGAATTCTATCCCATAGATGCCTATAGTGGCTGGATGGATAATCCATTTAATGAAACTTCATTCTTAATTTATCATATTCATGGATACATACAACCTTTAGATGCATTTATTCCTAACGAGAGGAACAAAATAGTCATGTCTTTGGATGAATTTTATGATTCGGCAAAGGATGTATATTCTTGGCAAACTGCAACACAAATACATTTTCTTTCGCATTATGCCTGCCTTTTCATAGGTGCGTCATTATCAGATATGACTATGCAGAGAGTGCTAAATTATGCAAATTTACAATACAATAGAGAAAATGTATATTATTTGACTTTTGAGGGGAATGCCATACAGACATTAAAAAATATGTTCCATGAAGAAAATCATTTATGCGTAATTGCAACTGATAGTTTTGAAAATATTTACAAAGAATTATTAAACAAAAAAATATAATATGGAAAACAATACACTAAAAACAGGAATAGACGGATTAGATGTCGTATTAAATTGTAAAGACAAGGGTTTGGTCCTTAACAAAGACAACAATTTATTAATAGTCCTTAGAGGAGATAGAGGTATAAGCAAATTAGACCTCGCTATGAAAATGATGGAAGGTATTTCACTTTCCACTCCCGAACAATCTGAAAAATTATCTCCTCCTCGTTTTTATACGCTTAATAAGGATTGGAAAGAGTTGAGAGGACGTAGTAGTCAGTCTATGAAAAATAGATATAAGATAGAGGAAGTAATTCCAGAAATAATGACAGAGGGTGAAGACAAAGAAAGAAGAAAGACATCGTACTTATCTTCCAGATTAGTTCATTTTAATGTTATCCTTCAAAAGATAAAAGATATAAATGAAAAATCTTCCTGTATTGTTATATATGGTTTTGGAGGATTAAATGCTAATGAATTCAATAGATTGCCAATGGATAAACTTGAAATTCTATTGAGACAAAAGGCACAAATAGCTATTCTTATATTTGATAATAGATTATTGGACTACAATACAAATGCAGATATGATTATAGAGATGAAAAGAAGTCTCTATCCTGTACATAATTACACTTATTTTGAACTCCAAATTTCTAAAAGTATATTACAAACAGTTTCTCATGGTTGGCATAGATATAAGCATTTGGCTAATGGTTCAATAGAAGTCTATCCAAGTATTCATAAGATATTGTCTGATATAAAACCTTTGCGGGATCAAGTTTCTAATTTAAAGAAAGGTGTACAGAATTATAAACCAGAGGATTTGGGAGGAAATACACACGATATTAATAGATTAGGAAATGTTTTGTATCCAAAGTCAGGTAAAGTTACAAGTATTATAGGAGCATCTAACACTTTCAAAAGGTATTTGACAGCAGTAGCTATATCACAAGCTCTACAAAAGAAGAAGAGATGCTTGGTAGTTTTATTTAATGAGGACAATCAGGGTTTTCTTAATATTTTGGATAAGGTAGATAAAACAGCCTTGTCAAATACAAATCTGCAGTTTTTGGATTTGCCTATGGGATGTATATCATCTGGTGAATTTATTAATATCATTCAACAATATATTTACGATTTTACAAAAGATTGTTGTGATAAAAGAGTTTCACTATTTATGTTGGATTTAGCAGAAATGGATTACTCTTTTCCAATACTAAAGGATGAAACACTTTTCCTACCAGCATTAGTTGCTGTATGTAAAAACAATAGAAATAAGTCTCATAATCCGAATATAAGTCTTCATTTAGTTTGCAATAAACATTTTTCTTTAATTGATACTGTTGTGTCCGTATCTGATGATGTACTATGCACATCAAGAGAAAATGTCTACATACAGAGACAAGAAGGAGAAAAAGACATAAATATAAAAGATACAGATGCTAATAAAGAAAAAGATTCTAAAATAGCCTTACCTTTGACAATTTGTTTAGAAAAGAATTCTTTTGGTGCAGAGCATAATAGTCGTGTCTATAAATATTATATAGAAGATATTCTTTCAGCAACAAAAGATAGTATTTTGGATTTAAATAGAGCAGAAGAAATCTTTTCTAACAAAGAGTTTTGGCGAAAGTCAATAAATGTGAAGAATATATTGAAGGTAAATAAAGAGAGTTAAACTAAAAAATAAAGAAAATGAAAAAGATATTAATAATCCTATTGATGATAAATCTTTTTACATCAATATCCGTAGCACAAGATAATATAGTAACTAAATTGGAGTCTAAATATACCTATGTATATAAAGATGGGGATAAAGGCTTTGATGTCTATATAGGTGATAAGGTAGGTTGGTGCGATATAAATGGCAAAGAAATAATAGCACCTACTAAATATACTTATGTATCTAAATATGATAAAGGCTTTTATGTCAAGATAGGTGATAAGGCAGGCTGGTGCGATATAAATGGCAAAGAGACAATAGCCCCTACTAAATACACCTATGTGTATAGATCTTCAAATGGCTATGAGGTCAAGATAGGTGATAAGGAAGGCTGGTGCGATATAAATGGCAAAGAAATAATAGCACCTACTAAATATACCTATGTATATAAATATTCAGATGGCTATAGTGTCAATATAGGTGATAAGGCAGGTTGGTGCGATATAAATGGCAAAGAAATAATAGCACCTACTAAATATACTTATGTATCTAAATATGGGGATGAAGGCTTTGATGTCAAGATAGGTGATAAAAAAGGTTGGTGCGATATAAATGGTAAAGAAATAATAGCACCTACTAAATATACCTATGTGTCTAAAATTTTAGATAAAGGTTATAGTGTCAAGATAGGCGATAAGGCAGGTTATTGCGATATAAATGGTAAAGAAATAATAGCACCTACTAAATATACCTATGTAGATAAATATGGGGATGAAGGCTTTAGTGTTGAGATAGGTGATAAAAAAGGCTGGTGTGATATAAATGGCAAAGAAATATTGACTCCTAAATTTCCATATAGTTTTATTTTCTATAATGAAGGACATGGTTTTAGTTGTTATACTACAGATAATAGATTTCATATATATAATATGAAACAAAATAAAATTGCAGATATAGATGAAACACGATATATAGGTATGTCTGAAGGACTTCTTTGTTTTCCAAATGAAAATAATCTTTATGGTTATATGGAGATGGCAACAGGCAATGTTATTATAGAACCTCAATATACATCTGCGGAAGTATTTAAAGACGGTGTTGCAAAGGTAAGTAAAGGAAAGGAATCTTTCTTAATAACCAATCCTCTTAAAGGGAAAAGCGAGGTTGTGTCTTCACTATCTGTAGAACAAGGAAAGCAGAGTGATATTGATAATAATATTCCAGAGATAAAAAGAAAACAGGAAAATACCTTCGCTGTTATTGTTGCAAATCAGAACTACGAGAATTTTGTATGTCCATTTGCTATAAATGATGGAAAAACATTTAAAGAGTATTGCTTGAAAACTCTTGGCATTCCAGCAACTAATGTTATGTATTACGAAGATGCTACTTTGAATAATATCCATAATGCAATGGGTAGGATAAAAGATTTAGCAGATGTATATGAAGGAGATGCCAAGATCATATTCTATTATGCAGGGCAAGGTGTAACAGGAGAGGATAAACAGTCTTATCTTTTACCTTCTGACGGAGTTATAAATTTGATTAGTTCAACAGGCTATTCCCTCCAATCGCTGTATGGTGAATTAGGGAATCTTAATGTTAAGTCTGCTGTTTGTCTATTAGATGCAGGATTTAATAACGAGAATCGCAAAGGAGAGAATGTAGGTAAAAATAGAGGTGTCGCAATAAAAAACAAAGAAGAAATATTAAAGGGAAGAGTTGTTTCTATTACTGCGGCATCTTCAGGGGAGACTGCATTGGAATACAAAGATAAATCCCATGGTTTGTTTACATATTTCTTATGCAAAAAATTACAAGAAACAAAAGGCGAGATTAGTTTAGAAGATTTGGGAACTTATATTAAAACCAATGTTTCAAAAACCTCTATATCTATTAATAACAAAAAACAAACGCCAAATAATAAAGCATCAGAGTTAGTTAATCTTAAAAATGAAAAATTATGAAAACAATAAAAATATTAAACTATTGTCTAATATTGTTATGTACAATAACAAATTTGTATAGTCAAATCGGGAGTGATACTTATGAATTTCTGAAATCAAAGTACAAAAGAGTAAGCTGGAATTCCCAAGATGAACGCTATACCGTAAGAACAGCAAATTATGGGGACACCAATGCTTTTATGGGAATATTTGATATAAATGGCAAAGAAATAATAGCACCTACTAAATATACTTATGTAGCTCAATGTTATGAAGGCTTTTATGTTAGGATAGGAGACAAGGTAGGCTGGTGTGATAATAATGGCAAAGAAATAATAGCACCTACTAAATATACTTATGTATCTAAATATGATAAAGGCTTTGATGTCAAGATAGGTGATAAAAAAGGCTGGTGTGATATAAATGGTAAAGAAATATTGGATGCGATTTATGAAGGAATAGGATTTCCAAGCGAAGATCTTATTGCTGCAAAAAAAGAAGGTAAATGGGGCTATGTTTCAGCTGTGGATGGTTCGGTTGTTATTCCGTTTGAGTATGATGAGGCTTCCACATTCCAAGATGATGTTGCAAGAGTAAAAAAGAATGGTAAATCCGAACTAATATCCAATCCTCTAAAAGTTGTTGCACAAAATGATAAACCAAAAGTAAAAGGCAAGGCTGTTTCTACTTATCCCGCACCAAATTCTGACGTGGATAATAATATTCCTATAGGGAAGAAAGCCGATGATAATACCTTTGCATTTATTATTGCAAATGAAAACTACCCTATGGCAAAAGTGCCTTATGCTTTGAATGATGGCTGGATATTTGAGCAATATTGCAAGAAGACTTTAGGACTAAAAGATGATAATGTAAGAATATATGAAGATGCAACAGGAGGAAATATCCATGCTTGTATAGAACAGATAAAGCAGATAGCAACAGCATACGATGGAGATGCTAATATTATCTTCTACTATGCTGGGCATGCTTTCCCTGACGAAGATAAAAATACTGCATATCTGTTACCTATAGATGGGGATAGCAAGAATATCAATACAGGATATAGTTTGGAGAAACTTTATAAGGAATTAAACAGTGTAAAAACAAAGTCTGTTGTATGTTTTATAGATGCATGCTTTTCTGGTGCAACAAGGGAAGATGAGATGCTTCTTGCAGGCAGAGGTGTTGCCATAAAAGTCAAAGATGATGTTCCTTTGGGAAACATAGTTGTCTTTACTTCTGCCACAGGTGCGGAAACCGCTCATCAGTATGAAGAAAAAGGTCATGGATTATTTACTTATTATCTTCTGCAAAAGCTGCAAGAAACAAAAGGGAATGTAACACTGGGCGATTTGTCCGAACATGTAAGAAAAATGGTAAGAAGAAAATCAGTCCTTATCAATCAAAAGATGCAAACTCCTACAGTTATTCCGTCTCAGGCTTTGCAAGACAAATGGCAAAAGATTAAACTATAGTATTATTATAAATGAAAAAACTTGTCGTTATATTTACTTTATTGAGTTGTTTGGCAGTGAATGCCCAGACTGATGCTGATGAATTCAGAAAGAAAGCTTGGCAGGAATATGATGCTTTTAAGAAGAAAGCACAGCAGGAGTATGACTCTTTCAGGGATAAAGCCAATAAGGATTATGCGGAATTTGTCAAGCAGGCTTGGCAGGAGTATAACTCTTTTAAAGGAATGGAAAAACCTAAAGAAAATCCTGTGCCTCCTGTTGTCTGTCCTAAGGAAGACAAAGACAGACAACGTAAGGACGAGAAGAAGCCTTTTGAGGATATAATCAAGATAGAAGAACCTATAAAGGAGCAGCCCTCACCCGTAGAACCGATAATAGAAGAACCAATACTTACTCCGAGCGTAGATACGGCAAGGTTTTATTTCTTTGGGACGGAGTTCAGGTATACATTGCAGGATTTATATACTTTCAATTTGCAAGGCACTGCCGAGAAAGATATAGCCAAAGGCTGGCAGATACTTTCACAAAAGAAATATGAGCACCTTATAGCAGAATGCTTGGATATG
>OMWJ01000010.1:0-61589 GCA_900314725.1 uncultured Bacteroidales bacterium
ACATCCTGCAGCATTTGTCAATGTAGCTGTGTAAGTTCCTGTTGCATTGTAAGTCTGTCCATTGAACTCGTATGTTTCGCCGTAGCAAACTGTAACATCTGTTGTTGATGATGTTGGTTGAAGAACTGTAAGAACAAGGGTAGCTGTACTATCACAGCCAGCAGCATTTACAAGAGTAGCTGTGTATGTTCCAGCTGTTGTGTAAGTCTGTCCGTTGAACTCGTATGTCTCACCTGCACAGATTGTAGCCTCTGTTGTAGAAGCAGTTGGAGTACATGGCTCGTCACCTTGTTCAAGAGTTGTGAAGGTAAGTTCTGAACCATAGACTGTTCCAAGGGCTGTTGTAGCAAATGCCTTATATGTATAAGTAGTATTTGCTGTCTGTTGTAGCAAATGCCTTATATGTATAAGTAGTATTTGCTGTCAAGCCTGTAAGAGTTGCAGTCATTGTTGTGCCTGTTGCTGAAACAACGGTGTAATCTGTTGCAGTAGCAAGCTTCCACTCAAATCCACGTGCTGTGATTGTCTGGTTACCTTCATCTGTTATTGCTCCGTTAAGTACAGCAGAAGTTTGAGAAACTTCTGTTGCAGCATTGGTTACAACTGTAGGCTGAACAGGCTCTGGTGTTTCTCCTTCTCTAAGTTCCAATGTAAGATCATCTACATTAATCCATTGAGAACCAGATACTGTTTCAAAACCTAAAGCAATGTATTCTCCTTCTCCTTCATAATCTTCAAGACTTAGAGTATATTCCAAATAACTTCCACCAGCAGCACCTACAACATGAACAGTATCTACTGTTTCAAATGTAGTAACATCATTAGGATCTGTCATTACTCCAGCTTTAATTACAACATCCCAAGTAGGATATGTTCCAAGATTCATAGCACGGAAACGTAATTGAAGATTATTTACAGGATAAGTCTCTGTATCAAATGTAGGAAGCACTGCAAGAGCTACACCATTTGAGTTATTCCAAAGTCTTAGGTAATGAGCACTACCATTGTAGCCTGTTCCACTCATAATATAATGTCCTCTACTTGCTGTTGTTGTACTTGTCCAACAAGGAGGAAGTCCTGAGTCTTCATCTTCTGTTTCAAAGTCCCAAGTTTGAGGCAAAGATGTCAAAACATCACAAGTTGTACTGAATGTCAATGTGGTGAAAGATGAAAGTTCATCATCGCATTGTTGTGCAACTTGTACCGCATATGTAGTAGCAGCTTCAAGACCTGTTATCTCATATTCTTCACCTGTTACTTGATCCTCTGTCCAATCTTCATCGGAAGCAGTCTTGTATTTTACTGTATATGTACCTTCTTCATTAAATACAAGTTTTGCACTGTTTACGGTAATATCAGAAACAGAAACTATAGGAGCAGAACATGCAACAGCAGAGATACTGAAGTCTGATATTGTTACAGCAGGTTGTGTTCCACTGCCACTATCATTTCTCCACATAAATGTAACCTTTATATCTCCGTTAGGATTTGGATTAAATACATCTTGTGAGATATGAACAGTTCCATTTGTTAGATTGTATTTGTATGGATTAGTTGCTGCTGCTGCGTGAGTACTCTGTGAAGCATAATCAGAGAAGTTCAGTACATAAATTCCGTCCTCTGCATTGCCAGAATATCCTGATGTAGAATAAGTACTCTCACTTGTAGAAGCAGGGAATGTCCAAGAAGCAGGAGTGATAAATACTTTCAAATAATCATAAGTAGATTCTCCTCCGGCTGCAACATCAAATTCAAGGTGTAGTTGTCCTTCGCTTCCTGTAGTAAATGTTTTTTCTGCAGATACTCTTGTTGCAGAAGTAAGAGTGTAAGAAGATGTAGTTCCATTGTTGGTTACAAACATTCCGTATGTTGTTTCTTCATTCTCATTTGTTCCTGTAGCACCAAACATCCAATAGTTTGTACTTGTATGATTATTAAATAACCATGCTCTGTTTCCTGTTCCCTCTTCATCAGAGAAGTCTGTTTCGTATGGTAGATCAACAGGACTCTGCATTGTAGAGAATGTACCATGAATACTCTCAATAGGTGTATCACCGCAGATAGCAGCTACATAGAACTCATAAGATGTAGACTCTGACAAGCCTGTAAGTGTAATACTATATACATTTTCCTCCTCACCAGCAACAAAGTCTGTAGATTCAAGATATTCTTCAGAACCGACTGCTTTGTAATAAACTACAAAGTCTTCACCAGTAGAAGTCCAAGTTATTGTTACATCATTAGTTGTTGGTTCAACATTTGCTACAACTGGACGAGTACATTCAGGAAGTGGTTCTACTGTAATATCATCGATAAACCAATAATAAGAAGAACTTGCTCCTGATGTATTGTAAGCAAATGCAATGCGAGGATTGTCGCCTTCTTCTATTTCTACCTGGTTAAAAGGAACTTCAAAGAACTGGTAGTCATTGTTACCCATTGAAGCAGCAGTGTAAGATACTACAGGAACAAATGCTACTGTATCTGCAGAATCTTTAACATAACCTACTGTCAATGTTCCTGAAGAAGTACCTTCTCTTTGTGACCAGAAACTTACCTGCAATTCTGTCAAGTCTGTTACAAACGGAGGCAGAATAGCTATAGAATTGGTTGTAGTTGCGTGGAATTCCAGCTTCTTGCTTGCACTGTGATAGTGAGAAGAAGATGTTACCTTTGGATATGTACTATATACATTTGCTCTATCCCAACAATTAGGTATAGTTGCTGTTTCAGAATCAAAATTCATAGTCCAAGGCAAAGTTGCTATTGCCCCACAAGCAGTAGTGAATGAATGTGTAGTAGAGAAAGATAGACCTTCATCACATACCCTTACAACCTTTACAATATAAGTTGTTATTGCATCAAGGTCTGAAAGGGTTGTTGCTCCGTTTGCATCTTCTATTTCTTCCCATTCTGTTATAAGATCACTATCTGGTTTATATGCTACATTGTAAGAACCTTCCTCTGGTAGGTTAATTACTACAGAGTTAGCAGTTATAGTTGTTGTATCAACAGTAAATTCTGGAGTAGGACAAACAACATTATCAATAGCAAAGTTGCTTATCTCTACGGCAGGTTGTGTTCCTCCACTTCCGTCATTTCTCCACATAAATGTAACCTTTACTGGTCCGTTAGGATTTGGATTAGTTAGCTCTTTGGAGATATGTATGGTGCTGTCATTTGTAAGATTGTATGCGTATGGAGAAGTAGTGAAAGAAGCGTATGTAGTTCCAGATGCATATTCAGAAAAGTCTAATACATATATATTTTCTTCTTCATCACCTGAATAACCACGGACAGAATAAGTTGCTTCTGTTGCAGAAGCAGGGAATGTCCATGAGGCAGGAGTAATAAATACCTTCAGATAATCAAAACCACCTTCACCTGCTGATTTAACATCAAACTCAAGGTGTATTTGTTCTCCGCCGTCTGCATTGAATAATTTTTCTGCAGAGACTCTTGTTGCTGAAGTTATTGTATATGAAGAAGCAAGAGTGGTGTCATTGTTTGTAATATACATAGCAGGATGTCCTGTTGTAGGTTGTCCAAATACCCAATGATTAACGCTTGTATGATTTTGGAACAACCATGCTCTGTCGCCTGTTCCTTCTTCACCTGAGAAGTCAGTAGCGTATGGCATATCAACAGCTACTTGCAAAGTAGTGAATGTCCCTTCAGAATATTCAGACAACTCATTACCACAAACCATTGCTGCTCTTACAGAATACTGAGTAGTGTTTTCAAGACCTGTGATTTCTGCTGTTGTTCCAGTTACTGTAGCACTCTGCCAAGCACCTTCGTCATCACTTGCAAGTTTGTATTCTACAACATAGTCATTACCCTCTGGAAGAGTAACAGTTGCAGATTCAGTAGTGATGTCTGTAATCGTGATTGCAGGAGCAGAACATTCTATTGCTGAAATAGAGAAATTACTTATTTCAACCGCAGGAATTTGTGTTCCACCACTAAGATCATTTCTCCACATAAATGTAACCTTCATATCTCCGTTAGGATTTGGATTGTATATATCCTGAGAAATATGAACAGTATTACTTGTAAGGTTAAACAGATAAGGGTATGTTGCAGCAGAAGTATTTGTTGTATTAGCAGCATAGTCAGAGAAATTCAATACATATATATTACTGTCTGCACTACCTTGATAATTATTAACAGAGAACCATGCCTCACTTGTAGAAGCAGGGAAAGACCATGAAGCAGGAGTAATAAATACTTTTAAGTAATCATAATAAGACTCTCCACCTGCTTTTACATCAAATTCGATATGTAGTTGTCCTTCACTTCCTGTAGTAAATGATTTTTCTGCAGATACTCTTGTTGTAGAATGAGAATATGTAGAAGTTGTTCCATCATTGGTAACATACATACCATAGATTGTTTCTGCGTTTTCATTTGTACCTATAGAACCAAATGTCCAATAGTTTGCACTGGTATGGTTTTGGAATAACCATGCTCTGTTAGCATCGTCGTCATTAGAGAAGTTGGTTTCGTAAGGCAAATCAACAGGAGTCTGTCTTGTAACAAATGATTGGTCAAAGCTGCGAGGTTCGCCTTCACAAGTAGCTTTAACATAGAATACGTACTGTGTAGCCTCTAATAAATCGTCTATTTCTGCTGACCAAGTGTTTTCTGCTTCACCTTGTACGAAATTAGTAGTTACCGACCATTCGTCAGTACCTTTTTGTTTGTAATATACTTCGAAATCATCACCGTCTGAAGTCCATGAAACAGTTGCTGAATTTACTGCTGTTTCTACTGCTATATCGCTTGGACGAGAACATGCAGGAATTACTTCCAAAGAAAGATTATCTACATATATATAGTTAGAAGCTGTATCTCTCAAGGCAACGTATGTTCCTTCTCCTTCGTATGATGACAAAGGAATTTCATAAAGTTCGTAGTTACTTGTAAGAGTAATGCTGCTTATTTGCTCAAATGTTGAAGCATTTGTAGGGTCTGTCATAACTCCTACTTGAAGTTTATAACCAGCATTTGTTCCTCTTGCGAAGAATGTAAGCTGAGTTGTGCTTAAATCTATTGCATTTGGGTCTATTGGTGGAAGTGCTGCATAGTTAGCTGTATAGAAATACAAAGCTCTTGAGCCTTCGTATGCATTTGTTGTACTGCAAGAATAAGGATATGTTGCATTTGCAGCACCCTTTGTCCAACAAACAGGCAAAGGATTAGAAATAGGAGGTACTGTCTCAAAGTCGCAAACATATGGCAACTCTGTTAGAAGCTCACATTCTGTTCTTACAATATAAGTCTCAGTTGAAAGTTCATCCTCTCCACATACTGCCTTTATATAGAAAAGATAATATGTCGCAGGAGTAAGACCTGTAAGGTTCATAACCCAGCCTGTATCTGTTGCTTGTGCATCTGTGTATTCAAGCCATTCTTCTGTGCCATATTCCTTATAATATAATATGAAGTTTTCTCCCGTAGAAGTCCATGTAAGAGTAGCACCGTCTGTCGTTGTCTCGCCTGCTATATTATCTGGACGAGTACAAGCAGGTATGTGCATCAATTCCATATCATCTACGTAAATATAGGAATATAAAGAACCTGTAACTGCATTACGCAAAGCAATGTAGTTACCTTCTCCTTCATACTCATTAAAATCTACTTCATACAAAGTATGAGTAGTTGTCAAAGTAAGAGAATCAACAACAGTAAATGTTGTGGAATCCGTTGGGTCTGTCATAACTCCTACCTGAAGTTTTACTGAAGAACTTCCTGTTGGGACAGCACTTATCTTGGCATAGAAAGCAAGTCTCAAGTCTTGTAAAGGAAGCACTTCTGTGTCAATAGGAGGAAGTATTGCCAATGAATTCTTATAATAATTATACCAATATAACGAGTAAGTTCCACTATGAGCATTGGTAGAAGAAGAGTAACAATAAGGATAAAGAGAGGATGTAGATGTTGTTATTCTACCCCAGCAAGATGGCAAAGGATAAGAAGATGTTCCAGCACCGTGGTCTGTGTTTTCAAAATCCCATGTCTGAGGAATTTCAGAAATCAATAGACAAGTTGTACGGAAAGAAGTAGTTCTATATGTACTTTGTGAAGAACCACAATCAGCCATAACTCTTACATCGTATTCTGTGTTAGGTTCCAAATCAGTTAAATCAACGTAATTGTCTGTAGTTGTATATTCGTCTGCATCTTCCCAATCTTGAGAAGCAGTTTTTATCTGTACATAGACAGTTGCGTTATCTTCTCTCTCATTCCAAGAGACAGTTGCTGTAGAAGCAAGAACATTGCTTTTAGTCAAACCAGATACACCTGCACAATAATCTCCATCTGCAGGAAGATAAGTCAATTTAATATCGTATTTATTATGATTCTTTGTTGACCAACCACTCAACGCAACTGTTGATGCTTGAGGAGAAGAATCTTTATACACCGTCCAAGCAGAGGATAATGTGGCTGTTGTTGAACCCATTGTTCCTGTATAATACATAGATTTTGGACAACCTCCAGATGTAGTACATCCTTCGCCTTGTGTTATAACTACAAGGTTCCCTCCTTGATACTGATAAGGAGTATCAAACTCAAATTCAGCCCAAGTATTTGCTGCTGCTGTTGCTGAACCTTGATAAACTAATGTTGCATCTGTAAGGACATCGTCCCATGTTGCACTGTCAGCAATAGCTGTATCTGCTATCTCTTTAAGATAGATAGAAACATTACCACCAGCATTGGATGTTCCCATTCTCCATGCAATAGATGTTATATTGCAGGTAGAAGGCATATCCGCCAATTCTTCTGGCTTATAAACTATAGCAGAACGATGGTACCCATAATGGCCAGGCAATGGGCTCGTATTTGCACTAGTCGAAGATGTTCCTCCAAAGGTAACAGTCTCTTGCGACCATCCGCTAATGGAGAGTATCATCGCCATTAGCATAAACATGAATAACTTTTTCATTTTACTAAAAGGTTTTAATTTATAATTTTACTCTATGTGTTTCAACACACAGTATAAGGCTGCAAATTTATGAATTTAATTCCAACTGACCAAGAAAATTCAGAAAAAAAGAAAAAGAAAATTTATAAAACTATTTAACACAAACAACTTGTCGCAATAGGTCATATAGCTTCTTTACTGAAGTTTGCCAACTGTAGTTCAGTTTCACAAAACTATTGCCATTTAAAGATATTTTATCGTGTAGTTCTTGGCCAGATAATAGTTCTATGATATAATTTGCTAAATTCTGTTTATCATCTGCCACTAAGATTTCCTCATTGGGTTTGGATTTAAGTGCTTTGTTGGCTAAAGATGTAGTAATACAAGGCAGACCTATAGCCATAGCCTCAAGAAGTTTATTCTGCAGACCTGTGCCTATTTGCATTGGAGCAATAAACACACGACTCTTCGCATAGTATTCTTTCATATCTTCCACCCAACCTGTAACAAAAACCTTCTCATTTTTCAATTCCACAACTTCCTTGCTTGGAGAAGAACCAGCCAGAACGACCTTACACTTTGGAATCTTCTCCCAAACCAAAGGCATTATATCCTTGACAAGAAAACGTGCAGCCATAACATTTGGAGAATAGGACATATTCCCAGAAAAAATGACATCATATTCTTTATCAAACTTTCTGTCATACAAAAGAAAGCCATCTCCTACTCCGTTTTCTATTATTTGTATATCGTTTCTATGTTCAGAATTTATTAACTGTCTATCCGTATCGGTAATTATAGTTGTAGCATCAAAGAGGTTAAACATCGTATCTTCATATCTTTGCAGACGTTTAGCTTCTATGGAGAATATTATTCTTTTCAGAAAACCTGCATTCGCCTTTCTTCGTTCCATATTCTTTGACAGGCAATCCTGAAAATCTAAAACTTTCTTTCCTGAAATAACTTTGGCAAGCTCACCCATACGAACAAATTGAAAATAGGAAACATCGGGATTTACTTTAAAAAAGAAAGATTTGAAACTACGTTTAGCCTTAATAGTAGAGAACAAGGCTACTTGAAAAGGCAGTTTATTAAAAAAAGAACAAAAAAGAGAAACGAATTGTGTCAAAAGAGAAAGTCTCTCTATATGTATTTGCTTGCAATATTTTTCAAGTATTTGAATATGCTCTTGCTTCGGATGATGAGAAGAAAAACAGAACAAATAGACATCATTCTCCTTTGAGAGTTCTTTTATCTGATAGAAAGCTCTCAACTTATCTCCTTTATCTAAAGGATAGGGAAAACGACAAAATGTTGCAAGTATCTTCATAGCTATTCTTCTTTTTTAAGTATTTGGTTGTAATAAGAAAGAAGTTCTTTGCCAATGTAGTTTGTGTCATATCGTTCTCTTATTAGATTGTAAGCATTTTCTCCTATCTGTTTGCAATAGCCAGGATTTTCTTCCAAATGTTTTATTGCAGCAACAAATTCCTGTGGAGTGTTGGCAATGATAATGTTTTTCCCATTCTCATACATTATACCTTCTGCTGCAATAGATGAAGCGACGACAACCTTTCCTATACTCATTGCCTCCAAAATCTTAATTCTTATACCACTGCCAGAAAGCAAAGGAACAACCATTATTTTCTTGCTACTCATAAACAATATACTGTCATCCACTTCTCCGACAACATTGACACCGCTCCATTCTCCATTCTTTAACCACAGAGGCATATTTCTTCCTGCAAGATAGAGTTTAACATTTGGCAAGGTTTCATGTACTCCCTCCCAAACCTCATCAATGAACCATTTTATTCCTTGTTCATTTGGGAACCAATCCATACTTCCTATATGAAAAAGAGAATGATCTTCCTCTATAACGTCTGGAAGTTTTTCAACATTATCAAAACCAATAGGAATACCTACACAAAGACGCTTACATCCATTATCTCTAAAATACTTAGCGTCTATTTCAGTCGTAGGAAAGACAGCATCAAAATCATTTATATGTTCTAATTCAAAAACCTTAAGATTAAGAGCAGTATTTTTCAAATACCATCTCTTGAAAAAGTTAAGCCGACTTCCTTTTATTATCCTCTGCCAGATAAGATGTTCTACGTTGGGACAGTGAAAAGTTATCTTTGCTTTAGAATGTTTGCGTATCAAAGGAATATAGGGGGCAAGCATAATGCTTTCTAATTGAACTATGTCAAAGTCGTTTTGTTTTAACGTTTTTAGTATTAAACGTTTCATATCATCACTAATAAAACGTTTCACCACATAACTTTGACCTAATAACACGCACAACAAAGCATCCAAGAGCTTTATCCTCAAATCCACATAAACGCCTTCTATTTCTGTTCTTTCCAAATAAGAAGTAGGCAAGAGTTCTTTCTTAAAAGGGTGTTTATCCGAGAATAATGTAAGTATCTTTAATCTACAACCATTGTTTAATAAACCATCTCCCACAGAATGCATTCCAATGGTTCCTCCATCAGTAACAGGATACGGAGGTTTATAGCATAGTTGAAGTACTTTTATTTTATTTTGCATTTGAATTCTTGTTTTTATTGAATAACAGATTGAGCTTGCGTTTCCATTCCTCTGCACTCAGAATCTTAGCATCGGAAGTCGCTTTTATAGTAAGGAATATGCCTATCGGTAAAAAAACAATAGAGGATATCCACATACCAAACCAAGGTGCTATAGTGCCGCTTCTTGCTAACATATTGCCCATTTCACCCAAAACATAATAGATTATAAAAGAGATGACAGATACTACTATTGGCATTCCAAGCCCTCCCTTTTTGATTATTGCACCTAAAGGAGCTCCTATAAAAAATAATATAACACACGCCAAAGAAAGAGCAAACTTTCTGTGGTATTCTATTTTATGTCTATTGAGATATTCTGTGTCATCTTTGAAATTATCTTGAACATTCTGATAACGTAGCTTAAGATTTGATATTTTGTTTAATGCATATTCATCTACGTTAAGTTTTTTTTCAGCAGATAAGGTATCATAATCATTGTAGAAATCCCTGTGATTAGAACTTTTTACGCTTTGTCTGTCGGCATAGAAATCAGTTTTCATAGTTTTTAAAACAAAATTCTTATCATTAACAATTGCTACTTCCAAGCTATCTATTGCTTTTGATAGCCTTGCAATGTTCATAACTTTGTATGAGTTTTTATACCTATCTGAGTCTGCTTCCTGCAATGAAAAATCACTAACATCAAATCGCAAGACTTCTTTTTTGAAATCTATTCTTGTTAAAGGACGTTTAATAAAGTCTTCGCCTTTCAAATCTTCCTGAAAATTCTCTCCATCATAAAGTTCAAACAACAAAGTATTCCCATTATCTATACTTTTCATTACTCCGCTATCTGATTTTATGACCTTATTATTGCCCAAATTATCACTATGGTCATAGATAAGAATATCTTTCATCAAGCCCGTTTTTTTATCACTCTCTCCTATTCTAATAACATAATTCTCTATATCATAGTAGAACTCATTTGGCTTGATATTAATTGCAGGCTTTTTTGATTTCATCTCATAAACCATCAGTTTAAGTTCCTCTTCAGCCTTTGGCATAACGTTGTTGGAAAAGAAGAAAGCAACAACTGACATAAAAAAAGCAAAGACTATCAATGGCGATAGTATTCTCCAAAGAGAGATACCTGCTGCTTTCATTGCCACAAGTTCATATTTTTCTCCTAAGTTTCCCATTGTCATTATAGAGGCTAATAATATAGCCAAAGGAAGAGCCATTGGAACTAAGGTTGCAGAAGCATAAGCAAGCATTTCAATAATAAACATAGTATCCAATCCCTTTCCTATAAGCGATTCCATCTTTTGCCAAAGAAATTGCAAAATAAGAACGAACATTGCTATAGAAAACGTAAGCAACATCAGTCCAAGGTAGGATTTCAATATGAATTTATCTAACTTCTTCAAGCAACAAAATGATTATGGTTTATTATGTATATAACTTGTTTTTAAAATTTTTAGTTTATTGAAGAGAGGATTTTTTCAGCAAGAAAATAAGAAAGTTTATAGTAAGACTCCCTTGTCCATCCTGCAACATGAGGAGTGAGTACAACATTATTGAAGGAAAATAGTTTTTGAAGTTCGTTATTAGCAACAGTATTATTTGTTATTTCATTAGAAAAATTTTCATACTCCAAAACATCCAATCCTGCACCAAGTATTTTTTTATTTTCCATTGCAGAAATAAGACTTGAGAGCTTAACAACTTTTCCACGAGAAGTGTTTATTAAATAAAATGGCTTTTGAAATTTATGAATAAACTCAGTATTCACCATATATTTTGTTTCTTCTGTTAATGGTACATGCAAAGACAAAATATCACACTCTTCTTGTAAGGAAAATAAGGTAGATTCTTTAGCAAAATCATCTGAAAAATTGGATTTATATTTATCATAAGCCAGAACTTTACAATCAAAACCACTTAGTCTTTTAGCAAATTCTCTTCCCATATTACCATAACCGATAATGCCAATAGTTTTTCCTTTTACTTCTAAACCTCTATTCTCTTCTCTTTGCCACAAACCTTGTCTAACTTCCCTATCTGCTACAACTATTTTATTAAACAGAGATAACAACAGTCCTAAAGTATGTTCACCTACTGCATCTCTGTTCCCTTCTGGAGAATTAATGCAGGATATTCCTTTTTGCTGTGCATAATCAACATCAATACTATCCATCCCCGCACCACTTCTGGCAATGAACTTCAGATTCTTGGCTAAATCTATTACTTGTTTGTCTATTTTTATCTTACTTCTTACAACTATTCCATCATACTGTGATATTTCTCTAAGTATATCTTCCCTGCTATATTCTGGAAAATAATCAACAATGACTTTATTTGCTTGTAATCTTTCTATAAGCACAGGATGAATCTCATCAATAAGAAGGACTTTCATTTTTTTTCTTGGTTTTAGGAGTCTTATTGTAAATATAATTGACAAAATCGTTATATGAACCGTTGAATATATTCATATCAACATTTCCTTGTATGCCTGCAATTATTCCTTTGTGGGTATATTGCCAAAAAGTCCATGTCTTCATCTTTGGTTCTGTACATAATTTGCAAAGCCATAAAGGATATTCATCAAAAGAACCTTTTATATACTTATTATATGTATCTACATTAGTGTAGATTATTGGTTTGCATTTATAGTGCTTCTCTAATTCAAACAAACATCTCAGCAAATGATTCTGGATTTTATCATGAGAAAGTTTATTAAACCTATTACCGTACGATAGTTCAAAATCCACAACTGGAGGTAAATCATTTGAAGATAGCTTTACATTTTTTATAAAGTTCTCTGCCTGAACATCGCCAGACTTATTGAACTTATAAAATAGATAAGCTCCCATAATAATGTTATGTTCATGTGCTTGTTTTTGGTTTTCTATAAAACGTTTATCAACAAAATTTTCTCCCTCTGTCGCTTTCATAAACACAAAACTGATGTGATTATCACTTAATACCTTCCAATCTATATCACCTTGATGTGCAGAAATATCTATACCTGTAACCGGATATTTATGATAATCTATTCCAAGAGTCGGACAAGCATAGTATTTCTTATAATAATCCATTCCATAAGTATAGGCAATAACAGAAAGAACCCCTAAAACTAAGAAGATAGATAGGAGAATAAAAACTTTTTTTAGTGATATTTTACGTCTCTTTTTTGCCATTTACTTATTTTACAATGGTGGTAGTTTTATATGTTTTAGTTTTAGGATTATAAATAACTGTAACCTTATTTTTTAATGTATCTCGCATCGTTGCAAGATATAATTTCCTATCAAAATCACAATATACCAGACCTTCTTTTTCATATGCTCCACTTAACTCAAAAGAAAGCTCACTTGTTTTTTTATGAAGTTTATGATTATATATATAGGTTACAGAATCAACAAAAGCATTTAATTCTTCTTGCCATACTTTATAAATAGGTTTAATATCTAAAGTATCTCTTGTAGTCAAAACAGTAGGATAAGAAATATGAGCAACATAATTATATATTGTATCTTTTCTGTCTATTCTACTCAACACCATAGAAGGTAAAAGAGGAACTCTTTCTTCTTCCACCTGTGTTGTTGATGTATTAGTTTCTTGCTTACTATTCTTGTTGCAAGATAGAAAACAAACACACATAAGAATAATATATAATATCGTTCTTTTCATAAATATAATACTTTTATTGGAACTGCAAAGATACAAATCTTTTTTTACATTTCAAAAAGCGTCTTAGTATTTAGTTTATTTTGAATAAGTATCTAACATATCATTTATTGCTTTAGCACAAACAGGGCAAAATGGATAAAGATCTCGCATCATACAATGCTGATAAGGTCTATAAAAACCTTTAGGCATATAAGATGCTCCTTCAAAAACACCTACTTCATTTTCATATTCTTTTGTTGTAGGTGTTGGAATAGGCGTAGTTTTCTTTATCATATCACTCCATTTAGCAGAGAAATCAACAAGTGTTGTTATATTCTTCTCGTATGGCTCTGCATAAATCGGCTGCAAACCTGTATCAGAATCATTCTCTGAATATTCATCTCCTAATCCAGCAAAGGAATGAGAAAACTCATGTATAAGGACTTCTTTTGCCTTATCTCCTGTGTAGCATGTTGCATAATAATTATAGATTCCTCCACCTCCATAGACATCACTATTAACTATAATTATCAAAGCATCACAAGGCAAAAGGTTTGTTACATCGTTCAACTCCCAAAGTTTAGTGGTCATAATATAACGTGGAGAAGAAAACATATTGTAAGTAACGCCTAAAGTACCTTCTTCATCTTTTCTTTCTCCTAAACCAGGTATTCCACTTTTCTCTGTATAATATTCAATAGCCTCTATATTAATTATATTTTCTCTACTTTTATATGGTTCTTCTATAAACATATATTCAGAAAAATCTTTCAAATCTTTCATCATCTTATCTTTTTCTTGCTTTGTATAGCCTAAGGGGAGGAATACTAAATCCATTCTTTCTTCAAGTTTTCTATTTACTGGATGCAAAGGAATGATATTATATAAAGGAACTTCATTTTCAACCAATAAATCTTCATTAAAATCTTCCCTTGCTACTTCTTGCCAATTATTAATACTATCTCTTGAATAGAAAACGATTTCTACTTCATTTTTGGGATAAGGAACAATAACCGTTTCCTCATAGTTCCCACACATCCTTTTTGCTTCTTCGCTACTCTGCCATTCGTTAAAAAGAGAAGAAAATCCTTTTGAAAATATCATTCGCTTAGTCCTTTTATCAAACAAAGCAACCTTATAAGCTCCATTATTTGTCTCATCTATAAGATAAGTATGAGAACCTGAATAGAAATCAAGTCTTTGATAGGATTGTATTGTAAAATAATCTATTTGATACCTCCCACTATGGTAATAATCTATACGTAAGGAAGCATTCTCAAAGTTTTCTTCCCATTGTGCAAAAACTAAATTTGGAAGAATCATTATACATATATATATTATACGTTTCATATTTTTTATTTTTGTTAATATTATTTCCAATAAGCTTTGAATATATGCTTTGTAATCTGTTTTTCTTTAGGTGGTAAGGTCATATAATCACCATAAGTTCCTGATAAGAGAGTATCATAATCTTTTACAGCAGGATATTCTTTTCCTTCAAAAACTTGTGGAGCATATTCTCTAAATATATCAGCTCTAAAATAACGTCTAAAAGTAAAATAATAAGGTATCACTCCACCGTATTCTGAACTATCAAAAGGATAACGTTCATATATATTCTCTATACCATGTATTATTTTTTCTCTTGAAGGCATATATAGTTGTTTTATTTTTATCAATAACCGTTGCAATAAATTTAAATTATATCTAAAAGTCATTTTCTTCAAAGGCCTGTAAAGAGAACGAAACTCAGAAACAAAAGCCTCAAAATCTTCTCTTTCTTTTGGAAAGCCTATAACTGGATAAATATCTATATATACTCCTGTTCTTATAGTTTTTTCAAGTAGCAATGTTCTATTATCATACACTTTCGCAAAAGTGAATCTATATGAAGAATCATTCCCCATGTATTGAACAATAAGGTTATCCTTGTAACCTACAAATTCTTTAAGAAATCTTTTATAGTCTGGATATGGCATTAATATATCCACATCATCATCCCAGGGAATATATCCCTTGTGTCTTATAGCTCCTAAAAGAGTTCCATAACCCAAAGACATACGTATATTTTTCTGCTCACAAAATTTTGTAACCTCATCTAATATATCCAATTGTATCTTTTTAAGTTCTTCTGTACTTATTTCCTGCATTATGTTGATAGTGTTTATTCCTAATTATTTTATCTTGTATATTAAAAAACGACAAGAAATAATATTTGTTATAATGTTTTTTGTAATTTTGCAAAAAATATATACAAACAATGGATATAATCATAGCAGGAGATGGAGAAGTTGGCTTCCATTTGGCTAAAACTCTATCAAAAATTAAACATAACATAACAGTTGTAGATCCACATTCTGAACTACTCCGTTTATTGCAAACAGATAATGATCTATTAACCATACCTGGGAGCAGTACTTCTATCTCTGTATTAAAAGAAGCAGGGGTCAGCAACTGTGATTTACTAATCTCTGTTCTTCATCAAGAGAGTATAAATATAATCACTTGTATGCTCGGAAAACGATTGGGAGCAAAAAGAACTATTGCAAGAATAAATTCCATAGAATATCTTAACGATGAAAATAAGAATATGTTTAAGTCATTAGGTATTGATGAGATGGTTTGTCCAGAACGTATTGCTGCTAAAGAAATAACTAATCTTTTGACACGAAACACCGCAACCGAAGTTTTTGATTTTTCCAATGGCCTCCTAAGTATCTATATGACGAGAATAGATTCTGATGCTGTTTTTATAGATAAAACCATTATGGAAACAGCACAACTATACCCGAAGTTAGATGCTCGTATTGTTTGTATTGTTAGACAAGGTCAAACTATTATTCCTGGTGGTAATGATTATTATAGAAAAGGAGATTTGGTTTACCTCTTGGTCAAACCTGATAGTTTAGAAATGGTAAAAGAGTTGTTTAAAAAGAAAGACTTCCTTGTAAAAAATGCTATGATTATTGGAGGTGGTAGAATTGGAAGAAGAGCAGCTCTTAATTTAGAAAACATTATGCAATTAAAACTTGTTGAGGAAAATAAAGAACGTTGCCTTAAACTTCTTGACGAACTTTCCTCTACTATGGTAATTAATGGTAATGGAAGTGATATTTCCCTCCTTTTAGATGAAGGATTAAGAGATACAGATGCTTTTATTGCTACTACCGACTCTACAGAAACCAATATTCTTTCTTGTCTGCATGCACACAAACAAGGAGTTAAAAGAACTATCGCTTTAGTTGAAAACATCAACTACATAGACGTTTCACAAGACATTGGAATTGATACAATCATAAATAAGAAACTTATAACTGCTTCCTACATCGCTCGTTTTACATTAAATGGAGAGGTTACATCTTCTAAGTGGCTTAGCGGTATAGATGCTGAAGTTTTTGAAGTCATCGTCAAAGAAAAAGCCCCTGCAACAAAAGAGACAATAATGAATCTTAAAATTCCTCAAGGAGTAAGTATAGGAGGAATAATAAGAGATGGAGAATCATTTATTGCAAAAGGGGACACGCAAATAGAATCTGGAGATAAGGTTGTTGTATTCTCGTTACCTGAAGCCGCAAACAAAGTAATGAAGTTATTTAACTAAAAAACTTGTTCCCTTTCTCACAAAACAAACCTGCAGTATGAGTTTCGTTAATAAAGTAAATAAAAAACTTATTGCCTATCTATTAGGTTTGCAAATAATGGTATTAGCCTTTACTTGCATTATTCCAATAGTTTTTTCTATCATTTATAACGAAGCATCACAAACACAAAACTTCACTATCTGTTTTATCATTTATTTTGTTCTTGGACTAATTCTCATAAGAAGAAATAAAGATTTTCATCTTCCTGTATCAAAAAAAGACGGACAAATAATAATAGGCTTATTATGGATTATTATTCCTATCTTAGGTGCATTACCGTATTTATTACAACGCTTTACATTAAACGAAGCTTTGTTTGAAAGTTTTTCGGGATTTACTACAACAGGCTCTACAATAATACAAGACTTATCTACTATGCCAAGAAGTTTGCTTGTATATCGCTCTTTAACTCAATGGGTAGGAGGCTTAGGATTCGCTGTTGTAATTATACTTACTTTAAAAAGTAGAGCGGGAGAAATGATGAACATCTTTAACGCTGAGTTCTCTTCTATATACAAAAGTAGGATGTATCCACATCTTAGCGATATGGCACTTAGAATTTTATTAGTATATGTTTCACTTACTATTCTCTGTTTTATACTCTTAAATTTAGGAAGTATGAATGTTTTCCAAGCATTATGCCATTCTTTATCTACTATTGCAACAGGAGGTTTTTCCACTGAAAACAACAATATCGGTGCTTTTTCTGATAATTACACTATAACTGTTATCACTATAATGATGTTCTTGTCAGGCATAAGTTATTTTGTTTTTGTTCGTATATTCAAAAGAGATTTCAAGGTACTAAAAGATAATCAATTTGTCATTTATATCTCAGCGATTGTTCTCATATCAGTTTTATTTGTCATCTATGCCTTCTATATGGGGGATAACAACATTGCTAATAATATCAAAAATGCTATTTTTTATGTTGTTTCCATCCTTACTACAACGGGGTATGATATTCAAGGCTATGAAAAGCATATCTTTCTTTCCACCATGTTGGTTTTCTTAATGTTTATTGGAGGTTGTTCTGCTTCATCTGCTTCTGGACTGAAAATAATACGCGTCATTCAAGTTTTTAAATATGTAAAAGCAACAATGAATAAGATATTTCACCCTCACGCAATCATACCCGTCAAATATAACAATAAGACTCTTGACGATGAGGACTTAAAAAACACACTTGGATTCTTTTTTATTTACATTGTAATATTTGTTGTGGGTGTTTTCTTTCTATCTTGTCTGGGTAACAACTTTGATATTTCAATATCACTTTCCATTGCTAATCTTGGAAACATAGGTCCTATTGTTGGAGGATACCTAAGAGAGTTTTCATACGCTTGGCTTAACATTCCTTCTCAAATTGTTTTAATATTGCTAATGGTTATTGGTCGCTTAGAAATATTTGCTTTTTTTGCATTATTGTCAAAATCATTATGGAGGAGAAATTAAAACATGACTGAGTACAATAGAAAAAATATAAGAATGCTTGCAAGTGCTTTTCACATAGTAGGAATGTTGCTTATTATGGAAGGCCTATTTATGCTCATTTCAACTATTCCTTCTATCTATGAAATTGCCATTAATTCCAGAAACTACATTATTGCAATGGAAACAAAGGCTCTAAAGGTTCTTTGCTTTTGTTCAATAATAACATTTACCTGCGGTTTCATGCTCTACTACTTCACTAAAAAGCAAAGTATTCTAATAGACAAACGAACAGGTTTCCTTGTAGTAACTTTAGTTTGGATTGTTTTTTCCATATTTGGCTCTATGCCGTATATTTTAGGTGGCTATATAACAAATATCACTGATGCTTATTTCGAAACAATGTCTGGTTTTACGACAACAGGAGCTTCTATTCTCCAAGACGTTGAAGTTCTTCCATATGGAATAGGTCTTTGGCGTATTCTTACTGAATGGATAGGAGGAATAGGTATCATTGTTATTATGCTATCTTTAATTCCTATGGTTGGTGGTGGAGGTATGGCATTATATTCTGCAGAGGTTGCAGGACCAACAAAAAATAAATTATCCCCTCGTATTAAAGAAACATCTAATATACTTTTGACTGTCTATCTTTCTCTTACCCTTATTTATATTTTCTCCTATCATTTTGCTGGCATGCATTGGTTTGATGCAATATGCTACGGACTTACCACGGCTGCAACGGGAGGTCTTGCGACTCACAATGCCTCTGCTATGGATTTCGCTCCTCACTTACAATATATGATGATTGCTTTTATGGCTTTGTCAGGCACTAATCTATTGTTTATTTACTTCATATTCAAACGCAAATTCAAAGAACTCAAAAAAAACGATGAACTTAAAACATACATTGGATTAATATGCATTGCTACAATTGTTGTCTTCTTTCTAACATTCTCGCACTCTCACGACATAGAAACAACATTTAGAGAATCTCTATTTGAAGTCGTAGCCAGTATAACCTCTACTGGATTAGTAATATGTGATTACTCCGCTTGGCAAACAGGCGCAATGGTAATATTATTTGTACTTATGTTCACTGGTGCAATGAGCGGTTCTACAACAGGAGGATTTAAGTTAGTCAGAGTCCTTATTCTGTTTAAATCTGCACGCACGAACATACGAAAAAGCCTACATTCCAACGCTTTTGTTCCAGTAACTTTAGACAAAAAACCTGTACCTGACACGATAGTTTTCAATGTCTTTGCCTTGTTTGCCTTGTATGTTATTGTCGCTTGCGTCGGTTTATGCATATTGGTATTCACAGGCATAAGTTTTGAAGAATCAAGCATAAGCGTAATAAGTGCTTTGGGGAATATGGGACCTGCTTATGGTGCAAGTTCATCAGGTAACTTTTCTCACTTTACTCCTTTGGCAAAATGGACTATGAGTCTTTTAATGTGTATAGGTCGTTTGGAATTTATAACAGTATTTTCTATCTTCACTAAATCTTTCTGGAGAAGGTAAAGAGTTAATATATACTTAGAATTATGGTTAAAAACATATTATCAATTTTATTTTCTATCATAAGCCTTTCTTGTTTGGCTCAAAACTATATAGATTACAACAAGAATGGCAAACAGGATATTTTCGAAAACAAAGACTTCTCCATAGAAGAAAGGGTTGAAAACCTTTTAAATCAAATGACATTTGAAGAAAAACAAGGACAACTTCTAATGGATTTAGGTTGGCAGTACTACACAAGAGAAAACAAAAATATTAATCTTACTTCTATAGGCAAAAACGCAATACAAGAGAAAAAAATTGGTTCATTATGGGGTTTCTTTAGAGCAGACCCTTGGACGCAAAAAACACTTCAAACAGGTATAACTCCACAATTATCTCATAAAGGCATAAATCAACTGCAAAAATACGTAATTGACTCTACTCGTTTAGGTATTCCTATTTTGATTGCTGAAGAATGTATGCATGGAATTATGCAAGTTGGTTCCACCGTCTTTCCTACTGGATTAGGACAAGCAAGTACTTGGGACAGAGGTCTAATAACAATGATGTCTTTGCAGATTAGCGGCTTAAGCAAACAAGAAGGCATAAACATTTGCTTTGGTCCTTTGTTAGACTTGGCAAAAGATCCACGTTGGAGCAGAGTGGAAGAAACCATGGGAGAAGACTATTATCTTACAAGTGAGATAGGGAAAAGTTTTGTTAAGGGTTTAAAACTTAATGCTGTCGATAGTAATAAAATAGTTTTACCTACCCTGAAGCATTTTGCAGCTTATGGACATAGCGAAGGTGGTCATAATGCTGGTGCTTCTCATCTGGGAGTTAGAGAACTTCATTCTGAGGTATTATTCCCTTTTAAAAGAGCCATAGAAGAAGGTGCTGACTTGGTCATGACTGCTTATAATGAAATAGATGGTATCCCTTGCACTATGAATCCTTATCTCTTAAAAGACATTTTAAGAAATAGATGGAATTTCAAGGGAGTTGTCATCTCTGATTTACATTCTATCAGCGGGCTGCGCTCTCATAAAGTAGCCAAAAATCTGAAACAAGCAGCGGAAAAATCTATTTATGCAGGTGTAGATTTAGACCTAAGTGCTACAGATTTCTACAATAACCTTATAGATGTGGATACTGCACAACTAAACGAAGCCGTTAGAAGAGTACTACGATTAAAATTCCTTTCAGGTCTTATGGATAATCCATTTATACAGGAATACCAGGAAAACAAAGGTATTATTTCCCTTAATAGTCAAAGAGAAATTGCGCTAAATATAGCAGAACAAGGTATTGTTTTAATGGAAAATAAAGAAAGTATTTTACCTTTAAACAACGAAAAATGTATAACTGTTGCTCTTATAGGTCCAAATGCTGACAACATCTACAATCAGCTCGGAGATTATACTGCTCCTCAATCACAATCAACAGTAACAACCATTAAAGCTGCTTTTGAAAACTACAAAAAAGAGAATAAAAACTTTAATTACTTATATTCTAAAGGATGTTCTATTAGAGATACAAACAAAGATGGTTTTTTGGAAGCCATTTCCATAGCAAAGCAGAGTAACATCATTGTTCTTTGCCTTGGGGGTTCTTCTTCTCGTTATGAAGAAATTGAATACGAAAACACAGGTGCAGCTAAGATAAATAGTAAGACTGTTGCAGACATAACAAGTGGTGAAGGCTTTGATAGAAGTTCTCTTGATCTCGCAGGTGTACAAAAAGATTTGTTAGATACTCTTTATACACTTGGAAAACCAATTGTTTTGGTACTAATAAATGGCAGACCTTTAGTACTTACAGACATAAGAGAAAAATGTTCTGCAATATTGGAATGCTTCTATCCCGGTGCTGAAGGAGGACATGCTGTATTGAATACTTTAATAGGGAAAAACAACCCATCAGGTCGTCTTCCAATATCTTTCCCACAAAGTGTTGGAGCCTTACCTTGTTATTATAATGCTAAAAATGTCGGAAATCGTGCTGATTATTTAGAAGGGAAATCAACACCTCTTTATCCCTTTGGCTATGGATTAAGTTATACAAATTTCAAAATAGACAACGCAAATATAAAAGCTTACAATCAAGGAACTGACAGTGTTTTTTATGAAATAGAGTGCAATATAACAAATACAGGTTCCTATGATGGAGCAGAAGTTATACAAGTCTATAGAAATATAAACACAAGTCTATATGCTTCAAATGCTAAACAATTATGTGCCTTTCAGAAAACATTTCTAAAGAAAGGTGAAAGTAAGTATATAAAACTCAAAATAGATAATGAATTCTTCAGAGAGTGGAATATAGATGCAACAGAATTTCTTCTTTCTAAGGGAGAATACACTTTATCTATAAACAAGGACTCTCAGACTCCAATTTATGAATTCACAATTAACATAGAATAAATCTGACTTAGGAGGAAACTCAAACAAAGGTTCCTATTGGAATCGCTTTGTCATCGTATAATGCTGGATTCCTTCTTCTGTAAATATTTTACCATGCTTTATAAAACCGAGGTCTTCATAAAACTTCAAAAGATATATCTGAGCATGTAAAAGCATTGTCTTATCAGTCTGATTTTTTATATCTTCCATAACTTTCTTTATAAGCATAGTCGCAAGTTTTTTCCCTCGATATTCTCGCAAAACACATAAGCGTTCTAACTTTATGCATTTTCCAACTTCTCTATAACGCATAGTTGAACAAGGTCTATTATCATAATACAAGAGATAGTTTTCACTTGGTCTGTTGTCCCAATCTCCCTCTACAGAGACATTCTGTTCTACACAAAAAACTTGATACCGAATATTGCGTATAATATTCATTTTATACTCATCTTGCAAAGAAACCTTTTGTATTTCAACCATTGCTCATGTTTTTGTTTAATGAAAGATATTTTTCCAAGACATTATAGTCATCAACACACTTCTAAGTAAAAGATAGGAGATAAAACCAGCCCACAAAGAGTTATTATTTTGTCCGAATACAAAGAAAATAACAAAGAACGAACCTGTAGCCCAAAAGATAGCATTACGCATTATCTTAGATTTCAGCATTCCTATCAATATTCCATCATAAAGAAAGGCAACAAAGCCTGTTATAGGTATAAGTATTGTCCAAAACAGATAGTCTTGAGCTACTCTTATCACATCTTTTTGATTGGTAAGCAAAGAGAGTATATCCTTTGCGAAAAATCCATAAACCAACATACAAATAACACTTAGACCTGTTCCCCATAACAATAGGAGTTTAACTGTTCTTTGTAGGTTTTTATTCTGTTTTGCTCCTTCAAATCTTCCGCATAGACTTTCAGCAGCATAAGCAAATCCGTCCATAAAATAAGAGAACAAAGTAAATAACTGCATTATTAAAGTATTCACTGCCAACAAAGGATAATCCATCTTAGCCGAGGCTATGGTAAAATAAGATGTTACGGCTATAATACAAATAGTTCTTAGGAAAATATCTCCATTAACCTTAAAAAACTGTATCATTCTATGCTTTTTGATAGCTCTTGTTATGGATACTTTATAGCCTTTGAAATATTTAATAAAAAATATAGCAACCGTTATCAGCAAACCAGAATACTGAGCAATAACTGTAGCATAAGCGACTCCATCTATATTCATATTAAACTTTAACACAAACAATAGGTCAAAGACTATATTCACCACATTTATCATTATTGCAATCCACATTGGTGTTTTGCTGTCTTGCATTCCTATAAACCAACCTTTTAAAGAATACATTCCCAATGTAGCAGGAGCTGCCCAAATACGGATATAAAAATATTGAAGTGCAAGATTGATGATACTTTCTTTTCCATCTATAAATGTTTTGGCGATAAAAGCAATAGGTATCTGCAAAAAGATGATAAACAAAGCTCCTAACAAAGCTATTAAAGTACTACGAGTTAGTATATCTATCTGCTCTTCTCTATCATTGGAACCATAGGCCTGAGCTGTAAAACCACTCGTTCCCATTCTTAAGAAGCCAAAAAGCCAATAGATAAAGTTAAAAATCATAGTTCCAATAGCAATAGCACCAATGTAATCAGCTTGCTTCCCTCCTTCTGTGATATGACCTACAACTGCAGTATCCACAATCCCTAAAAGAGGTATTGTAATATTGGTGATTATGTTAGGTATAGTTAGACTGATTATACTTCTGTTTAGCTCTTTTACGCTCCGCATATTTTGCAATAAGTGTTTATTATTTACAACGTAAAGATATGTAAGAAATTATTTTTAAAAGAAAATTTTAGAAATAATTTTGCTAATAGAATTATTATTTGTAATTTTGACGTTTGAATTATTAGAATAATACACTTAAAAATCATAACAATGAAAAGAATAATCATACTTTTTACAATCCTGTTGTTTGCAGTTCAATCTTTTGCAACACAAGACGAAAAACCAGAACCTAAAAACACTGATCAGGCTACTTATTCTCAAATGAATGACTGGAGAGACGGCGTCTATAGAAGAAGAGTTAAAGAGAATCTTATCACTCTTGATGTTGAAGGTGTTGTCAATGCTGTTGAAGATCTTTTTGAAACAAACCCTTGGGGTTTAGGTGTAAGAGTTGGTTTTGAACATAAAACTCGTCCAAGTACAATTTCTTCAAGATTTACGATAGGCTATGGATTACAACTTGGAGTAAGCAGATACTTTAGCAAAGATATTAAAGTAGAAGCTCTTGGAAGTCATGATTTAGTAAAAAGAGGAGAATATAAATCATACACAGAAATACCTCTTTTGCTTAACTTTAATTGGTATTATAATTTCAAAAACAGTAGCATTTCAGTTGGATTGTCTGCTGGTGCTAACTTTATGTTAGGTCAGAGAGATGTAGCTTTGGATTATGTTGTCGTTGAAGAATTCTTTGGAATGAGTACCGACAACTATGAGTTCTTTGGCTATGACGCTTCAGTTCAGCAAGACGCTAACAATGTTTCCTTGACTCATATTCGCCCTACAGGACGAGTAGTCTTGGGATATATGACAGAACTTTCAGAAGATTGGCGTTTTAGAATACAGGCAGGTCTTGAATATCAAATGGGATATGAAGACAAGTATTCTGGATATTATAGAAATACCGGCTATATAAAACGTTATCACGAAGGAACATCTAAGGATAATTTCACTCCATTTCTTTCTTTTGGAGTAGCTTATTCTCTATAATTCATCATGCAAATAGTTTTTGCTCCAGATTATGACAGTGGAGAAGTCTATACTCTTTCCAAAGAAGAGTCTGCTCATGCTGTCAGAGTTTTGCGAATGAAAGAAGGAGAGGAAATTTATCTCTCTAATGGCAGGGGTAGCATGTATTGTTGTGAAATAGTGGATGCTAATGCTAACCACTGCTCTGTCAAAATAAAGTCAAAGTATAATAACAACGACAAGAAAGATTTCAGCATTCATCTTGCTGTTGCACCTACAAAAAACATTGCTCGCATAGAATGGCTTCTTGAAAAGGCTACCGAAATAGGAGTTGATGAGATAACGCCTTTAGTTTGTGAGCATTCTGAACGTAAAGTTGTAAATTTAGAACGTTTAGATAAAATACTTATTTCAGCCATTAAGCAATCACTAAAATCATATAAACCTATATTAAACCCCTTAACCAAGTTTAAAGACTTTATCGCAAACGCTAAAGAAGATTATAAGTTGCTTGCGTACTGCGGTGATGAAGAAAAACATTTAATAAAAAATGTATGCAAAACAAAGTCTTCTTACCTTATCTTAATAGGACCTGAAGGCGATTTCTCTCCCGAAGAAATAAAGTTGGCAAAAGACGCTGGTTTTACCTTCGTTACTCTTGGCAATCAAAGACTTAGAACAGAAACAGCTGGACTTTATGCTATAAGTAATCTTCATTTTCTAAACCAATAGCCTTTTTTTATATGAAAAAACAATTTTTGTTTATATTCTTCTTTGTTTTCATCTCTCTGTTTGTTAATGCACAGACCTACAATACCATTGCTTTATTAAAATATAGCGGGGGTGGTGATTGGTATGCTAATCCCACATCATTAAAAAACCTGATAAACTTCTGCAACAAGGAACTAAACGCAAAACTATCTTCAAATTATGCAACAGTAGATGTTGGAAGTAGCGAATTGTTTTTTTATCCTTTTGTTCATCTAACCGGACATGGCAACGTCGTTTTCTCTGATACCGATGTTAAAAATCTCAGAAATTATCTTCTTGGAGGCGGATTTCTACACATAGACGATAACTACGGCTTAGATGTTTTCATTCGCCGGGAAATGAAAAAAGTTTTTCCTGAATTAGACTTTGTGGAGATACCTTTCTCTCATCCTATTTATCATCAAAAATTCAGTTTCCCAAATGGATTACCAAAGATACACGAACATGACAACAAAGCCCCAAAAGGTTATGGTCTCGTTTGGGAAGGCAGACTAATTTGTTTTTACTCATACGAATGTGATTTGGGAGATGGTTGGGAAGACACATCAGTTCATAATGATACTGAGGAAAGACATTTAACAGCCTTAAAAATGGGAGCGAACATCCTGCAATATGTGTTCTCTTATTAAAATATATACCTTTAAAACAACTACCGCAAACAATAATCTCTTACATCATATATGAAGAAACTAAAAAGAAATAATATTTTTGCCGGCTTCGTATTTGCCTTAATGACTACCATTCTTCTTGGAATGGTGTTGTTTTCTTATATATTTGGTGCTGGAGATAATTCTTTTATGAATGTTGCAAGTTGGATATATTATTTCTTTTCTTCTATTATGCACGCAAGCTTATTTATTCTTCTCCCTTTTGCTATAGTCTTTCTGCCACTCAGTCTTATGGGACTAAAAAATAAAATTAATATTCCCTTACTTAGCATTATCTATGTCTTTATTGTTCTTATTTCTATTATCAATCGTTTTGTATTTCAGATATATCATTTTCATATTAACGGCTTCGTTCTTGATATGCTATTTTCTGAAGGTGCTGGAGATATATTCGTTTTCTCTTTTTGGTTATATGCAAAAGCAATCTTAATTTTTATTTGTGTTTGCTTGGCTATCTTTTGTCTATATCGTCTATCTGCATACATTACCAAGAAAACACGAAAAACCAAGAAAGTTTATCTCTGTTCTCTTTACTCGTTTATAGGAATAATCATCTTATCCCAAGGAATACATATCTACGGAGCAGCGACAATGAAGACTTCTATCTTAGAATGCAACACCTACTTACCTTACTATTTTCCTATCAGTATGAATTCTACTTTGGACAAGTGGGGAATAATAGATAAAAAACAAATAGCAAACATTAATTTCAAAGACAAGACTTCTCCTCTCTCCTACCCTATCAATAAACTTACAAGCAACAACAATAAAATCTCAAAACCAAACATCGTTATCATTGCCATAGATTCATGGAATTACAGGACAATGACTAAAGAATGTATGCCTAATGTTTGGGAGTTTAAAGAAAAAGCAGAATACTTTTCTAATCATCTTAGCAGTAGCAATGGAACACGAGGAGGTATTTTTGGACTCTTCACTGGTTTATCGTCATACTATTGGAAAAGTTTTGAATACTCTTCTTTGAAACCTATATTTATTGAACAACTCCAAAAACACGATTACAAGATACAGATCTATCCTTCCGCTACTTTCCAAAGTCCGCCTTTTGACAGAATGTTTTTCAAGGGAATGAAAGATATAAACACCTCAACTAAAGGCAGAACTGTCTATGAGAGAGATTGCAATATAACCAACAACTTTATCTCTGACTTGCCTAAGTACAAAAAAGCGGACAAACCTTTTTTCGCCTTTCTTTTCTATGATATGGCTCATGCTATCTCTATTCCTAAAGAAAAGAACAATCATTTTCTTCCAGCGTGGGACTATGCTGATTACTCCAAATTAACAAACAATACCGACCCTTTACCTTTTTATAATCTATATAGAAACTGTATCTATCAGATAGATTCCCTTGTGGCAAAGGTCCTAAACTCTTTGAAAGAAAACAATCTTTTGGATAATACTATCATACTTATAACAGGCGATCACGGTCAAGAGTTTAATGAAAACAAGAAAAACTATTGGGGTCATTCTGGTAATTACACTAAATATCAGATACAAGTTCCGCTGATTCTTTATTATCCTAAAGTAGAAAGCAAAACTTTTACGCATAGGACAACACATTATGATATTGTTCCTACACTTCTGCATAAGGCTTTAGGGATAAACAACTCTCCAAAAGACTACTCTATGGGAGAATATCTACACAACAAATCTTCAAGAGGCTGGCATGTGGTTGGCAACGACCTCAACTATGCTTTTATCACAGAAGAGGGATATATAATAGAGAAAGAAGGTAACGGCTATGTAAAGGTTTATAATAAAAACCTCAACCTCCAAAAGAATTATAAACTATCTCCTAAACTAATCAACGAAAACTTATTAAAACTTAATAGATTTTTCAAATAAACTTTTAAATATTCCATACATTACTCTTATTCAAACTCTACTTTTGGCAAAGAATTTATAATATCAACACTCTGACAAGAGAGGTTAATTATTCTAAGCAAAAGATTGAAAATATATTTCTCGTCTCCAACCTCATCGCACCAATCGTTAGCATCGTTAGTTATACCACTCTTGATATCAATCTTAACTGCATAACGCTCCATTATCCATTCAATAGCCGATTTTCCATTTACGACATATTCGTATGCCTTTAAAGGAATATTATTTATGGTGATAAGGTTGTTATATATGATTGTAGTCTTGTCTTTTTGCTTACTTGTACCACCGAATTTCATTTTCTGAACTCTGTATGAGATTTGCTCGTATGGCTGATAGACAACAACACATTTATTATACGGCTCAATTGTTTCATAATTCAAATGCAAATCAGCCAATTGCCTTCCAGCCTTTGAAAACGCCCAAAAATCCTCTGCTTTCTCCACCAAAGGAATACGCGGTAACATTTTCTTTAAATCATTGGCAAAAGTCTTGCGGTAATTTTCGCAATGAAGAAAACCATATACATAATAAAAAATATCTTCTTTTATTACACGGTTACCGTATTGCTCTCTTGTTCTTTGGAGTATAAAATCAGTAATTGCATCACGCCTTATATAATCATCTTCCGCAACATTATCAAACAAAGTTCTTTCTTTGGTTCGCTTTTCATAATAATAAAGAGGAAAACATTGCGAAGCACCTTCAATACCTAAGTCAGGAATCAAATTAGATATAATACACGAAAAATCTTTTGTATCTCCAATGCCAGGAATACAAATTAAAAGGTTTGAATGTTTGGATGTAGGGAAAAGAGATGGAATTTGATAAGTTTGATTATTCAAATATTTTGCGTAATATAAGTATTGTTTGTAATAAGGTCTATATAGACTTATTCCTATATTATTATCACTGTAGTTAATTTTGATGTTTTTATACAAATTACTGAATATATCTCTATCCCAAGAGAATTTAGTATCATCTAATATAGGTCTAATACTTTTATCTCCCTTTATACGCTGAACTTCCGAGTTATAAAAATCAATAGATTTAATAATATTATTTTCTAATTTAGATTTATTGGCATTATAGCACCATCTGTCCCTATTTGTTTTCAATCCACAGGATTGTGCTGTAAAGAAACTTTTTTCTTTCGGAGAAAATTTCTTTTCAGGTTCAATGGGAATATAGTTAGAAAACGAATCATTACGTTTATTTATCCAATCGCCATGTTCATTTGGAGTAAGAATTTCAAAAGGTATGTTTTTTGTATATTTTTTAGTAGAAATAAATTCTAATTTTTCTTTTCTATTTAGATAGTCTTCCATACTATAATAGTAAATAGTTGCTTTTTCTTTCTCTTTTGTAGGCTTCTTAATTAAAATAGTGATAGCAACACCCGTCATTATGCCAAAAATGTTCTGCCCTTCTTTCTTGACAGCCTCACCAGACCTTCCTCTTATTGCCCCTCTTAAATTCAAAACATAAATTGCAGAAAATTCTTTTTCCAATGATTTTCTAAAACCATCAAAACTGTTGCTATCTAACCAGCCTGCATTTGTAATAAATGCAATTACTCCATTATTAGTATCATTTAATCTGTCGGTTGCCCAGCGGAATGCTTTAACATAACTATCATGGACAGCATTATTATTTGTTGCGGAGCTACTCTCTATATATAGTTGCCTCAACTTCTCTTCTAACAAAGGATAATGCTGATTTTGGGCATTGTCGTTGGCAGACTTCTGTCCTACAGAATAAGGTGGATTGCCAATAATCACGGTTATAGGTTTTTTGATCTGTCGTTTGATGCGAGCAGTGTTTTCAGGAAAAGTAGGTTCAATAAGTTCGGTTTGGGTGTTTTGTTTAGAATACATCTGTTCGCCTAATTGGAAAGTATCGGTCAGACATATCCCCTCAAAAGATTGATAGGTATCATTATTTTTTTGCAAGTCGTGATAAACATTTTCAATATTGATACTTGCAATATAATATGCCAACAAAACTATTTCATTGGCAAATATCTCGTGCTTATATTTCCTTTCCAAATCCTCTTGTTTGATAATACCACTTTGCAACAGCCTTGTAATAAACGTACCCGTGCCGGTAAAAGGGTCAATTATATTAACGTTTTTGTCTGTCAAAGAACGAGAGAATTCCTTATTCAATACATACTCAACACTACGAATAATAAAATCCACAACTTCCACAGGAGTATAGACAATACCTAATTGTTCAGTTACTTTTTTAAAAGCCAGACGGAAAAACTTGTCATAAAGTTCCACAACTATCTTTTGCTTAGCCTGAGAGTTGTCAATACCTTCGGCTCTTAACTTAACACTGCGATAGAATTTTTCAAGGTTTTCATGATCTTGTTCATCTATTCGTTCGTTCAATAAATTTATGATACGGTTCATTGCCTTGCTTATAGGATTGTTAGCAGCAAAAGAATAGTTTTCAAAAAGTGCCTCAAAGACAGGCTTTGTAATAATATGCTGTGCCAACATCTCTATAGCAGTCTGCTCTTTGACAGACGGATTGATGTTTTTGTGCAGACCTTTAAGAAATCTGTCAAATTCTTTTCTTGCCTTGTCGTCCGTGTTTATCAAATTCGTAATCTGTTTTATGTGTCTTTCGGCTATCTTTGCCACATCCTCAGCCCATTGTTCCCAATAGCGTTTGTTGCCCACCTTTTCAACCATACGAGCATAGACAACGGACTGCATTTTCTCAAATTGCAACTCCATCTGCTGAGCAATAGTTTCTTTAATATCTTCATTGTCAATCTCTTCTTTCGATGTTCCCGGGGTCTTATTTGCACCCATCTCACCGAAAATAGAACCTGTCAAAAGAATATTGGTAGGGCGATTTTTGTTTAGTTCAATTTTATTAATAATAGCGTTGAAACGGTCATCATGTGCCCTCAGAGCATTGAGAATATCCCACACTATCTTGAAATCATCGTTATTATCCAACACAGTGTTAGGGTCAGCATCTTCAGGTACAACAACGGGAATGATGATATATCCGTATTTCTTCCCTTCTGCTTTTCTCATAACTCTGCCGACAGATTGCACAACATCCACTTGAGAGTTCTTTGGGGAGAAAAACAATATAGCATCCAAAGAAGGCACATCCACACCTTCGGAAAGACAACGCACATTGGTCAATACACGACACTCAGTACTGTTGTTTGGTGTTTCTTTTAGCCATTGCAGTTTCTCGTCTCTAAAGGAAGCACCCATAGAACCATCTACATGAGAAGATTTTATCAAAACAGTGTCTCTCTTTTCCTCTTCATCCAACTCCTCTATATAGTTTTCACTGCATATATTCAGTGCTTGGCTTGTTACTTTTGACCAAGCGATAGTACGACAAAAAGCCACCGCCTTTCTCATTGGTTCAGGATCGGATTGTCTTAGTATATTGTGTTCGCTAAGTGTTTTCTTGCTCAAAGCATTTATACAACCTATCAACTTGGCAGCATCATCTATTTCAAATGCTGTGTCTTTGCCTTGTTGTATTGCCCGTAGTTTGTCAAGAATACTGTTGCTGACTTCTTTTGCGGAAACGGTAAGGACAAGTACTTTATAATCGGAAAGAAGATTTTTATCCACTGCCTCACCAAAGCCTATCCGATAAATCTCATTTCCATAAATTACTGCATCATCCATACTACACAGATAAGCATCTTTTTCTCTTGCTCGGATTTGGTCATTCTGTTTATAAAGACGTGGAGTTGCCGTCATATAGAGACGTTTCTTGGCTTTGATAAAATCATTGTCATGCACACGTACAAAATTGCTCTCCTCCTCACCTTTGAGTGTAACTCCTGTGGTGCGATGCGCTTCATCACAGACAATCAAATCAAATACAAGGTCTTCTCCTAACAACTTCTGTGCTTCAGATACAACATTTATAGATTGATAGGTAGAAAAGACAACAAGCATACCTTCCTTGCGTTTTCTGTTTATAGTCTTTACCTGATAGATTATATTGTTTACATTGGTAGAGGCTGGCATTGCCAAGTCTTCTACCAAGAATGAGTTTTCATCTTCCATTTGTTTGCTCTTCTTTCTCGATACCTGTGAGTCGGAACAGATACATATAGAATGGATTTGTTTTTCTGCATCGTAGTTCCATTCTCTCAGAGTCTGAGAAAGCAATGCGATACTCGGCACAAGGAAAAGTATTGTACCTGTGCTTGAAGTCAGTTGTTCTGCTATCTTCAAGGAAGTATAGGTCTTGCCTGTCCCACAAGCCATTATCAGTTTGCCTCGGTCGGATGTTTGAAAGTATTCTATAGCTTTGTTTAAGGCAGTCGCTTGATGCTCCATAAGATGTTTCTTATCTCTTAGGGCAGAAGCAGAATGGATGCTCTCATCCAATTGTTTCCAATCAATATCGTATGACAGCAATTCCCAATAACCCAATCGGGCAGCAGGGATTATTTGATTCTGAAAGTTAGCCCATGCATTGGATGTCATACCTCTTTCACTTGTATCTATCCAAAGACGAAAAGCAAACTGACGAGTCTGACCTTGTTCATCTTCAAAAGTTCTTGTGGAAGTGGAAAGAAAAGTATCCACATCACCTTTGTCTATATAGGTATTCTTATCAAAACATTTGCACTGTATTGCCCAATATTCATCCTCAAAAGTTCTGGCAACCAAGTCTATTCCTACATCCTGTTTGCCTATACTGTCTTTAAAAGGAAAGTCTTGCCACATCCATACTTTGGACAGACGATTCTTGTACATTGGATATGTCAAAAGGAAATTCTTTATAAGCAGTTCAAACTTATCACCGTTGTTTCTTTTTGAGAAAGACTCTTTTCTGTACTTGTTAAGCACTTCTTTTAAATTTGCCATCGTGTTTGATATTTAGCCAAGTAACTATCTTTTCACCGATGACGAAATTTAATAAATAGAAAAAGTGCAAACTTCACTATCGCTCTCAAGGGAAGATTCCGAAAGTACCCTCTACACACTTAGTAAGTTCGCACCTCAAAGGCACGATTTAATTATTATGTGTAGAACTTTCGATATAAATCACCTAACAGAGCATATTTCGTCTTTAAAAATGATTTTCGGAATCTGTTTTTGAGAGCGAAATAATAGTTATCTTGTATTTATTTCCGGCACTATTGCCTAATAGATTGCAAAAATACAAAAAAAGAAGAAAAAAACAATCATACTATAAAAAAACACGAAGATTTGGTTAAAAAAGATCAACTCTTTATACTCTAAACATCAAGTCTTTTTTCACGAAAACGAAGATTTAAATTTTTAAAACCAACTCTTTTTTCATCAAGTCTAACTTAGGGATAAAAAAAATAGGGACAGTTACCAACTATCCCCAATAGAAATATGATATTCAATTCTTTATAATCTACTATGATTCATTTGCAGGAATGCTACTTCTTTTTCTGTAAGAAAACGGTAGTGCCCTCTAAGAAGATTCTTTTTTGTAAGACCTGCGAAATAAACTCTATCCAACTTGACAACTTCGTATCCTAAAGATTCAAACAAACGTCTGATAATACGGTTTTTACCTGAATGTATGCTTACTCCGACTTTTCTTTTATCAACAGGATCGCCGTTGGTGTAGTTTATGGCATCTACATTTTGGAAGCCGTCTTCCAATTCAACACCCTTCAAAAGAGCATGCATATCTGCTTTACTGATAGTGTTATCTAACTCAACATTATAAACCTTTTGAGCTCCGAAAGAAGGATGTGTAAGTTTCTTTGTCAATTCGCCATCGTTAGTGAACAACAACAAGCCGGTAGTGTTTCTATCCAAACGACCTACAGGATAAACTCTCTCCGAACAAGCGTCTGCTATAAGTTCCATAACGGTTTTTCTTTGTTGTGGATCATCAGAAGTAGTTATATATCCCTTAGGTTTGTTTAAAAGAAGATAAACTTTCTTCTCGCTCTTCAACTCGTTGCCATTATATTTCACAACATCACCTGGCATTACCTTATAACCCATTTCTGTTATAACTTCTCCATTAACGGTTATAACTCCTGTAGAAATCAAAACATCAGCTTCTCTCCTTGAACATATACCTGCATTTGCTATGTATTTATTCAAACGTGTTTTGCCTACATTCTCTGGATTAGGAGGAGTAAAGTTTGGACCCTTAGGTTTTTTACGTGTCTTCTTGTCAGTGTCTTGAACATCTTGTTTCAACTTACGAGGACGACGAGGCTTCTCAACAGCATTGCTTTCATCAAAACTTCTATCTTTGTGGCCATTATAAGGACGTGAGTTATACACTCTTTCTTTGCCTTCGTATGGATTTTCTTCGCTTTCTAAAGGTCTTCTTGTACGAGGAGCAAAAGGTTTTCTGTCTCTATTGAAAGAATGTCTTTCGTCTGAATTATAACGTCTTTCTCTCTTTTGATAAGGATTGCTATTATTACGCTCTACTTTTTCAAATCTGCGTCTTTCTCCATTTGAACTTTCACTTTCCCTACGCACTCTCGGGCGAGGAGTCCTTTCATTTCTTTTACGATAATTCCCATCATCGCTACGTCTTTCCCAATCATGGGAAGAATTTTCATTTCTCATCTTTGATATTGATTTGTAATAAATAAGGGTGCAAAATTATATATTTTTTTGATTCTGACAAAGAAAAAAGATATTTTCTATTCTTCCATCTCTTTTCTTATCCAATCATAACCTTTTTCTTCCAAAACCTTCGCCAATTCTTTGTCTCCGCTTTTTACTATTCTTCCTTCATAAAGAATATCCACAACATCGGGAACAATGTAGTCTAAAAGTCTTTGATAGTGGGTAATGACAATGATAGCGTCTTCAGGAGTATGAACTTTATTGACACCAGAAGCGACTATCCTTAGAGCATCTATATCTAAACCTGAATCAGTTTCATCTAATATGCTAAGAGTAGGCTGTAACATTGCCATTTGAAATATTTCATTTCTTTTCTTTTCTCCTCCTGAAAAACCTTCATTAACACTTCTTCCAGCAAGTGAAGAGGAAAGTTCTACATATTTTTCTTTTTCTTTCATCAAAGCAAGAAAATCTTTGGCACTCATAGGATCTAATCCTTTGTATCTTCTCTGCTCATTTATGGCTGTTTTCATAAAGTTAGTAATGCTTACTCCGGGTATTTCCACAGGATATTGAAAACCCAAGAAAACACCTTCGCAAGCTCTTTGCTCAACAGACATAGAAAACAAATCCTTACCTTTGTATATTATTTCGCCTTTGGTAACTGTAAATTTATCATTACCGGCTATGACAGCAGCAAGAGTACTCTTACCATTGCCATTTGGTCCCATAATAGCATGAATTTCACCTTTATTAACGGTAAGATTAACTCCTTTAAGAATCTCTTTTTCGCCAATATTTACGTGTAAGTCTTTTATCTCTAATAAAGCCATAATCCTTGTTTGTGTTTAAAAGAAAATTTTTGCAAAATTAACAAAAAAAATTCTATGCCAAATATATTGAAGAGTTTTTTCCGGTTTTAGTACTATAAAATTAATCAAGCACCCTCTCTACATATTAATACTAAACAAAAAACTTGCGAACAATTCCTCTGTTTCTCTTTGATAACCTACTCTTACTCCTAAATCTAATGGTATCGTTATCCTAAATATATTTGCTTTCATCATAATATCAGCTCCAAATGAACGGAAAATCTTTTTATCGTACATTCCTATATTATAAAATGGGGTAGTTGTTACTCTTTTAATATAAAGTATATGCTTTATTCCGTTATCTGGATAGATTAGTGGTAAAGCATACATTGCTAACAAACCGTAATACTCCTTAGGATACATACTATATAATCCTCTTACAAAGTTAATTTCGTTAGGAAAATAATAAACTTCTGGAGTATTGTATTGTAAACAAGCCGTCAGAGACAAAGAATGGTTTCTAAAAAATCCGGGAAAAAATACTTGGGAAGAAAAAGCTAATACATGAGCTTTATCAGAAGTCAGTGTTTTTAAATACTTTGCCTTAGTTATATGTCCCCAACGTGGATATAAATCGTTTAGTGCTTTTTCTGAAAAGTTAGAAGCAGTTATGGAATAACCAATAGAGTTAAAAAGTGTAATAGGTGCTTTGTCGTCATCATTAAAAATATCTGTTAAGGAATAATGAACTCCTAAGGATATGTTATTATAAAAATTTCTATTAGTCCAAGTAAATGGTAGTGTAAGATTCCAAACTATAGACAATTCATCAAAGTTTAGATATTGAACAGCATTAGAATCCAAATCTTTTCGTACATCTCTTGGCTTAAAATTCAGATTTGCATCAATTTTAGGATAAAGTCCCGTATATGTATAATGAAGATAAAACAGATTCTTCTCGTGCAGATTATAATTAAAGCCTGCTGTTAATACAGATGTTGAGAGAAGATTTTGAGACATAACACTTATTCCTAATCCAAGTTCCTGTGCTTCCACTTTCACAAACAAAGGAGCCCAAGAATGGAAGTTAAAACTATGTAAAAACTTGTTATATTTCCTTACTCCAAAAGTTGTATCCTTATCAAACATAGACTGTTGTAGAATAAAATTCTCCTGCTTTTGATTGTTTATTGTTGTACTCAACAAAGGAGAAGTTTCGTTTAAGTCCCAAGCTTTTGATGTATAAGGCAAAGAAATTATATCATAACCATTAGCAGTGTATGTGCTGACAACTATTGTTGAATCATAAATAAAATAGCTGTCTATTCCATATCTTTCACTTGTATGTATTTGAACATCGTTGGTATTATCTATATCAAAACTTAAAAGCTGATATCTATTTCTAACATCTTTAATAAAATAAAGCCTATTGTTAAATACTTTTAGCTTCGTTATATCGTCATACGATGGACTTGTTATCTCTTCAAATTCTTCTGTTATACGGTGGTATCTAAGTATCTGTTTGCCGCTTTGTGTTGTAGAGACAAGAAAAATATCACCGCTTGTTTGTTCCCAAGCAGGATAGGAAAACGAATAAGAATTTGAACAATACTTATTTTTTAAATATGATGATTGTATTTTTTCTTTAAATACACAATTTTTAAAAAACTTAGCATCAGGTGCTATTATGGACAGGTTTTGTTTATCAACAGAATCTGTTTCTATTGCCGCCATAACAGAGTCCAATGGAAAATAAATAGGATTAAACAAAACAGCATCTGAGGTTACTCTTCTGTATTTATCTTTCCTTAAATCATATTCAATAATATCAGAATGGCTTTCTTCTTGCCAACGAACATTAGGCGAATACTGTGCATATAGAATACAGGAGTCTTTATAATCAAAATAAGAGTTTTCCAAATAAGGTAGTTTCAAAAGTTTCTCTTCTTTTGAAGGTGTTATTTTTACTAATTGCTGTGGTTCGTAGTTAGAAGTCTTTAGTGCAAGTATTGTAGTATCGTCTATCTGCACCGGGTTCTTGTAATTAGAATAATATTCTTTATCTTTATTCCATTTAAATGCAGAATCCTGTCGTGGAAGAAAGTCTTTGTCTTGTCTGTCCCACTCTTCTTGCATAAAAGAAACTGTTTCATTATAAAGGTTATCAAAATTAAACTTCACATTCTTTATTGCTGTCTGTCCAAAAGAATGAAGTTTTATCCAATTCTTACCGATATCATTCAAACAATGCCCCCAAATATCTTTACCATACTTTTCTCTTGCCACGGAAACCATAAAATAACCTAAGTTATATTCGTTCAAGACAAAGTCTTTCATACTACCAAGCAACATCTTATCGGTTGAATAGTTTCTGTTGCTTTGTACTAAAGACTTAAAATACATATTATATTCTGGACTTTGTCCTCTTCCTGTCGGGGCGAGAGATGTTTCTGCAACAACTGCATCTCCTTCCATAAACCAATAAGGAATCCAGACTCCACATACTGCTCCAAGTATATGTTCTCCAAATATCTTACCAAGAAATTTTGTCAAACCAACATCCATTGCTTGCATCTGAGCAGAATGACGGTATTCGTGTATCGCTAATTGCCAAAGAAAAGGATAAGCATAGTTATCCATTGAAGGAGAAGACCAAAACTCCATTCTTTTTGGAGCCCAAACGGCAAGTCCATTGCTTTTTGCAGAGGAAGGATGTAAAAGAATAGGAACATTTGGAGCAAAGGTTAGCAAACTATTAGAAACATTTGGCAAAAGAGTGTCAAGTATTCGTGCTAATTCTTGTGCCTGAGGTTCATAATAGTTTGGAAAAACAATCTGAAAATCTTTTGTTTTGATTTGACTATATTTTATTTCAGTATGATTATTCCCACTTACTGCGTATTGCGAAAACGATTTAAAAGAGAAAAACAAACAAAACAACAAAAGTATTAAGGTCTTCAAGGATAAAATACCTTTTAATAACCTTAATACTTTTGAAAGATTTATTTGTTTAGTGTTTATCACTATTTCAAAGGTATGTTTTTAATTGTTTCAACCAAGAATTTATAGAATAAACCAACAGACTTAATATTTACTCTTTCATCTGGTGAGTGTGGATGTTCTATTGTTGGTCCAAAGGAAATCATATCCCAATTTTTGTATAAGCCTCCCATTACTCCACATTCCAAACCTGCGTGAATAGCCATAACTTTTGCTTCCTTATTGAATAGTTTTTGATATAATTCACGCATTTCTTTCAATATAGCAGAGTCCATATTTGGTTTCCATCCAGGATATTCTCCAGAGAATGTTATTTCATCGCCTGCTAAATCAACAACGCTCTTCATCATCATAGCAAAATCTTTCTTTTCACTATCTACAGAAGAACGTATTAGACAACAAATAGTAACAACTCCATCTTCGCTCTTAACAATAGCAAGATTAGAAGAAGTTTCTACAAGATTCTCCATGCTATCACTCATTCTGTATATACCGTTAGGAAGAGCATAGATTGTGTTTATTACTTTCTTTGAACAACAATCTTTCATCATATTTACAGGATTAGATGTTGGTTCAAGAGTAATAGTGAATTCTTTTTCTGTTTCTGCTAATTCATTCTTGATTTCTTTGTAAAGTTTTTCTACAATTTCTTTTGCCTTTGCAACATTACCTGTAGGTATTGCAACAACAGCCATTGCATCTCTTGGAATAGCATTACGCATATTTCCTCCCTCAACTTCACAAAGTCTAACGTCCAATTCTTCTAAAGCTTTTAGTATTCTAAACAGGCTTTTGTTAGCGTTTCCTCTTTGAAGTATAATATCCATTCCAGAGTGTCCTCCTTTGAATCCTTTGACAGCAAGAACAAAGCTTGTTCTACCAGCTTCCAATGGTTCAACTCCATATTTTAGTTTTATTGTTGCATCTACTCCTCCTGCACAACCAACATATAACTCTCCTTCTGTTTCAGAGTCAAGATTAAGAAGAATATCTCCATCCAATTCTCCTAATTCCAAACCGAAAGCTCCTGTCATTCCTGTTTCTTCATCTATTGTAAGAAGTGCTTCCAATGGTCCATGTTGTAGATTTTCATCTGTCATAATCGCCAATGCTGCAGATGCACCTATACCATTGTCTGCTCCAAGTGTAGTTCCTTTTGCTCTAACCCAGTCTCCATCTATCCATGGTTGAATAGGGTCTTTTACAAAATCATGATTTACATCACTATTCTTTTGAGGAACCATGTCAATGTGAGCTTGAAGTATTACACCTTTTCTATTTTCCATTCCTGGAGTAGCAGGCTTTTTCAAAATAACATTTCCTATCTTATCTATTGTGCAAGACAAATTGTGTTGCTTTGCATACTCAACAATAGCATTTCTTACTTTTTCCTCATGTTTAGAAGGGCGAGGATTAGCACATAGCATATCAAAGTTTTCCCAAACCTGTTTAGGTTCCAAATTTCTTATTTCACTCATAGTATTTATATTTTTTGTTATTTTAATTTCTCTTGATAAATAAACGTATTAGTATCTTGTTTTATTTTTTTTAAATCTACTTCATTTTCAAAAATTCCAAACACCGTTGCTCCACTACCAGACATTTGAGAATATATTGCTCCATTGTCATATAGCATTGCTTTAGTTTCTTTAAGTATTGGATATTTTTCAAATAAAGAATCTTCAAAATCGTTTCTAAGATAATCTTTCCAATTGTGTATATCTTTCTCTGATAATTCCCTTAAATTGAAATTAGATTTGGATATATGAACATTCTGATAAGCCTCCTTAGTTGAAATATTCAGATTAGGCTTTACTAAGACTATATAATAGCCTTTCAATGATAAATCTATATCTTGCATTTTTTCTCCTCTACCATAAACAAACTTAGGTTTGTTTTCCAAGAAAAAGAAATTATCACTTCCCAACAAGGAAGCATAATAATAGAGTTGTTCTTCTGAAAGACGAAGGTCAAACATAAAATCGGTTAGCTTTAATGCAAAAGTTCCATCACTACTTCCCCCTCCTAAGCCTGCAAAACAAGGAATGCCTTTGTCTAAATGAATCTTTACATCTTTTATCTTTGGAAAATCTTTTCTAAGCAAGTGATATGCTTTTAAGACACTATTGCTTTCATCTTTGGATACAAAGTTTTCCTCTACACCAATCCCAGAAAGCGAAAACTCAGTCTTTGACTTATCATTTATTCTCATCTCCAACGCATCACAAAGACCAAGCGGATAAAACACAGATTCCAAATTATGAAAACCATCGTCTCTTTTTCCAGTAATAAAAAGTCCAATATTTATCTTGCAATTAGGAAAGAATATCATAATAAACTAAGAAAGTTTTATTTTTGCAAAGGTAAAAAGATTTTTCTTTTCCACCAAATTATTTACAAATTAAGGTTATTTTTTCTAAACACAACAAAGATTACCAATCTAAATACTTTACTTTTTTCTCTAAACTAATTATTTTCATTAATTTTGCAGTATGATTTTAGATGATTTAAATACAGAACAAAGAAATGCTGTTACTCAAACAGAAGGTCCTACAATGATTATTGCAGGAGCTGGAAGTGGGAAAACACGCACTCTTACTTATAGAATAGCTTATCTTATGCAACAAGGAGTTTCTCCTTATAATATAATGGCTCTTACATTTACCAATAAAGCTGCAAGAGAAATGCAAGAAAGAATTGTTCAACTTGTTGGCGTTAATGCTAAAGGGTTATTAATGGGTACATTTCACAGTATCTTTGCAAAAATACTTAGAATAGATGGAGAAAGAATAGGTTATTCAAGAAACTTTACCATATACGATGATGATGACAGCAAAAAACTTATTGTTGATATTGTAAAATCACTAAATTTAGACGACAAAAACTACAAAAAAGGACGAATACTTTCTCGTATTTCAAATGCGAAATGCGCCCTCTTTTCTCCAGAAGACTATGCTAAAAGAGGAGATCTCATTGCCTTAGATGAACAACAACACATTCCTCTGTTATATAAAGTTTATGATATATATCAAAGACGACTACGACAAGCAATGGCTATGGACTTTGATGACATATTGTTTAATATGAATGTACTTTTGAGAGACTGTCCTGATGTAAAAGAGAAATATCAGAAGCGCTTCCAATATATTCTTGTAGATGAGTATCAAGACACAAACTATTCTCAATATCTTATAATAAAAAAACTTGCAGAATACTACAAAAACATCTGCGTTGTTGGAGACGATGCTCAAAGTATATACTCTTTTCGCGGAGCTTCCATCAGCAATATTTTGAATTTCAACAAAGATTATCCAAATGCAAGAACCTTTAAGTTAGAACAGAATTATCGTTCTACAAAAAATATCATCAATGCAGCGAATTCTGTCATTGCTAAAAATGAAAGACAAATCAAAAAAACTATATGGACTAACAACAAAGAAGGAGACTTTGTTCATTTTCGTACCTTATCTTCAGACAGAGAAGAAGCCTCTTGGATTTCAGACAAAATAAAAGAACTCTTAGACACAGGAGAAAAAGGCGGAGAAGTAGCTATATTATATCGTACTAATTCACAATCACGTTCATTTGAAGACTCTTTAAGACTAAAAAACATACCTTATATTATATATGGGGGCACTTCTTTTTACTCTCGTAAAGAAATAAAAGATGCTATAGCTTATCTACGTTTAGTAGTTAATAATGACGATGATGAAGCTTTTGAAAGAATCATCAACTATCCAGCAAGAGGAATAGGACAAACAACAATGGATAAGTTGAAAATAGCAAGAGAAACTTTAGGAATATCTCTATATAAGGTAGCATTTACTTTATCCTATGACAATCCTTTTAATATCAATACTAAAGCAATCAATACTCTAAGGGATTTCTGCACTATGATACAATCTTTTTCGCTAAGGGTGGAAAAAGATGACGCTTTCACCTTAGGAGAAGAAATAATAAAACGCTCTGGACTTAGAACGACTCTCGCAACATTAAGAGAATTAGAAGACAAAGACAGGTTAGAGAACTTGGATGAGTTCATTTCCAGCTTGCAATCCTTTGTTGAAAACAATGAAGAAAATATTATTGATGCCTTAACAGGAGAAGAAATAGATATTACAAACAAGACCTTAGATGTATTCTTGCAACAAATATCTCTTATGACTTCAACAGACACTCAAGAGGAGGAAGATAACTCACAGGTAAAACTCATGACCATACATGCAGCCAAAGGTTTGGAATTCAATAATGTGTTTGTAGTTGGCTTAGAAGAAAATCTTTTTCCTTCAACTATGGCTTTTGCCACCAGAGACGATATTGAAGAGGAAAGACGCCTGTTTTATGTAGCAATAACACGAGCAAAAAAAATACTTTATCTTACTTCTGCTAAGATGAGATACAGATATGGTGATGCTACATTCACAGAGCCTTCACGCTTTGTACAAGAGATAGATCCCAAATATCTTGTTTATGATAAACAGGAAGAAGAAAGCACTCTACCAAGGTTTGTTTTCAACAATAGAACTAAAGAAAAACCTATACTTTCTCTTAGACACAATGCTTTAACAGAAAAGAAACAAAAACCACAACTTAATCTCTCAAAACCATATTCTACTTTAGGAAATAAAACAAACTTAACCCCAAAATCTAAACACGCAATAGAAGACGGCGAATGGAGGTTAGCGGATATAGAAGAGGTAGAAAGCAATCTGACAGTTAAGCATTCAAAATTTGGTATCGGCATTGTTCTTTATACAGAGGTTGTTGCTGGAGACAAAAGAGCCAAAGTTGATTTCGGTTCTCAAGGAGAAAGAATGCTAATACTTAAGTTTGCTAAACTACAAGTAAGAAAATAGGGATACTATCCTTCTAATTCTACTGAAACATAATCCATTTTTCCACCAACAGGAGGATTAAGTTTCTTTACTTCTACTTTTACACTTTCTATTGCTGGAAATTGTAGTTTAACTTCATTGATTATCCTTCGTGCAATATGCTCTAACAGGTGAGAAGACTTGCTCATCTCTTGTTTTATCACTTGATAGACTTTAGAATAATCAACAGTGTCTTCTACGTTATCTGTTTGTTCTGCTTTAAGGCTTGAAGTTTCAAATGAAATATCAACAGAGAAATGCGTTCCTATCTGTCTTTCTTCTTCAAAACAGCCATGGAAAGCATAAAACTCCATATTCTTAATTGTTATTTTGCTCATTTATTACGTGTTTATTTGATTTGCAAAGATAAGAAAAAAAGGAGGAATTAATTTCCTCCTTTAAGTTTCTTTATCAACTCCATATCTGCTTGAGCACCTTTCAAGTCTTTCAACTCTTTTTTGCTCGCTCCTCTTCTTTGAAGTGCCTGTATTTTAACATTCTTAGAAGTTTTTTCATCATTGATAACCTTATCCATATCGGCAATAGTTTCTTTGTATTTCTTTAACTTAAAGTAAGCATTACCTCTTTGATAGATTATGTTTATATCATTAGGATTTAAGGCTAAATAAGAATCATAATCTTTTACAGCAGCATCAAATTTTCCTAACTGACCGTTGATTGTAGCACGATACTGATAAAGTTTTGTTGTCTTAACGCCTAATTCCTCAGCCTTAGTGTAATCATTCAACGCATTTTGTAATCCTTCTGGTGTTTTCAATGAATAGTTTGCAAATGCTCTGTCTTCATAGAAAGATGCTTCATTAGGATTTAGGTTGATAGCATTTGAATAATACACTATAGCATTTGGCCAATCTTGTTGAATAGCATATGCTGCTGCTATGTTTTTATGGATTTCAACATTAGAATTATCTATCTCAGACACTTTCTTCAAAGCATCAATATAATCAGAGTATTGTTTTAAACTCATATATGCATTAGCTTTCTCTAAAAGGGCTTCCTTGTTTTGAGGATTGAACTGCAATAGCATATCAGCGTCCTTTATGGCTTGATTATACAGACCTTGTTTGTTGTAAGAAAAGGCTCTGAATAGGTATGCTTGTTGTAGGGCTTCCTTATCCTCAGGGTTGCTGTTGATAAATTGAGTCAAGTCACTGACAGCTCCAGCATAGTTGTTTGTTTGATACTCAGCAATTCCTTTATAGTAGTAAGCAAAATTCCAATTAGGCACTTCACTCATACATTGGTTGAAACTGCTAATCATTTCCTGCCAATTTTTGTTTGCGTTCAAATTGCTATAAGTGTCAATCCACTTGTTAAGGTTTTCTTCTTCACTTTGAGCAAAGGATGTTAGCCCTGCAAACATAAAAGCTAACGTTAAAATCACTTTCTTCATATCTTATTGAGTTTTTTTTGTTATTTCTACTTTATTGAATACTAAATATTGTGCCAAACTAACATAAAAGGAAACGGAATTTCAAAAAAAATATTGTCTAAACATAATTTCTTTTGATTACTTTTCTTCATTATTGGCTTTTTCGCCGTTGATTTTTATCTCTTCAAACTGCAGATTGATTGATTTTCTTATGTATTTATCGTTATTTGTCCTGAATCTAATCTGTGAAACTTCTTTTCCTTGTTCTTCTGAAAAAGGATTAATCACCAAGGGATTTATCCATAAGCCTTCTTTAGCCAAGTTTGAAGTGTAACGAAAGGAGTATATTGTTCCATCTTTTGTCTGATAATCTACATAATAAGCAACTCCCTTAAGTAATGCTGATTTTATTTTACCAAGTATTGTTTTATTGGTTGATATTTTCAGCCTTAGAATAGTATTAGGACTCTGTTTTATTTTTATCCACTGATTTAACGAGGCAGTAAAAGACTTTTCATTTTTACGTGCCAAGAAGTTCTGTTTTCCGTCCTTATTTCTCTGCATTAAAAGGTATTTGTCTGTCTTCGCAATGCAAGTGTAGTTATTCAAAAGGCTAAGCGTTACATTTGGTTCATCGTTCAAGAAATACTTATCATCAAAAGTCTTTGCATAATCATCTGCATTGAAATGCCAGATAACAAAATCTACTCCTGTTTTTATATCATAGTTCTCCTGTGAAAGCTTAGATGTATAATCAGAGACAGCACTTCCGAGAGTCTTTCTCGGTTTCCAATTCAAGTTATTTGCTCCTGCTAATATATGTTCCCAAGGATAGCAATCAACGGTAGAATTACCAATAAGGGTTTTCCAACTCTTTGGAAGAGTATCTTCTTTGAAAGCCTGCTGAGAAAGAGAAGCAAAACGCTCATTCGTTTCTTTCAATCGGAAAGTATAGTTGTAGAAACTTTTGATATGTTCTGTTTTAAGATGTTTTGTTATAACTTCCGTATTGCCAAGATTTCTTGCATTCAGATAGAAACTACCTATACACAAAACTCCACAAAACACACTCAATGCAGCACGTTTCTTATTCATAAGAGCCATTATTGACCAAAAGGCTATCAAAAAGAATACTAACTGTTGATAATGATAGATGTCTTCCCTAATAAAAGCGTGTTTATATGTGCTGTACAGTGGTATTAATGAGAGCAGAAGAAAAAAGGTAGCGTCTTTGTCTTTCAATATCAAAGGAGAGGATAAAACAAGTAAAAAACCTAAACATATCAATAGCCATGAATTCTCAGGATACAAAGCCAAAGAATCTCCATAGCCAAAAACCAAATCCCCTACCCCGTATAAATAATAAATAAAAGAGGTAAAACCCTTAAAAACAATGCTTCCAATTAACAAAAAACAAACAACTATTGCTAATATCTGAAAGATAAAATACCGCCAATTCCTGTTTTCATACAAGGATACTAAGCAAGCAACCGCAATCACTCCAATAGATTCCACACCTATCGAACTTTTTACACATAAGCCAATGGTCGCCAACACAGAAGACAGACAAAAGAATGGAATACTTTTCTTTTTGATTGCAATAAAACTAAGCATTGCACAAACAAAAACAATCATGTAATCTATCCTAATGAGTATCAATGCACAATAGCAAAGAATTAACGTAGTAAGAAGAGAAAAGCCTTTCTTCTTTGAAATGTAAAAAAATAAGGTTATAAAACTGAAAGTTAAGATATAGTAAAAGATAGTGTAATATAAAAGGTTATTAGATAATGCTAAAGGTATTTTAAACAAAGCCAAAGGACCAAAAGGATATACTAAACTGGTAAGAGTCTCATATTCATTAGCAAACAAATAGTTCATCCCCCACAGATACGAACTATCCAACCCCACTCCACAGTCTGCCTCCATAGAAAAAAATGTCAAGATAAACACCAAGATACCCGACACTACTGCCAAAGGAGTATAGTACCTTGTGTTTAATATTTGATGTATATCCTTTATTTTCTGAAAGATAGCATTCATATATTTGCAAACATAATCCAATATAAATTATAACGCAAACAAGTCTTCTTTATTGCAAAAAAAGTCTTAGTCTTTTTTTCTCAACTCTTGATGTTTAGGGTGTAAAGTCTTCGTCTTTTTTTCTAAAAACGAAGAGTTTTTTCAACAAGTAAAAACGACAAAAAAAAGAAGAACGATAGTTGCTTATCGTTCTTCTTTTTGTGGTGCGACCACTTCTAATGTCGTGTTATATGCTCTATTGAAATAAAGTGCTTTTCTTTAGAATTTTATTCCAAATGTTGCTTGGATAAGATGTTTGTGGCGAGTTACTTCTGTAGGGTTAGGGTCTGATGTCCAAGAACCATTGCCTGCAGCATCAAAGTTGTATTCGTCATAAACATAGTACTTAGATTTTTGAGAACCATAAGCGTATGCAACATCAAAGTTACAAACCTTACCCTTGTATCCTAAACCGAAAGTAATATAATTCCAAGAACCATCATTAACATTCTTTTCTTTGTAAGGGTTTCCATACATTGCGTAACCTGCTCTCAAATATAGACGGTCAGCTTTCAATTCTCCGCCAAGTCTTATATTGCTTGCGCCTTGGAAAGTGTTTTCTATATCGGAGTTAAGTACGGTTTCTGTAGAAATATTGTCGTCCATATCAAAAGACATCATACTATAGTCTGCATATTCGTAATCTAAACTCAAAGTACCTGAGATTTTGGATTTATTGTTTCCGATTACAAAGGCTGTACTTCCAATGAAACGCCAAGGAGATTGCATTCTGTATGTTATAGGATTGAACCAACCGCCAGAAGTGGAAGTGTATGAAACGCTCTGATAGAAGTCATCATCTACGCTGTAGAAAGTAGGAGTATGAATAGCTGCACCTATACGCCAAAAGCTAACAGGCTTTACTATAGCACCAACTTTTAGGTTGAAACCAGCAACAGAAAGGTCTTGTTCTGTATTGTAGTTGTATTTACCTGTTCCATTTACGTTGGTAACAGTTTCAGAAAACATATACTTAGCAGTGTATTCTCCAAAAGGAATGCCTACTGTTGCACCAAGATAAAGCATATTCTCATAGTTAGCAGAGAATGACATGGAGAATTCATTCAAATAACCACTTTCTCTAAAAGCTATTATCTGGTCAAAAGTACCGTTGAAATACTCAGAAGAAAAAACATAGTCAGTATCCATATCTATTACGCCTGATCTGTAGAAGTCTTCATTAGCAATATCTTGATCATCATACTGAAGGTCTAAAATGCCATCACCATCTGCATCAAAATTATTGATATAGTTAGCATCTATATATGAACGGCTAAGGTTTGGTCTTGAAATCTTTATTCTATTGTTGAAATTCATTAAACGGTTTAGTCCAAAAGACAACTGAACGTGTTTCCAGGCAGACTTTTTACCATTGTTAAAGTCTAAAACTAAACCAAGATTCCCATAATTGAAAGAAGGATGTGAGTCTTTACTTACCAAACCATTGTAGTTTGACTTTGTAGAATTCATATCCAAACCCAAAGAAAAGGTTAATTCACTTGAACGATACAATCCTAAGCCTGCAGGATTATAATGTGCAGACATAATATCTCCTCCTAAGGCTCCGACTGCTCCTCCTTTGCCAACAAAAGCTGCTGTTCCATTCATCCCATATTGAGAAAACATCAAAGGATAATCCACTGTTTGAGCATTAACCAAAGATAGTCCCAACACACTTGCCAATACAAAAATTAGTTTTTTCATCTTTTTATAATTGTTTTTATTATTAACGACTATATACCTTATTTATTATTCTTTTTTTGAGTATTATTATCTTCTTCTGCCACCTCCGTTTGAATGTGAGCCAGAGTTTCTGTTCATTGAAGAAGATCTATTGCTGTTTGTTGAACGATTAGTATTTACAGAACGAGTATTATTGTTGTTTGTATTTCTCTTGTACTCATTAGAGTTTCTTTGCTGACGTTCTTTCGCAGGTGTATAGGAACGAGTGTTGCTTGTCTTTACACGAGTGTTGTTAGTATTTCTTCTACGAGTATTGTCATCTACGTTAGTGTTGTTATTTCTGTTATTTGAACGTATAGTGTTGTTATTTGTTCTCGTTGTTCGTGTTGTAGGATTACCATATCGTTGAGTATATTTTTCTCCAAAAGTCTGATTGTTGCTTATGCCGTTTGTACCTGTAGTGTTGTTGTACCTAAATCCTGTTTCTTGATTACGGTTTCTGTTGTTTGGAGTACGAGACATATTATAATTAGGCCTATTATAAAAATTAGAGTTTCTATCCCAAGAATTGTAGTACCAAGGTGCGTGATAATATCCCCAATAGTGAGGAGAATGCCAACCATAATAGTAATTCCATCCCCAAGGATTATGCCAATAGAATGGGCGGTGCCATGTGTAATAACTCCAACCCCAATAATATGAAGAAGGATACCACCAACGATAACCTAAATAAATACTTGTTCCCCAAAGTAATGGATCTGGGTCATACCAACAAAGATCTGTATAATAATCATCATAGTAATTATATATTATTGTTGGAGAGTGGAATCTTCTGATTCGTGCTGTGTAAGCATAATCATAATAATCATCTATATTAAAAACAGTATCATCAAGATTATAGTGATGTTCTTCTATATCTTCTTCCTCCTTTTCCTTATTCTCTTTAGCTATGGCTTCTCTGTAAGCACGCATTCTTTCCTCCTGCTGCTTCTTTTCTAACTCTTGTTGTTTTTCAAAGGCTTCATCTTGCTCTTGTATCTCTGTGTCATCAAGATAAATATCATCATAAACAAAGCCTGAGTTCTCCACTGCACAAGAGACAGTAAGAAATGCAACTACTGTAGCCACAACACCTAATTTCCAACTTCCTTTTTTCAAAAAATTCATAATATACTCCTTTATTTTATTATAGGTTAGTTTATTTTTTTGTAATTTTGCAACGTCTTTTAAACAAGACCTCAGTTATTTTGAAACAAAAACTATACCAAAAATAACAATATAATGGCAAAAGATTTCGTAAAAAGAGAAGAAAATTACTCAGAATGGTATAATGAATTGGTAGTACGAGCAGATCTTGCAGAAAATTCTTCTGTTAGAGGCTGTATGGTAATCAAACCTTACGGTTATGCAATATGGGAAAAAATGCAACATACTTTGGATGCTATGTTTAAGCAGACTGGTGTTCAAAATGCTTACTTTCCTTTGTTTATTCCCAAGTCTTTCTTTGAGAAAGAAGCAGAACACGTTGAGGGTTTTGCAAAAGAATGTGCTATTGTAACTCATCATCGTTTAGCAAAATCTCCTGATGGCAAAGGATTAGTTCCAGATCCTGAAGCGCGATTAGAAGAAGAACTTATCGTTCGTCCTACTTCTGAAACAATTATCTGGGATACTTATCGTAAATGGATAAAATCTTATAGAGACTTGCCTATTCTTTGCAACCAATGGGCTAATGTCGTTCGCTGGGAGATGAGAACAAGAATGTTTCTTCGTACTGCTGAATTCCTATGGCAAGAAGGACATACTGCACACGAAACTTCCCAAGAAGCAGAAGAAGAAACAATAAAAATGATGCACGTTTATGCAGATTTTGCTGAAAAGTATATGGCTATGCCTGTTGTAAGAGGAGTAAAGACTGCTAATGAACGTTTTGCAGGAGCTGTAGATACTTATTGCATTGAAGCAATGATGCAAGACGGAAAAGCACTTCAAGCAGGCACTTCTCACTTCTTAGGTCAGAACTTTGCGAAAGCATTTGATGTTAAGTTCCTTTCTAAAGACAACAAGTTAGAATATGTATGGGCAACTTCGTGGGGTGTTTCTACAAGATTGATGGGTGCGTTGATAATGACACATTCTGATGACAATGGTTTGGTTCTTCCTCCAATGTTGGCACCTTTGCAAGTTGTTCTTATACCTATTTATAAGACAGACGAAGAAAAGCAGATGATAGATGAACTTGCAACAAAGATTCAACAAGAGCTGAAGAGTAAGGACATCACAGTAAAATATGATGACGACAATAAAACCAAACCAGGTTGGAAGTTCAATGAATATGAATTCAAGGGCGTGCCTGTTCGCTTGACCTTAGGAGCAAGAGATTTGAAAGAAGACAAGATAGAGGTCTTCCGTAGAGATACTTGCGAAAAGCTTTTACACCAAACAGAAGGTATATGCGAATATATAGAACAACTTCTAAAAGATATTCAAGACAACTTGTTTAAAAAAGCACTTACCCTTAGAGAACAGAAAACAAGAAAGGTTGATACTTGGGAGGAGTTCAAAACAGAAATAGAAAAAGGTGGCTTCTTACTTTGTCACTGGGATGGAACAACAGAAACCGAACTAAAGATAAAAGAAGAAACTAAAGCAACTATTCGTTGCATTCCTTTAGATAATCCTCAAGAAGAAGGCAAATGTATTTACACCGGCAAGCCTTCAAGACAAAGAGTAATCTTCGCAAGAAACTATTAAGAGCGACTTCGCTTTATACAACAAAAGCCGCACAAAGTTAGCTTTGTACGGCTTTTTCTTTATATTCTATCCAAACTATTCTGCCCAGGATTTTAGTTCTTCAAGTTTAAGGGCTGGTATTTGTAGTTTATTTTTCTTTCTAAGTCCGTTAAGGTCATTAAACAGTTTGTTGATATTTGCAGATTTTAGATTTTCTAATGTACCTATACCTGCCTTTCTTAACAAATCTATCCATTCTTCTGGTATTCCTTTTTCCTTAAAATCGTCATCAGAAGATATAGCTTGCTGAACTTCTGGCTTCATTTGAGGGAAGAACAACACATCTTGAATACTGTTGGAATCAGTCATCATCATTGCCAATCTATCTATTCCTATTCCTAAACCAGATGTTGGAGGCATACCAAATTCTATTGCTCTTAGGAAGTCTTCATCCAAAACCATGCTCTCAGGATCTCCTCGTTTTCCAAGTTCAAGCTGTTCTTCAAAACGTTTTCTTTGGTCTATTGGGTCGTTTAGCTCAGAATAAGCATTACAAATCTCTTTACAATTACATACTGCTTCAAATCTCTCTACCAAACCTTCTTTGCTTCTGTGTTTCTTTGCTAAAGGAGACATTTCAATAGGATAATCATAGATAAATGTTGGCTGAATAAGTTTTCCTTCACAAGTTTCACCGAATATTTCATCTATAAGTTTTCCCTTACCCATTGTTTCATCAATAGGAACATTTAGTTTCGTAGCAGTCTCTCTTAGTTGCTGTTCATCCATATCAGAGATATCTATCCCTGTAAAATGTTCTATGGCTTCATACATTGTATATCTCTTCCAAGGACGTTTAAAATCGATAATATTCTCTCCTACTTTTACCTTAGTTGTTCCATGAAGAGCAAGAGCAATTCGTTCTACCATTTCTTCAACAGTATTCATCATCCAAAAATAGTCTTTGTAAGCTACGTAAAGCTCCATCTGAGTAAATTCAGGATTGTGAAAACGGTCCATACCTTCGTTTCTGAAGTCTTTGCTAAACTCATAAACACCAGCATAGCCGCCTACGATAAGTTTCTTCAAATAAAGTTCGTCAGCTATTCTAAGATATAAGTCCATATCTAAAGTATTGTGATGAGTTTTGAAAGGACGAGCAGCGGCACCTCCGTAAATAGGTTGCAAGATAGGAGTTTCCACTTCCAGATAACCTTTTTCGTTAAGGTAGTTTCGCATTGTATTAACCAAAATAGTACGCTTAATAAAGGTATCTTTTATTTGTGGATTAACAATTAAATCAACATATCTCTGACGATACCTTTGTTCAGGATCAGAAAAAGCATCATAAACCTTGCCGTCCTTTTCTTTTACAACAGGCAGTGGTCTTACACTCTTACAAAGAACAGTCAATTCCTTAACATGAACACTTATCTCTCCCATTTTAGTTCGAAAAACAAAACCTTGAACTCCTATGATATCACCTATATCAAGTAGTTTCTTAAATACAGTATTATACATCGTTTTGTCTTCACTTGGACAAATCTCATCACGGTTTAAGTACAGTTGTATTCTACCTTGTTCGTCTTGAATTTCACAGAAAGAAGCTGCGCCCATGATTCTACGGCTCATGATTCTTCCTGCTATCTTTATATCTTGAAATTTAGAATTGTCTTTATCAAAACCTTCTTTTATCTCTTGGCTATTTGTATTTACATCATACATTGGAGCAGGATAAGGATTGATACCCAATCGTCTCAATTCTTCCGCATCATTTCTTCTCTGCAATTCTTGTTCGCTAAGTTCCATATTCTTTATTATTTTTTGCAAAATTACAAAATCTTTATAAACTCTTAAGTTTAATTGGATTTTTTTTCTCTAACAACACATATATTTTGTAATTTTGCAAGCCGATTATTCTTGATATGACAAACAGATTATTTGAGAAAATATTTGACTTCTTTTTCAAAACAAAGGAATATATCTTTTACTCTCTTAAAGCAAAAGACGAGTACTCCGTTCATTCTCCTTTGGTATTTGATTTCTACACCACAGCCGTAAAAAACTCAAAACTTTCTCTTAAAGAAAAGATTCATAACCATTTCTCTTCCTTTGCAATAGAGGATTGCAATTCTTTTAGTCTGATAAACTCAAAACTACAAGAGGAAAGCGACAACATAATCATCATTATTGAGAACATACATTCAAACATAAGAAACCATAAGCAATGGAAAAGGCTATGTGAGTTAGACGATGTCTTCACCAGCATAGATTTTTTTTCACTCGGACTTATAATAAAAAGTAGTAAATTAATAAAAAGACAGCATTATATCCTATGGAAGTAAATAAAAGAAAACCATCTTGGCTCAAAATATCATTGGAAAACGGAGAAGAATACCTTAAAGTAAAGAAAGTTGTTGAGCTGAACAAACTTCACACGATATGTTCAAGCGGCAGATGTCCTAATGCAAGCAAATGTTGGGGAATGGGAACGGCTACTTTTATGATAGCAGGAGATATTTGCACTCGTTCTTGTAAGTTCTGTGCTACAATGACGGGAAAACCAAAATCTTTGGACGAAAAAGAACCTGAAAAGATAGCCTCTTCTGTTAAACTTATGGGATTAAAGCATTGTGTTATAACTTCTGTTGATAGAGATGACTTAGAAGACAAGGGTGCAGAACATTGGAGAAGGACTGTAGAGGCAATACGCAAGGAAAATCCTAACACAACAATAGAGATTTTGACTCCTGACTTTGATGGCAGAGAAGATCTTTTGGATATTGTCTTCTCTTCTAAGCCTGATATATTCTCACATAATATGGAAACAATACAAAGACTCTCAGATGCGACACGTTCAAGAGCCAAATACGATGTCAGCCTAAATGTTTTGAGATATGCTTCAAAGAAAGGATTTCTAACAAAAACAGGTATAATGGTAGGTTTAGGTGAAAAGCCTGAGGAAGTAGAGCAAGTGATGAAAGATGTAAGAAACGTAGGCGTCCAACTATTCACCATAGGACAGTATCTTCAGCCTACAAAGAAACATCTTGAAGTTCAAGAATATGTTACTCCAGAACAGTTTGCCAAATACAAGGAAATAGGAACAAAAATGGGCTTTGCAAATGTGGAGAGTGGTCCATTGGTACGTTCTTCCTACATGGCAGAAAAATCTTTCTTGGAATCCAAACTTAAAAAAGGGTAACGCTACCCTTCTCATTTGTTTACTATTTTTGTGGAACTCTTGTTTTTAAAGCAAGAGTTCTTTTTGATTTTCAATAAATTAGAAACACCGAAAAAAGTCTTCGTTTTAAAAAATTAAAACCAACTCTTTTACCTATAAACATCAACTCTTTTAACCCTAAACATCAACTCTTTTTTCACAAAGTCTTGATGTTTTTTTTATGTTCATTTTCTTATTTTTTTCTTCTTTTTCTTTTAAAGAAAATAAGCGATATGAGAATTATTAATCCGTAGGGATGTTATAAAAAGTCTTAGTCTTTTTTTTGCAAAAGATTATCATTCATCAACTCATACAGATATGCTGGACTTTGCACATAAAGTTCTGCTTCTTCGTCCTGTAATAATGTCATCAATGGTGAATTATATACCCGTTCCATTGCTTGCTCAACAGAACAGCCTGTATCTTCAATAAAATATTTAACCAACTCACTCAGAACGTAGTCTGTTAAATATGTTGCCATTTGGTGATGAGTCAACTGTTTCATATCAATTCTGTATTAACTTTTGTTATATATTGCAATGCACGTTCTGTCCCAAAATAATATTGTTGATCAAGATACTTATCTTGTAACAATTGTGCAGCCTGATTTGGAGAATAGATTCCTTCGTGATAATTAGTTAACTGCAAAACAACTCCATCGTCAGCTATAGGTCCAACGACAATATCATAATCATGTATTTGTTTAATGTTTTTTCTGTTACGATTTGCATCAATAAACAACAACCATTCAACACAAGCTTTTTCAGGGAAAATCTTTACTTTCAGTCCTGATTGTAAAGCTAATTCATTGAACTCGTATGTTATCAGAGTAGGGTTACCACCAAATAATCTTGATTTCTTCTTCGCCATTCTTTCTGCTGTTGCTTTATCCTTTGTTAGATAGAACCCTTTTCCAAAATCCTTGAATTGCAGACCATGAGAAATATTGATAGACACAATATCTTGATTTGTTCCGTGATATAGTTTCATGCAATGAGTCCTCCATTCTTTTTGCAGACAACAAGTAAATCTTCTATTGTCTCATCCATAGATTGCAAATGTTCAACATCGTAAAACTCTATCAGAAATTCCAATCCCTTATGCTTTTGTAAATAGCGGAAAGCTGTCTGCCTGTCCATTGCAAAACGCATGGCAAAAGCATGTATCACTGCAGTCAGAAAAGGAATCTCGTACTTGCTCATGTCAAATATTTATTTATTATAACGTTTTGCAAAGAAGATTATTGCATTAATAAAGTTATATTTGTAAATGTAGAAAGTGGCCCATTGGTGCGTTCTTCCTATATGGCAGAAAAATCTTTCTTGGAAGCTTCACAAAACAAGATAGAACAAATCAAAAAAGAACTTAAACTTGTATAAATTATATGATCATATTCATAAGAAACACCGCCCGTTCCAGAGCGGTGTTTTTTCTATAAACAAAAGAGAAATAGTTTATTTTACCCACTAACACATAAACTTCTATACCTGTATACCCAAACAATTTTACAGAACCTATATAATAGAAAGAAAAAAATTATGGTATTTAATACCAAGTTTTACCCCCTGGAATAAATGTCTTTTCAGCATTTTTTAATCTTATTTCAAAACAATAATACTTATTAGTGTTAAATCCATAACCAAGATGCACTGTACACGACCCCGTATTACCCCTTTTTAGATGTATATCAGATTTGGTAACATTCCTTTCATCGCTGTTTCCATCATTATATTTTTTTGCTGTAACCAATACATTTATTGTTGTATCTTTTAACCCTATGTAGTTGAATTCCAAAACACCCGAATTAAAATCAAATTCTGGATCCGAGGTTATAATAATTGGAGATGTAGATTTTATTTTACTGATAAATGATAATAGTTCTTCGTTCCTCTCTTTTTCTGCAGCTAATTTACTTTCAATTTCTGAGTTTTGATCAGACAACTGCGATATTCTTTCTTTTTTTTCTTTAATATCTCCTTTTGCATAATCCAAATTATCTTCATAGTAAATGGCAGCCCAAACAAAAGCGGCTGAAACCAAAAACAAAATAAGAGAAATAACAACAATCCAAGTAAATTTTGTTTTCTTCCTACTTAATTCTGAGTAACTGTCTTGTAAATCTTCGTATTTTTTCTTCCATTGTAAAGATTGGTCACTCAAACTTTTTATTTTCAAGGCAAATGAAGAAGGATTGGCATTTTTTTGTGTAACATATATGTTGTTATAATGCTCAATTGCATCGGTTATTTTATCTATGTCGTCTTCCTCTAAAGAAAAATGTACTATTGCATTTTTGTTTATAGAATAATCTTCATTAGAGATAGGTTTAAAAAGTTTATGGAAATTCTTATTCAAATTGCCTTTGATATGCGAAAACAGATTTTCAACTTCTCCTTTCTTGGAAACAAAATCGAACAGATTTAATACTATTTCCCCTTTTGTATCAAATTTAAAAACCTCTCCTTTTTTTGCAGCATATACAAGAATATCCACAAAACGAGTGAAAAGTTTTCTTATATCAATGCAAACATCAGAATTTATAATACATATACCATATATAGTCCCATTAGCCGTTTTTGTTATGTAGTTATAATACATTAACCCACCTTCTCGGTGTATAATTAATTGGCTACCATTGACAGCATTCTTACATAGATCCTTGAAAAAAACATCTCCATTGTTGGGATATAATTGAAAAGAAGAATCTATATAAGAATATATATATACCGATGTTATCATTCTTTAAAGATTATTACATCTTCGTTCTGTGATATTTCAAAAGAAGAACCAAGAGCTTCCATTAAAGGAAGACCAAACAATATAGGTGCTTGTTCATTAGGGCTGACTACAGCTGCAATATTATTTAATATATGCTCTTTTCCGTCAAGATCCATAAGAGAAATCTGTTTTATCCTTACAACTGCTTCTTTACTAAGAGAACCATCTGCTAACCCTGTTTCTATTGCTCCTACAACATCGTCAACAACCAATGCTCCAGACTTGGCAAGTTGTGTGGCTTCTGTTATAGATAAAGATAGAGGCAAACTACAACCTGTGTCATATGCGAAATCAAAACTTACAGCATCGTTTATTTTTACATGAACATATATTTCATTATTTTGTCTTTTGATGGGTATTTTGAAGACACCAAGTTCAGTCTTTTTTGTTGGAAATTTTGATGGTTCATAAACCATTTCTGGATTTTTCTTGCAAGAAGTCATCAAAATGAGCATACTTGCTATTACTACTAATACTTTTTTCATTTTAGATACTATTTTATTATTTGTTCCTCATCTTATAAATACTGCGTTTTATCTTTAGTGTTTTTCTCGTTTCCTTTTGAATCTACTCTTATTTCTGTTTTAGGAGAATTTGGTACTCTTGCTTTAGGATTAAAAGCAGAATCCATTAAACCGCTACTAAATGACTCTTGGAATTGAGAAGCATTTGTTTTATTTATAGAGTTTTGTATACTATCAAGTTTAGCATTTATTGAATTTTCTATATTACCAAAATTACTATCAATTTTTTTATCAAGTTTATTCAAAGATGAATTATTAAAAAAAAACAAGATAACAACAAATATAAAAATTACAGCACCAACTAAAAGGATATATATATTTTTATTATCCTTCTTAAGTTCTTCATCAGGAATAATTCCTCCAATTTTCTTTTTTAAGACTGAAATATACGGAGCAAAAATATCTGACATTCCTTTAATTAATTTGTCATCTCGCTTATCGTTCTCTGCTCTCAAATTTCTTATTTCAGCATCCTTATTCCTAAGTTCCTTTTCTAATTCTTGTATTTTATTATTACTAATTCTTTCTGCTTGTTTTTTATAATTATCAAATTCGGCTTGTAGAACTGCATTCTTTTCTAAAAGTGTATCTAATTCTTTCTTATGCCTAATTTGTTCGGAAAGATATTCTTCAGACAAGTATATTCGTCCTCCTGCAATAAAATTGTCATAAACCTTATTACTATTAGCAATAGACATATCTATTTTTATCCCTTCCCATCCATTAGAGTGATTCAGTGAAATTTTAGAAAGATTTATATTCTTGTATTGTAACTTAGAGACATTAATATCTGTTGTACTTAATATTTTCTGTGCAATATCTGATTTATCTGAGAATTGCACTATTAAATATTTATTTTGAGAAGATAAAAATTTCCCTTGTTCAACAAAAAGTTTATTATAAACTTGTTCAAGCAGAGAATATAACTCTTCTAAATAAAAATACTTATCTTTGCTTAAAATAGTTATAGCAAAATATTGTCCAGCTCTTCCATCAGAACCCAAGCAGTCATTTATTAAGAAGGTGAAACAAGTATAGCCCTCAAAACTCTCTATAACCATTCCTTTGTTATATTGAGCAGACATTTTTCTTTGTTCTCTGCCATTGAAATATTTATTTGCAATTTTATTCGCAATATCTTTGGGAACATTACTTGGGACAAAAGCAGATTGTCCAACAGAAGAACCATGTATAAAAATCAAATTTTCCATAACCTAAAATTTTTTTACTAACTCTTTCCATAGTGTTGCTGGGTAATAACTACCAGGAGAGGTGTATGTTTTATTTCCATTTTCATCTGGATTATAAGTTCCAGTGCAGAATGGTAAGAAAGTGAAATTATCTATGGTGAAAAATACTAATTTCTTTTGTGTGAAGCTATTAAAAAAATTAGCATAATGTCCTTTAGCATCTTCTAATATGGAAGATAAGTTAAATACTCCATTAGAATTTGCCCATAACCCATTTCGTGGAATATCTACTTTATTATATAATAAAATGACTTTAGAGTTTCTCCCCTTAACATAATTATTATATAACCTTATCATTTTGTCTTGATATTTTCTTCTAATAGTTTCATTCTTCCTAAAAGATATCGGAGAATCCAAATCCAAAAGAATGACATATATGACTTTTCGTTGAACCCCACTACCAGTTGTAGCAACTTTACTCAAATAATGTTTGAAAGGCACATTTGGCTCATCTTTATCAAGAGAAAAATAATGTTCGCCAGGAGCTTCTAAAAAATAAAGTTGTATATTGCCATGTTTATCTAAAACGTCTGCAAGTAAAAAATTTGTTGTGTTAGAAAAAGGAGCTTCTTGTCCTAAGGAAGAATCAAATATTTCACAATCTAATTGATAATCGTCATCTGCAATAAGATTTCTATTTGCTTTTATAGTATATCCTAACTCTGAACTATTATATAAATAATCCGCAAGACATTTTATTATCATGCTTTTTCCACTATTTGGAGGACCACAAAGTACTACTATTGGTTTACTATCAGGCGGAATATTTATTTTATATTCTTTCTTATTTGAATTACTTTTTATAATTTTTGTATCTAAATTTTGACTGCTAATGTCATTTTGAACCTCTCCTAATTGTAGATTCTGATCATTATCATTTAGATTATCATCTAATCTCAAGTCTATATCTTCTACTGGCATAATTCTTTATTTTTTAATTTAACAAAACATTCTTATTATAAAAGTTACTATATCTATGATTAAAGCAAATAGTATCCAACCAAATAATTTCATATCACTTGGCAAACGTCCATTTAACATATCTGACCATACATTGAATGTAGAAAACATTCTTGAAGAAGGATAAACAATATACCTGAAATCACCTTTTTCTATATCTGCTTTACTTTTACTTGTTGTATCTATTAGACTTAATGCTATTTCCTGTTTATCTTCATTACCCAACTTACTATAAATTGTAGACAAAGGCTCTCGTTGAAAAATATAATAGGCTTCAGGTTCTTTTATTTTTTCCAACTTTGGTATATCAACAGCAAATAGGGTATCTATATACTCTTTGAATAAAGGATACTCTTCTTTATGATTCTTTCTCTTTATCGAATAAAAAGATTCTATACAGCGTTGTCTAATATTTTCCTTATCTTTTACTCTAGTACTATATTTCTGAAACAAAGCAGCACATCTTTTTGAACCTTTGATACCTATATCACCCCTATCTTTTTCCTCATCAAATATACTATTCTCATATTTATAAGTATCTCCATACCGTGCAGCTGAAGTTTGAAAATACGTTTCTATCTGTTTTAAATGATTCTTAGCGACATTTCCGAATCCTTCTCTCATAGAATTTTCCAATTCTCTATTAAATTGGTCAAGATAGCCTTGTATAGTATTGGATAAATTGGCTTCATCCTCGCTTTGTTGTTTTTTTATTGAGTTGTCGGTTCCTGTAGTTTTACTGTCAATAAAATTTTTGTAGTTGCCTAATTCATTCTTTACAATAGTCAAACCTTTGTTTTGCATCAGCATATAATGTACATTTGTAGTAAAGCTGGCACCCCAGAATAAAAGAAAACCTAACAAACACAGGATAACTTTGCTTTTACTTGGATTTATTGTATTTTTGAATTCAGTAATAAGCATTTTCAATAACAGTCCTGCGAGTATTGAAACTACCATCACAAAAACAAAGACAGCCCACACCTTATCTATTTCAAATGACATAGAGATAGATTTTGAAGTCATGTAGGCAGAATAGGCAGCAAAAAGTAGATATGCTACCCAACATGCAATAATTCTAATTATTTTTACCATAGTATTAAATATTTTGTATTAAAAAATAATTTTTTTGCAAAATTATGAACATCGTGAATATGTTGTATGAAAAGAGTGTTGAATAAAAATCAACGTTTTTGTTGAAAGATTTTTAACAGTCTAATTGTTTTTGGGGGAATGTTTCTTTGGACAGTTCTTGGAAGAAATCGTATTCCAAAAGAGTGGATATTTTTTGTAGGAGGAGAGTGTCTATAGACTGACGTTCATAGATATAATAAACATTAGAGCGTTCGCATGGCAGATTTTTTGCAAGCCATGTTGCTCCTCGTTGTTTTTGAATCATTATTTCTTTTATGCGTCTGCCTATATGCACAGCCTTTATTTTTTAGAAACTATTAGCA
>OMWJ01000010.1:61604-131746 GCA_900314725.1 uncultured Bacteroidales bacterium
GCAATTCCACGCCATAGCGTTGGGAAATACTACTTAATATTTGTTTAGTACTATCAAAAGTTTCTCAGGCTTTTGGAACAAATACTAAGAATTTACGTTTCTTTTCAACAAGGAACAACTCCTTGTATTTCTTTCGCAAAATTACAAATATTCTTTGAATTGACAATAAAAAGAAACATCTATGAAAAAAGAGAATTAATGTCTGCTTTTGTTTATCTAACACAAAGTCGGTATAACATGAAAAGATTTTAAGATAATTTTGTTTCTGTATAAAATATGTTTTAGTTGATAAAGCAGAATGCAGAAAACAACAATAGCGGTTGTTTGAAAAAAACAACCGCTATTGTTGTTTCTTGGATAATAAACGTTTAAGCCGTTTTACTCCTTCTACTCCCAAAATAGTCAGACCTCAATATTGAAAAGTTTTTGCTAATCCAAACAGCACAACCCCAAGGATACTTTTTGCTTACACACTAATAGGAAAGGTCATCTGCATAAAAGATAGTATATAAAAAGGAATACAGAGAAAAAAGACTATCATTCCTGTACGAAAAGACTGTCTCTACAACTTTCTTTTATATTCTGAAAGAAATGCTTCATAACCTTATGCTTCTTTTTCAAAGTAGAATTTATAGTAACGCAAGCCTTTTTCTTCATCTTCGCCTATCTCTACCCTATCTCTTTTGCCATGAATATAGATAGTAAAATTCTTATCCAATTTGATAACACTTCTAAGATAACGTGATGCTTTTTTAAGGGCTTCCTCATTTAGAATAAAACTGTCGTCAAGATTCATCTCATATTCTTTTTCGTATGTTCCTTTATAAAGTCTGAACTTATCTTTGAGGTCATCATTTTCCATCACCTTGTCGGAAAAAGTTTCGGTATCAAAATTCTTGTTCTCCTTAAAATAAGCTGATGTTTTATTCAGTATTTCTGCTTGGTCAGCCTTTGTCATCTCATACTCTTGAGGAAGATAATCAACAACAAAGTTCTTACAAAGAGAAAGCATATTCTCTGTTTGGAAGAAAGAGTCTCGCCTTTGACGCAAAGAAAGAAAATCATCTATCCAATAAACAGCCTCATTCCCTTTAGAAACATTATCAACAACGGCAACAACAAAACCATCTTCTCTATCTTTGTTGAAAACAATGCAACCTTTGTCTAATTTATTAATATTTATCCCATTGTCTTGTTCTATGTCAAAATTATCTCCTTGAGGAAAGACTTTGAGATAAGTCTCCTTGTTCTCACTCTTGAAAATACCTATAGCATCTACAATCTCGCCATCCAAATAGCATTGAGTCATATAAGTAACATATAACTCACCACTTTTAATATTGGGATGGATAGAAACGTCATAAAGATGTTGAGCTATATTGCAACTCTCTTCATACAAATTGTTTTTAGGGTCATCAAAGATATTACATATACAGTTGTACATACCATTGAAACCTACATCAGCATCATTACTGAAGACATAATATTGACTACCCTTAAAAGGCGTTGTAAAATATTTTAAAAGTAAAGATGATATATCACTATTCAGAATAAAAGGAGTAGATGATAGACTAAGAAGTTCTCCATTTGCTTTGTTCCCTACTTTATGCAGCACTAAACGTTCTAATACTGCATCTTCACATGTCATCATATTTGTATATATTTTTTGTTTATTAGAATTTTAATGTCATACCCAAAGAAGGCATTATTGGAAGTTGGTCTATACGTTCAGAAGTTATTCTATCATAATAGAACATATTGTTACGGTTATATACATTGGTAACAGAAAGATTTACCTCTAAGATAGAATGATTAAACACATTGAAACGTTTTTTTGCTGATATATCCAAACGATGATAAGCTGGCAGCCGTTGTGAGTTTAGAGAACCATAGATTGTTTGAAGTTGTCCATTAGCAGTAGTATAATCAAAGTCAAGAGAAGAAATAGGAAGATATTCAACAAAACCTTGTGTCCCTGTGAAAGGAAATCCAGAACCATAGTTCCAACGAGCAGACAATTCAAAACTTCTATCCATACCAAATTGATAAGAAATCAAAACATTGATATTGTGTCTTCTATCATAATGAGGGCTATAGGTCATAAACTCGTTTTCTCTTTCTACCTTTCCGTATGAATATATTGCCCAAAGATAAAATCTTCCGTCAGAATATAAAAGGCTAACATCTCCTCCATATGCTCTACCTTCTTCTATTGCAAAGGTTTTAGTAAGATACTCTGGCAAATTTGAATTAAGAGCCGTGTTGTCATAGAGTTTATCTCTATTTACTGAAATAAGATTAGACATTGTCTTGTAATATACTTCTGCATTGAGTGTAAGGTGTCTTACTATATCCCACTCTACTCCAAAGATAATATGATTGGATTTTTCTACATAATGATTTATCTCTTTACCGCGAAATGTTGAAACAACACCTCCATATAAATCTGGTCCTGCAGTAAGAAAACCTGTGAATAGGTTTACTATATCTCTATCACTTTTGGTATCTATGAAACTTTGAGAATACATTCCTCCTGCTGCCTTGAAACGAAACTTGTCTGTAAGATTATATTTCAAAGACAACTTCGGTTCTAAAAGCATCTCATCTAAAGAAACATAATAAGATAGTCTTACACTTGGTTCATATAGCAACTTACCCAAAAAACCTTTGAAAGAAATAAATGCTCCGATGTCTGTAGAATTATCTACTTGCTCCTCTGTCATAGAAGAAAACATAGAGGTAGTTTTGTTGGCTATCATTTCCAAACCATACCTCAACTGGTTCTTATCATAGAAAGATGTTGAAGTAAGCATACCAGAAAAAGAACCTATCTTACTGTTTTGCTTGCCTTCAAAAGTGGTAGCATCCATATTCATTTCATACATGGAATAAGCTATAGTCCCTTCTACCAATGAAGAACTTCCTATAGGTAAAAGGATAAAGTTTGCACCCAGACCAAGATTTTTCCAATTGAAGTCTGCCACATTTCTATAACCTTTTACATCATCGGTAAAGTTAAAGCCAAAAACATTTAACTTACTACCTCCGCTACTAGCAAGCGTCATCTTTCCATAAATATCAAAGAAATCGTATGGTAATTCATTATCAACATAACTATACAATGACTCCGAGGTTGAAGAAAGATAAGATTTCTTTACATTCAACAGATAAGAAAGGGCATAAGAACGTTCTTCTATATCTTTAATAATTGGGCCTTCTATTGTAGCAGAGGCACCAAAGGTAGAAAGAGAAAGTTTTCCTGAGGTGTGTTTTTTGTTACCGTCTTTAGTAGATATGTCTATGACAGAAGAAAGCCGACCTCCATATTGAGCATTGAATCCTCCTGTATAAACATCCGCTTTCCTTATTATGTCAGTCTCAAAAACAGAAAAAATACCAATAGAGTGAAAAGGATTATAAACTACCATTCCGTCTAAAAGGACTTTGTTTTGTATTGCTGAACCTCCACGAATATATAGTTGTCCTCCTTGATCTCCAGAAGAAATAACACCGGGCAATACTTGAATATATTGTGCTATATCCGCCTGTCCTCCTATTGATGGCACTTTATAAATATCAGATGCGGTAATCTTTTTTACAGACACCTGACTCTCTATACGGGATACTTCCTTATTACCCAAAACTTCTACTGCTTCAAGTTGCTGTGCCATCGGTCGCAACTCTATCTTTAAATTTATGGAAAAAGAGGATGTGAGACTTACTAAAAATACGGTATCTTTAAAGCCTAAACATTGAACCTTTAAAGTATAGTTACCTTGTTTTACTTTATTGATAACAAAATAACCATTGTCATCCGTGCTTGCTCCAAGTATTGTATTTTCCAATAAGACATTGGCAAAAAGAATAGGTTCTCCATTTGATTTATCATAAACAAAACCTTTTATTGTTCCGCTCTGTGAATAGCAAACAAACAAAACAAAACAGAAAAAAATAGTTAATATATATTTCTTCATAGTATTTTATTATTTTCAGTGCAATATTTTAAAAATAAGTTCTTTTAAAAGTTCCCCATCATTAGAAAGAGGAGAAACATCCATACCCTTAGTCTTTAAATCATATTCTTCAAACAAAGCAACAATCTCAAAAAGTTTTGGCATTGAGTAATTATTTATAGCAGTCATATAATCTCTTACCATGTATGGTGTAGTATGAAGAGCCTGTGCTACTGCTTGGGAGGTACGTGGTTGTGTTTGAGAAGCTACTAAAGTTTTTGCAAAAAAAGAAAACAAAACAGAAACAACCATTTGTATTGGATTTTCTTTTGTATTCTTAGAAAAATAGTCTATTATCTCGTTACACTTTAACACATCTTTGCAAGCCAAATATTTTTGCAGCTCAAAAACATTATAATCTTTACTTATTCCTATATAATTATAGACATCATCAAGAGATATATGTTTCGTTTCTTTGAGGTTTAGCTGCATCTTAGAGATTTCGTTGGCTATCTTTTGTAAATCTGTCCCTAACCTATCCACCAAAACATTTACTATCCGTTCATCGAAGGTATAACCACTCTCTTTTATGTAAGAACTAATCCATGTTCCAACCTTATTTTCATATAATTTCTTGCTCTCAAAAACAACAGCACCATTTTTTACCATAAGATTCTTCATCTTAACACTCGGAAATGTTTTGTTTTTGTAGCATATTACAAAACAAGTAGAACTCTGTGGCTGAGAAAAATAGACATCCATTTTTTCCCATTCCCTTTTGTCTATCATCTGTGCCTCTTTAAGTATAACAAGACGCCTATTTGACATTAAAGGATATTGTCTTAAAAAGGGGATTAATAGGTTAGCATTAGCATCTTTCCCATAGATGACATTGAAGTTAAAATCTTTTGCAGAATCATCTATAATTTTTTCTTCAAACTCTTTAGCAAGGATATCAATAAAATAAGGTTCTTCTCCTAAAAGGAGATAAATAGGAGCAAGTTCTTTTTTGTTTATATTATCTTTAACCTGTTTAAATGTTATAGACTCCGTTGCCATTGTTTTCCTTTCTCACAACAAGAAAATCCTGTGTAAGTTTTCATCCAAAGAAACACAGGATTTTCTAAAAATATTTAAGTCCCTTAAAATCTATCTTTTCATTTCTCTTGAACCCATTCTATCCATTGCACAACGGAAACCTATCCATTCTGTCTTTTGATCTTGAGCCAAGAATCTTTTTTCACCTGGTGATAAGTATAAGGCTTTATCTTTCCAAGAGCCACCCTTTACAACTCTAACCTTATCGTTAATCATGGAAGTTTTGCCATATTCATACATACCATTAGTTTCTGATTCTCTCTTTAAAACATCTTCCTCTTCTTCCTCAGCAGTTGTTGTTACCTCTTCTTCCTCTTCACCTTCTTCTCCTATAGAAGATTTCCAATCATTACCTGCTACTATTTGAGAAGCTAAATCTCCGTCTAAGTAGTTAATATTGTCTGACTGACGATAGTTTCTTCTATTAACATTGTCTTCAACTGTTACCTCTCTATATGTTATTCTACCTAAAGAGTCTTTCTCTGCTATCATACCATCAGAGTCTAACACTTTTGTAATATAAACATTTCCTCTATATGGATTAATATCACCTGCATCTTCTGGAGTATTTGGACGGTAAACATCCATAACCCACTCAGCAACATTACCAGCCATATTATATAGACCATAGTCATTAGGGAAATAGTAATCAACAGGAGCTGTATATTCCCAATGGTCGTTCAATGCACTTGCAACACCCATAGCATCACCTCTTGAACGCTTAAAGTTTGCAAGCATTTCACCATAGTATTTCTTTTGGTCTGTTCGAACAACATGACCATTCCAAGGGTATATTCTTCTTTCTAAGATACGACCTTCTTTTGTTGTGTTTCCAATAAGACCCAACGCAGCATATTCCCATTCTGCCTCAGTCGGAAGCCTAAACTTAGGATATAGTATTCCGTCAGACATATTTACTTTTCTCACCCCTTCAGAATTTGGATTAAGGTCAGCAAGTTCTTTCTTAACATAGCCTTCATACTGTCCAGCAAGATAAGCATCTGTTGTGAATACGTTATCACCTTGTTGATCTGGATCCATCTCCAATATACCAGCATCAATAAGAGCTTTTTCATTCAAACGATCTGTTCTCCAATCACAATAATTGTTAGCTTGAATCCAACTAACTCCAACAACTGGATAATCAGCCCAAGATGGATAACGGAAATAATATTCCACCATAGGTTCATTATAAGTCAATTTACTTCTCCATACTAAAGTATCTGGCAAATTACTTTGATAATATTCTGGATAATCAGTATAGACTCTTTGTATCCAGTATAAGAACTCTCTATAAGCTAAATTAGTTATCTCACATTCATCCATATAGAAAGAAGAAACTGTTACCTTACGAGGATTGTTATCCCATTCATATTTTACATTATCTGTAGTTCTTCCCATAATAAATGCACCGCCTTCAATAAAGACTGTTCCTGGAGGCGTTTGTTGTTCCATATTCTTAGCAGACTCAAAGCCACCCCATTTTGAATCGTCATAATTCCAACCTGTTGTAGCAGACTTTTTCTTACCTGAACAAGCAAACAACAAAGTAGCAACTGCTACTATCATCACTAATTTACCAACAACTGATACTGTTTTCATATTATTTTTTACTTTTTTACTTTTCCTTATACGTTTAAATTTCACTTTTGTTTCAAAATTTATAAAAATTTAGAAGGAAGGACATTTTACGTCTCTAACTTTCTTTTTCTTTTCTGGGCAAGGTAACTTAGCACTTAAAGAAACCTCATGTGCTCCTCCTGAAACATTAGAAAGAGAAGAAACTGTTATATCATAACTATATCCTATCTTGTAATCTCCCCATTGTAAGCCGAACAACAAAACAATAGCATCTGCATTTGAGAATGACATTGATTGTCTAAACCACGCTCCAAAAACAAAAGGAGACCAATCTAAATACATACCATAGTTTAATTCATTAAATTCTCCTTGATGTTGATATATAATATTCGGAGAAATAATTGGCTGCCCAAAGAATGCATTGGTTCTTCTTGCATCTCTTCTAAGATTAAATCTCATTCCTGCATTAGCAGTTACTTTTATAGGTAATCTATTATATGATATAAAACCATCTTTAGGACGAGTAAGATTAACAGCGGCAACTCCGGCATACCATGTTTCTCCATATACCAGAGCACCTGCTCCAAAATCTACATACGTTTTTGAGGTATTATCGGGTCTTGTTGCCATTGTGGAAGGATAGATAACGCCATATCTTGTATCTATCATATCTCCAAAAACTAATTTATCCCAATCTAAACTATTGTTGGTTAAATTGGCTTGAGCAGCAAGATTTAATGCAATATCCTGAGCTAGTTGTAAATGAAGAGCATAAGACAAAGCAACAGTATTCACTCTGTAAAAATCACTTTGCTTATCACTCATTACATAAAGACCAATACCACCAGAAATAAAGTCAAAATATTGGTCATAACTTGCAGAAAAAGTTTTGAAAGCTCCTAATGAAGGCCATTGGTCTCTATAAGATAAAGAAAGTCTTGGACAAACTGCGGAACCAGCAAAAGCAGGGTTTGTGTAAATAGGATTAGCAAAAAACTGAGAAAAATGAGGATCTTGAGCTTTTAATCCCGTAACGGCAAAAGCACAAACCAGAACTAAACAAACTATACTTCTTTTCATATAACGTATATTATTTCTATATTCAACTACAATTTTCAAACGGCAATATTACAAAAAAATATGCATATATTATTTTTTTTTATTATTTTTTTGCTATTTATTTTCATAAACCACTGTTTATTAGAATCTTCAATCTAACCCATAAATATTCAATCGTTATATTTATACTCAAAAACAGATGAAAAAGTTACAGTATTTATCCATTTATTTGATAGTGTTGCAGATTTCATTAATAACTCTCTATTAATGAAAATGAATTAAATCTAATAATTATTCCTTAGATAAAAGACAAACACTATAGGCAGACACTCCCTCTTTCCTCCCTTCAAAACCAAGATGTTCTGTTGTTGTTGCTTTTACACTTACATCTTCTATATCAACATCAAGCACTTGTGCAAGCACTTCTTTCATTTTGGGAATATAGCTACTAATCTTGGGAGACTGCAGACTTATAGTGGAATCTATATTCTCTATCTTATAACCTTTTGCCTTTATTTTAAACAAAGTATCCTTAAGCAACAATTTACTATCTATACCTTTGTATTTATCATCAGTATCTGGATATTGAAAACCTATATCTCTAAGATTTGCTGCACCTAAAAGAGCGTCTATAATAGCATGTATCAAAACATCAGCATCAGAATGTCCCACGACACCAAGCGGAGAATTTTCTATCACAACTCCACCAAGCATTAGTTTTTTACCTTCTTGGAGCTTATGAACATCATAACCAAATCCAACTCTCATTTTCATGACAAAATGGTTTACATATCAAATGAAAGGGACACCCTAAGAGTATTCTTCAAAGGATTATTTGTCTGAGAAGTTGGCACTAAATAAGAAATATCTATCCCTAAGGAATTATATTTAATAGCCAAACCTAAAGTAAGATATTGCCTATCTCCTTTCTTTTTATTTTCGTAGAAATATCCTGCACGTGCTGCTATCATATTGTTATACCAATACTCTATACCTGCAGAAATATTTATCTCCTGTAATTCTTCTTTAAAACCATTAGGAGCATCATAAAAAGATTGTATTGCACCTTGTAGAACTCCTACGTGATCATCCTTACCTTCATAAATATTTCCTGCGGTATCTCTAACAGGAGGAGTCGGAACAAGAAGTTTGTTCAAATCTAACATAAAAGATAATCTATTAAATTGGTCCATAGAATAAGAATACCTTCCTCCTATTCTAAGGTTAGCAGGCAAAAAACTTGATTCTAAGTTATCAGAATAAGATATTTTGTTCCCTAAATTAGATATTTGCAAACCCAAAGCATATTGTGCTGGCTTATCCAATGCAAGATCTTTTTGATAATATAATCCGATATCTGCTGCAACTGCAGATGCTGCATGGGTACTATTTCCCTGAACACTTTGTCCTTGAGTTAAATCTGAACGAATATATCTTCCTGTTACCGCAGCAGCTAAATTTTCTGTAAGTTTTAGAGAATATGAAACATCTAATGCAAACTCATTAGGATTATAATCTCCCATAGAAACACCTTCATCGTTTGTAAAATTAATAGATCCCAAGGAAAAATAAGTCAAAGATGCTCCTATTGCGCTTATATCATTAAGTTTATAGTAGCCTGCTAAATATGTTAAATCTATATCTCCTGCTATATCTCTCAACCAAGGAGAATAAGTAAGAGAAGCTGCAAACTTCTTTTCTGCAAAAGGTAACTTAGCAGCATTCCAATGGTTTGAATTAGCATCAGGAGTAGAGGCTGCACCTAAATCTCCTAAAGCTCCTGCTCTTGCATCTGGTGCTATTAACAACAATGGTACACCAGTAGAAATAAGTCGTGCATCATCTTCTACTTGTCTTCGCAATATTGTGCCTTGTATATTATCATTATCTATTACTCCACTTTGTGCATACACAAAGTTTGAAAATAACATCAAAGTTGATATGAGTGTAAAAGTTATTCTTTTCATTTCTATTTATCTTTTTTGTTGTACGTAAGAACGCTTGTAATTTGTTTTTATTGTAAGTATTTTTATTTTATAACTAACATTTTATTCATTTTTCTTATCTCATCTCCATTATTAGTAACTATTTCCACAACATAATAATAGATACCATTACCTATCATTCCTCCTCCATCAACTCTTCCATCCCAATGAATAGGAGTAAGATTATAGGTGTTTATATATTCATCAGCATTTATAGTTTTGAGTATTCTACCTTGGGCATTAAATATTTTTATTGTAGCAGACTTAACGTCATTAGCTTGATTAAACTTAAGAATTATATTAGTACCATCACTGAATGGATTAGGATAATTATAAGTTTCATATTCTTCTTTACCTGAATTCACAACCTTAAAATGAATAGTTGCATCCGAAGAATAATTATAAATATTCCATACCTTAATAGAAAGAGTATGTTCTCCTTCTTCCAAAGAAGAAAATGGGTAAATAATATATCCTTTAGTTACATCTTGATCATCATAAACATAATAGTCATTAAGTATAAACGTATTTGCGGCATTATCCAGACGAGCGACAATGTCATGTCCAAGTCCTGCTCCTGCTATATTAATAGGTATACTATCCTTTATTACCGCAAAAAGAGTAGGATTCTCATCTGTTATCCCATAGTCAACAAAATTACTGTCATTTATATACAAATCAACTATCGGTCTTGTTTCTATTGTATCTACATTTTCGTTAATTCCTCCAAGAACAAAATCATTGGTGTATCCTGCTGCATCAACACTTCCATCTTGTGCATAAAAACTAAGTTTTGCTCGTCCATAATTATAAGCAATATCTTTAGGAATTATGAAATTATATTCAAACTCTCCATTACTAACTTGTGCAAAACCTTTATGGAGCAAGTTCGTCTGCAATTCAAAAGTAAGCGTTCTGCCTATACCGGCATTATCTAAAGTTTGATAAGTTGTTTTTTTGTCAAACAGATATATCTTAACTTTTCCATTAAAGTCTTGTATCTTGTTCCCATTAAAATCAACCACTTCTGCCCTTATATACATCTTTGAAAGAGCATTAGATGTATCTATAGTCGTAAATCCTGAAATACTATCATCATAGAAAGAATTATTTATTTGTGTTGTTTTAATATTATATTTAGGTAAAGAAATTCTAAGTGCAGGATCTCCTAAAAGCGTTATACTCCTTTCTGCAGTCTGTAAATTAGTAGCATTTTTTGCATTCATCATCACTTCTCCGAAAGTGTAAGGTGTGCCATCTGTTTTTCGCATTAAAGCATACTTATGTAATGCTTGATTAATGGCGTTATTAGAGGCAATTTTTCGTGCTGCTGCTATAAGTGCTATAGCTGCTCCATTCTCCGAGAGAACAGCATACTCACCTGCAGCTTGTTTATCTACAAGGTCAAAACGTGCGAACTCACAAGTAGAAGTTATCATCAAAGGTAGTTTATTATAATTAGTCCATGAAGTTATATCAGACATTGTTATTAATCTTTCTCCACTCAAATGATCTGGAGAACCATGTCCAAGGTAATTAAACAACAAACAACCTTTGTTTATCCTATCATTAATAGCTTTACTTGCATCAGGATAAGTAGCTCCTGCTGAAGAGGTATATTCCTTGTAAGCATCTTGATAAACTTTTTGAATGTTTATATAGGGCTGTGTTTGGTCTATTTGTGTATAAATATGCTCAGCATTATCTATAAAATACATCTCGCTCAAATCGTCAGCATCATCAGAAGAAAGCATAACAAAATTTCGCCAATCTCCATCTTCATTTTCCAACAAATCTTGTTTTGACATATATCTTTTAGCCTTATCAACTAATATCTCTGCTTCTTTTATTTCATTTACAGGAAATCTTCCCACACCTATCATAAGAGTGTCATAAGTCCTATTCTCAGAATAATCCGACAAACAAGCAAGAACATCATCTGAAGTAAAAACATAGCCCACATTTCTGTATTCGCTTACTGATTGATAAGTAGGAATATAGTTATTGTTATAGCCAAGAATATTTTTATTATCAAAAGTTCCATCACCAAACAAAAGAACATTCTTTGGATTTTTACCCTCTGAAACGTACTTATTATACATCATTCTAAGAAATTCTCTTATCGCTAAAAAATCTTTTTGACCTGAAGAAAACTCATTATAAACTTGCTCTACATCTACAACCTCAACACTTATTCCATCATTTTGTCTATGTAAAGTTGCTAATTCATCAGCACTACTAAGAAATTTAGTATTACTTACTATAATCAAATCTGCTGGTTGCATAGCATGAAGATTTTGATTTTCCACTTGATTAACAAAAATTGGAGTAGCAAAGTTACTACCATTTACAACTACAATAGTTCTTATAGTATCGTTAGGAATAATGCAAAAGATATTATTATTTTCCTGTATTTTGTTACACATATAAGCATTATTAATATCTGTAACATCCCATATCATTGTATTAACATTCGGAGCATTGCTTATTTGATATCTTATCGAATTAGCAAGAGAAGGATTGTTGATAGAGAAAAATCTTAGATAACTATTATTAAGGATAAGGTTTTGTTTGTAATTTACAAGTATATAATTCAAATATGCTTTATCTGAAAAGTTTGCAGAGTTATACTGAATATTTATTGTACTGTTTGGAACAGAGATATTTTGCTGATATTTCTTATTAACTTTTAGAGCTACTATATCTGAACTTGAAGTAGCTGAAGGGTACATATTTTCTAATTGCGTATTATTTAGTTTCACTACAAAACTAACATTAGAAGCACTTGCTGTTGCTAAATCTAATTCTATTTGCGCAGGATAATCAGGAGATATATTTAAAAGATTTATTGGCACTGATAAAGTATTACTTGAAGGGGTCATTCTTTCTCCTACCCATGTTTTGCCTGCATTTAGCAAGTTTGTAAGTTCTCTCTTATGAAAAGAGTAATAAGGAGTTGTGGATATAGTCGTATCATAAGTATTTGATAAAGTTTTTTCTTCTATTCTTTTCTTTGTGCCTATGTTTGAATCAAAGGTAACAAAATAAGAAGCATAATCAGAATAAGGATGCACTTCAAAAGAGAAAGAAGAATCGGTTTTATAAATTGTTTTAGTTGTCCCTTGTGCATAAAACAAGGCATATCTTCCTGTTTTATTAACATATATTGCATTTTCTTGCAAATCTGAATGTTTGTATTCAGAGTTTTTTTCGCTTATAGCTAAACCACCATTGCCATATATTGAAAGATTATCCCAATTTATTTCTTCTTCCATAAAACCCATTGATATAAAATCGCTATAAGACAATTTATAAACTCCATCAGATGCAATTCTTATCTTATACCAATGCCCTGAAGAAAGAACAGAGTTAGATGGATATGTTACTTGTGCTACTAAATTCTGTAGTGCAGTGAATATAATAAGGTATATTAATAATAGGCTCTTTTGTTTCATTTTTCATGAAGTTTTTGTATTCTATCAAACGACAAAACACAAATATTATTGCATCAAAGTCTAAACAATCAATATAATAAAGCTCAGAAATTATCGTTTATGATGATTATGGAAGATAAAAAATATATTGAGGCATTCAACAACACAATGTCTTTAATGAGAAAGGTAAGAAAAGAATGCCCATGGGATAATGCTCAAACCAATGAAACATTACGCACACTTACCATTGAAGAAATTTATGAATTATCAGATGCGATTCTAAATAATGACCCGCAAAACATCTGCAAAGAATTAGGCGATGTACTTATGCATGTTATATTCTACTCTTTAATAGGAGAAGAAAAGCAAGAGTTTTCTTTGATTGATGTTATGAATTCTCTTAATGAAAAACTTATTCGCAGACATCCTCACGTATTTTGTAAAGATGGCAGCATAACTTACGAAGATGTGGAAAAGAATTGGGAAAAAATAAAACTTCAAGAAGGTAATCGTTCCACACTTTCAGGAGTTCCAGATTCTCTACCTTCCTTAGTAAAAGCCTATCGTATGCAAGACAAAGCCAAAGGCGTAGGTTTTGATTGGAAAAAAACTTCTGATGTTTGGAATAAAGTGCAAGAAGAGATAAAAGAACTACAAGAAGAAGTAAAAAAGCCGAATAACCAAGAAAGAATTGAAGATGAGTTTGGTGATGTATTATTTTCTCTTATCAACTATGCTCGTTTTATTGATGTCAATCCAGACACTGCATTAGAAAAGACTAATAGAAAATTCAAAGATCGTTTCCAATACATAGAACAGAAAGCAAAACAGATGAACAAATCTGTATCTGATATGACGCTACAGGAAATGGATATCCTCTGGAACGAAGCAAAGAAAAAATAAACGTATTTTGTTGTCTATTTTATAAAAAAATATTATCTTTGCAGTGCTGTAATAATCAACAAGTCAAATATTATTTTTATGGAATCTTTTATTTTAGACCTTGCTATAATACTTATCTTAGGTAGTGTGTTTTCTCTTTTGTGTAAAATACTTAAGCAACCTGTTGTTTTAGGTTATATTGTAGCCGGATTTATAGCTGGTCCTCATTTTTCTTTTTTTCAAACCGTAGATCCTGAACATATTGAAACATGGGCTGAGATCGGTGTTATCTTTCTTTTGTTTGGAATGGGATTAGAGTTCTCTTTCAAAAAACTATTCACCATTGGTAAGGTTGGAGGTATTGCTGTTGCCGTAGAGATATTAGGATTATCTCTTTTAGGATTCACTATTGGAAAAATCATCGGCTGGCCTACATCTGATAGCCTTTTACTTGGAGGTATGCTCATCATGTCTTCTACTGCTATTGTCTTTAAAGCTTTCTCAGACCTCGGCTTACAAAAGAAGAAGTTTGCAGGAATTGTCTTTGGTATCTTGGTTTTTGAAGATTTGTTCGCTATTATATTAATGGTAATCGTTTCTACTCTTGGAGTAAGCAAACAATTTGAAGGTTCTCAACTTATCGGTGTCATCGCAAAACTTGTTTTCTTCCTTGTTGTATGGGTTGTTTGTGGTATATATCTTATACCTACCCTATTAAAAAAGCTCCGCCCATATTTGAATGATGAAACCTTGCTTTTGGTTTCTATGGGGCTTTGCATAGGTATGGTTGTTTTTGCAACAAGTGTTGGATTTTCTTCTGCGTTAGGAGCCTTCATAATGGGCTCTCTCCTTGCTGAGACTTTGGAACAAGAAAGAATAGAAAAAGTTATCACACCTATAAAAGATTTTTTCGGAGCCATATTTTTTGTTTCTGTAGGTATGATGGTTGATCCTAAAATACTCGTTGATAATTTCCCTATTGTATTAGTTATAACCTTTGCTTCTATTCTCGGCAAGATGATATTCACCACTACAGGAGTAAGATTAGCAGGACAAGATTTAAAAACCGCTATGCAGAGTGGTTTTTCTCTTGCTCAAATGGGAGAGTTTTCTTTCATCGTTGCAAGTTTAGGAATGAGTCTTGGCATTATTTCTCCTACTGTTTATCCTATTGTTATCGCAGTCTCTGTTATTACAACATTTACTACTCCTTATTGCATACGATTATCCGAACCTGCTTTTGGAGTAATCGAAGCTGTTGTCCCAAAACGTTGGCATAAAATATTGTATCCACAAAGCTCTGATGATAAAGATTTAAAGACATCGTCTGTTTGGAGGCAATTTATCAAAACCTACATTGCAAGACTTTCTCTATATGTTATCATTTGTTTGGCAATCTCATTAATTTCATTCACTATAGGAATAAAGTTTGCAAATAGTGGAGAACAACAATTCATCAAAAAGATTATTCTTTCCGTAGGAACACTTATTATCCTTGCAATCTTTCTTCGCCCAATGATACACAACCAAGGCAAACAGGCGAACCTCTTCCTTTCCCTTTGGACCAGCGATACCAACAACCGTTTCTTCCTTTCCTTTATGATTGTGATGAGATATGTGGTAGCATTTTTCTTTGTCTTTGTAGTGATAAACAGATATTGGGCTTTGCCTGCATACGTTATCATAATAGTGGCTGCTGTCTTTTTCGGGCTTATCTTCCATTCAAAAAAACTAATGCGTTTCTATTGGTCAATGGAAAGTAGGTTTGTGAAAAATTTCAATGCTCGCCAGATAGTTCAACAAATGAATGAAGATGGTTCGCCTATGAGTGAGGTCAGCAATCTGCATTGGATAGATCAGAATGTCAATGTTGCTCCTTTCAAACTCGATGAAGATAGCGAATTAGAAGGAATTACGTTAAAGAATCTTAACTTCAGAAAAAAATATAATGTCCTGATTATTTCCGTCCAACGCTCGGGCAAGCAAATTGATTTTCCTGATGGCGATTTTGTCCTTCATCATGGCGACAGACTTCTTTTACTTGGTTCCTTCCACAATCTTAGACACTTGGATTTGGATTATGATACTTTGATTATGGACTACAATGAAGTCAAAGTTCTTAATGATTTCAACAAACAGCAAAATGAAGACCCTAACTCCAAAATCAATTGCTTGATATTCCGTATTGCAAAAGATTCTGAGTGGATTGGTAAATCATTAATAGACTCTTCCTTGATGAAGGATAAATGTATGGTTATAGCCATAGAAAGAAATGATGCTCCTATTGTCAATCCTTCTTCTCATGTAATTTTTGAAGAAAAGGATTATGTCTGGGTTATGGGAGATAAAAAGATTCTTTACAAACTATTGGAAAAGAACTATTTCACAGAGATTTAGAAAGGCAGAAAAAACTCTTCGTTTTGAGAAAAAAAGACTTGATCTTTTTTTCTCAAAACTTGATGTTTATGGTATAAAGACTTAGTCTTTTTTTCCTAACTCTTGATGTTTTTTCTCTTAACTTTTCATTATGATTTTTCAAGTTTTTGAAAAAAGATTTTCATTTCAGAAAAAATAACTATTTTTGCAAATTGTTAAAAATCTATACTACTATGGCAGAATTGGAATCAAAATATATTGCGAAGAATGTTGAGAAGAAATGGTACGAACAATGGTTAAGCAAGAATGCTTTTCACTCTGTACCAGATGAAAGAAAACCTTACACAATTGTAATTCCACCTCCTAATGTTACAGGCGTACTTCACATGGGACACATGTTGAATGAGACTATTCAGGACGTACTTTGCAGAAAAGAACGTATGAACGGCAAGAACGTCTGCTGGGTTCCTGGTACTGACCATGCAAGTATAGCGACAGAAGCTAAGGTTGTCAATCTTCTTAAAGAGAAAGGCATAAACAAAAGCGACCTTACACGAGAGAAATTCCTTAAACATGCTTGGCAATGGAAAGAAGAAAAGGGAGGCATTATTCTTCAGCAGTTGAAAACTTTAGGATGTTGTTGTGATTGGGATAGAACCAGATTCACGATGGATGAAGATATGAGCGAGGCTGTGATAAAGGTGTTCTGCAACCTTTATGATAAGGGTTTAATTTACAGAGGTGTTCGTATGGTGAATTGGGATCCTAAAGCATTAACGGCTGTTAGCGATGAGGAAGTAATATATAAGGATCAACACTCTAAACTTTATTATCTAAAATATCGGCTAAGTGATGATAAGGATAAGTATGTTGTTGTAGCAACTACACGTCCAGAGACTATAATGGGAGATACTGCCGTTTGTGTCAATCCTAATGATGAGAGGTTTAATTATTTAAAAGGAAAGAAGTTGATTGTACCTGTGGTAAATAGAGAAGTGCCTGTTATTTTTGATGAGTATGTTGATATGACTTTCGGAACAGGAGCTTTAAAGGTTACCCCTGCACATGATATCAATGACTATAATCTTGGAATCAAACATAAACTAAATTCTATCAATATTTTCAACGACAACGGAACTCTAAACGAGAACGGATTAAAGTACAAAGGCTTAGACAGATTTGATTGCAGAAAACAGATTGTTGAAGACTTACAAGCAGAAGGTTTAATGGAGAAAATAGAAGACTATGATAATAAGATAGGTCTTTCCGAACGCACCTCTGTTCCTATTGAACCAAAACTAAGTATGCAATGGTTCTGCAAAATGAAAGATATGGCTAAACCAGCCTTGGAAGTTGTGGAAAATGGAAAAATAAAATTCCACCCAGAGAAGTTCATCAACACATACAGACACTGGATGGAAGACACAAAAGACTGGTGTATTTCTCGCCAACTTTGGTGGGGACACAGAATACCTGCTTACTATCTTCCAAATAATGAGTTTGTTGTTGCTCCAAGTTTGGAAGAGGCTTACAAAAAAGCACAGGCTATACTACCAAACATAAAGATAGAAGAGTTGAAGCAAGATGAAGATGTTTTAGACACATGGTTCTCTTCTTGGCTGTGGCCTATCAGTTGTTTTAACGGCATAAATGAGCCTGATAACGAAGAAATAAAATACTACTACCCTACTTCTGACTTGATAACAGGACCTGATATTATCTTCTTCTGGGTTGCAAGAATGATAATGGCAGGATTAGAGTTTAGAAAAGAAATACCATTCCATAATGTTTATTTTACTGGAATAGTAAGAGATAAACTTGGAAGAAAGATGTCAAAAACTCTTGGCAACTCTCCTGATCCACTGCTATTAATAGATAAATATGGAGCAGACGGCGTGAGAATGGGAATGCTTATGTCATCCCCTGCTGGAAACGACCTTCCTTTTGATGAAGCATATTGCGAACAAGGAAGAAACTTTGCCAATAAAATATGGAATGCATTAAGACTAATAAAAGGCTGGAGCGTAGAAGTTTTGCCTCAACCTGAACATTCCAAACTTGCTATTGAATGGTTTTTGCAAAGAATGAATGTTGTCTTGGAACAAATAGAAGATGATTTTTCAAAATATCGTTTAAGTGAATGTCTGAAAAATATCTACACTTTTATTTGGGACGATTTCTGTTCTTGGTTCTTGGAAATAGTCAAACCAGAATATCAAAAGCCTATAGATAAAGAAACTTTTGAGCAGACAATCTCTATCTTTGAGTCTTTAATGAAAATTCTTCAACCTTTTATGCCTTTTGTTACAGAAGAAATCTATCATAACTTAAAAGAAAGAGAAGATGATGAGTTTTTAATGGATACTTCCTACCCTAAATGTACAGAAAACGAACATTTAATGGATAAGGAATTTTCATTCATCAAAGAGATTATCACCGCTATTCGTGGTCTTAGAAACTCCAAAGGTATTTCTCCTAAAGAGGTTTTACAATGCTTTATCAAAGAAAACGAAGATAAAGATGTAATATCTAAATACGAAAGCATCATCACAAAACTTGCCAACGTAGAAAAAATAGTCTTCGTCCAAAATAAACAAGAAGGAGCTGCAAGTTTAATGGTTCGTACAACGGAAATCTTTATCCCCGTTTCTCAAAATATTAATAAGGAAGAAGAAATCAAGAAAATAAACGAGCAGATAAAATACTATGAAGGCTTTATTCTTTCTATAAACAAAAAACTTTCTAATGAGAAATTTGTTAATAATGCTCCTGAGAAAGTTGTTGCTTTAGAAAGAAAGAAGTTAGCAGATTGCGAAACAAAACTTGCTGCTCTTAGACAAGAACTTTCATCTTTAAAATAAAGAAAACAAACTCTGTTATAGCTCATAATGAACGTAAAAGAAACACATATAAAGGGTCTGCTTATCATTGAGCCTAAAATATTCAAAGATGAGAGAGGCTATTTCTTTGAATCCTTCTCTGAAAGAGATTTCAATAAATTCTTGGGGGATATTAAGTTTGTTCAAGATAACGAAAGCAAATCTACATACGGAGTTCTTAGAGGCTTACATTTCCAAAAAGGAGAATATGCTCAAAGTAAGCTGGTTCGTGTTGTCAAAGGCAAGGTTTTGGATGTTGCAGTAGATATCAGAAAAAATTCAAAGACCTTCGGACAATACCATTCTATAATACTAAGTGAAGAGAACAAACTCCAATTTTTTATTCCCAAAGGCTTTGCTCACGGTTTTGCAGTGCTGAGTGATGAAGTAATCTTTCAATACAAATGCGACACCTTCTACTCCAAAGAAAACGAAGGAGCTATCATTTGGAACGACAAGACTTTGAATATTGACTGGCTTTTACCTGAAAAAGATGTTATCCTTTCTGAAAAAGACAAGCATCATCCTACTTTTGAGGAATATAAAGCAAGTATTATCTAACTTATTCTTTTTATGAACTTGAGTAACGTAAATATTGCTGTCGTTGGTTTAGGTTATGTTGGCCTGCCGTTGGCTTGCATGTTCGCAAAAAAATATAATGTTGTCGGTTATGATACAAAAGAGGAAAGGATAAAGAATATCAACAAAGCCATAGATGATAATGACGAAATTCCATCCTCTATCCTTCAAAGGGCGATAAACAGAGGCTTTTTTGCAAGTTCTAATATTGAGGATATCAAGCAGTATAACTTTTATATCATTACAGTTCCCACACCTGTTGATGAAAATAATAAAGTAGATTTACGTTGTCTGCTCTCTGCCACAAAGACAGTCGCACAAATATTAAAAAAGAACGATATTGTAGTTTATGAATCTACAGTCTATCCTGGAATGACCGAAGAAGAGTGTGTGCCATTGATAGAAAGAATATCTCATTTGGAATACAACAAGGACTTTTTTGTTGGCTACTCTCCTGAAAGAATAAATCCCGGAGACAGCATTCATAGTGTGGAAACAATAAAAAAAGTAACCTCTGGTTCTACTCCAGAAATAGCGGACTTCATTGATGATGTTTACAACTCTGTCTTAGAAAATGGGACATTCAAAGCTTCTTGCATAAAAGTAGCCGAAGCTGCCAAAATAATAGAAAACACTCAACGAGATGTGAATATTGCCTTTATGAATGAACTTGCTAAAATCTTTAACGCTATGGGTATTGATACTAAAGAAGTTATTGAAGCGGCATCTTCAAAGTGGAATTTTATTAAACTATATCCCGGTTTAGTAGGTGGTCATTGCATAAGCGTTGATCCTTATTATTTGATTCAAAAAGCAGAAGTCTATGGTCTTAGACCTCGTCTGCTTATGAACGCAAGGGAATTGAATGATGCTATGGGTACTTATGTTGCTAATCAGGTAATAAAACAAATGAACAAAAAAGGTATAGTTATTAAGGATTCCAAAATACTTATACTTGGCTTTACCTTTAAAGAAAACTGCTCCGATATAAGAAACACAAAGGTCAAGGATATTTATTCTGTTCTCAAAGAATACACTGACGACATAACAGTCTTTGATCCACACGCTAATAAAGAAAAAGTTCTTAACGAATACAATATTAATATAACAAACACTGCTCCAAAAGAAAAAGGCTATGATTGTGTTGTAATAGCTGTTGCTCACAAAGAATTTCACGGACTAAACCCACGCTCTTTTCTTAAAGATGCGAATAAAGGTATAGTCTATGATGTAAAAGGTCTATTTGACAAACAACTCATAGACTATAGGCTATAATCAAAATTTATTGTACTTTTGCCAAAATAAATTTTGATACACTATAAAAATATGAAAAAAAGAACATTCTTGTATTTATTGTTTGTTGTCTTTGTTTCTTTGCAAGGTTACTCACAAACTCTTTCATCCTCACAAAAGAAAGAATTAATAAAACAATATGACAAACAAATTAAAGATCTTGCAGAAATATCTTCTGATAAGGTGGATTTATTACCTGTTTATCAATATAGAGTTAATAAAGCTAACGACTTTATTAACGAAAAAGCCGTCTATAATACCGATAATGAAATATATGCTAAATATTTAGAACTAAAAACTTTATTAAATCATAACAAAGAGTTATTGGAGTTTCTTACTCCGCGTTCTTCTGAACTATATTATGTAAAGGCTCTTAATTTAATCTCTCAAAACAAAAAGAGCGAGGGGTATTCTCTCTTGCAAAAATCCATAAGTCTTAATCCTAAAAACGTTATGGCTCATTATGAGTTAGCAAAACTTTCTTCTGATTCTGCACAAATAATAAAAACAACACAGATTCTCAACGATATTCTTTCAAAAATGAATCCTACGGCAGAAGAAAAGAAGCTTTGTGCAAATATGTTAGTATATACATACGACAAAAATCTTTTGCAATCTATAGCCTTAATAAAGGAAAAGAAATATGCCTATGCATACGATATTCTTACACAATTAGACGATTTTTGCAAAAAAGATAATATGAATATCTGCCAATCTGCTCTTGTAAAAAAGAATATTGAAGCTTGCCAACAAGGAATATATAATGACCACATTACTATTACCAAACGAGCCATAAAGATGGGAGAGATGAAAATAGCAAGTGATTTTGCAGAAAACACATACGACTATTTACAACGCAACAGAGTTGAGTTAAATGACACATCTTCGTTTGACGAAATAGTAACTAAGGTTGTTGATTACTATATTGCTACTGCTAAAACTTTACAAGGTGCAAAAAACTCTGAACTTAGAGGAGATATGCTCGCTAAGGCCAGAACACTTTCTGAAATGGTAGGAGGTAAGTTCGAAGAAAATACTCTTAGGCAGATAGCTCTTTTGCAAGGAACTCTTATTCCAAGTGATACCAAACTTGATTCAATAGAAAATAATGCAAAACCTGAAGGCTATTCTTTGGACTATGCAGACTACATTAAAGATACTGTTTCTAATCCTGAAGAAGAAGTAACCAAGATAGAAAAAGATTATATTTCATCTTCTGAAAACAAGAATCCAAAAGAAAGTTTCGCAGTTCAAAGTACAAAAGTAAAGACCATTGATAAAGCAATAGATGACAAGTTTTTTGAAACTCGTACATTTATGCAGGTAAATAACTACGAAAAAGCTCTTGAAGTATTAGAAAAAGCAAATCGCTTAGCTAAGATAGAAGGAGACAAGAAAGCCGTAGAGCAAATGTATATACGTGCAATAAGGGAAATAACTGCTAAACGTATGTCTAATGCAGAGTATGCTATTTTTGAAGGTGATATTCCAAAAGCAGATTCTTTGGTTGCTTTGACTAATGACCTTATTACTGAATATAAGATGGAAGAAGACACAGCCATTCAACGTATAATGAACTCTTATCTTCGTGCAATAGACAATAAAGTTTGCTCAAAGAAACAGGACGAAATCAATGTTTTAGTTTATGATATTTTAGAGTGCATAAGAAAGAATGATTTCTACACTGCAGAAGTATATATTGACAAAGCTATGGAGATAAAGGGCAATAGCGAATGTCGTTTGGATAAACAGAGAGTTAGGAGTTTGAAACGTCAAATAGAAGAACCATTGCAATATGTCGCAATGAAAGAAAACTGTGAACAGATTCTATCGGACAAAGACACTATTAAGTATTTTCTTGAGTATGCTAAATTAGAATATTATTACAATACTCACAAACTAAACGAAATGAGCGTTATTCATACTGGTTTGCGTGAGGTATTAAAAGAAATGAACAACGATGACCTTGCAATCAAGATAGCTGAAAGTCTTATAAAATATCAACAATATGAAGGAGCAATAGAAGCCATTGGTTCTTTAAAACTAATGGGCTATAAAGCTAAACATACAAAGAAAATACAAAAACGTATAGGACAACTAATGTCAATGCAAGAAGCAAAGCGACAAGATAAGATTGCACAAAACTACCGCATGGAAGACAAATACAACAATGATAAATGGTTTAAATACTTTTTAAAATCCTATAAAAAGAATTTTATCAAATATCAAAGAATGAAATTTTAAGTTTTTTAAAATATATTTTTGTTTTTCAAATAGTTTTTATAACTTTGCAAAATACAAAATCAAATTATAAATAAAAATCAAACAATATGAAGACAATAAAAGATACAAATTTCAAAGGCAAGAGAGTTCTTGTAAGAGTGGATTTCAACGTTCCATTTGACAAACAAGGAAACATAAGTGATGACACAAGAATAATGGAGGCTATGCCTACTATTAACAAACTTATTTCAGATGGAGCAAGAGTTATTCTTATGGCTCATTTGGGCAGACCAAAAAAGGGTGGTTTTGAACCTGAACTTACTCTTAAACCAGTTGCTGAATACCTATCCAAGATTATAAAACAAGATGTTGTATTTACCCAAAGTCTTTTGGGCGATGAAGTAACAAAACTTGCTAATGCGTTGCAAGATGGACAAGTGATGCTATTAGAAAATATACGCTTCTACCCTGAAGAGACTAAGGGCAATGAAGACTTTGCAAAACAACTTTCTTTACTTGGTGATGCATACGTTAATGATGCTTTTGGAGCAGCACACCGTGAGCATGCTTCAACTGCAACATTGGCTAAATTCTTCCCTAATGATAAATACTTTGGTCTTTTGATGGAGAATGAAGTAAAGAACTTAAACAAATTAATGAACAATTACGAAAAACCTTTCACTGCTGTTATTGGAGGAAGCAAGATTAGTTCTAAAATAGGTATATTAGAATCCTTGATAGACATCGCTGACAACTTAGTTATAGGTGGTGGTATGCGTTATACTTTCTATAAAGCGTTGGGACATAATGTTGGCAACTCTCTTTGCGAAGACGACAAAATAGATACTGCAAAAGCTTTGATGCAAAAAGCAAAAGATAAAGGTGTAAAACTTTATTTACCTGAAGATAGTATTGTCGCTGATGATTTTTCTGAAAATGCAAATACTAAATATGTTCCTACTATGGATATTCCTGATGGTTGGGAAGGTATGGATATTGGAGAAAAATCAATAAAAACATACTGTGATGTTGTTCTTTCTTCTAAAACAATTCTATGGAATGGTCCTATGGGAGTATTTGAAATGAAAAAATTTGCTAATGGTACTTTTGCTATTGCTAAAGCAGTTGCAGATGCTACTCAAAAAGGAGCTTTCTCTGCAATAGGTGGAGGAGATTCTGTTAGTGCAATAAAAGAAAGCGGCTATGCAGATAAAGTTTCTTATATTTCTACAGGTGGTGGAGCTATGTTAGAGTTCTTAGAAGGAAAAGTTCTTCCAGGAATAAAAGCTATAGAAGAATAATAAACAAAACATACTTACACACAAAGAGATGAAACTTGCGTTTCATCTCTTTGCTTTTTTATCATATACTATATACTATTTTCTGAACCATTTGAAAACTTCTTTCCAAGTAAGATTTTTGCCATACATAAGTATTCCTGTTCTATATATTTTTGCAGCAAGCATAACAGAACCTGCTATAAAAATCAACATCAAGGCTATAGATACTATAAGTTGCCAAACAGGCACACCAAAAGGTATTCTTACTAACATAATAACAGGTGAAGTAAAAGGAATCATACTTAACCACACAGCAATATCCCCTGTTGGATTACTCATAACCATAGGCACACATATAACAGCAAATATCATTGGCACTGTAACTGGAAGTGTAAATTGAGAATTATCTGTGTCATTATCTAAAAGAGAACCAACTGCTCCAAATAAAGAAGCATATAACAAATAACCTAAAATAAAATATATAACGAAAACTCCTATTACTAAAGGAAAGTTAATTGACTGCATATTCTGAACAGCCTCTTTTACAAAAGAAGAGTCTGTTTTTGACAAATCCATTGCATCAACGCTAACTATTCTTTGATTGATTTGTATTTCTTTCTGTTCTGTAGGAGAAAATAAATCAGGTTGTGCCACACTTACTCCGCCTACTAAAAGCAAAGTAAAAACTATCCACAACACTATTTGGGTTAATCCCAAAAGAGCAACGGCAATAATCTTTCCGAATAAAAGATAAACACTCTTTACACTTGATGCTAAAACTTCTACTATTCTACTTGTCTTTTCTTCTCCCACACTTCTCATCACTTGACCACCAAACAAAAATATGAAGAAATATATTATAAAAGCAAATATTGCTCCAAGCACTGTCTTCACCTCAGACATAGAACTTTCACCTGTTCTAATATCCTTTGCATAAAAATCTATCTTAGGATTGTTTATCTGACTAATATCTTCATCTGACATATCATAATTAACCCTTAGCATAGAGTTTTTAAAGATTTGCTTGGTTTGTTCTTTTATATCACTGCTGGCGTCAATGCTTGGTTCATTATCAGCATAGAAAAGAAAAGATTTTATAGGAGGATTATCATTGGTATTAACAATCTCTAAAACTCCATCACACAATCCACTTTGCAATAAGGTTTGTGCTTGTTTTATATCATCAGCATATTCAAACAAAAGATTATCATTGTTTTTGAATTTGCCCTTGAAAAATGATATTGTATCATTTTCTATTACTGTTTTCTCTATTTCATCCACAACAATTATATGATAGCGTTCCTTTGTAGAGTTCTGCAACAACACCGGGAGAACAATCAACAATGTCATCAAAATAGGTCCCAACAAAGTCATAACAAAAAAGGACTTCTTTTTGATTTTTGACAAGTATTCTCTTTTTATTATTATCCAAAGTTTATTCATCTTATTCTCTTTTTTAAGCTTTTTGAGTAACTGTATTAATAAATATTTCATTCATTGATGGCAATATTTCTCTATAAGAAAGAATATCCATCTTTTTCAACAAGGCAGAAAGAATATTGGCATTCTCTCCTTTTGGAATATTCAGTACAGAAGTACAAAGGCGGTTATCTCCAACTTGTTTAGATACTAAAGTTATTCCCATTGGCAATACATCCTCAATTTCATCAGAAGAAGTAATTATTTCGTATTCGTCTCGTTTAAAACTTTGCTTTATATCATTCACCTTACCCTGCAATATATTTTTAGCAGAGTTTATCAATACAATACTATCGCAAATTTCTTCTACCGATTCCATATTGTGTGTAGAAAAAATAATAGTTGAACCTTGCTTCTTTAAATTAAGTATTTCACTCTTTAAAAGATTTGCATTCAAAGGGTCAAAACCAGAAAAAGGTTCATCAAAGATGAGTAGTTTTGGATTGTGCATAACCGTAGTAATAAACTGCACTTTTTGCTGCATTCCTTTACTAAGTTCTTCCACTTTTTTATTCCACCAATCTGTAATATCAAACTTATCAAACCAATAATCCATTCTCTGCTTTGCAACAGATCCTTTCAAGCCTTTAAGTTCTGCCAAATATAACACAACTTCATTTACTTTCATTTTCTTATATAGACCTCTCTCCTCTGGAAGATAGCCAACAAAAGAAATATGCTTTTCACTTAGTCTTTCGCCATTAAAGTATATCTCACCACTGTCAGGCATTGTTATCTGATTAATCATACGAATGAGTGTTGTTTTTCCTGCTCCATTAGGTCCTAAAAGACCAAAAACTTCTCCCTCTGTTACATTAAAACTAACCTCATCAATAGCTTTCTTTTTTGCGTATGATTTAGTTACATTTTTTATCTCTAATATATTTCCCATTATTGTTCTGCTAAGTATTTCAATACAAACTATAACGCAAATATCCTCTATTTATTTCTTTTGATAATACTAAGGTTAAAAATTATTTGTATATTTGCAGTCAGAAAAGGATTAAGAAAATGAATAATACCAGCATAGAATATGACAATGTAATAAAGAATGCCAGAAATTTGTTTATCAATAAAATGAAAGACTATGGCACTTCTTGGAGAATAATGCGTTTGCCTTCTTTAACAGACCAGATATTCATTAAAGCTAATCGGATCAGAAGCATACAAGAAAGCGGAGTTAATCTTGTAGGAGACGACATCAAAGAAGAATTCATTGCTATGCTCAACTATGGCATCATTGCTTTGATACAATGTGAGCTTGGAACAGAATCTACTGAAGAAATAGAAAATGGATTGGCAGAAAAATTGTATGATAAGTATGCAGGACAAACCAAAGAACTTATGATGAAAAAAAATCATGACTATGGCGAAGCTTGGAGAGATATGCGTATAAGTTCTATGACTGATGTTATTTTAATGAAAATAAAACGCCTAAAACAGATAGAAGACAATCAAGGTAAAACCGTTGTTTCTGAGGGAGTAGAAGGAAGTTATAGCGATATAATCAACTACTCTATATTCTGTTTAATTCAGTTGGAAGAAGGAAAAGAATAAGAAAATGAAAAACCATAAAACAAACTAAGTTTAATAGCCTTCTGCTACTAAACTTAGTTTTTTTGTTTCTCGCTATTTCTTTTTATTATTCTTATTGTTGTTTTGGGGTTTCTTTTTCATTCCCAATAACTCTTTGTTTGATTTAAACTGAAAATCTTCACCAAGCGTTATCTTACCCTCAGATAAAATATTAATATGATTTCTTAATATCGTTTCATCACAAGTATTTATATTATATTGCAGGTAAAGTTTCTTCATATGCTGAGCAAGTTCATGTATATGGTTCTGCTTTTCTTCTCCCTCTTGCATGCTTGCAACTTTCTTTACCAATGCTTCCAAGAAAGTTCCGTATGTACGAAAACTAATATTGTTTTGAGAGTATTTTAATGGTGTCGGTTTTTCATCTTTTTCTTCTCTAACAGGCTTAGGAAAAGGAAAATCTACATCTAATTTATAGTCAGAAATAATATATAAATGATCCCATAATTTTTGTTTGTAATGAGGAGTATCTTTACCAACAGGATTCACTTGTCCCATTGCAACAATTATTGTCTGAGCGTATTTATTGCGTTCTTCTCTGTCTTCTATTGTTAGACAATAATCAACCATCTTTTGTATATGACGCCCATACTCTGGGATAATCATTTTCTTTCGCTGTGTGTTGTATTCCATTTGCAGTCGTTATTTTGAGGATACAAAATTACAAAAAATAAAGATTCTAACAGAAAATAAATCTAATTTTAAGATAAGCATATACAACAGGTAAAACCAAAAGAAGTATATCAAATCTGTCAAGTATTCCCCCATGACCCGGAAGAATATTACCCGAATCCTTAACACCTATCTGGCGTTTGAACATACTCTCTGCTAAATCTCCAAAAGTTCCTACTACACTTGTTAGGATTGCTATCACTATATAATCCCAAAGCATTAAAGCATCGGAACAAAGAGAAATAACAACACCTGCAACAATCACACTTACAAATCCTCCTATGCTTCCTTCCCAAGTTTTCTTAGGGGATATTCTTTCAAAAAGTTTATGTTTGCCAAACTTCATTCCTGTAAGATATGCAAAAGTATCATTACACCAAGCAAAGATAAAGACAGACATAAGTATCATTGGTGAGAAATCGCCCTTGATATTAATAATTAAAGAAGTTAAAGCCAATGGAACAACAGCATATATTCCTCCAAGAAAAGTATAAGCGATGTTAGTAAAATGTTCTTTTGCTTTACTATACAGTTCAACTATAAACACAAGTAATGAAACCACTATTAAGGCTGCTAAAAAGACAGCAGACAAGTCTTCTTCGCATGATGAACATATTACTATCATAAAATATAATATTATTCCTAAGAGATTTCCTAATAAGACATTAGGTTTAATATTATATTTCTTCACATTATGATAGAACTCATTCTGTCCAGCTATTGCAATAATAAAGAAATAGGCAACACACACTATTGGATGTATAAATATTGCTGCAATAACACTTAGAACATAAACAAGTCCTGTTATTCCTCTGACTACTATATTTGGCATAGTGATAAAAAGTTTTTATTAATTCTTTTGCAAAGATATAACATTTATCCCAAAGCAAAGCAATAAATAAAAGTTTTCTTGCGTTAAGACTTGTATGGGTAAAGAAAAAATAGGTCTATACTTCGGAAGTTTCAATCCAATTCACAATGGGCATCTAACTCTTGCTGATTATATCTTAAAAAACACTGAGTTAGAAAAAATTTGGTTTGTTGTTTCCCCTCAAAACCCTTTGAAATCTTTATCATCTCTTTTGGACAATAAAACAAGATTAGACTTAGTAAAATTAGCAATAGAAGGTAACGAGAATTTCATTGCAAGTGATGTGGAGTTTTTTCTGTCCTACCCTTCTTATACTATAAATACGCTTAATTATCTTAGTAATAAATACCCTCAAAAAGACTTTTCCTTGATTATAGGACAAGACAACTTAGTGAATTTTCATAAGTGGAAAGATAATCAAAAGATTTTGTCTTCATACAATATATATGTATATCCAAGAAAAGACTGTTCTTTTTCTCCTTTACAAGAACACCCAAGTATTCACCTATTAAACTCTCCCTTATTAGATATTTCCGCAACACAAATCAGAGAGTTAATAAAAAAGGATAAAGACATACAGGCTTTTCTTCCTGAAAAGGTATGCCAAGAAATAATAAGAAAAGGATTATACCGATAATGGAATAAAAAAGATACCGATAACCCCAAAAAGATTACCGGTATCGCACTATGAAAAGAAAAATTTTATTTTGTAACTCTTTCAAGCCATTTAACCATTCCAAGCATTACTCCCATAGAAATAACACATACTATAAGGAATACTAACCAACAGTATTGGATTGGCCAAGCGTTGTACATAACAGGTCCTATCCATATAAGAAGGTTTCCTACTGCTGTTGCTCCAAGCCACAATCCTTGGCATAATCCCAAAAGATGTTTAGGTGCAACCTTAGAAACAAATGACAATCCCAAAGGAGAGATAAACAACTCTGCAACAGTAAGGAAGAAATAAGTAATGATAAGTACCCACCAATCTGCTTTCATACCTGCAGCTACTGATTCATCCATTGCTCTAAACTCTTCTCCTGAAGGATAACCTTGACCTGCTGAGAACAACATAAGGAACAAGTAAGCACAACCAGCTATTGCCATACCATAAGCAATCTTTCGTGGAGTAGAAATATCTTTTCCTTTTCTTGCTAATGCTGCAAATATCCACATGATTATAGGTGTAAGAACGATTACGAAGAATGGATTAACAGCCTGCCAAATCTCTGGTGCTATCTTGTCTGTCTTCACGAAATCACGTGCAAAAACTGAAAGTGATTGTCCGTTCTGGTGGAAAGAGAACCAGAAGAATATTGCTATACCAAGAACTGCAAACAAAGCATACATTCTTTGTTTGATTTCTTTTGCCATTTGTTGTTTCTCTTCTGCTGTATAATTAACAGTCTCAGTTGCTTCTTTCTTAGCAGGTGTTGGGAATATTTTCTTATTAACAAGGAAAATAATCAAAGATATAAGCATAGCCGCAACGGAAGCAAAGAATGAGAAATGCACTCCTTGATTGAATACTTCCAAATACTTACTTGGATCAAAACTGCCTGTAAGTGTTGCAGCAGATGAAAGTTCATTATATTTAGCTACTTGGTCGCCGATGCTACCGTCTATTACCTTGTGGCAAAGTTCTGGAAGGTTGGCATTGTAAACAAAACCATTAACCTTTAACCACCATTGTCTTAACAATGGAGCAACAAAAGGAGCTATCAAACCTCCGATATTGATGAATACATAAAAGATTTGGAAACCAGAATCACGCTTTGTCTTTGCTATTCTTAAAGCTTCTTCACCTTTCTTTGCTTCTTCTATTTCATAATTATCATACATTTGACCAACAATTGCTTGTAGATTACCTTTGAACAGACCATTACCAAAAGCAATAAGTGCTAAAGCAAGACATGTAAAAGGCAAAAGCCAAGAAATATTGTCAGATGTTGAAGTAATAGGTATAGCTAAAAGGACATAACCTAAAGCCATTACTATCAAACCCTTCTGAATTGTACCCTTGTAGTTCTGAGTACGGTCCGCAATAATACCTCCGACTAAAGAAAGCACATATATTGCAGCATAGAAAATAGAATAAATTAAACCAGATGTGCTATCACTTAGTCCAAACTTAGAACAAAGGAATAACAACAGTACGGCATTCATAATATAGTAGCCAAAACGCTCACCCATATTACTCAAAGCAGCCGCAACTAAACCTTTTGGATGACTTTTAAACATAGTTTTTATTATTTTAGTTATACTTTAATTATTTATATTTCAGTGTTTTACAATAGAAGTTTTTCTCCTTTAAAAAAGTCTTCGTTTTCGTAAAAAAAGTCTTGATCTTTTACCCCAAAAGAGTTGGTTTTAGCAAAAAAAGTCTTGATCTTTTTTTCTCAAATCTTAGTCTTTTTCAATGGAGTCCAACTTTAGAGTGCAAAGGTATATATTTTTTGAATTTTAGCAAAGAATTTAAACAAGAAATTAGTTTTTTAGTAAATATTCTCTCCCCTCTCTTCCACCTAAACACAACAATAAATCCAATGAAGACAAATTTTCCTCAAAAGGAATCTTCTCGTAAAAACACTGAATATAAGGAGGAAATCCTTCGCCGTCTATTTTTCTTGTCTTAATAGAAAAAGAGTTGAGGTAATTGTTTTCTTTGCTGCCTACAAATTTATCTGTAAGATTAAGGTTACAAGAAAGTGAAAAACATTTTTTCAAAAACATAAAGACCTCCACGTTCAAATCCATCAAATATTCAAACTCTCTCAGTAAAATGTTTTTTATCTCATCTGAATAATATTCAAAATAAGGGCTATTACCATAGTTTGAATATATTGCTCTCCAAAGTCTTATGTTCCAATTTTCCTTATAGGATATTTTAGCGTCCTTTGTAAGAATTTTTTCATGCTTATCACGTTGTACGGGAACGGTTATAGCTTGCAAACCATTGGAAGACATCAAAAGTATTCTGTTTCTAAAAGTCTGTTTGGGAAATGTTTCGTAAATATCTATACTTATTTCCTTTTGTTTTTCAGCAAAACTCAGCCAAGCTATAGAAGGAAAGAAAGGAAGATGAGTTATTGCCTCATCATTATTTACTTCAAGATTATAAAAATTGTGCATAGTCTGTATTAGAAAAAAAATTAAGGTGCCATTAACTGCAATAGCACCTTAAATTATTAAGAATTAAAATTTATTTTCTTGCTTTGAAGAAGTTTCTTCCAAGATAAACAGCCTGTTCTCCAAGTTCTTCTTCTATACGAAGCAATTGATTATACTTGCAAATTCTGTCTGTACGGGAAGCAGAGCCTGTTTTTATCTCACCTGTGTTCAATGCAACGGCAAGATCTGCTATTGTTGTGTCTTCTGTTTCACCACTTCTGTGAGACATAACAGCAGTGTAAGCATTATTGTTTGCCAAACGTACAGCATTGATTGTTTCTGTAAGAGTACCTATTTGATTGAATTTGATAAGTATTGAGTTTGCAACACCTTTATCTATACCCATTTGCAGACGTTTAACGTTAGTAACAAACAAATCATCACCTACAAGCTGAACTCTGTCCCCTATTTTGTCAGTAAGAATCTTCCATCCGTCCCAATCATCTTCTGCCATACCGTCTTCTATTGATATGATAGGATATTTATCTGTCCATGTCTTCCAATAGTCTGCCATTTGAGCAGAAGTAAGTTTTTCTCCGCTGGACCATTTAAAATGATATACTTTTTCTTCTGGTAGATAAAATTCACTACTTGCTGGGTCAAGGGCAATGCAAACATCTTCACCTGGACGATAACCTGCTCTTTCTATTGCTTGAAGTACAACCTCTATAGCCTCTTCGTTGCTACCTAAGTTTGGAGCAAAACCTCCTTCATCACCAACATTTGTTGAATGACCTTTGTCTTTAAGCACTGATTTTAGATTATGGAATACCTCAGCACCCATTTTAAGCCCTTCAGAGAAAGTATTTGCACCAACAGGCATAATCATAAATTCCTGAAAGTCTATTTTATTGTCTGCATGTGCGCCTCCGTTAAGAATATTCATCATTGGTGTAGGAAGAGTATAAGCATTTGCTCCACCTATATAACGATACAATTCCTGACCTGTTTCCATTGCTGCTGCTTTTGCACATGCTAAAGAAACACCAAGAATAGCATTGGCACCTAAACGACCTTTGTTGTCTGTGCCGTCAAGTTCTATCATTCTTTTGTCAATAAGAATTTGCTCTTGAACAGGCAATCCTCTCAACTCTTCTGCTATTGTTTTATTTACATTTTGAACGGCTTTCAAAACACCTTTTCCTAAAAAGGCTGATTTATCTCCATCTCTTAGTTCTACTGCTTCATGCACTCCTGTTGATGCTCCAGAGGGAACTGCTGCTCTACCTACTGCGCCTGCTTCTGTATAAACTTCTACTTCTACTGTTGGATTTCCTCTTGAATCCAAAATCTGTCTTGCATGAACGCCAATTATCTGTGACATATTCGTAATTTGTATTTTAAGATTATTAAATATATATATTATTTTTCAGTTTGCAAAATTAAGAAAAAAGAATAATATACAATATATTTTATCTCTAATTTCAATAAAGAAACATCGCCAAAACAAAACGGGGTCTTTGCCTTAGAAATCGCCGTTTAAAAAAAGAAAACGGGGTTTTTGCATCACAAAAAGCCCGTTTTTAAAATCAATTTCCCCATTTTTAAAGGGAAAAATCCCGTTTAACTGTTAAGTATCTCTTTTATTCTATTTAGTTGGTTTGGAATCCTTATCTTTTGAGGACATTTTGCAAGGCAAATACCACAATCCCTACACTTCATTGCAGTTTCTTCTTGCTTCAATGCTTTATAGAAACCATTTTGGAACTCAGTTACTCTACTATTATAGTCTTTCTCTGACTTGTCTGGCAAAGGTATTATTCTTTTATCTATCTTGTCATTATAGTAAGCGAAGTTTCCAGGGATATTTACTCCAAAAGGACATGGCATACAATAGTTACATTGTGTACAAGGTATTGTAGGATAACCTTCTATTTTGTCTGCAATTCTCTCTAATAAAGCATTCTCCTTGTTTGTGCAGGACTCTAATGGAGAATAAGTTCTTACATTATCTTCCAAATCTCTTAAATAAGTCATTCCACTAAGAGCTGTAAGCACATTTGGATAACTTCCACACCAACGAAAAGCCCATGAGGCCAAAGAACTTTGAGGTCTTTCTGCTTTAAGTTCCTTGGCTATATCCTCTGGTAGATTAGCTAAACGACCTCCTCGCAAAGGTTCCATGATAACAACAGGGATGTTCATCTGTGTTAATTTATTGTAAAGGTATTCAGCATCTGCATCTGGAGTTCCTCCCCATTCATTCTTGGTTATAGAAGCATGACGCCAATCCACATAATTCATCTGTATTTGAACAAAATCCCAATGGTATTTGTTGTGCAATGAAAGCATATAATCAAATATCTTTACATCTCCATGATAAGAGAAACCAAGATTTCTTATCTTTCCCTTCTTTCGTTCTTCAATAAGAAAATCCAAAATACCATTATCCAAAAACCTTTCCTTTATTTCGTTTTCTCCCCCTCCACCTATGGAATGCAAAAGATAATAATCTATAACATCAACTCGAAGGTTCTTAAAGGAATCATAATACATCTTCTTTGCTCCTTCAGTTGTCTTGCTCTCAGGAGAGAAATTCGAAAGTTTAGTCGCAACATAGAAATCTTTTCTACTGTGTTTGCTAAGTGCTATGCCTGTTGCTTGCTCACTCGTTCTTCCATGATAAACAGGAGCAGTATCAAAGTAATTGACTCCATTTGCAATGGCAATATCAACCAAATGATTAACCTCTTCTTGTTTTATTACTTTATTCTCACTAGGAAGACGCATCATACCAAAACCCAACAAAGATACTCTATCATTTGTATTGTGATTTATACGATAGGTCATCATTTTGTTAGCAATAGGTTTTATGTCTTCTTCCAAAGTTGTTTTTGCTATAGTTTCTATTGGCTTAAGCACAGATGCTCCCATTAGAGCCACACCTCCCATTCCTAAACGTTTAAGAAAATCTCTTCTATTGATATTATTTTTGTTCCCCATACTATAAATTGTGTTTTATTTCTTTGATAATTTACTCTGCAAAGTTACAAAATAAATTAAAATGTACAAATATTCTATAACAATTCTGGAATTGTTGTCTGCTGAATATAACCTTGTGGTGTCTTATGAAAAAGAAGTGTAGTTACTGAATTAGTTAAAAGAATGTAAGGAGCATTAAGATTAAGATTATATGCAGATGCTTGCAGAAAGGTTTTCTCGTTTATCTCTACACTCTTGGCTTTACACTCAACCAACATAAAAGGTTCTCCTTGACTGTCCCTGACAATTATATCATAACGTTTCTTTCTTTGTCCGACATTTATTTGTGCTTCTAAGGAAAAACGAGTTAAAGGATAATTAAAGTTTTTGTTAAGTATATTAACAGTATGTTGCCTTACCTCCTCTTCGGGAGTTAAGGCAACATACTTTCTTCTTATTTTATCAAAGATTTGTTGATTATTCGTCATAGTTTTCTCCTGAACCACCTGTATAATCCTGACCAGAAGATTGTTGTTGCTTTACTTTTCGTTTCATATTAGCTGTCTTGCCAAAGTTGTAAGAGAATGAAAGACGAACGCTGCGAGAATAAGGATGACGTTTTGTAAAGGTTATGTATTGGTCTGTATAAGCATAGCCAAAACCTCCTCTTGTATCAAATATATCTCTGAAGTTGATACCAATGTTAGCTTGTTTGTTCCACAAAGATTTCTTTATTGCTATATCAAAGTCATATCTTGCATTGTCCCTACCTTGAATGCTTTTGCGTGGAGCATAGTATCTGCCGGAAATCTGAATTGTAAAGTTTTTAGGTAGAGTAATTGTTGTATTGAGTTTTGTGTTGAAATTAAAAGAAGTTGTTTTATCATAGTTCAAAGCAGTACCATCTTGATAAGAACCAAAGAAGTTCATACTTAAGTTAGCTTTCCACCAATCTGTTATATCTCTATCAACAATAACTTCCAAACCATAGTTTGAAGAATGTGCAAGATTTACAAAAGTTTGAGCAGTAAGAGCATCAGCATCTTCACTTCCTGCTGCAGTCCAAGCCCAATCAAAACCATAGTAGTTAGCATTAGCTTGATTCCATAGGAATTGGAAACGTGTCATTCCATTATTTACATAACGATAGTAAGCAGATGTGAAAATTGTCGTCTTTTCAAACATCAAAGACCAACCTAATTCAAAAGCATCTGTGTATTCTGGATCTATATTCGGATTACCAAAACGAAGATACTCCTTATTTGTACGGTCTATATTCGGCATCATAGTCCAAGGATCTGGTCTGCGGATACGTTTAGAGTAAGATACTTGGAAAGAATTATTCTGATTAAGCTGATAAGAAAGATGAATAGTAGGATAGAATGAATTGTAGTCTTTGTCAAATGGAGTCTTAACACCTGCAAAGTCAGTTTTCTTGAAATCATTGTTCACAAATTCTTGCCTTGCTCCTAATTGTGCAGAAAATTTGTTGATTTGTAGTCCAAATGTTGCATATAAAGCATGAATGTATTCTTCTCTTTCAAAATCATAACTCTCTGTAAGATTTCTAACATTGTCGTATGCTGTTATGCTTGTTGATTTACTTTCGTTATAATTCATATTATAACCTACTTCTAATTGCATTTTTTCACTGAAAGGATGAACATAATGAATATCTGCAACGGCTCTATGATTATTACTTTCAGAAGTATCACCACGCATATAATTTGGATTAGTTAAATTACCAATTGCATCACAAACAGGGTTATCATATATTACATTATCTTCTATTTTACGATTGAACTTTCCCCAGTTCCAAGTAAAACTTGAGTAAAACAATTGTCCTTTTTTATCTTTGAAGTCTTTTTGATAAGTCAAACCAATATTATTAAACTGTCCATCGTTAATACCTTCACTTTTATCAGTATTATTTCTCGCATCATTGGTAAGGTTCAACAAATTGTTGTTTCTTGTTGTGGAATAATCATCAGGAGTATTATGCACATGTGTATTGAAACTAAGAGAAAGAGTGTTGAATTTGTTGATATACCATTCACCTCCTAAACGTATTCCTCCACCAAAACCTGTTTCTCCTCCATTTCTTGTTGTTCTTATAAGATCTGTTGTTGCTCCTGTTGTTCCTTTTATAAATCTAAGACCATCCGTTATCATTCCTCTCTTATCATATCTAAAATCACCTGAAGCAGAAAGAGAAAATTTTTTGTTAGACCAATTAAGAGAAGCTGCAATACTTTCTTGTGGCATCCATTTTTTCAAAGCTGTTCCAGAAGAAATATTGATATTACCATTCAACCCCATGTTTCCTTTTTCTTTAAGTGTGATATTAATAATACCACTCATACCTTCAGGATTGTATTTTGCAGAAGGGTTTGTAATAACTTCTATTTTGTCTATTTGAGAAGCTGGTATTTGAGCCAACACACTTGGAACATCGTTTCCATATAAAGAAGATGGCTTACCATCAATTAAAAGAGTAACATTGCTTGCTCCCCTAAGAGAAATATTTCCTTCATCATCAACCTCAACACTTGGAACATCTTCTAAAACATCACTCGCATTGCCGCCAGCAGAAACAAGATTTTGATCTACATTAATAACTCTTTTGTCTAATTTGTATTCCATCATTTGTTTTGCTCCAACAATTTTCACTTCTTCCAATGTTTCGCTTGAGGCTTTCAACATAACAGTACCTACATCAACAGAAGCATTTTTTATTTCAATATCTTTATAAGTATCTTTGTAACCCACAAAAGAGTATTTCAATATATATTTTCCTGCTCTACGATTAGTAATAGAAAAAACTCCCTTATCATTTGTTATTCCTCCATCTATAACCGTAGAATCTGCTACTTTGAGTAAAGCAACACTAACGTATGGCATCGGTTCAGAAGAAGTTTCTTCCAAAACCTTACCTGTTACTGAATATTTACCTGTCTGACCTTGTGCATAAACATCTGTTACCAAAAATACTAAGGCACTTAACAATAAAAATTTTATTACTTTCATATAATTTATAATATTAATTTATTTTTTACCAAACTACAACGTCATCTTTTTTATTTTATTGTAAATATCATTGTTTTATATGCTTGGAATAATTAACAAGAGTAGTGTAATAACCATTCTTTTGTAATAATTCTTGATGATTACCCATTTCTACTATTCTTCCCTTATCTAAAACAATTATTTTGTCTGCATCTGTTACTGTTGAAAGTCTATGAGCTATTATTACAATAGTACGATTCTTCATTGCATTGTCTATTGCCAAAGAAACTTTATGCTCATTTTCTGTATCCATAGCTGAAGTTGCTTCATCCAAAAGAAGTATCTGTGGATTTCTTAACAAAGCTCTTGCAATACAGATTCTTTGTCTTTGCCCTCCAGAAAGTGCAGTACCATTATCACCTATATTTGTTTGATATTTTTCTGGCAAAGATTCTATAAAGTCTTCTATATTGGCTAAGCGAGCCACTTCTCTCACTTGTCCTTCTTCTATTCCTTTCAGACCAAACGTTATATTATTATATATTGTATCATTAAAAAGAATAGAGTATTGAGTAACTATACCTATATGCTTTCTAAGAGAATTAATATTAAAGTCTCTTATATCTACTCCATCTATAAGGAGTTCTCCCTTTGTTACGTCTGCAAATCGTGGTAGTAAATCAAAAATTGTTGTTTTACCTGCACCAGAAGCTCCAACAATAGCAACTTTTTCTCCCTTATTTATTGTTAGATTAATATGCTGAAGAGAGAAACTTTCATTACCTTCATACTCAAAGCCTACATCTTTAAAATCTATTTTCTCTTTAAAACCATCCATCATAATAGCATTCGGCTTCTCTTCAATCTTTTCTTCTGCATCAAGTATTTCATAAATTCGCTTAGCAGCAGCTTCACCTCTTTTAAAATTATAGTAAGCAGTAATCAATTCTTTTATTGGAGAAATAACCCTTGAAAAGACAACAGTAAAAGCGATTAATACTCCCGCATTCATCTGACCTTTCAATACAAAAATACCTCCTGCTATAATAACAATAGAAAGTATCATCATAGAAAAAAACTCCGATAAAGGCGACGCTAAGGCATTCTTTCTAATAACCTTGTTACTTATCTTTTCGTATGCTCTATTGTGTATATTGAAGCGAGATTGCATAATGCCTTCTGCTTTCAATCCCTTAGTATTTTTAATAGTAGAAAGAGCTTCTTCTGAAAACGACAATAGGTCTGCTGCTTTTTGTTGGGTTTTTATACTATCTCTATTTAGTCTAACAGATACTTTTCTTATCAAAGCCATAGGTAAAGGCAAGACTACTAATACAAACAACATAAATTGCCAATTAGTAATAAACAAAGCTATGGCAAAAACAATTATCATTAAAGGGTCCTTAACAACCATTTGAAGACTTGTCGCAGCTGTCCATTCTACTATACTACAATCCGAAGTAAGTCGTGAAACAACATCTCCTCTCCTTATGTTTGAAAAATAAGAAATAGGTAATATAGTTAGTTTTTTATAAATATCTATTCTAAGGTCGTTAAGAATGCCGTTGCGTATTGGGACAACAAAATAAAGTCCTAAATATCTGAATAGATTGGAAAGAAAAGTAAATAAAGTAAAAAAGCCACATATATACAACAAACAAGTAAAAAAACCTTGAGTCTCTTTATAGTAATTTAGATAATAAGCTACTATGCCTACTATCGCATCTTTAGATAAAGCGAAATCGGGCAACGAGTTCGGAGCCTCTACTAATCCGAATAAAATACTAATAAAAGGAACTATCATTACTATGGAAAAAAGATTGAAAACAATATGCAGAAAATTGAAAAAGATATTCAACATGATATATCGCTTGTAGTTAAGCATATATCTTAAAATTCTGAATATGTTTTGCATACTTTTAAACATAGAAAGAGAGTATTTTATAGTATTTCTGCCATTTGTGTGTAATAAAGCCAATGAACATCTTTGCCCATTGCTCTTACTTGGTTAGGTACTATACTATTAAGACTTTGTCCTGGTGTTGTATTTACTTCCAAGAAATATAATTTATCTAATTCCTTATTATATATGTAGTCTATTCTACAAACTCCCTTACAATTCAAATCCTTATATATTCTAACCGTAGTCTGTTGAACAAGTTCTTTAAGTTCTTCACTTATTCTTGCAGGGACTATTTCATCTGTTGTTCCATCATACTTTGCGTCATAATCAAAGAACTCTGCTTTTGGCACTATCTCTGTTACAGGAAAAGCCATCACTTCTCCTTGCTCCATAAATACTCCACAAGACAGTTCTGTGCCAGGTATAAATTCCTCAATCAAAACTTTAGGATGAACCTCAAAGGCTCGTTTTATTGCATCTCTTAACTCTGATTTTTCCTTTACTTTTGTCATTCCTATAGAAGAACCTCCTTGTGAAGGTTTCACAAAAACAGGCAAACTAACCTTTGAAAGAATATCATCAATATTTATTTCTTCGCTATCGTATATAGTAACATTCTTTGCTACATTAACAATATTCGTTTCTCTTACTACAGCATTACAAGTTGTTTTATCAAAAGTTACAGCAGAACACAAAGCATCACAAGTGTTGTATTTCATTCCCAACATATCAAAATAACCTTGCAACAAACCATTCTCTCCCGGTGTCCCATGAACTATGATAAATACTCCATCAAACTTTACTTTCTTTCCTTCTATATCAAGAGAAAAATCGTCCTTATTAATAGAGTATCTTCTATTCTCTTTTTCATAATACCAATCCTCTTTTGTCAGTATTACCTTATAAAGATTGAAATCATTTTTAAGATTATTTTCTATTTGCTCTGCTGATTGTAAAGATATTACGAACTCACCTGAATAGCCCCCACAAACTAAGGCTATGGTCTTTTTATTATTCATTATCTGTTTGTTTTATTTGTTTTTTCAATTCCAATAAAAACTGTTTTGTTTTAGTTAAAGTATCTAAAACTTCTTTGTATTCATTGTTTTGATATTTTTCTTCTTTCATCGCTTTTTTTGCTCCGTCCAAAGTAAAGTGTTTCTCTTTTGTAAGATATGCTATCCGCCTTACGAGTTCTACGTCTTCCTTTGTATAGAAACGTACTCCTCGTTTGTTTTTCTTTGGTTTTAACTTAGTGAATTCTGTTTCCCAAAATCTAAGTGTGGAATAAGGTAAATCAAATTCCTTGGACACCTCTGCTATAGAATAATAAAGTTTATCGTCCATTGTTATTTTGTTTTTATTAAGACGCAAAATTAATAAAATTTGTTGTATTGGAAATAACTTAATGTAATAAAATAGTAAAAAAGTAGCAGTTGCGTTACTTTCATAATCCTTATTTCTTAGAAAAGTAAAAGCATAATAATTCAAGTTTTTTAAACAAAAATATTCAAATATAACGCTGCTAAAAAAACATCAAGACTTAATGTAAAAAGATCAAGAGTTAGCAAAAAAAGATCAACTCTTTACACCCTAAACATCAAGTCTTTTTTTACTAAAACCAAGTCTTTTTTTAGCCGATCTTAGAAACCTGACAATAAATAATTTAGCCATAATCCATATTTTTCCATTTTTCTTTTCTATTTTATGAATACTCCTTTTCAATTGAAATTGTCAATTGAAATAAAATGTATATTTTTGCAGGCAGAAAAAAAACAAATAAAACAACATACGATGAAAGAGCAAGGATTATATCCTTTGAAATTTATGCCTTTGTTCAAGGATAAAATTTGGGGAGGAAACAAGATAAGAGATATAGTCGGAATAGATTATTCTCCATTAAACAGATGCGGAGAACTATGGGTATTGTCTGCTTTAGAAGGAAATGAAACCGTGGTTGAAAATGGTTTCTTAGCAGAATGTACTCTACCTGAAGTAATAGAAATGTATAATGATGAACTATTGGGAGAAGAGAATTTTGACAGATTTTCCACTGAATTTCCTTTGCTTATCAAATTGATAGATGCTAATGACAATTTGTCTATTCAAGTTCATCCCGATGACGACTATGCTTACAAGCACGGAATGGAAAATGGCAAAACAGAGATGTGGTATGTTTTACAAGCTGATGAAGGTTCTGAAATATATGTAGGCTTCAATGAAAAAGAGACAAAAGCCGACATAATCAACAGGTTAAGAAACAAAACTTTCAAAGAAGTTATGCACAAAGACATAGCGCAACAAGGAGATTTATTTTTTATACCTGCAGGTACAATGCACGCTATTGGCAAAGGTATTCTTTTAGCGGAAATACAACAAAGCAGCGATGCAACATTCCGTCTTTATGACTGGGACAGAAAAGATGAAAAAGGGAATCCGAGACAACTTCATTTGGAACAAGGTTTAGAAGTTTTAGATCTTTCAAAACAAGAGGGAACTGCTAAAGTTCATTATCATTATCATCTAAATGAAACAAACAACTTAGTTGAATGCCCTTACTTTGTTACTAACATAATGCCTCTAACACAAGGACTAAAAAAAGATTATTCTAATTCAGATACGTTTTATCTTTATTTTTGTGTTGCTGGCAAAGGTTTTGTAAGTTCAATGGGACATCGTATTCCTCTTAGTGCAGGAGAGATTTTAATGATACCTGCAATAGCTAAAGATGCTATTATTGAACCAAGTCCTATGATGGAAATTTTGGAAATAACGATATTATAAACTTCTATAACTACAATATTCTGTATATGGCAAATTCAGAGAAGATAACGCCTTTAATGAAACAATACAACGAGGTAAAGGCACAATACCCCGATACAATACTACTGTTTAGAGTCGGAGATTTTTATGAAACTTTTGGAGAGGATGCCGTTGAGACTTCTAAGATTCTCAATATTGTACTAACAAAACGAAGTGCTAACGGACAAGATAGATTAGCAGGTTTTCCTTATCATGCTTTGGACAATTATCTTCCGCGTTTTATTCAAGCAGGTAAGCGAGTAGCTATATGCGAACAAATGGAAGATCCTAAACTTGCAAAAGGTATTGTAAAACGTAGCGTAGAAGAAATTGTAACTCCAGGCATTTCCTATGACTCTGCTATAGAACAACGTTCGCAAAATACTTTTCTTTGTGCCTTACATAAAAAGAAAAATGAATATGGTGTTGCTTTCATTGATATAAATACAGGCGATTTCTTTGTTTCTGAAGGTAATGAATTAAACATAGACAAGTTGATTCAAAATTTCATGCCTAAGGAAATAGTTATTCAGAGACATTATGAAAGAGAATTAGAAAATATATTACCAAACAATATCCTTACTAAAACATACGATGACTGGGTTTTCTCTTTAGATTTTGCCAAGGATACTTTGGAAGATGTTTTCGGAGTAAATTCGGCTAAAGGCTTTGGAATAGAAGACATGCCTCTTGCAACCATTGCTGCTGGTTCTGCTCTTTATTATATCAGAGAAACAAACCACAAGGAACTATCTCACATCTGTAACATATCTCGCATAGATAACAACGACTTTGTTTGGATGGATAAATTCACCATTCGCAATCTTGAACTTGTTTCTTCTCATAATTCTAATGAAAGCACCTTATACCATATTTTAAATCGCACTCAGAGTAATATGGGGGCAAGACTTCTGCAACGATGGATTGTTTTGCCACTAAAGAAAAAAGAAGACATAGAACAAAGACAAAAAATAGTTACCTCTCTTATATATAATGATGAGTTAAGAGAAGTAATGAAAGAATCCTTGCAACAAATAGGAGATATGGAGCGAATAATATCAAGACTTTCTTTCCATAGAATTACTCCTAATGAATTATATCATTTTACAGATATTCTTTTTGCTATAGAAAAGTTGAAAGATTTTATCGCTTCTTTAGATAAAGACAAAGAGTTGTATCCAATTTTGGACGATTGCAAAGAAATGAGAGAATTTGTTCTTAAAGCAATAAGTCCAGATGCTCCAAATAATATTAATAAAGGGAATGCTATAAAACAAGGATTCAATGCAGAGTTAGATAATTACAGAGATATAACAACTAATTCTCAAAGTATCTTAGACGAAATATGTACAACAGAATCTGCAAAGACTAATATACCTTCCTTAAAGATTGGTTTTAATAATGTTTTTGGATATTACTTAGAAGTAACCAATACTCATAAAGATAAAGTACCTGAGAATTGGACAAGAAAACAAACTCTTGCAAATGCAGAACGATATATTACTCCAGAACTTAAAGAGATAGAATCTGCCATGCTTTCAGCTCAAGAAAACATTTCTGCTTTAGAAAACAGATTATATCACGAAGTCATAGAAGAGTGTAAAACATATATAGAACGATTGCATTCTTCTGCAGTGGAATTGTCTGTTTTGGATTGCTTACTTTCGTTTGCTATTGTAGCAATGGACAATGGTTATACTCGTCCAGAGATTATGGAAAGCGATATTTTACATATTGCACAAGGAAGACACCCTGTTATTGAAAAAATGTTACCTAAAGGAGAGGAATATATTGCTAATGATGTTTATTTGGATACTACTACTCAACAAATAGTAATCATTACTGGACCAAACATGAGTGGTAAAAGTGCGTATCTTCGTCAAACTGCTCTTATTGTCATTATGGCTCAAATAGGAAGTTATGTTCCTGCAAGACGTTCTCAAATAGGATTAGTAGATAAAATATTTACACGCGTAGGTGCTTCTGATAATATCGCTTCTGGTGAAAGTACTTTCATGGTAGAAATGAACGAAACGGCGTCTATTCTTAACAACCTTTCACCACATTCTCTCATTCTTTTAGACGAGATAGGTAGAGGTACTTCAACATACGATGGAGTTTCTATTGCTTGGGGGATTGCTTCATATCTACATAACTATAAGCACAGAGCAAAAGTTCTTTTTGCAACACATTATCACGAACTCATTGCAATGGAACAAAACTTTGAAAGAATAAAGAACTATCATATAACAGTAAAAGAATTAGGTTCTAAAATAATATTCATAAGAAAGATTGCCAAAGGAGGTTCTTCTCAAAGTTTCGGTATTCACGTTGCTCGCCTTGCAGGAGTTCCAAAAGAGGTTCTTTCTATTGCCAATGATATGCTAACATCCTTGGAAGAATCTCGTTCAGACTCTCTACAACTTGGAATAGATGAGGGTGAAAACTCAAACAAAAACCGTAAAAAAGAGCAAAATGAAAGAAAAAAACAAGCAATAGAAAGTTTTCAAACAAGCTTTATTCAATTAAATGACCCTATACTTGAAGAAATAAAAGATGATATTTTAAATACTGATATAGAAAATCTTACACCTATTCAAGCTCTTAATAAGCTCAATGACATCAAAAAAATAATTCAAAAAGTTTAAAAAAAATTTGGTTAGTATTTTTTTTCATACTATTTTTGCAACGTCAAATTCAGAAGGGGCTGAATTGTTTGAGAGAGGCTTAAAAGAGAGATTTGTGGTGCGGAAGTTTCTTTTGAAGATGATATTAAATTGCGGGCATAGCTCAGTTGGTAGAGCGCAACCTTGCCAAGGTTGAGGTCGCGAGTCCGAGTCTCGTTGCCCGCTCTTTTTTTTATACTTAAGAGTTCTTAAATATATAGAGTAAGAGAAAACGAAACAAGCGGAAGTAACTCAGTGGTAGAGTGCAACCTTCCCAAGGTTGAGGTCGCGAGTTCGAGTCTCGTTTTCCGCTCTCAAAACACGATGCCATGGTGGTGGAATGGTAGACACGAGGGACTTAAAATCCCTTGAACAATGCGTTCGTGTGGGTTCAAGTCCCACCCGTGGTACTCTTTTAAAAGTTTTTACTATAATCATATTGTTTGCTAATGTTTTTATAAAAACATTAGTTTTTTTTATTATATAATGAATTCCAAAAAATACAACAAGATAAAGAAATAGCCTTCCTTGAAAAAGAAAGGCTATCGTATTTTTTATAACTGAAACTTTATGTATTTTATTTTTTTACCTTCTTTTAGATACATCTTTTCATAAAAAGTCTGTATCTCTTTGACATCATCTTCAAAGTCCGTCCCATACAAATCATTGCTTTCAAAAATAATGTGATGATTCTCTTGCTTAAGCATTTCAGAAGTATATTCATAGAGTTCTGTGCTATCTGTCTTAAGATGAAGGATACCACCGGGCTTTATCACCTTTGCATATCTTTCCAAAAAACGTGGGCAAGTAAGTCTTCTATTTTCATTTTTCAGTTGAGGATCACAGAAAGTAATCCATATCTCATCAACTTCATCTTTATCAAAAAGCTTTTCTAACATCTGAATCTGACAACGCAAGAAAGCCACATTTCTCATTTTATTTTCAAAAGCTGTCTTGCATCCTCTCCAAAGTCTTGCTCCTTTAATATCTATTCCTATAAAGTTTCTTTCTGCATACCTCTCGCCTAAACCAACAGTATATTCTCCTTTCCCACAACCAAGTTCCAAAACGATAGGATTATCATTCTTAAAATACTCTTCTCTCCACTTGCCTTTAAGAAAGAAGTCATTATTCTTTAGTTGTTCAAAACCGACCTGAAAAAGATTATCAAACGTAAGGTTCTCGGCAAATCTTTCTAATTTATTTTTACCCATAACTCTTATTATATTAATACAAGCCTTTGACTGTTGATTTTTTAGCAATAAAATCTTTTAGATAATAAGGTTCAAAGTATGCTTTATCTTCAAACTCCCCTACCCTATATTTCTGTGAAGCTATTATTCCCATATACCTTGCATTCAAAACCAAACTCTCATCAAAAACATAAATATCATCATTCAACACTTGTTTGCATTTTTCAGCACCATCTCCTGCTACTATTATTTTTTTATCTTTATGGTACATATTATATATATCACTTTCCACTATATCTGCTGAGATAGTCTTTAAAGTATTAAGATTTTCATCATAAATAGCAGAATAAACCTCCATTCTTCTTGCATCTATCATCGGAAGATAGCAACTATTAGGATACTTCTGCTTTGACACAAAAGCAATCAAAAATAATGTATCTACAGAAATCAAAGGAATATTCAGTCCGTATGCTAAACCTTTAGCAGAAGAAACTCCTATTCTAAGTCCCGTGTAAGATCCCGGGCCTTTGCTAACAGCAACAGCATTTAAATCCTTTCTAATATCTTTACCATAGTCTGAAAAGATTTCTTCTATAAGTAAAGACAACATCTGAGAGTGAGAATTTGGTTTTGCACTCTCCTTATAGAGCAACAACTCATCTCCCTTAGAGAGAGATACAGAACAAAGACCCGTTGCTGTTTCAATATTGAGAATAAGTGGTTCTTGTATCATATTAAAAAAATGACTATGCTATGCTATTATATATAATATATAGCATAGTCATCATTTATTTACTTATTTAATTAGAATGGCAAATCATTTTCAGGGTCATCTTCCATCATAGTCTCTTGTTCTATATTGCCTCCCGTTCCAACTTGTTGTGCTGAAACCGGTGTCGGATTAGAAGCCATATTATTTGGCTGTTGATATGGAGTACTTTGCATTGTAGGCTGTTGCGCTGATTGTCCATTTTGAGCAGAAACAGGATTGTTTCCTCCATTAAGATTAGAAACAAAAGCTCCTATATTTCTACATCTGCAGTCAGTATACCATCTGCCATTATATTCTCTGGATTCTATTTCAAATGTTACCTGAATAGTATCTCCCATTCTTATAGATTTAAGAGTTGCAAGCATATCTTCTCCCCATGTAGAGAAAGCTATACTTCTTGGAAAAGAAGAGTCTATCAAATCAATCACAAAACCTCCTCTTACCCAAGGTCCTCTTGCTGATTCTCCCCTTGATTCTGGAAGAACCATTCTTAGTTTTCCTATTACTTCCATGTTATATTATTGTTTTATTATTATACGTTCAAATTATTTTCTATTGTTCATTTGTTCGACAAAGGCTTTTTCTTTGTCTGTCATACGTTTTGCAGCAGGACTGTTAGGTTTAAGCCATTTGTCTAACCAATCAAAGAAGTTTCTTTGCCAAAGAATACCATTTTGTGGTCTAAGAACCCAATGTGTTTCATCAGGGAAATAAAGATAACGTGCAGGAATATCCAGATTAAGTGCAGCATTATAAGCAGCCATACCTTGAGAAGCAACAATTCTAAAATCAAATTCAGAATGTATAACCAACAAAGGAGTATTCCATTTTGTTACAAAGCGGTGAGGAGAATTTGCGTATGACTTCTGAACCTTAGGATCTTTACTCCAATAAGGGCCTCCCAAATCCCAATTCACAAACCACATTTCTTCTGTTTCCAAATACTGTTGATCCAAGTTGAACATACCATTATGTGCAATGAAAGCCTTGAATCTGTTCTCGTGATGTCCAGCAAGCCAATAAACAGAGAAACCTCCGAAGCTTGCACCTACAGCACCTCTGTGATCTTTATCAACATAACTTTCTTTACTTATTTCATCTATTGCTGTCAGATAGTCTCTCATACATTGACCACCATAGTCCCCGCTAATTTGTTCATTCCATTCTTGTCCAAATCCTGGCAATCCTCTACGATTAGGAGCTACTATGATATAGCCATTAGCAGCCATGATAGAGAAATTCCAACGATAAGACCAGAATTGAGAAACAGTGCTTTGAGGTCCTCCCTCGCAATAAAGCAAGGTAGGATATTTCTTGGTTGAATCAAAATCAGGAGGGTAGATAACCCAAGTATGTAAATCTTTTCCGTCAGTTGCCTTAAGCACTCTTTCTTCTACTTTTCCCCATTTAATTTTATCCATCAGCTCATCATTGGTTGTGGAGATTTTTTCTTCCTTACCATTCTTAACAGACCATATCTCTATAGGATGAAGCATAGACATCTGAGTAGCTATTAAACGGTCTTTGGCAATCATTACTGATGTGTAGTCAGCATTTGCATTGGTTATCTGCTTGATTCCCTTGCTTGCAATATCCATTTTATATATATTGTCTCTTCCATGCCAATCAGAAGTAAAGTACATAGATTTGTTATCAGCAGTAAATTTGATTCCGCCAACATTTTGATCAAATTTCTCTGTCATATAAGTAACTCTTCCTGTTGCAAGATCACATAGCATAAGACGTATCTTGTCTGCTTCATATCCATCTCTTTCCATACTTTCCCACGCAATCATCTTACCATCTGCAGAGAATACAGGATTCTGATCATAACCCATCATATTCTCAGAAAGGTTCTTAACTTGCTTTGTTGCTATATCATATAGATAAATATCAGAATTGGTAGAATAAGCATAATCTTTACCTGTCTTTTTTCTACATGTATAAGCAATTTTTTTACTATCTGGAGAGAATGCAAGTTGTTCCATACCTCCCCAAGGACGCATTGGACTTTCATATTCTGTTCCTTCCAAAAGATTAACACCTTCTTTTATGCTCTTTCCATCAAAATCTGCAACAAAAGGCTGAGGAACATTATCTACCCAATTATCCCAATGACGATACATTAAATCATCATTAACTCTTCCTGTTGTTTTATCTAAACCCTCCTTTAAGTAAGCATATTTATCTTTTTTTGCTATACCTCTTACATAAAGTATTTTCTTTCCGTCAGGAGAATAAGCAAAACCTTCCAAATCGCCTTCCTTGAAGTCCGAAATCTTTGTTCTGTTTGAACCATCAAGATTCATTTCCCAAATATTTACATTGTCATCTTCTGCATAGATAAAACCTATCTTATCTCCCTTAGGATTAAAGATAACATTAAACTCTGAGTTTTTTGTTTCTGTAAGACGCTGAACATTTTTTCCGTCCTTATCCATTATATATACATCTGCATTACCTCTGTTCTGCTCAACAGAATAGTAAGTAACAGTATAAAGTACTTTCTCTCCATCTGGAGAAACAGAAACATCGCCTATTCTACCAAAAGCCCACAACACTTCTGGAGAAAGCATACCATTCTTTACTTCTACTTGAGGTTTATCAATAATGTCTTTGTCTTTTGTCTTTTGCTGGCAAGATGCAAACACCATAGCTATCAAGCCTACAGCCAATAATACTCTTTTCATATCTTAGTCTTTTTTATTATTTTCCTATCTGCAAAAATATACATTTTATCTCAAATGATAAAATATTTATTATCATTTTATAGTGATCTTTAAAAACACGCTCCCTATTGCTTACAAAAATATAGGCACAAAAAAAAGCAGTCAATTTAATGGGACTGCTTTCTAATTAATTGCTAATCTAACTGAATTATTTTGCTACGTCAGTTGGAGTTGCAGTTGGAGTTGTTGTTGGAGTAGCAGTTACTTCTTCAGTTGGAGTGTTTTCTGTAGGAGTTGTTGTTGCTGACTCTGTTCCTTTGCTTCCACATGCTGCGAAAAATCCAGCGATAGCTAATACTAACAATACTTTTTTCATTTTTTTCTTGTTTTTAAAGGTTTATAAATTCTTTTGTTTTAACATTGCAAAGATAAAGCAAGTTTTCTTTTTGTCAATCTTTTTTTGAAAAAAAAACAACATAAATTTATAAATTATTGATAATCAGATTTAAAAAATACAAAAAATATTGCATAATTTTGTTTCTTCTGCATAAAAAATAGCATACATTGAATTATTTTTTTGTTTAAAGTGCCTAAAAATATGTATTTTTGCAAAACAAATGCTAAAAAAAATGAGATTACCAGTCTTTGAAATGTTCTATTCTGTTCAGGGTGAGGGAGAAAATACAGGTATGCCTGCATATTTTGTTCGTCTTGCCGGTTGCAATGTTGCTTGTCCTTTTTGCGATGAGAAAAAAGCATGGAGCAAGGACAACTCCAAACTTATGGATACTGCGGAAATAGTAGATACCATACTCAAGTCCAAAGCAAAGAATGTTGTCATAACGGGAGGAGAACCTACAATATATGACCTAACCGAACTTACTGAAAAACTAAAAGAAAAGAACATCAAAATATTCTTGGAGACTTCAGGAGTAAATGAAGTAAGAGGACTTTTTTCTCACATCACCCTTTCTCCTAAACAACATCTTCTACCCCTTTGCAAGAAAGATTCAGATTATAGCAAAGAAGTATTTGCTTCCAGAGTAGATTCTTTGAAAGTAGTTATCTCGTCCAAGTCTGACTTTGCTTTCGCTGAGAGAATGAAAGACTGCTTAAAGAAAGAGAGCTCCTGTTCATTATTTCTACAACCCGAATGGAACAGAAAAGAGACAATAATTCCAGAAATAATAGACTATATAAAACAGCATCCAGAGTGGAATCTTTCCTTACAGACACATAAATACATAAATGTAAAATAAAAATCAAAACATCATAATCTTGTAATAACCAAAAAAATAAATCTCTCAAGAAACATAAATCAAAAAAAATATCTTTCAAAAATTTGGTCATAATAAAAAAAGGTTATAATTTTGCAAACGCAAAGGTAAGATGATGGCGTCGTAGCTCAGTTGGTAGAGCAGAGGACTGAAAATCCTTGTGTCACCGGTTCAAATCCTGTCGATGCCACATAAAGAAAGAGATTCTTTATTTGAAGAGTCTCTTTTTTTGTATGATTAAGTTAATACAATTCTTCGCATCAATACAAAAGACACAAAAAACTCTATATCAAAACTTTAGGCTTATCCAAAAATGTCTTCGTTTTCGCAAAAAAAGAGTTGGTTTTAATTTTTTAAAACCAACTCTTTACACCCTAAACATCAAGAGTTAAAAAATTAAAACGAAGACTTTTTAAAACACATAAAACCAAAAACATTAACTTGCTTCATTTCATATACTTTTTTTTTACGGACAACTGTCTTAGTCGTTCATCTTTAATGTTCTTTCAATACTATTTATTTTGTATATCTGATATCTCTTTACTACTGTTCATAAACTTCTATTTTCAACATATCTGCCCTCTTAAATAAATTAATTAATTATAAGTAATCAGAAAGTCAGAAATTGATTACACTTGACTTTCAAACCGCTGTCATAGTTAAACAATATATCAGAGTTAGGATATATTTTCTTTAATTCATTATAGATACTCAGTCTTCTTGCCTTATCTATGTCGGAGTTATAATAGATAAACAACAACTTGTCATTCTTATGACTTGAGACAAAACACTCTCTACAAAAATAATCATCAAAAACTATAACACCCTCATAGTCTTTTAGTTCTATAGATACTTCATTATTTTTCTTATCGGTAAAAATCATTTTGGTTTGACTAAAGTTCAATATATCTGAAAAGTATAAATCTACGGAATAGACAATCTTTTCTTGTGCGTCATCCAATTTCGTGGTATAATCAACAAACATTCCTTGTGAAAACAGAGGTATATTCATTGTTGGGATTAAAGCTGTAAAAGGAGAATCTGTCCCGTATTTCGGAAAAGAAAGTATAACTTGCTTGTCGTGTGTCGCCATATTAAGTTTTATAATATCGCAAGTATCTACACCTCTTCTTTGAGTAAAGATAATAAGACTTGTATTGTCAATGAAACTATGCTTGAAATTGGAATAATAATCTAATATGTTCAACTTATCCAATAGCATTATTATACTTTTTGAATATTCAGGCGAAATTATCTTTTGATTTACAGATACATTTGTATCCAAAAGATGTTGTGTTTTTTTATAATCCTCATTGAGTTGGAATGCTATACTATCAACTAATTCCAAATCATAATCGTACAAATAAACTTTTGGCTCTATTGTATTGATAAAAGAAATATAGTTTTCATTACTTGAAAATGCATTATATATGTCATAATAATGAAGCAATATAGAATTTCCTGCATAAATATTTTTTTGTTTAAGGATTTTATGATTTTGTATATCATACAATGAAATAATATATGACTTCTCTTTATTAAAAACCTGACTTGACAATACAAGTTTGCCATTTTTGTAGCCTACAATAGTAGATAAACGTGTCTCTGGTTTTAGTTCTTTGAAATCATAACAACTGTTGAATTCAAAATGTTTGTTTCTCTTGATATAAGTAATCAATCCTTTACCAAAAGAAATAAATAAGGTGTCATTAATGTAATAAACAGAATTAGCTAATATCACGGGATAATAATAGGACGTATCATTATTCTCAGTAATATATGAAGACAATATATTATTTATACTATCTAATACTATAGTGTCTTCTTCTATAGTCGCAAGATAAATATAAGGAGTTTGCTCATATTCCTCCAGTAATAAAAGCCTTTCATCTGTGTTGGTGTTTATTTTTGCAATAGAACTATTGTCTGTTTCTCTAAAAAATAAATCAAAACTCTGCTTTTTCTCCTGTGCAACCGCATTATAAACAAGCAAAAGTATGCATACCAAAAAGCATGCATACTTTATGATTAATTTATTCATGGTAATATGTTTTCAAATTCAGTACTACGCAAATCCATTTCATAAACGCCATTTTAGAGGAATCAATCTTTATCATTTCTCTCATACCATCTATTTTTATAATCAGAATACAAGACAACATAATACTTAGTACTCGTATCATCTATTTTATTACAAGTGTATAAACCTATGTATTTAAATTGTTCTACATTTGCTTTATGGCATACTTCATCAATAGCTCTTTCCATACTAAGACTATCGTATGGATAAAAGAGTACATTGATATCTCGTTGATTTCTCTTGGATATTGTATCAAGAAATACTTTTGTTCCATTGTCAGACTTAGAAATAAATATTTCCCTATCTACATGTACAACATACGTACCTCTGACAAGCATTTGCTTGTCATTGCTACATGACCATAACAATAAAAATGATGAGACGATAATTATTTTAACTATTTTCATAAAATTTAGTTTTTACGTGATACACATTCTACACTACATTTGCCAACAAGCTTACTATCTTTATTCTGTCTTTTACAATTTATTAATTATTCTCTCCTACTCATTTAAAGGCTTTTCGGAATCCTCCTTTTTATTTAAACGTTATTTAATATGATTTATTTTCATTGCACAATGATAAGTGCGATTATGCGAACATTCAATGTATGTTTGACGCTATTACAATTGTTTTTCTTCACCGCTGTTCATATTTCCTCCTTTCGTGTTCTAAAAAATATTATATATATAAGTACGCAAAAACGACAAAAGTTCTACACCGTTTTTGTAACTATTTTTTCATATTCTTAATCTTATATATTTATATTAAATGTTTCTATGAGCAATCCTTGTCTATATATTTCAACAGTATAATTACCTTGAGGTATATTTTTTATTATATAACTATAAGTCCTTCCGCATATACAGTTCGCTTCATACGTACTTGGATTAATAGGAATCTCTTCTACATGCAACGTATCCGCAGTAATAGATACTTCTATATTGATGCTTTCTATACTGCAATTAAAACTACCACTATTATTTATGGAGAGACTATTATCCTGTACTACATAGCCAAATTCAGATGTTGATTTATTATAGCAACTACTAAAATAGGTTATTTTTCCAACTATACCTTTTTTAGAATCTTTTTCTTTGTCATCACTGCAACTAACGGTTGCTAAACCTAAATTTACTACTGCAAAGAATAGAAAAAGTATCTTTGCGAGATTTTCTAATTTCTTCATTTTTTATGTTTTTTATTTTTCCTACTCTATTAAAGGCTTTTCGGAAACCTCCTTTTTATTTAAACGTTATTTAATATGATTTATTTTCATCGCACGATGATAAGTGCGATTATGCGAAACATTCACTGGATGTTTGACGCTATTGCAATAATTTTTAACTGCCATTCATATTTCCTCCTTTCGCATTATCAAAAAAAATGCTTTATGAATTTATTTGCATTGCACGATAATAAGTGCAATTATGCGAAACGTCCATTCAGGAGACACTGCAAAAAGGGTAAAAACTTGCAGTTAAAAATCAATTATTTTTTCGAAAAGTTTTTAATCTATTGATTTATACAGAGAAAAATTCTTATTTATTTTAAATAAACAAGAAACTTATTCTTTGATAACTTTCTTTGTTTATGAACTTCTTTTTTAATAAACATTCTTTAATAGATATTCTTGTACATTCGTGCGAAGCACGTTTAACCTGCCATGCTCGCCAAGTATCAATTCAAATGTTTTAGTTTTTGGTTCTTGTTTTGCGAAAGTCCATTCAGGACTTTGACGCTTATTTTCTTCTAAAGAAAATGAACTAATAAAAATAAAAAAAGTGTCTTGCAGAAAGACTACAAGACACTTTGTATATTATGTTTGATTAGAATTATTCTCCTAAGTCTTTGATTACATCACCGTGGTCCTTTACTATCATTCTGTACCAATCAGCAGGATAAGCAGGTTGCATTGGAAATACTGCATCACCTTTTCTGAATCCTGTTTCTTCAAACTTGCCATCTTTTTCTTTCTTGATGTTGCCATCAATATATTTTACTAAAAGATAGTTGTATAAGTTTGACCATTCGTTGAATGTTTGTTCTGCTTTAGCAAGAGAGAATTTTGTTAGCTCATTTCTCATCTGGCTTTCAGTCATATTCTTTATTCTTGCATCCAATTTATTCACCTCTTCAACAAAGGAATTCTCCAAACGAGATTGAACCTTTTGCAAATCTACGATCATATCACTCCAACGAGTATAGACAAAGTTAGATACCTGATTGAATTTCCAGAAAGCAGATGTCGGAGAATATTCTGTCATAGAACCATTACCTTCTTTGAAGTTAATAGGTGTTTCATTTATGGAAGAATACATTGGAACATAGACAGTAGTGTAAGTGTCATCTACGCCAAACCAAAGAATACCTTTTGCTTTTGCAGGCATCCAACTGCGAGTCTGTGCAACAAAAGAGAAGCCTGTCTGTTGAGTTGAAGTAGCTCTTTCGTGAATGTATTTTTGTCCATCAACTTCCCAATTCATAGGTCTCCATCTGTAAGGACATTTGAAAGGACCTGCTCCCAAATCCTTAGACATATCCATAGGAGTGCCTTGATAGTAGTCGCGCATTAGGGCCATAGCTTCATTAACAGAAATCTTATGATCTGGTTTTATCCATAGTGGCATACGGTTCTTTAAGTTCTTACCCATAGCGTATGATTCATATTGTTTCATATTGCCATTGACTCTGTTGAACATAGCATATACTCTTGCTTCACATCCCCTTGCACCAGAGAAAGTCAAAGGAGCGTATGTGTCAGAGAAAGAAAAGTCTTCATCTTTACCGTTGTACCAGCCTTTTATTCTTGCGAACTCTGCAACATCTTCTGCATAGACTGTCTCTACTTCAGGGCGGAAGATTTCTTTAAGATTTTTAGAAGAGATACTTACAAAAGATCCTTTCTTTTGCCAAGGGAAAGTAGTGATACGTGCCTGATTAGCATGACCACAAACATATCCGTCAGGTATTCTTCTTGCAACCCACACAGCACCTTTAGTCCATTTTTTGTTGGCTTTTATGGATTTTACATTACCTTTCTTATCTTTTATTGTATCCATTACAGGTTTTCCTTTGCCGATAAGTTCCATAATCCAAACTTCATCACCGTCAGCAATAGAAAAACTCTCTCCTTCTGAAGCATATCCGTATGTTGCCATAAATTCTGCGATGGTTTTTATAGCTTCTCTGGCTGTTTTTGCTCTTTGAAGAGTAAGATAGATAAGAGAGCCATAGTCAATACCATTGCCTAAATCCCAGCATTCTTCTCTACCTCCGTATGTTGTTTCACCTATGGTAAGTCCCCATTCGTTCATATTTCCAACAGTAGTATAGGTTTGTGCTACCTGCGGAATTTTGATAAGGGGTTTGCCGGTGTCCCATTCTATTACCTGAATCATAGTTCCTGCTGCATATTGTGCTGCACGAGTGTAGTACAATTCTCCATAAAGGGTATGAGAATCAGCAGCGTATGTAATCATTGTTGAACCGTCTTTTGTTGCACCCTTAGTAAAAAGAAAATTAGTGCAAGCCTTGGTTTGAACTGTTGCTAACATAGTAGTAGCAACAAAAAGGATGATAAAAATGTTTCTTTTCTTCATATACTATATTTTTAATAATTAATTCAAAAAAATGAACAAGTATTTAAATAACGTTTATATATGTTTATTATTTTACACAAGACAAAAAAAATAACCCTGCATAATTCAACAGAGTTATTTCTTTTTATTGAAATTAATAAGATTTTATTTATTTACAAATTGAACAAAGTTGTTCTTTACCTTTGCGTCTCTGTAAAGAATAGCGATAGGGTTCAATTGTTGCATTCTTTGTTGCATACGTTGGTTGTATGTTTGGCAAATCATATTGAAGTCTTCCTTAACAGCACGTTTAGAAATCTTATCGACTTGAACTGCATAAACACCATTGAAACCTTTGACAGCAGTTTTCAATAAACCTGTGTTCTTTACTACAGAAAGTTTTCCTACAAGTCTCATTTCAGCACCTGCCTTACCAAAGTAAGGAGAAGAAAAATCAACACCAGTAACAGTATCAACAGCAACCTTAGCATTTGTTGCAAAAGCATCTATTGTGTTAGTTGTCTTAAGAATATCGTTGGCTTTCTTCATAAGCATTTGTGCTTTCTTTTCCATTTTTACTATACGCACAAATTGAGGATTTTCTTTTAGTTGAGCAAGTGTCATAAATCCTTTTTCTTGTATGTCTTTCAGACCAATAACGATAAACATTGTGTTGTATTGATTAGCATCTTGTAGTTCATAGACTGTATTTGCAACATCGCCTTTCTCAACATCACCGAAAGCCCAGCAGATAGCCTCTCTTGCGTATGGAGTACCATCTAATTGGTAAGACATAGCGTTGATAGTTGAAGTAAGAACATTAGTATTTTGTTTGCTTGCCAAAGCTTTCATTGCTTCAAGGTTCTTTGACTTTGCCAAGAAGTCATCAGCTTTGTTTTTGAAGTTATTTATTGTTGTCTCGCTTGGACGAATGCCAATAACAACAGATGCTATTTGAATCTTTGGCTTAGCAACGGTTTTGTCAGTTACCCTTATAATATATTCTCCTACACTATCTGGACGAGTAAAACGGAATACTCCACCAACAGGACAATTAATCATTGGCTCGTACATGCTTTCCATTATAGTTCCGTCTGTAACCCAACCCATGTCGCCAAGTTTGTTTTTTGTGTTAGGATCATCTGAGAATTTGCTAACATTCTCTACAAAAGAAGCAGAGTCTTTTATTACTCCCATAAGAGAATCTATAAGAAGTTTTTGTTGCTCTGGAGTGCGTTTTATCTCACTTGCACCTGTCTTATTGTTATATACTGCTATAAGAGAGAATTTAATTGAATCTGGTCGAGATTGTTCAGAAAGTATTTTACCCATTATCCAATTGTTCCCAGAGATTCTTGGTTCAATCATGCTTCCAGCACCCTTGCCTTTTAATATTGTATCAGGGAATAAGGCAACAATGTTTTGAGCAGAACGTTCATAGTAGTTGCTGTCATAATTGTTGTCAAAAGAAGTAGAGATAAATCCATCCATATCTGCTTTCTCAGTCTGTGAAAGCTCGGCAAAGACTCTCATTGCAGAATCTTCCAATGCTTTTATGTCAGCTTGAGAAGGTACTACTTCAAACTTAACGAATTCAACTTGACGCATTTCTTCACTTAAACGAAATTCGTTTTTATGTTCGTCATAATATTTTTGATAATCTTCGTCGGTAAGTTTTACTTTGTCGTCATCTATGGAAGAGAATGGAAGAACAGCATAGCGAACATCCGTTGTTTGGTCGTAGGTGTCGCTAATGTGCTTTGCCATGGCCTTTGGCATATAGAAACTGCCAGCAATAAGGGAAGCATACTTAGAATTTAGTCTTTCAGAATAAGCATTCTTTTGAATTTGATTCCACTGTGCTTGTTGTTCAGGCTGCATTTTATCATATTGTTGCATAACCTGACGAACATTTTGTGCATTGAATTGACCTGTAGTTGGGTCTGTGAATAGTTGTCTTACTTCATTTGAAAGGAAAGTACCCAAAAACATATCATTCATTTCTTCTTCACCTACCACAATGCCTAACTTTTCGCATTCACGATTAAGAAGCTTTTCGCTAACTAATTCATAATATGTTTGAGCTTTTACTTGGAATTGTTGTTCTGAAGTAAGTTTGCCATCTTGAGTACGAGCTTTGTAAGTGTTCTCATTTCTTTCTCTTGCTGATTCAAATTCAGAAAAACTTACTTCCATACCATCTACCTTAGCTATTTCAGTAGCTTGGCTTCTTCTTTTTCCAAAATCGTTGAAGATAAATGCTAAAGTTGCAAGGGCTACTATTATTGTTACACCCCAACCAAAATGTTTTCTTATTTTACCTATTACAGCCATTTTCTTTTGCTTTTTTTCTTATTTTTTTCAGTGTTAAAATTGGTTTGCAAAATTATAAATAAATTTTGTAAATGGATAATTTTATTAAAAAAAAATAGAAAAAGAGCGTTTTTTTATTTTTAAATACTATCTTTGCAACGTTTTTTTTGATATATTATTATAATATGAAAAAAGTATTTGTAATATTATTTAGTTTTCTTGTTATATCTGTTACTGCTCAAGAAAACAAAATAGATAGAAGTTTTGAACTCTCAAAAAATCTTGAGATATTTTCTTCAGTATATAAAACGCTTTACACAACGTATGTAGATGATATAAACGAAGGCGATCTTATAAAAACAGCAATAGATGCTATGCTTGCAAAATTAGACCCTTACACTAATTATTATCCAGAGTCTGATTTGGAAGATGTGAAATTGCAACTCTTGGGAGAGTACGGAGGTATTGGTGCTTTGATTCATCAAAAAGGAGATAGTGTATATATATCTGAACCATACGAAGGTTTGCCAGCATACGAAGCCGGTTTGAAAGCAGGAGACCTTATCATAGAAGTAAATGGTCAGAGTGCTAAAGGAAAAAATTCAGACCAAGTAAGAGAGATTCTAAGAGGTCAAGCAGGTTCAACTATTACGGTTAAAGTAAAAAGAAACGAAGAAGAGAAGACTTTTAGTTTCAAAAGGAAAGAGATAACTCTTCCAAATGTTCCTTACAGTGGAATAATAGGAGAGGATTTAGGTTATATTAAGCTTAATGAATTTACTAAAAATGCTGCGAATAATGTTCTATCAGCATTTAATAATCTAAAAAAAGAAAATATAAAAGGACTTATTTTAGACCTTAGAGGTAATGGAGGTGGATTATTGAATGAAGCAGTAGATATAGTAAATATTTTTGTTGATAAAGGTCAAGTAGTAGTTAGTACAAAAGGAAAAACACAGGAAAAGAGTCAAACATTTAGGACGACAAAGAAAGTTGTCGATAAAGATATTCCTGTGGTTGTTTTGGTTGATGGTTCTTCTGCATCTGCAAGTGAGATAGTAGCAGGAAGTTTGCAAGATATAGACCGTGCTGTTATAATGGGGCAAAGAAGTTTTGGTAAGGGTTTAGTACAAAATGTTCTTCCTCTTGTCTATAATTCACAAATGAAAGTAACTGTATCTAAATACTATATTCCAAGTGGTAGATGTATTCAAGCAATAGATTATTCTCATAGAGATTCTTTAGGCAGAGCAAATAAAATTAATGATAGTTTGCGTACTGCTTTTAAAACAAGAAATGGCAGAGTTGTTTATGATGGTTATGGAATAGAGCCAGATATAGCAATTGAACCAGAGTATGGTAGTAGTATTCTCTTTTCTCTTGTAGGAAAAAGTCTGATATTTGATTATGCAACAGAGTTTGCAAGAAAGCACAAATCCATTCCAAGTGCTAAAGACTTTAAAATAACTGATGAAATATATGATGACTTTGTTTTATACTTAAAGAATAAGGATTATTCCTATACCACTCCTACGGAATATTCATTAAAGGAACTTTTGGATGTAGCAAGGAAAGACAAGTGTGATGAAGATATACTTAATCAGCTTGATGCTATGAAACTAAAAATAGAGGATGATAAGAAGAATGATTTGTATAAGTTTAAAGATGAAATAAGTGAAGTTCTATTAAGTGAGATTGTTGTTAGATACTACAATCAAAAGGGTAGAGTGGAAGCATATATAAATCATGATCCTGAAGTAAAACAAGCGGTAAACCTTCTTCACGATATAAAGAAATATAATGATATTTTGAAAAAATAATAATAAGTTACAAAATAAAAGATTAAAGAATATGAATATAATAATACCTATGGCAGGTATGGGTAAAAGACTTAGACCCCATACACTTTCCACCCCAAAACCATTAGTTAAGGTTTGCAATAAAGAGATAGTAAAAATACTTTGCCAGGATATAGTTAAAACATGTGGAGGCAAAGTGGATAATATTGGTTTTGTGGTAGGACATTTTGGAGAAAAAGTAGAGCAAGATCTTATTCAAGTAGCAAGAAGTTTAGGAGCAGAAGGAAGAATTTTTTATCAAGAAGAGCCTAAAGGAACAGCTGATGCAGTGTGGCAAGCTAAGGATTTATTGAAGGGGAATGTAGTGGTTGCCTTTGCGGATACACTTTTCAATGCAGATTTTACTATGGATTTAAATAAAGATGGTATTATTTGGACATCTGAAGTTGAAAATCCATCTGCTTTTGGAGTTGTAAAGAAAGATGATACTACAGGAAAAATATTACAGTTTGTAGAAAAGCCAAAAGAGTTTGTTAGTAGAGAAGCAATTATAGGTATCTATTATTTTAAAAGCGGAGAAAGACTTTACAGTGAAATAAAGCGATTGATTGATAATAATATTGTAAAAGGAGGAGAATATCAACTTACCGACTGTCTTGAGAATATGTTGCAGACAGGATATAGTTTTACAACAGAAACAGTCAGCAAATGGATGGACTGTGGGAATAAAGATGCAGTAGTGGATACCAACAAACAACTTCTTGAAATGCGAGAAGAAATGAGAGGGATGCACACTAATGTAACTGGAAATAATACTTGTGTTATACCACCATATTATATAGGGGAAAATGTAAGATTAGATAATTGTGTTATTGGTCCATACGTAACATTGGAAGATGGTGTTATGATAGAAAATTCAATCATTACAAATTCTATAATAGGTAAAGACTCAAGAATAGACAATGCTATATTGGATAATTCAATGATAGGAGAAGGTGCTGTTTATTCAGGTAAAGCAAAGGATATTTCCTTGGGTTCTTATAGTAATATAAAGGAATAATATGCTAAAGAAAATAATTGTAATATCATTATGTGTTTTTTTGTTTGCTTGTTGTACTACAAGCAAAAAGACTGCAATTTCTAAACCAGAAAACTACAAAGAGAATGCTTTGATAATAGATGCTGTAACAGAGTTTAATAAAGGCAATATAAACAAATCAGAGTCTTTGTTTAAGAATGTTTTAGCAAACAATAAAAACTCAGCCACATCCATGTATTATTTGTCTTGTATCTATATGCAGAAGGAAGATTATTCTAAAGCTATTGACTATTCTAAACATGCAGTAGTAACAGACGATGATAATATATGGTATAAATTACAATTATGTGAACTATATGCTGCTATACAAGATTATGATAAATGCGCAGAAGTATTGGAGAAGATAGTAAAACAGCAACCTGAAACATTAGAGTATTGGCAACAGTTGTCTTTGATTTATCATGTTAAGCAAGATACGAAGAAAGAACTCTCTGTTTTAGATAGAATGGAAGAAAAATTCGGAGTAAATGAAACTACTTCACTGCAAAAGTTTCAACTATATAGAGAATTGAATGATATAAAGAAAGCTGAGCAGGAAATGCTAAAATTGCATGAGAACTTTCCAACTCAAAGTCGTTATTTGTCTATTCTTGCAGAAATGAAGATGAAAGAAAAGGACTACGATAAAGCACTATACTATTACAATAAGGTAAGGGAAATTGATCCTGAGGAAGAAAATCTCAATGTTACTTTTGCTAATTACTATATGATAAAAGGTGATCAGGACTCTACTTTTTACTACTTGAATAATGCAATGAAGCAAAAAAATATTGACACCCAAAGCAAGATTCGTATAGTTTATTCTGTATATGGCAAAGATGTAGATACAGATGATAAGACATTTGAGCGTTTTTTTGCTTGCTTACAAGCAGCAGAGACTGTAGATACTAATGACTGTAGTTTATATGCTTTGTTGAATACAGGTTATATGAAAAAAAGAGATTTCTTTAGAGCTGTTACTACAGGTGTCGCTTCAATAGAAAAAGGTTGCACAGACTATAATCTGTTTCAAAATACTTTGTTTGCTATGAGTAATTTTGACATGCCAGATAGAGTTATAGCAATAGCAGATAAAGCAATAGAAAACTATCCAGAACAACCTATACCTTATCTTTTTAAGGGAATAAATCAGGAAATAAAAGGTGAGTACAAAGACGCTGTTGAAACTTTTAATTTAGGCATAAGTGTAGCTGGAAATGATGAGGTGGTGTTGGAAGACTTATACAGAAACCTTGGCGACTGCTACAATGAGTTAGGAGATAGAGAAAAGTGTTTTTACTTTTACGATGAGGTTTTAAAGATTAATGCTGATAATGTTCCCGTGTTGAATAATTATGCTTATTATCTTGCATTAGAGAAAAAAGATTTAAAACGAGCCCTGTCTATGATAGAAAAAGTTATGATGATACAGCCCGATAACGATACTTATATAGATACTTATGCATGGGTGCTTTTTAATTTGGGCGAGTATTCCAAGGCAAAACAAGCAATGGAAGCGATTTCTTCTCCACAAAATTCTTGGAGTGATACTCTAAAAGAACATTACAAACTTATTCTACAAAAAGCCGAATAATTTAAATCATCGTTTTATCGATTTATTTCAGCTAATTTAAAAGATTTTATTTCAGCTTGATGTAACCTTTTGAATTGTTTCTTCGTATTAGTAGGAAGTTCAAAAAAAAGTAGATAAAAAAATAAAATAAGGTTTTAATTATTGTTATTTAAAATAAATTTTGTAATTTTGTCGTTTGTAGAAAAGTAAATGAATTAATAAATAATAACAATAACAAAAAACTAAAAAATCTGATTTTATTATGGGAATAGACACATTAGTAAGAAGTAAAGCGTATAAGCAATTAACTGCAAAGCTTTATGGTGTAGGTGCATCAGTGGTTATTATTGGTGCCTTGTTCAAAATTAATCACTGGCCTTTTGCAACAGAACTACTTATTGTAGGTATGTTTACTGAGGCTATAATTTTCTTTTTTTCAGCTTTTGAACCATTACACGTTACATACGATTGGTCATTGGTTTATCCTGAATTAGCAGGAATGGAAGGTCTAACTCCACAGGAAGAGGATGAAAAGAAACGTCTTATTCATGAAAAACAAAGAACTAATCCTGAAGCTTTTGGAGATAAAAGAGATGGTGTTGCTGGTGAAGTAGGCTTAGTAGGTGGTATTCCTGGCATGACTGCTACTCAAAAGTTAGACAAAATGCTTGAAGATGCTAAGATAGGTCCTGAACTAATAGAAAGTTTAGGTAAAGGTTTGCAAAAACTTTCTGACACAGCAGAGGGTCTTACTTCTGTTGCTAACGCAGCAGAGACTTCAGAGAAATTTGTTAAAAATGTTTCTGATGCTTCTGATAGTGTTGTTGAGTTGTCTAATGCATACAAGAAGACTGCAGATTATCTTAACAAAGATTTGCTTGCTTCAGGTGAATATCTTGCTTCTGTTCAAGAGGCAACAAGTGCTGTTTCTACTCTGGCTAATATTTACAAAGAAACTGCAAACACATTATCAGTAGGAGATGCTTCTTACATAGATGGATTGAAGACAATGGCTTCAAGTCTATCTTCTATTAATGCTTTATATGAAATGCAAATTCAGAATTCTACTGCTCAACTTGAGGCAACTAAAAATGTTCAGGAAAGAATAGACAATCTTGTTGTTAATTTTGCAGATACAGCAGAAAATGTATTGAAGTATAAAGAACAAGTAAATGCTCTTTCAAAGAAAGTTGCTTCTTTGAATGACATATATGGTAATATGCTTGCTGCAATGCAGGTTAAAGGTTAATTTATTGGTTATTAATTAAGAATATATTATAAAGATATAGATTATGGCTGCTACAAATTGTCCCGAAACCCCAAGGCAGAGAATGATTACCATGATGTATTTGGTCTACACTGCGATGTTAGCACTGAATGTGTCAGCGGAGATTTTGCAGTCATTCATTACAGTAGGCGATAGTTTGGAAGTAACAAATAATTTGCTTCTTTCCAAAACCGAGAGCGCTTACCAAATGTTTGAGAATGCATACAACAACAACCAAGGGAAAGTAGGACCAAACTGGGAAAAGGCTAAGAAAGTAAGAATAGCCACTAAGGAAATATTAGACTACTTGGATGAAATAAAATACGGAGTTATCTCACATACAGATGGCAAGCCTGTTGCAGAAGTTAAGAAACTTATAAAAGAACAGGGTTTCAATGCTATAGAAAAGAAAGATAACTATGACGCTCCTACCTATTATTTTTGTGCTGGAACTGAAGACGGAAGTGCAGGTAAGGCAATAGAAATCAAAAAGAAGATAGACGCTTATCAAGAACAAATGCTAAAACTTTGTGACGATAGATTTAAACCACAATTAAAAAAAGTCCAAATAGATACTAAGAGCATGCATAAAAATGCAGCAGGGCAAGAACTTAATTGGCAGATGTATAACTTCTATCACACCGTGTTAGCTGCAGATGTGGTTATACTTAATAAATTAAAATCTGAGATAGAAAACTCAGAGTATGACCTTATCAATTCATTATATTCTTCTATTTCTGCTGACGACTTTAAATTTGATATGGTTAAAGCGAGGGTTATTCCTAAATCTACATACGTAATGCAGGGAGACTCATACGAGGCAGACGTTATTGTTGCTGCATACGATTCTCGTTCTCAACTTAGAGGTGATGTCAGAGGACAAAACATTGTTGGAGACTCTGGCACATTGAAACTTAAATTTGGTGCTGGAGCATTAGGACCACAGAAATACAAAGGCACTGTATATGTAAAGCGTGAGACAGGTGAAATACCATACGACTTTGAAGGTGAATACTTCGTTGCTGCTCCTTCTGTTACTATTTCTGCAACCAAGATGAATGTATTTTATATTGGTGTAGATAATCCAGTAAGTGTTGGTGCTCCTGGAGTTAATTCCAAAGACTTAGTTGTTAGTATTTCTGGTTCCAATGGTGCAACAATCCGTCCTGATGGTAGTGGTTCTTACATAGTAAATGTAAAAACACAGGGTAAATGTACTATCAATGCAGCGGCAAGAATTGGCAACAAAACTCAAAATCTTGGTTCTATGGAATTTAGAATAAAGATGATGCCAAAGCCAACTGTAAAGATAGGAACCTATTCAGGAGGAAAGATTGCAAAGGAAACATTGCTTGCTATGAAAGGTTTCCGTGTAGATATGGAAGGATTTGATTTTCCTGTTCAATATAATGTAACTACTTATAAAGTTATGTTCTATGCTGGTGGTGATGGCGAAGCTCCTATTCAAGGTAGAGGAAATGCTTTCACTCCAGAAATGATCAACAAGATTCAAAAACTAAGACGAGGAAACAGAATCTTCATTGACGAACTTAGAGTAAAAGGACCAGATGGAGAGAAAGCCGCAAGCAATCAATCTATGGTATTTACAATACAATAAATGAGATAATAACAACTAAAAAATATTTTATAAGATGAAGAAAATATCTCTGTTAATATTAGGTGCATTATTCCTTATGAGTGGAAATTTGTTTGCACAAGTAGTAGATGATACAGAATCTAATGAAGAATTTGACCAATTCTATGAACGTCCAATAGTTAGAAAGGCTAAGAAACCTTTTGCTTATCCATACGTTAGAGCTGCTGACGTTGTTTGGGAGCATGCTGTTTGGAGAGTTATAGATTTTAGGGAGAAGATGAACCAAGTATTCTATTATCCTTTGGATCCTCAACAGTCAAGAATGAATATGTGGACAATGATAGACAAAGCTGCAACAGAAGGTCTTATCAAAATCTACAAAGATGATGAGTTCAAAGAGGAGATAGATGATTGGGCTGCTCAAAAAGCTTCCATGGGAAATCGTAGAACTGAGGAGGTTCCATACTATGACTTGGATGGCACAGAGTATATGAAAGATACTGTCATCGTTACAGCTATGGCAAATGAAGACATCAAAACCCTTCGTTTGAAAGAACGTTGGTTCATAGATAAACAAAGAAGTGTAAGAGACGTAAGAATCGTAGGCTTTTCTTTGGTTTATTATATGCAACAAGGACAAGATGAGAATGCAGTTACAATTCCAATGACTATCGGTTGGGTGCGTTTCAATGACCCTGAAGTTAGAGATTTGTTAGCAAATACAGAGGTATATAATCCATATAACGATGCTGAAAGACGTACATACGATGATATTTTCCAAAAACGTCATTTCACATCATACGTTGTTCGTGAGACAAATACATACGGTCGTCAAATAGGTGATTACCTTACAGGAATGGACGCCTTGTATGAATCCGAAAGAGTAGAAGAGCTTCTATTCAATATGGAACAAGATATGTGGGAATACTAAAATTTTAGTTATATCATAAAAAGATGAGAAAGTTTCTGATATTCGCATTATATACTTTGTCCTGTTCTGTTCAGGCACAGGAATTTCTTGTAGCAGAGAATGACACAACCGTGCTGACAGAGTACAACGACGGTCGGCTATGGGCTTATAGGCATATAGGCGATTTCGTTGTGGGAATGGCTAACTATGTGGATAAAGATGACTACGGAAAGAATTATCAGATATTGATATTCATTAAAAACCTCGGTGAGACATCAGCCCTATTCGACCCTTCTTTGGTAACGTCAATGCTGGAAAACAACCATGGCGAGACAGAAGAAATGAAGGTCTATACTTATGAGCGATATATGAAGAAGGTCAAGACCCAGCAGGCTTGGGCAATGGCTTTGACGGGATTTGCGGCAGGCATGAATGCGGGAGCGGCTGGATATCAGACCACATACACCACAACTTACGGAGCAGGGCATATGCCATATACACAAGTTCATACGACCTACAATTATGCTGCGGCTTCTGCTGCCAATATGGCTGCAACCACTCAGATGATGACACTTAGCAAGATGATGTCTGATGACAAGAAAACGATTTCGCAGGGCTATCTGAAATTGACCACTATACACCCAGATGAAGGCATCATTGGCTATATGAATATAAAGTACCGCAAGGGGGTGCGTATGACCGTTAATATACCCATCGAAGGTCAGGTGTTTTCCTTTGATTGGGACGTAGCGAAGAAGAAGAAAAAGAAATAAAGTTCTATGCCAAAATGACAACCTTTCGGTTATGGAACGATGTTTGTAATATGATTTACAAACGACTAACCGAATGAATAGGAAACTTATATCAGAACGAAATCCGCAAGGAGTAGAATATCCAGAGGCAGTAACAGCTGATGGAAGTCTGTCAGTACAATAGATTTAGAAAAGGGAAGTGAAGGCTGGGAAGAAATGAAATTCTATTTTCCTGGTTGTGATGGCGACGATGAAGAAGAAATGCTGTTTATACAACGGAAACACAAAAACGGTGTGACAAAATTCTTTCGCCATCGGCCAGGCTACTTGGGTGACAGAAATGAGCCAGACCGCGACTTACACAACTATGTCGAATTGAAAATTAAACAGAGATTTGACGAAAGCCTTTCGAGCGGCGAGTTTCCTGTTCAATATTATATCGTTGAGAAATGCCCTGATAGTTCAACTTGCAAATTGAAGTCAAGCCTCAAATGCAAGGGCGAACCGAAACCAGTGTTAAAGACGCTGAATCTTAGAAGACTATACGATACCTGTAGCATAGAAAAAGGAGCTGATAAATATATTGCCGACCTCTTATTGACAAACAGCCAAGATGAGACAGTTAAGCCGATATTTTTGGAGGTATTTGTCACGCACAAATGCACGGAAGAAAAGATTGCTTCGGGCTATCCAATTATCGAGATAAAAATCATTCAAAAGGAAGACGCCGACAATGCGATTGTATAGAATGCTGGCGAAATCGTGAACGAATATCTTTTTATGCAGAGCGAGAATAAGAATGCCATCCCGCCGATAGTTTTCTATGGATTCAAGCGTGATGTCCCTTTCAATAGTTATGTAAACTTTGAAAACTTCTTGCTGACGAAGAAAGACAATGAATTGGTTGCCGATAGCAGAGTGATTGTTTGTAAGGAAGTAGATGGATTTGCCCCAAAAAACAGAGCCTTTAGCCTTTCTGTGCCTTTGGATGAGATAAAGGACATAGACATTTACGAAATTGGAATGGCTAAAGCGCTGCCGATTGGGCTGAAAGTCAGGGACTGCTCTTTATGTGCTCGGTACAAGATACCTTCTTGGCAAAGCAATCGCATAGATAGTCGCTCGTGTCGGCTCGTTAATGTCGTTTGGAACTATAAAGATAATCAAGAGCATGAAAAGAAAATTCAAAACCCTTATGTCTGTTGGATGCCTTATAGATGTAATGGATTTGACAAGTCGAAATAGGCTGCTGGCTGTAGAACATATTCATTAGATTGGCATCGAATACAGAATTTAGTTCGCTCCTTAGAAAAGACCAAAACGAGTCGCTTATAGAAATTGTTTCTTAAAGATAAGAATATGCCACTCGCTTCACTCGTTATAGAAAAGCATTGATTTTATATGAATTATTTTATTTTTTCTGATAATGATTTTGTTGTTTCAAAATAATTGCATAACTTTGCAGGGTTAATAATCAAAAACAAACTACTATGAGAAAGGAAAACATATTATTTATCTGCTTAGTAATATTTCTGCAGACAGGTCTCTTCGCACAGATAAGCAATACA
>OMWJ01000006.1 GCA_900314725.1 uncultured Bacteroidales bacterium
GTTCCAGATGTTGTTTGAATCACCTTCCGTGAGGATGACGACGACAACCTTATCTCTATAGGCGTCTACAAGATTCATATCCAAAAAATCCTCGCCTTTCAAAATCAAAGAGAGTTTTTTATACGCAATGTATCAAAGTTCTGCTTTCTTTTAATTCATATGATATTAAAAAAAAACTTGCCTTCACAGGCAAGTCCAAATATTTATTAACCAAAAACAAAATTAAGTTATGAGAACTCAATCTGTAGCGGGGACGAGAATTGAACTCGTGACCTCCGGGTTATGAATCCGACGCTCTAACCAACTGAGCTACCCCGCCAAATTTGAATTAAGAACTATTTTGAGAGAAACCCTCCCCCTTAATTGTTTTGCAAAATTATAAAAACTTTGTTTATTGACAAACTTTTTTCTGTTTTTTTGTTGTCTAAATTTTATATTTTGTTTCTAATATAATGATAGAAAACAGATTACAAAACTTCTAAAATACGTGTAACCAAAGGATTTCTGACAATATCTTTGTTTGTTAGTTCTACAATGGCTATTCCTTTTATGCTTTTTAATTTCTCAGTAACAGGTATCAAACCAGAAGGCTGTTTATTTGGTAAGTCTGTTTGAGTAGGGTCTCCTGTTATTATGAATTTTGAATAGTTTCCCATACGAGTGAGGAACATTTTTATTTGGCCGATTGTAGCATTCTGTGCTTCATCAAGGATAGCGAAAGAATTTTCAAGTGTTCTTCCACGCATAAAAGCTAAAGGAGCGATTTCAATGATGTGATGTTCTATGTAGTCGTTCAGTTTGCCTTCTCCAAGCATATCTCTTAACGCATCATAGAGAGGTTGCAGGTAGGGGTCAAGCTTTTCTTTCATATCTCCTGGAAGAAAGCCGAGATTTTCACCAGCCTCTACAGCAGGACGAGTAAGGATGATACGTTTCACTCTTTTTTCTCTTAGATATTTGACAGCCAAAGCGACAGCAGTATAAGTCTTTCCACTACCGGCAGGACCTATAGCGAAAAGCATATCATTCTTTTCTATCTCTTCAACCATCTTCTGTTGGTTGATTGTGCGGGCTTTTATCGCCAAGCCCTTGTTGCCGTATAGTAGGATGTTGTTTTCGTTGTTTTGCAGGTCTTCGTCTTTATAGGCAGACATTATCAGGTTTTCGTCTAATATATGTTCTTTCCTATATACTTTCATTAGGCGTTCAAAGAACTTAGTAAAGCTTTGAATCTCCTTTTCTGAGCCGTGAATAGTCAAGTTTTCTGCCCTTACTGTCATAGTTAGCATTGGGTAGAGCAGGGTTATGAATTTTAGATTCTTTTCTCCCACACCAAAAAACTCGGTCTGGTTTATGTGCTTTATGTTGAATATCTTTTCTTCCACTATTTTATTATTTTAAATTCTGTTCTGCGGTTTTGTTGTCTTCCTTCTTCTGTTGTGTTGTCAGCAATAGGTTTGGTTTTTCCATAACCTTTTGCAACTATTCTTTGACTGTCTATGCCATTGTTAGTCAGCCAAAGTTTCACATTTTTTGCTCTGTTTTCGGAAAGAGTAAGGTTGTAGTCATCTTTTCCTACGTTGTCGGTATGCCCTGAAATCTCTATTCTTATGTTAGGATTTCTTTGCATAAGTTCAAGCAAGGTCTGAAGTTCTGCATTGCTTTCTTGTTTAAGTTCAAAAGAATTGGTCTCAAAAAATATATTCTTCAAGACAACGCTTTGTCCTTCTTTAATAGCTTGCAAAGTAATGTCTTCCTCTATTGTAGAAATGCTATCATTTATTTCTTTTAAGGAAAAATTCTCAGAGTAAAAAAGATAACCCTCGCAAGTTACGTTCATAGCATATTCTTCTCCAATAGGTAGAGCTAAGAGATATTTGTCATTTGTTTTGTCTGAGGTTGTGGAAGCTATGATACGGTTGGTTTTAAGGTTCTTTATTTCCAAAAGAGCTTGGTTGCCTTTGCGAAAATCATCGTAAAGAATTTTTCCTTTCAGAGTTATAACTTTAGTAGGTTGAGCTTGTTTGTATAAGTTAAAGAAATAAATGTCGGTATTTCCGAAGTTTTCTTCTAAAGCATTACTTGCATAAAAAGCTATAGAACCCTCACTATTAACAAAGAAACATGTTTCATCAGCATCGGTGTTGATAGGATAGCCGATGTTGATAGGAGAAGAGAATTTGCCGTTTTCTATTTTGGAATAAAAGATGTCTTGTCCCCCCATCCCTATATGACCATCAGAAGAGAAGTAAAGCGTAGTATTTGACGGATGAATAAAAGGAGATATTTCGTTTTCGGAGGTGTTTATCTTTTCTCCTAAGTTTTTTGCCTTAGTCCATGTGCCATCTTTCCTTAAATAAGAATAGTATATATCACTTTTACCAAAGCCACCTTCTCTGTTGGAAACAAAGAAAAGAGTCCTCCCATCTGAAGCAATAGACGGTTGAGAATCCCAAGCAGGTGAATTTACATTTTCTCCTAAGTTTTTTGGTTTAGACCAAGCATTGCCATTGCGTTCTGAGACATATATATCACAAGAACCAAATCCATCGGAAGCATTACATTTAGCAAAATACAGAAAACGACCATCAGGACTTATGCTTGCTGCTCCCTCATTGTCCTCACTATTAAGAGGAGGAGGAAGTTTTGTTTTTAAGGAAACAGAAAAGTTATCCGCATTCAAAGAAGACACATCGGCAGAATAAAAGTCTTCGTTGTTGTCTTTTCTTTCAGTAAAGTAGAGCTTATTATCCATTGTCAGAGTTGGCAGGTATTGATAATTAGAATCGTTTATGTTTTTTCCGATATTCTTTGGCTGAAACTCAACCGGATTTTCCAAAGCGTGTAAGATAAAATCTATGTTTTTAACTTCTTTTTCGCTTTCTTCTTTTCTCAATCTATACTTTGGCTTCTTTTGGTTCTGTATGTAATAATTAAAATATTCTTTGGCCTTAGAGTATTCTTTGTTTTGCTTTTTTATTATACCTAACCGATAAAAAGAATTCAAGTCATAGTCTTTGTCAATCTGGATACTTTTTTCATAAAACAGACATGCGTTGTTGTAATCTTCTTTTGAATAATACACTTGACCTAAAGCAGCAAAGGCAGGTGCATAGTCAGGATATTGCTTGGTAATATCAAGCAGGGTGGATATACATTTATCTTCTTTTTCTTGATTAAGATAATTCAAGGCTTTGGTCATAAGTTTATCTGCCTTGTCATTTTTCTGACAAAACACAGACAGAGCAGATAGGATACATAATATATAGATAAAAGTCTTTTTTACCATTATTTGTTTTTTATTCTTTAATGAGCAGGTTATGTTCTTCGCAATGGCAGAAAGTGTTTTCAAACTCCAAAGTGCTATGAGTTATATTCTCATGTTCTAATCTGTGTTTTATTTCGTGCTTTATTTCTTCCATATCTTCAATGTTATCCACAACTATATGAGCAGTCAGTGCGTTTTCTCTTGTACTTATAGCCCAAATATGAAGATGATGAACTTCTTTTACTCCTTCTGTCTGTGAAATAGTGTCTGCAATATGATTGAAATCTATTCCTGCAGGAACTCCGTCAATAGAAAGACGTACGCTTTTGTTTAATAAATCCCAAGTAGCAGCAATGATTATAACAGCAACAACTATTCCTATTATTCCATCTATTATATACCAGCCAGTAAGAGTTATTATTATACCGCTTAGAACAACTCCTATGCTTACTAAAGCATCTGCTGCCATGTGAAGATAAGCTCCTTTTACGTTAAGATCTTTTTCTTTGTCTTTTACAAACAACCATGCTGTTATTCCATTTATAACAACGCCGATGCCAGCTGTGATACTTATCACTCCACCTTTTATTTCTATAGGGTTAAGCATTTTTTCTACACTCTCATATACAATGAATATTACTGCAACAAACAAAATGATTGCATTTATCAATGAAACCAAAATACTTGTCTTTTTGTAGCCGTACGTAAATTTTTTATTGCTGGATACTTTTGTTAGACTATAAGCAAGCAGAGCCAAGACTAAAGAGACAACATCGGTAAGGTTGTGTCCTGCATCTGAAACAAGACCGATAGAATTATAGACTAAGCCAAGTATAAATTCAACAACAAGGAAAAGGCTGTTGAGAATTATTCCTATGATAAAGGCTGAACTCAGTGATTCTATTTGAGTAGAATGATGGTGATGATGTTCGTGATTGTGAGACATAATGTTATTGTTTTTATTGTTTTATATTGTTGGCAAAATTAATATATTTTTTTAGACATTAATATTTTATTATAGAGTATTTTCTTTGCAAAACGAAAAATACTTATATGTAGGTATGTGTAGAAAAAAGTGTAATTTTGCAGTCTATTTGATTCATATTTCGCAAAGGGGATTATAGCAATGGAAAAGTATATTGTCATAAAAGGAGTTAAGGTAAATAATCTTAAAAATATTGATGTCAAAATTCCACAAAATAGCCTGACTGTCATAACAGGAGTTAGTGGAAGTGGAAAAAGTTCTTTGGCTTTTGACACTCTTTTTGCAGAAGGGCAAAGAAGATATATTGAAAGTCTGTCTTCGTACGCTCGTCAGTTTATAGGAAGAATGCCAAAGCCAGAGGTAGAAAAAATAGAAGGCTTACCTCCTGCTATAGCCGTACATCAAAGAACAATCAACCGTAATCCTCGTTCTACTGTTGGAACAATGACGGAAATATATGAGTATCTTAAAATGCTCTATACAAAAATAGGCAAAACCTATTCTCCAATCTCAGGCAAGGAAGTGAAAAGGGACTCTGTTGCGAATGTTGTTGATGTTATTCTATCTGACTATAAAGATAAAAAGATATATATTCTTTGTCCATTAAATCCTAATAAAGAAGATTTAAGAAAACGTTTGGAAGTTTTGTTTCAAATAGGCTACACTCGTATATTTTTTCAAGGAGATATTTTGCAGATAGAGGAAGTTTTGCAACAAAAGACAATCTCCAAAACTTATGATAAAGCTTTTTTGCTTGTAGATAGACTATCCGTAAAAGGAGAAGAAGAAACGCTGAGAGTACGTGTTGCTGAAAGTGTTCATACAGCTTTCAATGAATCAGAAGGGTCTTGTGTTGTCTGGTCGGAAAACAAGACTGAAAGTTTTTCTAATCGTTTTGAAAGAGACGGAATGGAGTTTGTCAAGCCAACAGAAAACTTTTTCTCTTTCAATAATAAATATGGTGCTTGTCCAAACTGTGATGGTTTAGGATATGTTGAAGGAATAAGTGAAGACCTCGTCATTACCAAACCTTATCTCTCGGTTTTTGAAGATGTAGTCAATTGTTGGAAAGGTGCAGTTATGTCTCATTTCAAACAAGACTTCATCAATAAATCATACAAGAAGTTTCCTATTCATAAACCATACAACGAATTATCTGAAGAACAAAAGGATTTGCTTTGGAACGGCGATGGCAAGAATATTATCGGTATTAATCAGTTCTTTGACTTAGTAAAGAAAGAATCTTATAAGATTCAATATCGTGTGCTTTTGTCAAGATACAGAGGAAAAACAATTTGTCCAGACTGTAAGGGAACAAGGCTGAGAAAAGATGTTAGTTACGTAAAGATAAATGGAAAATCTCTTATTGATATATTAAATATGCCTGTTGAGGAAGTTGTAGAATTTTTTGGCAGTCTTCAACTCAATGAAACCGAAGCAAAAGCATCAGAACGTTTGCTAAAAGAAATAAAAACACGACTAAATTATTTGTTAAAAGTTGGTCTTGGCTATCTTACTCTTTCAAGAGAGGCTAACACTCTTTCAGGCGGAGAAGCACAGAGAATAGTTCTTTCCACAAGCATAGGTTCTCCTTTGGTAGGTTCAATGTATATCTTAGACGAACCTACAATAGGATTACACACCATAGATACTAATAATCTGATACAAGTTCTGAAAGACCTAAGAGATGAAGGAAATACCGTTATTGTTGTAGAACATGATCAAGAGGTAATTAAAAATGCGGATTACATTATTGACATAGGTCCTTTGGCAGGAAGAAATGGAGGAGAACTTGTTTTTGCTGGCAAAGAAAAAGATTTATTAAAAGACAAAAAATCTCTTACAGCTCAGTATTTAAGAAACGAAAAGACAATACCACTACCTATTTCTTACAGAAAGAGTAAAGAATACTTGCAGATAGATGATATATTTGAAAATAATCTAAAAGGTGTAAGTCTAAAAATTCCTTTAAATATAAAAGTAGTTGTCTGCGGTGTCTCTGGTTCAGGAAAAAGTACGTTAATAAACAAAGTCTTGGTAAATGCTTTAAAGATGTATTTTGACGAACCTGTAGAAAAATTTCCAAAATGTTCAGAAATAAAAGGCTCTCTTTCTATTATAAAAGATATACAATTAGTAGATCAGAACTCTATTGGTCGTTCTTCAAGAAGTAATCCTGCTCTTTATACTGGAGTTTTTGATGATATAAGGACTTTGTTTGCCAACCAGCAGTTAGCAAAAGCAAGAAAGATAAAACCGGGTTATTTTTCTTTCAACGTTGATGGAGGTGGAAGATGTGAAGCTTGTAAGGGAGATGGAACAATAGAAGTGAAAATGCAGTTTATGGCAGATGTTAGCCTACAATGCGAAGAATGTCATGGCAAAAGATATAAACAGGAAGCCTTAGAAATAAAATACAAAGGCAAGACAATTGCGGATGTTTTGGAAATGAGTGTTGATCAAGCCTATGACTTTTTTGATGACAAAAAAGATAGTTGTGTTCAAAGAATTAATTATGTTTTACAGATATTAAGACAAGTTGGGTTAGGCTATCTTACATTAGGACAATCGCTTTCCACTCTTTCGGGCGGAGAAGCACAGAGAATAAAGCTTGCAACCTACTTGCAAAAAGGCAAAAGCCTTAAACCAACGCTGTTTGTCTTTGATGAACCAACAACAGGTCTGCATTTGGACGATATAAACAAGTTGAATGAATGCTTTGATGCCTTGATTAACAACAATCATTCTGTTGTCATAATAGAGCATCACTTAGATATAATCAAAACAGCAGATTGGCTGATAGAATTAGGAGAAGGTGGTGGAAAACATGGAGGAAAAATCATCTTCACAGGAACTCCTAAGGAACTGATAAAGCAAAATAATACTCCAACTTCTAAGTTTTTGAAAGAAAAAATGTAGTTATTTTTATTGTCGTAATAAAATTTATACTACTTTTGTAATTTGAATAGCACAAATAAAAAAGAATAATCATGAACAAAGATAATTACTGCATCATAATGGCTGGAGGCGTAGGCAGCAGATTTTGGCCTATGAGCAGATTAAAAAAACCTAAGCAATTCTTGGATGTATTGGGTATTGGGGAAAGCCTAATACAGATGACATATAGAAGAATACAGAAAATATGTCCTCAAGAGAATATCTATATAGTAACAAGTGAGATATACAAAAACCTTGTCAAAGAACAATTACAAGGAATTAATGAGAACAACATAGTAACTGAGCCTGCAAGAAGGAACACTGCTCCTTGTATAACCTATGCTAACTTCAAGATAGGTGCTATTAATGAGAATGCAAACATCATTGTTGCAGCATCAGACCACCTTATCTTAAATGAAGATGAGTTTGTTAAAACGGTGAATAAAGCCCTTGAGGTTACAAAGGAAAGCGATGTGCTGGTAACTCTTGGAATAAAACCTTCTTATCCAAACACAGGCTACGGTTATATTCAGTTTGACAACAATGACTTTATTCCAAAAGACAGGGATATAAAAAAGGTGAAAATATTTACAGAAAAGCCAGACTTAGAAATGGCTAAAAAGTTTATAGAAAGTGGTGATTTCCTTTGGAATTCAGGTATTTTTGTCTGGTCGTTGAAGTCTATCAACAAAGCGTTAAGCCAATACTTGCCAGAAGTTTATAATATATTCCTAAAAGGTCAGGACTACTACAACACAGACAAGGAAGACTCATTCATAAACGAAGCCTATACATCTTGTCCTGCAATTTCTATTGACTACGGTGTTATGGAAAAAGCCGGAAACGTCTATGTTATTCCTTCAGACTTTGGTTGGAGTGATGTCGGCACTTGGAAAGCTTTGTATAACGTAAGGGAAAAGGATGAAAATTCCAATACCATTATAGGAAAGAACGTAATGGTGTATGACACCAAGAACTCTATTGTCAATGTACCAAAAGATAAACTTGTGGTTCTGCAAGGTTTGGACGGATATATTGTCGTGGAGTCGGAAGGAGTCCTTATGATTTGCAAAAAAGAGGAAGAACAGCGTGTAAAACAGTTTATTACAGATATTGAAGTTCAAAAAGGAATAGAGTATCTGTAAAATCCTTAAAATCAAGATAAAATAAAACAGAAAAAAGACTTGATGTTTATGTGCAAAAGATCAAGTCTTTTTTCAAAAAGTCTTGATTCTAATTTAAAAAGATCAACTCTTTTTTTTCTGGAGTCTTAGTCTTTTTTCAAGAAGGTGATTTATCTTGATTTTTAAACCTTATTTTGCGAAAAATAGAGCAAATTTTCCTTACAAAAGACTTTAATGTGGCTATTTTTTATGTAAATAAAATTTAAAAATACCTGAATTGTAAAATAAATTATGTGATATTTACGTTATACTTTTTGACTTCAATATAAAAAAACACAATGGATACTATAAAAAGAACAGAAATCAAAAACCTTTTTACAGGACAAGCAAAGGAAAAAGTTAATCAACCTGTATGTGTAAAAGGTTGGGTTAGAACAAAAAGAGGAAACAAGGCCGTAGCTTTTATTGCATTAAATGACGGAAGTACTATAAATAATATACAAGTTGTTGCTGACGTAGAAAAATTTGGCGAAGACTTACTGAAAAGAATAAGCACAGGAGCATCTCTAAGAGTCAATGGAACTCTTGTTGAAAGCATGGGTAAGGGACAGAGTGTAGAAATACAAGCTTCTGAAATAGAGATATATGGTCAAGCAGATGTGAGTACATATCCTTTACAAAAGAAAGGACACACTATGGAATTTCTTAGAGATATTGCTCATTTGCGTCCAAGAACCAATACCTTTGGTGCTGTTTTAAGAGTACGTCATAATATGGCTTTTGCTATTCATAAGTATTTCAATGACCATGGCTTTTTCTATTGGCATAGTCCAATCATAACTGCTTCAGATTGCGAGGGAGCGGGAGAAATGTTTCAGGTAACGACTTTAGACTTGGATAACTTACCAAAGAATGAAGCAGGAAAGACGGATTATTCCAAGGATTTCTTCGGAGAGAGTACTTTTATGACCGTTTCAGGACAGTTAGAGGGCGAACTTGGAGCTACATCCTTAGGAAAGATATACACATTCGGTCCTACTTTCCGTGCAGAGAACTCTAATACTCCACGACACTTGGCTGAATTCTGGCATGTTGAACCTGAAATGGCTTTCTACGATATAAACGACAATATGGACTTGGCAGAGGATTTCATCAAGTATCTTGTGCGTTACGCTTTGGAAAACTGCAAAGATGATATTGATTTCTTGTGCAAAATGTATGATAATACACTTGTAGAACGATTAAACTTTGTTATTTCCCACGACTTTAAACGTTTGACTTATACAGAGGCTATCTCTATTTTGGAAGAAAGCAAGCATAAGTTTGACGTTCCTGTTTCTTGGGGAATAGACTTACAGTCAGAACATGAGCGCTATCTTGTAGAACATCATTTTAAATGTCCTGTTATCTTGACAGACTATCCTAAGGAAATAAAGTCATTCTATATGAAACAGAATGATGATGGCAAAACCGTAAGAGGTATGGATATTCTATTCCCTCAGATTGGAGAGATAATAGGAGGTAGCGAAAGAGAAGCCGACTTTGATAAACTGCTTACAAGAATGAAAGAACTGAATATGAATCTTGAACCTTATCAGTGGTATTTGGATACAAGACGATTTGGAACTGTTCCTCATTCTGGTTTTGGTTTAGGTTTTGAACGACTATTGATGTTTGTTACAGGAATGACAAATATAAGAGATGTTATTCCTTTCCCACGTTATCCAAAAAATGCTAAATTCTAATGATTTCTAATTCTTTAACAACCAAAATGCAGACAAAGTTTGCACCTGCACAGATTCAGTTCATGAAGCTGTTGCAGTTGCCTTTGCAGTCTTTGGACCAAAGAATAAAAGAAGAATTAGAAAAAAATCCCATCTTAGAAGAAACACAGGAAAAGACTTCTGAAGATATTCAGAAAATAAATGATGACAGCGAAGATGACTATGGTCTTTCTATGTATTTTCAAGATGATGAGTTGTCGGATTACAAACGTACCTTAAGAAGAAACAATAGTGAAACACATGTAGAGGCTGGGAATATTTTTTCCTCAGGCTCTACATTTTATGAAGACTTGTTATCTCAACTTTCTATGCTTGACCTTTCAAAAGAAGAGCAGGAGATAGGAAAAAACATTATCGGCAATATTGATGAGAATGGTTATCTTACTCGTTCAATAGAAGCAATAGCCGATGATTACTTCTTTACAAACAACAAGGAAATTCCTGTTAAGCAAGTAGAGAAAGTCCTAAAAGAAATACAAGGATTTGAACCTGCAGGTGTAGGAGCAAGGGATTTGAAAGAGAGTCTGCTTTTGCAACTAAAGAAGAAGTCTAATATAGATAGCGTTGAGGATAAAAAAATACAGCAGCAACGTATAAAGAAGTCTGAATCAAAAGAACTCGCACTTGCTCTGAAGATATTGGAAAACAACACATATTTTGAAATGTTTAAAAATAAACAATATCAAAATATGATACAGAAAATGAAAATAACTCGTGAGCAGTTGGATTCTGCAATAAATCTCATAAAAACTCTCAATCCTAAGCCCGCAACTTCTAATGGCAGTGATTCTTCTGTGTATGAGAACATATATATCACACCTGATTTCATTGTTTGGAATAATAACGGCAGAGTTGAATTTCAGTTAAACAAATCTTACACTCATTCACTTAGAGTAAGCCCTTATTATTCTGAAATGCTGGAAAAATATAGGCAGATAAAGAAAAAAAATACTGAAGAACGACAGGCTTTTAACTTTATAAAGGAAAAAATGGATTCCGCTAATGAGTTTATCTCTGCATTAGATAATAGAGATGATACTCTTAGTAGGGTTATGGCTGCAATAATCAAGTTCCAGTATTCTTATTTTCTTGAAGGAGATATTGACAAACGTAAGCCAATGCGTTTAGTAGATATTTCAAATATGACTGGTTGTGATATATCAACAGTTTCTCGTGTTGCAAGTAATAAGTATGCTCAAACACATTTTGGAACTTTTCTTTTGAAAGATTTCTTTTCTAATGCCTTGGAGGATACAGAGGGAAATATAGTTTCTTCTGACGCAGTGAAGTCTTTGATAACAGAACTAATAGAGACAGAAGACAAAAGAAAACCTTTGACTGACGAGAAAATAGTAGCCCTATTAAAAGAAAAAGGTTATGATTTAGCACGTAGAACGGTGGCTAAGTATAGAGACCTTTTGGGTATTCCTGTAGCAAGATTAAGAAAAATACTTTAATTGATGAAGAAAGCAAAAAATATAATAAACACATATAATAAGGTAAAGAGAATTTTCTTGTTCTCTTTTTTGTTTGTTTTATTTTGCCTTTTTTCTGCCAATATTTCTGCTCAAAACACCAACGAAGATACCCGTTCCAAGAATAGACGTTTCGCTGATTCTATGTATTACGAACATACTGTTAAAAAGCAAGAAAAGGAGAAACACAAAACAGATACAACTGCTTTAAAAAAACTCTCAATAAAGACAGACACAACAAAACAAGTGCTTAAAGAAAAGTCTGAGATTCCTTCTTCTTGTCTTTATCAACAAACATGGATAACTGATAAGGTGAAGGCAGGAAATATTTCTTTGAGAGATTTACCTGATGAATTAACAATAAGACTTTGTGGTAAGGATGGTGAAGATGATTTCTGTTTTCCATACAAAGGAGTTAGAACATCTCCTTACGGGTGGCGTTGGGGTAGAGCTCATACAGGAGTTGATATTGCTTTAAATACAGGAGATAATATTTATGCTGCTTTTGATGGAGTTGTTAGAGTAGCAAAATATAATGGAGGTTATGGTAATATGGTTCTTATACGTCATTACAATAATTTTGAAACATTATATGGACATATGTCTGCTCTTAAAGTAAAACCTGGACAAAAAGTAAAAGCAGGTGATGTTATTGGATTAGGAGGCTCAACAGGAAGAAGCACAGGTCCTCATCTTCATTTTGAAATACGACTTCTATATGCTTGCATAGACCCTGAATGGATTGTAGATTTAAAAAACCATCGTTTGAAAACTAAGATAATAAAAATAGACAAGTCTTTCTTTGGAGTAGCGGCTTCAGAAACTATAGCAGAGAATAGAACTCGTCCAACAAAACTCTCAAAAGTCAATCGTTGTATGAAAGGAACTCATTATGTTTCTTCATCGGAACTTGCTTCGCTTATAGCAAAAAGAGAGAAGAAACTTAGTGAATTTGTTAAAATAAATAATGAAGATAAAGAAACTTGGAGATACTACAAAGTAAAAAAAGAAGATACCATAGAAACTATTTGCAAACGTTATAGAATACGAAAAGAAGACTTTATAGCAATAAACAATATCAAAGACGGAACAATTAAAGAAAAACAAAAAGTCAGAGTAAGATAAGTTTTAATGGATTTTTTGTAATTTCGCACTCTGATACAAAAATACTAATGTTATGAATGAGGTAAAAAATACAATAAGCATAGATATACATAATCTAACTAAAGAATACGGGACACAAACGGCTTTAGATGATGTCTCTCTTTCTATTAATGAGGGTGAAATTGTTGGGCTTTTGGGTCCAAATGGAGCAGGTAAGAGTACAATGATGAAGATAATTACTTGTTTTATTCCTGCAACAAAAGGAGAAGTAAAAGTGTATAACTATGACATCAATGAAGAACCAATGAAAATACGTTCTCTTATTGGTTACTTACCAGAACAAAATCCTTTGTATAATGAACTCTATGTTAGAGAGAACCTTGAATTTATTGCAGGAATACATGGAATAAAAGGTAAAGAGGCTAAAGAGAGAGTTGAACAGATGATAGAGAAGGTCGGTTTGACAAAAGAGGTGAGAAAGAAAATAGGAATGCTTTCCAAAGGATATAAACAACGTGTAGGTATTGCACAAGCCTTGATACATGATCCAAAGATTCTTATACTTGATGAACCTACAACAGGATTAGACCCTAATCAGTTAGTGGAAATACGTTCTCTTATAAAAGAATTAGGAAGAGATAAGACTGTAATCCTTTCTACTCATATAATGCAGGAAGTAGAAGCTGTTTGCTCTCGTGCTATTATAATAAACAATGGAAGACTTGTGGCAGACGATAGTGTTAAATCATTAGCTCAAGGAGAAAGTTTGGAACAAAAATTCAGAGAAATAACAAGAAATATTTAATGAAACTATCATATAAGTACATATTATTTGTTCTTTCTGCTTTTGTTACACTTGTTTTGAGTGGTCAGGAAATAGAAATCAATACAAATGGTGTAATAAACGAGGATATTGACACAATCTCTTATTATGGAAGCAGTCAAACTCTCTTTAATCCTTTGCTTGCTAAGTTTCGTGCAATGATTGTTGAGGGAAAACAGCAGATAAACGTTATTCATATAGGAGACGATTATGTGGCTAATGATGTTATGACTGAAGAAGTAAGAAAAAACCTTCAATCTTTTATGCCTGGACTTGAAGCCTCACGAGGAATGATTTCTCCTTCTATCAAAGAAACATCAAATAGTTATAAGATAAAATACTCTTCGGGTTGGACTTCTAATAGTATTACCTCAAATTCCGACAAGGCAAACATCGGATTATTTTTATCAAACATATATACTAACCATTCTAATGAAAGTATTGATATAAACGTTAATAACAAAAACTCAATAAAGTATGACTTTAACTCTTTTAGAGTCTATCATAGCGAATTAAACACAGGCGATAGACTAAAGATAGAGGATATGAATGTTGCTTATCAGACTATCTATAATAAAGAAGAAGGATATACAGAGTTTTTATTATCAGACTATGTTTCTTCAATTAGAATAGTCTTAAACAAACAAGGGAGGAACGACTTTTATATTTACGGATTTTACTTTCAGAACAATGATGCAGGAGTTGTCTATAATAGTCTTAGTTTAAATAACCTTAGAGTAAAAGACTTAAACAATAGTTCGGATTTGTTTTCTTCTCAACTTCAGAGTTTGGATATGGATTTATTTGTTCTTTCTTTGGGATTTAGTGATGTTAGTGAAGAAATAAATGAACAAGATTTTGAAACTGATTTAATCAATCTAATAACTAAGATTAGAAAGACTAAACCTAATATTCCAATACTGCTAACGACTCCTGTGGAAACATGGTCGCAAAAACGAAGAATAAATTCTAATATTTCTCAAAGCATAAAGGTGTTCTCTTCTGTAGCGAGCAAAACAAATTGTGCTGTATTTGATTTATATAGTGTTATGGGAGGAAATAATTCAGCAAAAAAACTACAATCTAAGTCTTTAATGCAAAATGATTTAATCCATCTTACAACAAAAGGCTATCAATTGGCAGGAGATTTGTTGTACAATGCTTTTTGGAAAGAGATAGAAAAAAGTTCTTCAATACATTGATTTCAATAATATATTTAATAACTGAAAAAAGATGAAAAAAATATTTATAACCATAATACTGCTATTAGTTGTAGCGAATGTTTATGCACAAAGGTTTAATAGCTTTTCTGATAATACAGACGAATATATCAATAACTTAGAAGAGTTATACAAGACTGACGCTAATATGAAAAAAGAGCAGAAAAAGGAATGGGAACTTCTGATGCCAAAATATGATAGCGTTTGGAATACATTCTCGTCTTCTCATAAAAAAGATGTTGTCAAACTGTCTCAACTTATGCTGAAAAAGAATATCAGAGCAAGGAACGGTTTCTATGATTTTTTGCTTACTCAGATTGCTTTTACCTCTTCTAATCAATCCAATGAAAGTTACAACCAATGGCTGAAAGGAATGCATAAGTACCTTTCAGAACATAACATTACTATCTTTAACAAAGCAATGGAGGCAACATATAATCTTCTTGCCAATAATTGTATTTATCTTTCCAAAACAACTCGCTGGGCTTTTGATGAAAATGTAAGTTATATTTTTAGGGAAGATACAGCACGAGGAGTTTATGCTGATTTCTCTAATCCAATAAATCTTACCTATTCTTCATCCTCTGATGCGAATACTATTTATAATACCATTGGTCGTCTTTATCTTATGGAAGAGAATTGGGAAGGACGCAACGGCATCGTTACTTGGGAAAAAGTAGGATTAAACAAAGATAGTGTCTATGTTACTCTTGGTAAATACAATGTTGTTTTAAAAACAGCCGGATTTAATGCTGATAGTGTGCAATTTGTTAATAAAGAGTATTTCTCTCATACTTTGGACGGATATTTCACCGATATTTGTTCCGAAAAGGTAAAAGGCAAAGGCAAGTATCCTCTGTTTAATTCCTACAAAAGAGAGGAGATAATTAAAAACGTTTTTCCTCATGTTGATTATGTTGGAGGTTTCACTCAACAAGGAGGACGTTTCCTTGGAACAGGTGATGTTAAAGAACCTGCACGTTTAGTCTTTTATAAAGATGGTGTTGTCTTTATGGTAGCTAAGGCAATAGAACATCCTTTTTCAAGAGAAGGTATAATAACAGACAATTGTCAGGTAACTTTTTATTTAAATAATGACTCAGTTTACCACCCTGGAACTAAGATGAATTTTAATAAGACTACAAGACAGATACTTTGTTCTGATACAAAAACAGGAATATCGTCTTCACCTTGGGTTGATTCTTATCATTGTTTGGATATTTACACCGAAGCTGTTTATGCTGGCTTAGATGAACACACAATAGAATTTACTTCAATAAAAGGACCAAACAAGAAAAGTTTTGCAACCTTTGAAAGTAACAACTATTATTCTGCAAAACGCTGGTATGAGGTTCAAAAGATGGATGAAATATCACCATTGGAGAGAGTTATGTTATACACCAGCAAAACAGGAAAGAAAATCTTCACCGTTAAACAGTTTTCAAAATACACCGGCTTAGACGAAACTCAATGTAAATTGCTTTTGATGAATCTTTCTTTAAATGGCTTTATGAGTTATGAGTCATACAGAGAAACTGCAGTAGTCAAAGACAAACTCTATTCCTATATAAAAGCTAATCGTAAGCAACAAGATTATGATGCTTTACGCTTCACTTCTTCAACTACTCAAGGAGAAGCTAATGCTGTGCTGAATATGTTTGATATGGATTTGAGACTTAGTGGAGTTGAAACATTTTATGTCAGCGATACTCACAGCGTATCCATAACTCCAAAAGGCGGAAAGATGATTATGCAGAAAAATAGAGACTTTTCTTTTGATGGTTTGATTGCAGCAGGCAGATTCCGTATGTCAGGAACAGATTGTAAGTTTTCTTATGATGATTTCAAGATAAACCTTCCGCAAATGGATTCAATGAAGTTTTATGTTCCTTCTTTTACCGATTCCAATACTTTTGTAATGATACAAACACCTATTCAAAAACTTTCCTGTGAGCTTGTTATTGATTCTTCCACAAACAAAAGTTCCATAAAGAAAATAGACGGTTATCCTTTGCTGACCTCATTAAAGAACTCCTTTGTTTATTATGACTATGCCCATATCCAAGGTGGAGTATATAACAGAGAGAACTTCTATTATGAACTTCAACCATTTGTAATCAGAAATATGTTCTCTTTCAAATCAGAGGACATCCGATTGCAAGGAGAGTTGCATTCAGCAGGGATATTCCCTACTATTAATGAACCATTGGTTGTTATGAGAGACTATTCCTTAGGATTTAAAAAAGATTTCTCAACTAATAGTTTAGCAGTCTATGGAGGCAAGGCTAAATATTATAACTCAGTGGATTTAAGTGCTAACGGTTTGTTAGGAACAGGCAGGTTTGAATATGGTTCTTCATCGTCTTTGTCCAAGAAATTTGTCTTCCATCCTGATTCTATGTTTTGTATGACTCAGAGTTTTGAATACAAAGCACCAGAGGTAAAGGTAACAAAAACATCAGAACATTTTTATCCTTCATTAGACTATATGATAGTGGAACAAAAGGCAGAACCTTTTGATATGTATAAAGATAATCATTCTCAACACAAAGGCTATCTTAAAGTAACTTCCTCTGCTTTGACAGGAGGTGGTGAAAATCACACTGATGAAATGATTGTAAGAGCAGAAGACTTTAAGTATTTGCCTGATGGTTACACTTCTGACAGTGCCTCTTTGACTATCCTTTCTTTAGATAGGAATAGTGTAGCCTTTGAGTCTGAAGACCTGAAAGCAAGTGTTAGTTTAAAAGAAAGAAAAGGTAATTTTACTTCTAAAACAGGAGTAAGACAAAGCACAATGCCTATGTTACAGTATATGTGTTTTGCTGATAAGTTCTCATGGGATATGGATACTAAACTTCTTTCTTTGCAAAAATCCGGCACAGGTAACACTTCTTTAGCAATGGAAGGCAAAAACATAAAAGAACTTTTGGATTTAGAACAAGAAGGTGCTGAATTCATAAGCATACATCCAAATCAAGACAGTTTAAGTTTCCATTCTACCAACGCAAAACTCAACCTACAGACAAAAGAACTAACAGCTCAAGGTGTATATCTAATAAGATGTGCAGATGCAGCCATAAAACCGTCAAACAACACAATAGTTCTTCATCCAGGAGCTCAAATGGATACTATAGAAAAGGCAGATGTTTTGTTCAATACAGCAAATCGTCTTCATCTTGCTTACAATTCAAGAGTACATATAGCCTCAAGAAATCTATATTCTGCTAATGGTTTTATAGATTACAAAGACGCAGAAGGAAAGAAGACTCCTGTATTTTTCAAAGAAATAACTTCTGCAACAGGTTATTCTGTTGGTTATGCTGATATACTTAAAGAACAACCGTTAAATCTTAGCGATGCATTCCGTTTCTATGGTGAAGTAAGCGTTGTTGCTCAGGATTCTGCATTTATGTTTGATGGTGGAGTAAGTATTGCCTTGGCTTGTTCAGATAAAGAAAGTCCTTATTTGAAGTTTTCTTCAAAAATCAACGCAGAAAACATAGAGATACCTATTTCAGAAGCTCCTGTAGATGTTGATGGAAATAGAATAACAACTTCTATTCTTTTCAAGGAAAGAAATCTTGAACCTAAACTTGCTTTCTTTACCTCTGACGTAGAAGGAGACAATGTGTTCCTTAAGGCAAAAGGTTTCCTTACATACGATAAGAAATCTAATGAGTATCGTATTGCCAGCAAAGAGAAGTTAGAAGATTTTGCTAACGCAACAGGAGATTATCTTACTGTAAATCGTTCTTCATGCAAATCTAAAGGTTTAGGAAATATACAAATAGGATTACCTTTAGGAGGAGTAGTGGAAAGCAACAACTATGGTGAAATATCTTTAAGCGGAGAAAACACTTCCATAAAAATGTCTATGGCTCTTATGTTCCCATTCTCAGACGAAGCACTCAATATTATGGGAGCAAACCTTTATGATGATATGAATTTGGAACAATTAGATATTGAAAACTCTCGCTACAAAGAGTATCTGCCTTATATCTTTGGAGCAGAGAAGGGAGAAGAATATCTGATTGATTTAGTCAGCAACAATGAGTGGGAAAAGATACCAAAGGAAATGGCTTTCACTATGTTCTTGCCTGATGTCAATCTTCGTTGGGACGAAATACGCAATTGCTATCTTGCTATGGGTGATGTTTCTGTAGGTATTGTAGGCAAACATCAGATAAACAAGAAAATCAAATCTCGTATCCAGATGATAAAGACAGGTGTTTCCACAGAAATACGTATCTATTTGGAACAAGATATGGACAATTGGTACTACTTTTCTTACAATGGTGCAAGTATGTCGGCTGTTTCTTCTGATGAGAATTTCAACGATTTGGTTAAGAACGCAAAGAAAAACGAGTTCAAAGGAAAGAATGGCAAGATATATACTTTCCGTCTTGCTCCTGAGGCTGACAAACGTAACTTTATCCGTAGTATAGAACTAAATGAATAACCCTTACAATAAAAAAATAGAAATAGCGTTATAAGAATTAAAAAGATTTAGAAATGAAAAGATTATTAATAATAACAATAGCGTGCTTTGGACTGTTGTTTTCTGTTTATTCTCAAGAAATACAACAGAGTTGCACAATCATAGAAACCTCTGTAAAGAACAACTTGTATTACAATTTTACTCTTTCTGGTGATGGCTTTTTGTCATATAATTGGGGTGATAATGATGATAATCACACAACAATCTCTGTGGATTTAAGCAAGGTAACAATATCTAAGGATTATACTCTTGCTTCTCCCAAAGTATGGATTAACTGCATTGATAATAATTCTTGCATAGACGAAGTAGGCACAATGGGAGCAAGAGATGGAATGTATTTCAATTATTCAAAAACCTATCTGCCGGCAAACAACGATGCAGATATGGAAGCGATGTATATGCATTTGAATTATTTGATTAAAGTAGCAACAGGTAAATATTAAGAACAAAAAAGACTTGGTTTTAAAAAATTAAATCTTGATGTTTAGGGTACAAAGAGTTGGTTTTAAAATTTTTAAATCAACTCTTTTTTTTATCAACTCTCAATTTATTTCCATTCAAAGGTGTTGATGATATGTTGCATATCTTCTTTCAGTCTTTTTACAACAGAAGATACGGAGTCGTTGTTTGGAGCAATTTTGTTGTTAAGGGCAAAACGTATGAAATGTCTTGTACTATCTGTCAAATAAAACTGATAAGGGGAGACAACATCTCTTCCTTTTAACTCAAAAGCAGTACCAAATACCCTGCGTTCTTGGTTTTTGTAATCTTGTTGAAGTATGCCTGCAGATAGTTTTTCATGTCTGTTGATGAAAGTAAAACAATCATTCACTGCATCTTTTAAGTCCGATTTGGAAGTAAGATTAAAATAACTTACATTGATTTCAAAATTATATTTCTCCACATTTAAGTTAAACCAATATGTGTTTTTGTTTTTGCTTTCCAATCTTTCTACTCTGCAATCCTTAGGATATTCAAAAACAAAGGGCAAATCCTTGTTTTCAAAACGAATATACTCTGATTTTTTCACATCAAGTCGTAGGTAAGTAGGCGGTTTTGGTTGTTCAGGAGCTTTTTCACAAGCAGCAAATATCAACATACAAAGTGTAATGCAAGAAGTTAGAAATACATTTTTTTGAATAGATTTCATATTATGATATATTTTTTTATTATTTTTGCAAAAATAATTCTTTTATCTGAATATTTTGCAACGAAACGACAAAAATATTGTCATATACATTGAAATAAATAACAAAAAATATGAAAAAGTATAACTTTGCTTTTATAATTATAGTGCTGTGTTTATTGTTTAGCAGCAACATTTTCTCACAAGTAACCGTTACACCTTATTCTGGTTCTATAGCCAATCTTATTAGACAAAATTTTATTTCTGATTCCAGCGTGGAATTAGTTACGGCTTATGGTTATGAACCTAAGTTTAATGGTCAGACTACAATAAGTTATCCTGCATATAATCAATTGGGGACATTTACTAATGCAAATACCTCAGGAACAAATATGCCTTTGTCTTCAGGTATTGTTATGGTTACAGGAATATGTACAGATGCAGGGAGTACTTCATCTCAATCTATCGTAAGTTCTGTTGCTTCTCCCCCTTGTGAAAATTGTGCTTTATCCTATTCTCCTTCCTTATACTATGTTTATCGTGCAACAGGTGCTACTAATAGTATGAATGACGTAGCGTGCATGTCTTTTTGGATAGTTCCTAAGAGTGAAAGAATATCTTTTGGTTACTCGTTTGCATCAGAGGAATATCCAAATTATGTTTGTTCTTCATTTAATGATGTTTTCGGATTTTTTATCTCAGGACCATACGATGAGAATGGAAATCTTATCGGTGACGGTTCTGTAGGAGAGGTATATCAGAACGAAAATATTGCTATTATTCCTAATACAGATGATGCTGTTATGATAAATACTGTAAATGGAGGAGAATCTCACGGTTCAGCTTCTCCTTGCATTCTTACGAATACTCAATACTTTAGATCTAATTACACCAATCCAAGCAATAATTGTGAAATGGGAGGATATACAGTTGATTTAACAACAAAGAAGATAGAGGTTGCTCCTTGTTACAGATACAGAATAGAATTGGCTATTGCAGATATTGGAGACAAGGCATATAATTCAGCAGTTTATCTAAAAGCAAATTCTTTGCAAGCAGATATGATAACTGTCTCCGGAATAGATGATGAAGCCGTAGAACATACACAAGAAGGTTATCCTGTATATGTTAAAGGCTGCAGTAAGATGAAAGTAAAGGTTGAGTCCAATTATAGAATGGAAACAAATAAACAGTACTCTGTAGAGGTGAGCAAAACAGCTGGCAGCACATTAACTTTGGGAGAAGACTACGTTTTGCAAGATGCTCAAGGCAATGAAGTCGGAAGCACCGTAACTATCCTAAGAAATGAGATGGAAACAGATTTCTATATATCATTCCTTCATAATCCTAATAAAGAAGCTCTTTCTCAGGATACTCTTTTACTTGTTTCTGAGTTTGTAAATGATTGTACTCCGCGTGATACTATTTACATTGTTTTAAGAGAGCCAGCACCTATGGACGCATACGCAATAGGAGGAAAAACCTATTGCGACAATGAACTTCCTTTGACTGAAGAGATAACTGTCGTAAGCAAAGGCGGTCATAAGTATATGAGGACTGTAATAACAAACTCTTTGAACGAAAATCCTTTTGAAGACTTGACAAGATACGAAAACGCCGATTCTGTTGTTGTTGTGTTTAATCCTGTTATTCACGATCCTGTGTTATACTACATAGCAGTTGAAGATTCTTGTGGAAGATCATTCTTTGACACCATAGAGTTTAAGATTCAAGGAGCAAACACCACTGCTTCAATTAGCGAAGACCGTATTTGTGAGGGTGATCAAGTTACTCTTTCTTGTCCAGCAACAGCAGAGTATGCTTGGACTTCTCAACCTGTGGATGAAACTCTATTTGGACAAGAAACAGTAAGAGAACCTAAGGTTTCGCCATCAAAGAATACACAATATACTGTTACCATTAGAGATGAAAATGGCTGTATTGCGTCTGATTCTGTAAGCATTATTGTTGTACCAAAAGTAAAAGCAAGAATGTCTTTATCTACTCATACTTTAAGACTATCTGATGCTACGCTTTTATATGAAGATGTTACAATAAATGGAGCAGACAGATTCTGGAATTTAGGAGACGGAACAACAACGACTCTTATTGCCGGAGCAGAAACATATCCTACAACAGATACAGGAACATATGAAATAATGCTTATTGCTTATAATTCTGCTGGTTGTGCTGACACTGCTGTTGATTATGTAAGAGTTTTACCTGATTTTACTTTTTATATACCAAATGCATTTATTCCTGGTGATGCCGACGAAAAACTTTCAATCTTTAGACCTGTAGGTTCAATGTTAGAATACTATACTTTAGACGTATATAATAGATGGGGAGCAAAAATATTTAGTGGAAAACCTAATGAAGGCTGGGACGGAAGAGTAGATGATGACTTTGCTCAACAAGGTACATACGTTTATGATATTTATTATAAAGACGGCGAAGGTTTATTGCAGAGAAAAACAGGAACATTTGCTGTCTTGCCAAAAAGCGATGTCAAATAAACAACAATACGAACTAATCAAACTAAAAGAAGTAACTTCTACTCAGACCTATCTTATAGATAAGGATGACGGTCTTTCGTTGCAGGAATTTACTACTGTATATACAACAAACCAAACCCTTGGAAGAGGACAAGCAGAGCATAAATGGGAAAGTGAAAAAGATAAGAACATCAGTTTTTCTTTTGTGTTACGACCTGTTTTCCTCAATCCTTCAAATCAATATCTTATCACAAAAATTATTTCTCTTGCTATCGCTGATGTGTTGCAAGAATATGGAATAGATGATGTGAAAATAAAATGGCCAAACGACATATACGTAAAACAAAATAAAATATGCGGAATATTGGTGCAAAACAAAATAATAGGCAATGAACTTTCCGCCGTATATGTTGGAATAGGAATCAATATAAATCAAAAAGATTTTCACTTAGCTCCAAATCCTACTTCTTTTCTATTAGAGAAGGGAAGGGGATTTGATACTACCCAAGTTTTCAACTCTTGTATGCAAAGAATAATACATAAATATGAGGATTACAGAAAAGGGAAACTTAAGGATTTGGATAAAGAATACTTGGAAAAATTGCTGTTCTTCAAGGAATATCATAAGTATGAATATGACAATAAAGTCATAGATGCAAAGATAATAGATGTTAATGAATTTGGACATCTTATCCTGCAAGATAAACACGCCACTATATATACCGCAGAACTAAGGGAAATAAAGTTTTTGTTGTAAGAACAATACCAATATAAGCTCTTGTTTTTCATTTATTTATATCTCAGTAAAAAAGAGTTGATCTTTTTTAAAAAAGACTTGATGTTTATATACAAAAGAGTTAGTCTTTATACACAAAAGAGTTGATGTTTTTCAATCAACTCTTTTATTTTATTATTTAAGTTTTTATCTTAGTAAAAACTAAGTAGTTTTATATATTCAACTTATAGAAGATTATCTTTGTTCAAGATAAGATTTCATTTCCTGTTGAAGTTCTCTTGCTTTTTCGCCAGCAACTTTGTAGAAATCTTCTGTCTTGTCTGCGAATATTATTCCACGAGAAGAATTAACTAAAAGTCCGCAGTCCTTATTCATTCCATATTTGCATACTTCTTTTAGAGAACCTCCCTGAGCTCCTACTCCCGGAACCAAAAGAAAATGATCTGGTGCTATTTTTCTTATGTCTTCAAACTTTTCTGCTTTTGTTGCACCGCATACAAACATCAGGTTGTCCTTGGAAGTCTCCCATTGTTGAGCAGTAGCCAACACTTTTTCAAACAACTGCACTCCATTTTTGTCTTCCATATACTGAAAATCTGCAGCACCTTCATTACTTGTCAAAGCAAGAAGGATAACCCATTTATTAGGATAGGAAAGAAATGGCATAACGGAGTCTTTTCCCATATAAGGAGCAATGGTTATTGCATCAAAATTAAAATCTCCATCTTCTGAAAGCATAGATTTGGCATATTGTTTTGAAGTATTGCCAATATCTCCTCGTTTTGCATCTGCAATAATCAAGCATTCATTTCTTTTATCCTTCAAATAATCCATAGTTTTCTTCAAAGAAATCAGTCCTTTTATTCCATTGCTTTCGTAAAAGGCAAGATTTGGTTTGTAGGCAACAGTGTAGGGTAGGGTAGAGTCTATTATCTTTTTGTTGAATTCAAATACAGGGTCTTCTTCTTTCAAAAGATGTTGAGGAATCTTTTCAATATCGCTGTCCAATCCTACACAAAGAAAACTTTGTTTTTTGTTTATCAATGAAATTAATTCTTGTCTTGTCATAATTTATACTAATTTTATAAAATGATTATAAAGTTCGTGTTTTATTCTTTCTATATCTACTGCTTGATGTAACTCTTTCTGCATGCTTGTAACACCTTTATCAACAAAACCACAAGGATTGATGTAGGAAAAATAGTTTAAATCAGTATTGACATTAAAAGCAAAACCATGCATAGTTATTCCTCGGCTTACTTTTACTCCTATTGCACATATCTTCCTTGCTTTCTTGGTATGAGCTTCAATCCAAACACCTGTAGCACCTTGTAGTCTTTCACATTCTACGTCATAATCTTTCATCAAGTTGATGACCATTTGCTCCAAAGTATAGATATAATCTCTTATCCCCAAGCCCATAGAGTCTAAATCCAAAGAAGGATAGCCGGTTATCTGACCCGGACCGTGATAGGTTATGTCTCCACCTCTGTTAATATGATAAACTTCTGCGTTAATTTGTTTCAAAAACTCATCATTCACAAGAAGATTGCTGTCTTTTCCGTGTTTGCCTAAGGTATAGACGTTGTTGTGTTCGCAAAGGATGAAGTCTTGACTGATATTCTCCTCTCCATTAAGTTTTTGTGCAACTTTGGAGTTAAAAAGATTAGTCTGCCTGTCTAAAGCTTCACTATAGGCAATCTTTTTCCAATCAACGAAGTTTATCATCGTTTAGTTTATTATATCAAATCCAGTAAATTGCTGCAAAGCCTTTGGAATTCTTATGCCTTCTTCTGTTTGATGGTTTTCCAATAAAGCAGCGACTATACGAGGAAGAGCAAGTGCTGAACCATTAAGAGTATGACAAAGCTGAGTTTTATTATTATCATCTTTGTAACGAACCTTTAGTCTATTGGCTTGATAAGTTTCGAAATTACTAACACTTGATACTTCTAACCAACGCTGCTGTGCTGCACTATATACTTCAAAGTCAAAAGTAAGAGCAGATGTAAAACTTATATCTCCACCACAAAGACGCAAAACTCTATAAGGTAGTTCAAGCTTCTCTAATAATCCTGCAACATGATTCATCATAGATTGCAGTTGTTCGTATGAATGTTCAGGAGAATCAATACAAACTATCTCCACTTTATCAAACTGATGCAAACGGTTAAGACCTCTTACATCTTTTCCGTAAGAACCTGCTTCACGTCTAAAACACTGAGAATAAGCACAGCGTTTTATTGGAAAATCTTTTTTATCTACTATGCAGTCTCTGAAAATATTTGTTACAGGAACTTCCGCTGTAGGAATCATATAGAAGTTATCCAATGTTACAACATACATCTGGGCTTCTTTATCTGGAAGTTGTCCGGTGGCAAGTGCAGATTGCTCATTTACCATCAAAGGTGGCTGTACTTCCAAGTAACCACTCTTGTCTGCTTCACTAAGGAAAAAGTTTATCAAAGCTCGTTGCAGTTTTGCACCTTTGCCTTTATAGACAGGAAAGCCTGCACCTGTTATTTTGTTTCCAAGATTAAAATCTATTATATCATATTTTGAACACAAATCCCAATGAGGTAAAGCCTTATCTGTAAGTTGTGGAATTTCTCCGTGCATTTCTACGACCTCATTATCCTCTTCTCCTTTGCCAGGTTTTACTGATTGGTGAGGAAGATTAGGAACAGAAAGCAGCAAAGTTTTTATATTATTATCCACTTCCGAAAGTTTTTCACCAAGTTCTTTTTCCTGAGCCTTAAGTGTTGCTGTTTCTTGTTTCTTTTGTTCGGCTTCTTCTCTTTTACCTTCCTTAAAGAGTGAGCCTATTTGTTTTGCAAGGATATTTTGCTTTTGTTTGCACTCATCAGACTGTTTCTGCATTTCTCTACGCTGATTGTCCAATGTGATTATTTCCTCTATTGTTTGTTCGGCATTCTTAAAGTTCTTTATCTTTAGCCTTTCAATTACAAATTCTTTATTATCTCTTATGATATTTAGCTGTAACATATAGTTTAATCTGTATTTATTATAATAATTAAGGTTGCAAAATTACAACTTTTTCATTCAATAAAACAAGTTTAAAGAAACAAGTTCTTAAATTTTATTATTTTTTTTATTGTGTTTTTTATTTATTGTTGTAACTTTGCACCTTTAGAAATAAAAAACACATATTTATGGATAATAACAAATTGTTTAATGAATTTCCAGAAGTTACAACAGAACAATGGGAAAAAGTAATAGAAAAAGACCTTAAAGGTGCTGATTACAACAAAAAACTTATCTGGAAAACAAATGAAGGCTTTGATGTAAAACCTTATTATAGAGCAAATGATATTGAGAATTTAGAATATTTGAAAACAAATCCTGATGAGTTACCTTATGTTAGAGGTTACAAAGAAAACAACAACGCTTGGGATATGCGTCAGGATTTTGAGACAGCAGACTTGGAGAAACAGAACTCTTTAGCTCTTATGTCATTAGAAAGAGGTGCGAATTCTATTGGCTTTAATGCTGAAAAAATAGAAAAAGAGTCTGATTTCAATGTTCTTCTTAAAGATATAAAAGTTGAATACATCAAAGTTAATTTTCTTAAATCCAAGAATTTTCTTCAACTTTTGCAAACATATGTTGCTTATTTAAAAAAGAATAATGTTGATACTGCTAAATTAGAAGGAAGTATTAACTATGATGTTTTTGCATATGCATTAACTCACGGTAAATACTATTCTTCTTTAGAAGATAATCTTAACGAACTTGTTGAATTAATCAAGTTTGCAAAAGAAAATCTTCCAAAATACAAAGTTGTGAATGTTAATGCAACAGTATTGAGAGATTCTGGCTCAAGTATAACTCAAGAACTTGGTTTTGCTGTAGCAGAGGCTAATGAATATATGGCTCTTCTTACAGATAAAGGTTTCTCTATAAAAGATATTGCACAAAGACTTATGTTTTCTTTTGCAACAGGAGGTAACTATTTCTTTGAGATTGCTAAATTGCGTTCATTACGTCTTTTATGGGCAAATATAATGCAACAATATAAAGGAGCAGACAAAGATGATGCAAAAACATTTGTTCATGCTGAGAATACAATATATAATAAGACAATATTTGATGCTCATGTTAATCTACTAAGAACTACTACTGAAACAATGTCTTCAGCTGTGGCAGGAGCAGACTCTATAAGTGTAAAGCCTTTTGACATTGCATTGAAAGAAAGTGATGAGTTCTCTGTACGTTTAGCACTTAATCAGCAAATACTTCTAAAAGAGGAATCATATTTAGATAAAATAGTAGATCCTTCTGCTGGTTCTTATTATATAGAAACTCTTACAAATAATATATCTGAACAAGCATGGAATATTTTCAAAGAAGTTGAAAGCTTAGGCGGTTATTCTAAAGCCATAGAGCAAAACTTTGTACAAGAAAAAGTTGAACAAACTTTTGAAGCCGTTGCTAAGGATGTTGCAAAACGTAAGAAAGTCATTGTAGGAACAAATCAATATCCTAACCTTGCTGAAAAATCAATCAATTTAGAAAAACAAGACAAACAAAAAACAGCAGAAAACACAGCGTTTAAACCATTGCAAAAACGCAGAGAAGCATCTGCTTTTGAGAGACTTCGTTTGGATGTTATCTCTTCAAAGAAAGTGCCAACAGTATTCTGTCTGCTTTATGGCAATCTTGCAATGCGTACTGCAAGAGCAGGTTTTGCAAGCAATTTCTTTGGTGTTGCAGGTTATGAAATAGCGAACAACAGAGGATTTGACACTATAGAAGAAGCTGCAAAGGAGATTATCAAAGCCAATAACGACATTCTTGTTCTTTGTTCTTCAGATGATGAGTACCAAGAACTTGTTCAACAAATACTTCCTTTGGTTAAGGGTAAAATAAAACATATAGTTGTTGCAGGAAATCCTGTTGATGAACTGAAAGAAGAATTTAACAAAGCAGGAGTAACTGATTATATTAATGTAAGAACCAATGCTTTGGAAAGTCTTACAAAATACAATAAGGAATTATTAGGTTAATTTCTGCTATTCATAAAAGTTATAAGAGTTGCAACAGTTATTGCTTGCAACTCTTTTTTTATATTTATCCATTTTACTCCATTCTCATCTCTTGCATTTACACTTAGTGAAAAAAGAGTTGGTTTAAAAAAATTAACTCTTGATGTTTAGGGTGTAAAGACTTGGTTTAAAAAAATTAAAACCAACTCTTTTTTCATCAAGTCTTTTTCAATGAAAAATGAGTGGAAATTTTTAGAAAATATCTCCTTAATCCTTAGTAAATACTCTCATAACTACAAAAAAAAACAAAAAAACATTTACATTAAAAAAAAAGTATTAATTTTGCAGTTTGTAAAAAAATAAGATATAATATAAAACTATGATAAATATAACCTTACCTGATGGTAGTGTAAAACAATATAATGAAGGCGTAACTTCATTGGATGTAGCAAAAAGTATAAGTGAAGGATTAGCAAGAAACGTTCTTTCTGCTACAATAGACGGGGAGATTGTTGATTTGAATAGAGTTATAACAAAGGATTGTTCTTTAAAACTTAACACTTGGAACGATGAAGATGGAAAGAAAACTTTTTGGCATTCATCTGCTCACCTTTTGGCAAGTGCTGTTCAAAGTCTTTATCCAGATGCAAAATTCGGTATTGGACCTGCTATAGAAAACGGCTTCTATTACGATATTGATTTTGGTGACAAGGTGCTTTCTTCTGAGGATTTCCCTAAGATTGAGGAAAAAATGAAAGAAATAGTAAAGCAAGGTGTTAAATTGGTTCGCAAAGATGTTAGCAAACAAGAAGCCTTAAAGTATTTCTCAGACAAAGGTGAAAAATACAAAGTAGAACTTATTGATGCTTTAGAAGATGGAACAATAACTTTCTATGAAAGTGGAGATTTTGTTGATTTATGTAGAGGGCCGCACTTAGTAGATTTTTCTCCTATAAAAGCATTGAAGATAACTTCTCTTGCAGGAGCTTATTGGCGAGGTGATGAACACAGAGAACAATTAACAAGATTGTACGCTATCACTTTCCCTAAGAAGAAAGACTTGGACGAATATCTTGCATTGTTGGAAGAAGCAAAGAAGAGAGACCATAGAAAACTTGGAAAAGATATGGAACTGTTTGCTTTCTCTCAAAATGTAGGAGCAGGTCTGCCTCTTTGGCTTCCAAAGGGAACAGATTTAAGAAATAGACTACAAGACTTTCTTGCAAAGGTTCAAAAACAATATGGATACCAGCAAGTAATGACTCCTCATATTGGAAATGTTAATCTTTATAAAACATCAGGACACTATCAGAAATATGGTAAAGACTCTTTCCAAGTAATAAAAACTCCAAACGAGGGAGAAGAGTATATGCTTAAACCGATGAATTGTCCTCATCACTGCGAAATATATCGTTTGAGTCCAAAATCATATAAAGACCTGCCATGTAGATTAGCGGAGTTTGGTACTGTATATAGATATGAGATGAGCGGAGAATTACATGGATTGACACGTGTTCGTTCATTTACTCAGGATGATGCTCATATTTTCTGTACTCCTGAACAACTAAAAGAAGAATTCTGTAAAGTAATTGATATTATATTGTACATCTTCAGAACTTTGAAGTTTGAAGACTACATCGCACAGATTTCTTTGCGTGATCCTAACAACAGAGAAAAATACATCGGCTCTGATGAGGTTTGGGAGAAAGCAGAACGTGCTATAATAGAAGCTTCTGAAGAAAAAGGATTGAAAACTATTACAGAAGTAGGAGAAGCAGCTTTCTATGGACCAAAGCTTGACTTTATGGTTAAAGATGCTTTGGGCAGAAAATGGCAATTAGGAACAATACAAGTAGATTACAATCTTCCAGAACGTTTTGATTTGGAATACACAGGCTCAGATAATCTTAAACATCGTCCTGTTATGATTCACAGAGCTCCTTTTGGAAGTATGGAACGATTTGTGGCTGTATTGTTAGAGCATACTGCTGGAGATTTTCCTTTGTGGCTAACTTCAGATCAATTCATTATTTTGCCTATCAGTGAAAAATATGAAGACTATGCAAAACAAGTAAAACAACAGTTAGAACAAGCTGGTCTTAGAGGAGAGATAGACAACCGAAATGAAAAGACAGGTAAAAAGGTTAGAGATGCAGAAATAAGGAAGATAAAATACATGCTGATTGTTGGAGAAAAAGAACAAAACGAAGGAACTGTCTCTGTTCGTGAAAAATATGTTGGAGACAAAGGTGCAATGAAGATTGAAGACTTTTCAGCATTAGTTAATGAAGAAATAAAGAAAGAATTAGAATAAACAGGTGATAACTTATAAAAAAAGTTATTAACCCTAAAGAATGGAGGATATAAAAATAGAAACACAACAACAAAATCGTAATTTAAACGATAGAAGAATGCCTAAAAAACAAGAGGCAGCACATCAAATTAATGAATACATAAAAGACCCTGTTGTAAGGGTTGTAGGAGAAGGTTTTGAACCTAAGATATGCCCTATTAAGGAAGCTTTAAAAATGGCATACGATGAGGGATTTGACTTAGTAAAGATTTCTCCTAATGCCAATCCACCTGTTTGCAAGGTTATGGATTATCAGAAGTTCCTTTATGAACAGAAGAAGAAAGAAAAGGAAAGAAAATCTAAGTCTGCTAAAATGTTAGTCAAAGAAATCAGACTCGGACCTCAAACAGATGATCATGATTTTGATTTTAAGCTAAAACATGCTATGCGTTTTCTTTCTGAAGGTAACAAAGTAAAGGTTGATGTGTTCTTTAAAGGACGTACAATAGTCTATAAAGAACAAGGAGAACAGAAACTTTTGAAGTTTGCTGAAGCTCTTTTAGAATATGGAAAACCTGAAATGATGCCAAAACTTGAAGGAAAAAAGATGCTAATGATAATTGCACCGATAAAAAAGAAATAAAAACAAACAAGAAAAGGACTTTAGTTTTCTAAAGTCCTTTTCTTATTCATTAATGCGTCCATTGTTTTCTCTATATGTTCGTACATTGGAGTTTTGTTTATGATTTTTTTGTCTTTATCTAAGACATATAATTCTGGCGTGTGGTCTAATATGAAACCATATTCTCTTAGCAAACTTGCATCTTTATAAGTTACTATCCAAGGATAAGGATCCATTCTTTGTCTTGCTTTTGCTATTTCTACATCAGGTTCTATATCTATTGAGAAAATCTCAAAATCGTAGTATTCCTTATTCATTCTGTAGAGTTCTTTCAGTATATCTATATTCTTCAAACAACTTTCGCATGTGGAAGAAAAGAAATATAAGACAGTGAATCTGTGCTTTTGAGAATATAAAGATTGAATTTGACCATTAATATCTTCAGCCACAATATTAGGCATAATATTTCCCGGTAGGAACTTTGATATTTTTTCTAAATAATCCTTATGATAGTCCAGTTCTGATTGAGTTATTAGACTCTTAAGATACTTTTCATATTTAGTAACGATGTGTTTATAAACTAATTCATTGAATGAGAATGGCATTTGTGGAAGTTTGTATAAATACCACAAAAGAACATAGTCTGCATATTCTTGTCCTTTTTTGTGTAATGCAATATTAATGAAATCATCTAAAGCTACACAAACAGAATCTGCAACCTGTGGAGTTACCTCTGAAATATAAGAATTGAATTTTTTAATAAAATAAGGAGAATACAATATTCTATTATCATCAAAGATAAAACTGTCCCAATAATGTTTTCTATAGTAATAGGCATATTCTTGTTCCATTCCTTGCTTTACTTTTCCGTTTTCTATAAAGTAAGAAGGAATGTTTTGTATCATACTTTTAGAAACGACAGTTATAAAATTATTTGGATAGGCTTTAAAGAATGATTGCTGAAATTTATCAAAATTATCCATAATAGGTTGCAATGCTTTATACAAAGAATCCTGTTTGTCTGGATTTGCTTGAGCTTCTAATTTATAGTAGTACATTGCACGCTGATAAATATTGTTCTCTTTTTGATAAAGCATATAAGCATCGTTTTCAGAGCAATTCTTTACGACAGCTTCACTTGTATTATATATCTCAATAGAAAACTTTTTACTATCATTTAGCATAAAAGAGAACATATCTCGTTGCTTCTCATCCTTAATCATATACATTCCCTTATGCAAAGGCTCACTTTCCCAATGAAAAGAACCATCTTTTTTTACTTTAATAGAATCTATTATTTTCTGAGAAGCACCTATATAGTTACTTATATATAATAAGGTGTCATCAATATCGTGTATAAAAAAATCAACTTCATACTTGTTTTGTCCTACAACTGAAGAATAGCACAGAAACAATACAATAACATAATATATTTTCTTCATTTTTTACTTATTTTTATTTCAACTCTAATAACGAAAGTTTAAAACTAATATTGTCAAATTTGGCTTACAAAACTAAAACATTATTCTTTGATTTTGATTATCCAAATTTTACATTTAAAAAACTTAGTAATTCAAAAAATATATCTATCTTTGCAAATTATTATAGAAAGTTTTTCTTATGAATAGTATAAATGTTAATTCCGAAATAGGACGATTAAAAGGTGTTATTCTTCATACTCCAGGTAAAGAAATAGAACAAATGACACCAGAAACAACACACCATGCTTTATATAGCGATCTTCTAAATCTAAATATAGCACAAAAAGAATATTCTTTCTTTAATAAAGTGCTTTCTTCTTGGTGTGATACCTATCAAGTTAAAGACCTTTTGAAACAAGTATTGGATATTCCAAGCGCAAAGATAGAATTAGTTAAAACTATTCTTCAAAGAGAAAAGAAAGAATTCTTGTATTTGGAAATGATAGACCTAAGCAGTGAAGTACTTGCTAACTATCTTATAGAGGGTTATCCTTACAAAGAAGGCTTGCATTCAAAAGAATACGAACCTTTACGTTATGTTTTAGATCCATTATATAATCTTTTCTTTACAAGAGACGCTTCTTCTTCTGTATATAATAGAGTTCTAATAAATGCTATGCGTACAGATGTAAGAGATAGAGAAAGTTTTATAATGGAAAGTATTTTTAAATATATTTTTGGAACAGAAACTATTAATCCTAAACTTATTTCTGATGAAGCATCAACTGAAGGTGGTGATGTGTTAATTGCAAAAGAAGATATATTATTTATTGGTAATGGTCTTAGAACAAATAAAAAAGGAATAGAGTTTCTTTGCAATTATTTTGCTACTCGCAAACCTAAACAAAAGATACTTGTACAGGAACTTCCACAAACATTAGACTCTTACATACATTTAGATATGGTATTTAATTTCTTAAACACTAATGAATGTATAGCTTTCACTCCTCTAATCTGTAAAGAAAATACTGGATTCAATACTACTCTTATAGATATAGACAATGGAAGAATAACCTATAAAGAGCAAAAGAGTTTTATAGAAGGAACAAAAGCATTAGGCTTTGATTTAAAACCTATTTCTTGTGGAGGTGATGATGAATGGATGCAAAGAAGAGAACAATGGCATAGTGGTGCTAATTTCTTCTGCATGGGAGAAGGAAAAATAATAGGATACGCAAGAAACACACATACAATAGAAGAACTAAACAAAAATGGCTTTGATGTTATCAAAGCCGAAGACGTTGTTTCAGGAAAAGAACAATTAGATAAACATAATAAGTTTGTCGTTACCGTAGAAGCATCAGAACTTCCAAGAGGTTGTGGTGGTGCAAGATGTATGACAATGCCTATTATAAGAGAAAGTGTAAATTGGTAAGAAACATAACTGTATTACTTATAAAACAAATACAATAATGAAAAACTATAAACTTATAAACAACTGCTTAGGATGGATAGTTTTTGCTATAGCAAGCATTGTCTATCTTCTGACAGCAGAACCTACTGCTTCGTGGTGGGATTGTGGAGAATATATTGCAACAACTGCCAAACTACAAGTTGGACACCCTCCTGGAGCTCCTACTTTTCAGTTAATAGGACGTTTATTCTCTTTCTTAGCAGGAGGAGATACAAGTAAAATAGCTTACATGGTCAATTCTATGAGTGCATTGTGTAGCGGTTTTACTATATTGTTCTTATTCTGGTCCATTACTATGATTGCCAAAAAGTTCGTAAAAGACAAAGCGAATATGACAATGGGGCAAATGATTGCTATTTTTGGAAGTGGCGTTGTTGGTTCTTTAGCATATACTTTCTCTGATACATTTTGGTTTTCAGCAGTAGAGGGAGAAGTTTATGCTATGTCTTCTTGTTTTACTGCAATAGTGTTCTGGGCAATCTTGAAATGGGATGAACAAGCTGAAGACTCACACAATTTACGTTGGATTATCCTAATAGCTTTTCTTATCGGTGTGGCTATAGGTATTCACCTTTTGAATATATTGACTATTCCTGCTATTACATACATAATATATTTCAGAAAATACGACAAGATAACAACCAAAGGATTTATACTTGCAGGCTTGTTGTCTATCGTTTTAGTTGCTGTGGTTATGTATTTTGTAATTCCAGAGATAGTTAATCTGGCTGCATATTTTGAGATATTCTTTGTAAATAGTATAGGTCTGCCTTTCAACAGTGGAACAATAATCTATTTCATTTTGTTGTTTGGATTAGTTATTTGGGGATTGATGTGGTCAAAGAAGAAAATGAAACCAATAGTAAATACTGCATTGCTTTCATTCTTGTTCCTTATCATAGGATATTCTACTTTTGCTACTTTAATCATAAGAGCAAATGCCAATACTCCTATCAATGAGAATGCTCCAAAAGATGCTACATCACTGCTTACTTATCTTAACAGAGAACAATATGGAGATACACCTTTGTTGTATGGACAATACTTTACAGCAACAGGATATGATATCAAAGAAACTCCGACTACAACAAAATATGTAAAGAATAAAGAAACAAAAGAGTATGATGCCATTGAACGTTCTGGTTCTCCAAAGTTCAATGATAATGTTTGTACCATATTCCCTCGTATGTATTCATCTGACAACAGCAGAAGACATCCTTTATTCTACAGAATGTGGGCTGGAATCAGTGAAAACTCTATGGGTAAGCCTACTTTTGGACAAAACCTTAAATATTTCTTTCGCTATCAAGTTCATCACATGTATTGGAGATACTTTATGTGGAACTTTGTTGGAAGACAAAACGACATACAAAGTTATGGTCTAAACTATGAAAACGCACCTGCTGACGCTTCAAACGGAACAAAAGACCTGATACACGGCAATTGGATTAGCGGTATCAAGTTTATTGACAATATGCGTTTAGGTCCTCAGACAGATTTGCCAGAAGATTTGCAAAACAACAAAGGAAGAAACACATTGTTTTTCCTACCTTTGCTTTTGGGATTGGCTGGTCTTATCTATCATATAAAGAAAGACAAGAGAAATGCCTTTGTTGTGTTCTTACTATTCTTTATGACCGGTTTGGCAATAGTTCTTTATCTTAACCAACCACCAAACCAACCACGAGAAAGAGATTATGCATACGCAGGTTCTTTCTATGCTTTTGCAATATGGATAGGTTTGGGAGTATATGCTCTTTGTGATTGGTTGAAGAACGTTAAAATACCAGAAAACATCAGAAACATATCAATAAGTGTTATCTGCCTGTTGGCTGTTCCTGTGCTTATGGCTTCTCAAGAGTGGGATGATCACGACAGAAGCGACAGATATATGGCAAGAGATTTTGCTGCTAATTATCTTAATTCTTGTGATAAAAACTCCATACTTATAACTTTTGGAGACAATGACACTTTCCCTCTTTGGTATGCTCAAGAAGTAGAAGGTATTCGCACAGATGTAAGAGTATTGAACTACACTCTTTCTGGAATGGCTTGGTATGTAGAGCAACTTTACAACAAAATATATGAGAGTGATAAACTTGCTTTCACATTAGACAAGAAATTCTATGCTTTAGGACAAGATCTTAACTTTGCACAAGCAAGCAATGACACAATGGAATTGCAGACTGCACTAAAGAATATCATCAAAGCAAATCCAGGACAGCAACCTTTCAACCAGATAGATATGCTTAAAGACTATAAGTACATAGCTGTCTTGCCTACACACAACTTTAAAATTACTTTTGATAAGGCAAAGGCTGCAAAGAATGGCAACTATCCAAAAGAACTTGTTGATGGAGAAAAAGGAGAGTTTGTATTCTCTCTAAACCTTGAACAAGGCTTGGGCGGAAACCTTGCACAGCTATACAGACAAGAGCTTATGCTTCTGGATATACTTGCAAGCAATCATTTTGAACGTCCTGTTTATGTAATGAATCCTACTTTGCTTAGAGATGTTATTCCAAACATTATGGATTATTGCGTTCAAGAAGGTATCGTTTATAGAATAGTGCCTTATAAGACTAACAACGCATATACCTCAAAGTCATATTCTATGTTTATGGATAAGTTCTCTTGGGGAAACATCAACAAAGAAGGCGTATATTTGGAGAATGCTGTAACAATATCTAACTCTAAGGTAATGCGTCAAAACCATGTTGCACTTGCAAACTACTTTATTGGCAGAGGAGAAAAGCAAAAGGCGATAAATATCTTGGATAAGTGCGTTAAAGAATTTCCAGGTTCAAAGATAGCCTTTGACAGAGCTGATGTAATGCTTGCAGATGCTTATTGCAGAGCTGGTGCTATGAACAAAGGAAAACAGATTTACAAGTCTATCATTGATTACTATAAATCATATATCAACTACTACAATAGATTTTCTGCAAAGAAAGCACGTAGTGTTGAAGGTGATAAAAACCTTTGTTTGATAATCCTTGCACAAATCTACAATTCAGATTTGAGAAACTACGGTTTCACTGATTTAAGAAAAGAAATTGAGGCTATATCTGATGTAAAACAGATATTAAGTTCAATGTCTTTCTCCGAAAAACTATCAGATTTGATTTCTCAATTCAATGCCACAGCAACAAAACTTAGAGATGGAGGAGACAAAGAAGAGGCTTCCAAGGCATTTATTGAAATATTAAATAGTTTAGAAAAAGAGGGTAGTGGAGTTATAGCAGATGTGAAAGATAAAGTTGCAGAAATAACTCAATTCATCTATTCATACTCACACAACTACCAGCTTAAAGATGTTTTGGATAAGATTTCTTCTTCTCCAGTCCTGACTTCTTACATTGCTCAAATGCAGACTCAAAACTCACAACCTCAAAATATTTCATTGAATATTGGAAATTAGAATCAGAATGTTATAATGTATTAAGGTCTTTAAGAATTCTTTATCTTTTAAAGGTTTTAAAGACCTTAATTTTTTAAACAGATGTGTTTTGTTTTTAACAATTAAATCTCAAGTATGAAAAAAAAGTCTCTGAGTATCAGTTTTTTTATTGGTTTTATTTTGGTTTTCTTTTCTTATTCTACGCTATATGCACAGGAATATAAAAACATTTTTTCCTCTCCTTTGAAGATACCATTGTATTCCACAGGAAGTTTTGCAGAACTTAGAGGCTCTCATTTTCATTCGGGCTTGGATATAAGAACGTATGGCAAGACAGGATACAACGTCTATGCACCTGAAGACGGCTATGTTTCAAGAATAAAGGTGCAGGCTTACGGAGGCGGCAAAAATCTTTACATCACTCATCCAAATGGCTACACTACTGTTTATATGCACTTGGAGAGATATTGCGGAGAGATAGAAAAATGGGTAAAACAACATCAATACGCAAACCAAGTCTATGAGTTTGACTACACTTTTCAAAAACCTAAGATCTATGTAACAAAAGGTGATACCATAGCCCTTAGTGGAGAGAGTGGCTCAGTTGCCGGTCCTCATCTGCATTTTGAAGTCCGCAACTCCAAGACAGAAAATCCTATAAACCCTCTTCGTTTTTTTGACGTAGAAGACACTATTCCACCTTATATAGAGTCGTTGGCTATCACTCCATTGAAAAAAGCAAGCGTCAATAGTTCCTCAAACACTTATACATGGCAGATAAACAAAGACAAAAAAACTACTGACAGCATACCTCTTTTTGATACCATAGACTGTTTAGGAAATATCTATTTTTCCATTCTTGCCTTTGACCCTTCAAAAAACTCTTCCATACGCAACGGAGTCCTTTCTTTTGAACTCTATATCAACAACAAGAAGATATTTTCCCACAAAGTCAATGAGTTTTCTTTTGCAAATTATGGCTATGTTGATGCTGTTATCAACTATCCGCTGTATATTAAGACGGGAGAACGCTATCTTTCTTCACGCCTTTTGGAAAACGGAAAACTGCCTTACGACAACTATGTTAATAACGGCATTCTCAATGTTAAGAAAGATTCTCTCTACAAGATAGAGTGGAGATTGGCTGACATAAAAAACAACAAAAGCAACTATGCTTTCTTTGTGCGTGGTTTTGAACAAGATAATGCAATAAGAAACAACACCTTGAAACCAAGTGTAATGCATATTGACTACAACGAAAATACAACTTACAAAGCTTCCGATGGTAGTCTTTTTATGTTCTCTAAAAACTGTCTGTATGAAAGTATTGACTTAGAACATTATCAACGCAAAGGCACATACTCCGATGTTCATACTCTGCACAATATCTTTGAACCTGTAAAAAAGAAATTCACTATCAAGATTAAACCATATAAAGTTAATGACTTAATAAAAAACAAATCCACTATAGTAAAGATTAATTCAAAAGGAGGATTTTCCTCTGTTGGAGGTATTTACAGAGATGGTTTTGTAGAAACTAAGATTGGAGACTTCGGTGTCTTTGCCATTTGGATTGACACTACAGCACCAGATGTAAAACCCCTTAATTTCAAGCCTAACAAAAAACTTTCTTCCAACCAAAAGACTCTGAAAGCAAAGCTATCAGACAACTTAACGGGAATATATTCCTACAAAGGCTACATCAATGGCAAATGGGTGCTTATGGAATATGACGGCAAGAATGCTATGCTCACCTATTTTATTGACGAAACATTGAAAGAAGGAGAGAACACTTTGAAAATTGTGGTTACTGACAAAAACAACAACACAAAAACAGAGACTTACACGATAATACGATGAAGGAAACAACAAAAGGACATATCCTCATACTTCTTACTAATATAATTTTTGGCATCAATACTCCCTTTGCCAAAGATGCTTTAAACGTTGTTGGTCCTTATATTCTTTCCACTTTCAGATTTGTTGGTTGTGCTTTATTGTTTTGGCTTGCTTCTGTTGTATTTAGAGTACCTAAGGTGGATAAGAAAGATATATTTCTTCTCTGCTTAGCCTCTTTGTTTGGCATAGTTTTCAACCTGTTCTTATTTATACTCGGTCTTAGCACTACAACACCTACAAACGCTTCTATTATCATAAGTATGACACCTATTTTCACAATGATAATGGCTGCCATCTTCCTCAAAGAACCTCTTACTCTGAAAAAAGCCATAGGAGTCGCTTGCGGTTTGGCTGGAGCATTGATACTCATACTCACCAAACAAGGTTCTCAAAACATGGGGGCAACTCACAATGTCTTAGGAATAGTTATCTGCATTGTCAGTGCAGTATCATACGCCCTTTACCTTACCTTGTTCAGCAGACTTATCAAAAGAAACCACCCTATAAACGTTATGAAGTGGATGTTTTTAGCTTCTTCCATTGTCATTCTACCGATAACTCTGCCAGAGGTTACAAGTTTTAACTACTCATTACTAACTACAAAGACTTGCTTAGAACTCTGTTACGTTGTGTTTTTCGCTACTTTCCTCAACTATAACTTTATTCCAATGGCACAGGCGAGACTAAGACCTACAACCCTATCAATGTATAACTATGTTCAGCCCGTGATGACGACTATTATCTCCATTGTTCTTCTTATGGATGTGCTTAGCATTTACAAAATAATTGCCGCCTTGCTGATTTTCTCTGGCGTGTATATTGTAACCACTTCTAAAAGCAGAAAACAAACCCTTGAACAACAAAAGATAAGCAAAACGCTCAGCGAGATAATCAAAAAACAAGCATAAAAAGTTCCGCAAAATCAACTCTTTCTTTGCATAAAAAAAGAGTTGGTTTTAAAAAATTAAAACCAACTCTTTACACCCTAAACATCAAGAGTTATTTTTTTAAAATCAAGTCTTTTTTATTGTTTTATAAGTTTCTGATAATGAACTTTGTTTTCGCTGTCAAGGATTCTTATAATATATGTTCCGTTCTTTAGGAATGAGATATTGAATTTCTCGGTGTTATAGAAACTCTTCAACTCCTTGCCTTGCAAATCCATTATTATCTCACTTATTCCCTATTTTATCAAAACTATTATTACTAAAATACGGCTCCGCATAGACATTATAATTTCTGATAAATTCTTTTAGCTTTGATAAATATCTTTCCTTAGGTAAGCTATCTAAAAACTCTATAACAACATATCCATTTTCATTGTTTAAAGTATCTACGCTTTCAATACTGTTACTATTATTGGAAAGTAAAAGTTGTATATTTGCGTATGGTCCGCTAATATATGCATATTTTGAGTTTAAATTTAAATATTGTTTAGTGTTGTTATAGTAATAGAAATACTCGTTTTGTGAAGATACTAATAAACTATAAAATAAAAAACTTAATAAAAATATCTTTTTCATAACTAATCAATTTTATAATACCATATATCATATATTCCATCTGTCCATGTACCTGTCTCAAAATTATAAAACAATACCCAATATATTCCGTCTAAGCGTCTTAGTTCAAAATAAAATTCTTTTTTCTTTATTGGAAGATTTGGATGTTCAACTACATTATTAAACTTAATTTTATTAGTATCGATAAGTTCAAAATATGAATCCTGAAAAATATCATTAGTCTCAAGCACTAAACCATTTTTATAAAAAGTTAAAGTATCTGGTCCCTTATAAGACAAGTAATTATATTGAATCCAGGTTCCTACAAGAACTTTTCTTCGTTGTTCCAATGTCATTTCTTCTATTGGAATACTATCCAAGTCTTCATCGTCTTCTTCTTGTGTAGTATTTGTGGTTGTCTTTGCATCATCATCGTCATCATCACTGCAACTGACGGTTACTAAACCTAAACTTACTACTGCAAAGAATAGAAAAAGTATCTTTGCTAAAAAAATTTTTCTGCTCATTTTTTTATGTTTTTTAAAAAATTTCAGTCTTGCAAAGTTATGAAAATATTTTTAATAACAAAATAATTATCAGAAAATGAACAATAAAAAAAACAAAACGATATTTTATATAAACAAAAATATCGTTCTGTGAAAATATTCAAAAATAAATTTTATTGATTCATTAGATGTTTATATCGCATACCTTCTGCAATTTGATCTGCTGTTGCTTTATCTGTCAGTTGTTCCAATAATTCGTATGCGTATGGAAAAGCAGCGGCAGGTCCTTCTGCTGTAGTAATATTTTTATCAACAGTAACCAAATCACCTGTATAAGTTGCATTTGTCAGCATTTGTTCAAAACCAGGATAACAAGTAGCTCGGCGAGAGTCAAGTATTCCCAACTGTGCTAATACTACAGCAGGAGCAGCACAGATAGCCGAAATCATTTTACCTTTTTCATTATGTTTAAGCAGTGCTTGACAAAGTTCTTTATGCTCGTAAAGATTAGTAGCTCCGGGCATACCTCCTGGCAACATAAGTAAATCAGCTTCTTCTCTATTTATTTCATTAAACATAAAATCTGCTTTTATATCTACACCATGAGCAGAAGTTACCATATAATCCTTACCTACACTTACAGTCTTTACATCAACACCACCTCTACGCAATACATCAAGAGGGATAAGTGCTTCAATATCCTCAAAACCTTGAGCTAAAAACATAAATACTTTCTTCATAATTTATATCCTTTTTAATATCTGTTAATAAATATAATAACGGTTCCAATAGTTTTATATTATTGGAACCGTATAAAATGTTTTATTTTATGAAACCTTGTTGCTTAAGGAATGCTTCGTTTGTCGGTTCTTTACCTCGGAAAGCTTTGTAGAGTTCCATCGGCTTTTTGCTTGCTCCTTTGGAAAGAACATTCTTTCTAAAAGATGTTGCTACTTCTGGATTAAAGATTCCTTTTTCCTTGAAAGCAGCCCAAGCATCTGCAGCAATAACTTCTGACCATTTATAACCATAGTAGCCGGCAGCATAACCTCCTCCAAAGATATGAGAAAACTGAGTACTCATACAACATCCATTTATCATAGGCATAAGTTCTGCTTTATTAGATGCTATCTGTTCCATTGCTATAACATCTTGGTTGCAAGATTTTTCTATAGAGTGCCAAGCCATATCCAACTCACCAAAGAACAACTGACGGATAGAAAGCCAGCCTGCATTATATTGTTGTGCTGCACGTATCTTGTCAATATATTGTTGAGGAATCTTATCTCCTGTCTTGTAATGAACAGCAAACAAATCCAAGAACTCTTTTTCGTATGCGTAGTTCTCCATAAATTGGCTCATACCTTCAACAAAATCATGTGCGACATTGGTACCAGATAATGACTTGTAGACAGATTCTGCTAAAATACCATGAAGACAATGACCAAATTCATGTAAGAAAGTTGTAACTTCATCAAAAGTAAGTAGAGAAGGATTTTTCTTTGTTGGCTTAGTAAAGTTGCAAACCAATTGAATTAAAGGTCTTATCTCATCACCATTTACTTTGCTTTCCTCTCTAAAGGAAGTCATCCAAGCACCATCTCTTTTGCTTGCTCTTGGATAGAAATCCATATAAAGAACAGCCATAAAACGATTGCTTTTCTTTTCCCATACTTCATAAACCTTTACATCAGGATGATATTTTTGAATTTCATTGTTTTCTCTGAATTCTAATCCGTATAACTTACCTGCAAGAGTAAAGATTCCATTCTTTACATATTCTAAGTTAAAGTAAGGTTTCAACAATTCAGGAGAAATATTATACTTTTCGTTTTGTAGCTTCTCTGACCAATAAGAAAAATCCCAACGATTAAGTTTATCTGTAAAGCCATGTTGATTAGCATAATCTTGAACTGCTTGCAAATCTCTTTTAGCAAAAGGCATAGATGTGTTAAGCAAGTCTTCAAGGAAATTATTGACGGTTGCAGGATTTTCAGCCATCTTGTCTTCTAACTGATATTCTGCAAAAGATTTGTAACCTAACAGATTAGCTATCTTCAAGCGTAGGTTGGCAATGTCTTTCAGAACTTGTTTATTATCATTAGTGTCGTTATGGTTTGCAACAGAATTAGATGCTTTCCACATCTTTTCTCTCAGTTCTCTGTTAGGACAATAGGTTATGAAAGCAGAATAAGAAGGGTAGTCCAATGTAAAAGCCCAGCCTTTCATCTTGCGGTTTTGAGCCTCTTGTTTTGCTGCATCAATAGCGTATTGAGGCATTCCTTCAATATCTTTTTTATTGGTAATATTAAGAACAAAAGCATTGTTATCTTTCAAAACATTCTGATTAAATTTAAGAGTAAGTATTCCTAATTCTTCTGTTGCTTTGCGATATTCTTCTTTATCTTGACCTTTTAGCAATGCTCCGTTTTGAATGAATCCTTTATAAACCTTGTCCAATAAAGTACGGTCTTCGGTGGTAAGTTTCAAATCATCTCTTTGGTCATAGACTATTTTTATTTTGGCAAACAATTGCGGATTCATTGAAACATCATTGGAATACTGAGTAAGTATTGGACTAAGTTCCTGACAAACTTGTTGCATTTGTTCGTCTGTGCAAGCCTCATTCATATTAAACAACACACCCGATACTCTATCTAAAAGTTTGCCACTTTGTTCGTATGCTACAATTGTATTCTCAAATGTAGGTGGTTTTGTATTAGTAATTATAGCATTGATGTCTTGCTTTGCTTTCTCTATAGCGTAAAGCATAGCAGGTTTGTAATGCTCTGTTTTTATAAGGTCAAAAGGTGGCGTTTGATAAGGAGTAAGCCACTGCATAACCAAAGGGTTTGTTTGTCTTATGTTATCCATTTCTTCTTTTGTCATTTGTGCTGTCAGCAAACTTGTTACCATAAGCATAAGGATTAATGATAAACTTTTTTTCATAACTATAAAAATATTAATTATCTTCTATAAAGAAAAAAACTTTCGCTCGTTTAGAAATATAGCATTTCAAACAAACGAAAGTTAAATAATGTCTATAAATTATTATTTGAAAAAGAACTCTATTATAGGAACAATAGCAAAACCTAAAGGAATAACTATTGCATATATCAAAGCAAGACAATCTATTGCTTTAGTGTATTTCTTAACGTTTAGTCCAAAAGTCTGGAAAATAGACGCAACACCGTGATAAAGATGTATTGCTAAGATAAGGAAAGAAAGAAGGTAGATAAGAACATAAAGAGGGTTCTTGAATTTATCTTTAGCCATATTGTAGAAATCAGGCTCATAGTCTTCAAAATCCTTACCGCAATATGTTGCTACTTCTTTTTTGCTAAGATTGACAAAATATTTTCTATCTTTTGCAACTTTGTCTTGAGGCAAAGTCTGTATTGCCATATACTGTGCTTGCAGTTCAGCAGCCTGTTCTTCTTTAAGTTTGCCTTCTTGAAGTTGTTGTACTTTCTCTTGGAACTTAGCCTCAACTTTTTCAGTCTTTACAACGTATTTTCCTTCTACTAAGCCTGTCTTTGCAAAGTAGAAATCAACAAAGTGGATAACAAGGAACACAAGTAGTATGCCACCTGTCCAAGCCATATATTTACTACCAACACCTGTCTTTGATTTATTTGGAACAGCATAGCGAACAGGACGTGCCATATAGTTTTCTATCGCAAGTATTAAAGTTATAACAATGTGAAGTAAGATGCATGCCAGAAGTATAACTTCAAAAACTTTAACAACATAGTTAGTACCCATAAAATGACAAACATTTCTGTACCATTCTCCACCATCTTCTCTAAGAATGCAATGATTCATTCCCATGTGAAAAGGTAAAAATATAAGCAAAAATGCTCCTACTGCTCCTACGCAAAGCTTCTTAGTTATTGAAGCTAATTTAATTAATTTCATTATACTTTACGATTTTTAGTTATTTATGATTATTACTTTTTTATTCAAAATTACGGATTGCAAAAGTAATCAATTTTTTCTTACTACAATATTTTTGTATTAAAAAAAGTCATCTTACCTAAAAAATGTTAGTTATTTATTTTTATTATCATTTTTTTTTATAATTTTGCACTCCTATACAAAATGTAGTGAGTTATCTTACTTCAAAATGAATAAGACTATGAACAAAAGACTATTTTACACTTTGTTGTTAATTGTGTTAGTTTTGTTTTCTTCTTGTAAGCACAAACTAACAAAAGAAGACGCTTTAACAAAAGGAATGCCTTCTTCAGGTGGAAAGACATTGGAAATGCTTCTTATTATACCAGACTCATTGTATAATAAAACAATGAGAGACTTTGTTGGTAATATCTTTGAAAAAGCACAAGAAGGTTTGCCTCAAAAAGAACCTTATTTTGATTTAGTACAACTTACTCCTGCTCAATACTACAATTCTGAAATGTTTAAAAAACATAGAAATGTTCTTATTATAGAAAAAAAAGCAGGCAACAATAATACTATAAAACAAGCCATAAACAAAGGTGTTTATCCTCAGGCAATCTTTGAAATAAAAGTTGATAACATTGATAGTATTTATTCTATTCTTAACTCCTATGCAGAAACAATAAAATACCAATATCGCAAAAACGAACATATTAGAATATACAATGCTTTCAAAAGAGATGAAAACATAAAACTAACTGAAGTAATAAGCAATAAGTTTAACTTCTCTTTGACATTTTCTTCTGATTATTATCTTGCAAAACAAACCGACAACTTTCTTTGGATAAGAAAAGAGACTCAAAAAGAGAGTTTCAACATTATGATGTATAAAAAGAAATATACATCCGATGATTTGTTGTTGGAAAAGAAAGTTATTGAACTTAGAGATTCTTTAGGCAAAGCTTTTATTCCTGCAAGTATGCCTAATTCTTATATGGGAACAGAAATAAGAGAAAACATTTCAAAGCTATATAGAGACACTGTTAAAGTTGGAGACTATGCAATGATAGAAACAAGAGGTCTTTGGCGTTCCTTTGGAGATTTTATGGGAGGAGCTTTTGTCAATTATTGTTTTAAAAATCCAGCTACAAATGAATTGGTTATGATAGACTGTTTCCTATACAATCCGAACAAAAACAAAAGAGATTATCTTATGCAGTTGGAAAGTATAGTCTATAGTATAGAAAAAACGAAAAAGAAATAAAAAAATAATATAATATAGTATTAATAATTAAAAATTACAAACATTATGACACCTTCTAAAATAGAACATATTGGTATAGCTGTTTCCAATTTGGATGAAGCTATAAAATATTGGGAAAATGTAATGGGTTTAAAATGCTACAACATAGAAGAAGTAGCAGACCAAAAAGTCAGAACAGCATTCTTTAAAGTGGGAGAAGTAAAAATAGAACTTTTAGAACCAACTTGCGAAGAAAGTACTATTGCTAAGTTTATTGCAAACAAAGGACAAGGAGTTCATCATATTGCTTTCAAGATGGAAGATACTAATCAAGCTCTTAAAGATGCAGAAGAAAAAGGTGTTCGTCTTATAGATAAACAAGCAAGAAAAGGAGCAGAAAATCTTAATATAGGTTTCCTTCATCCAAAATCAACTCTTGGAGTTTTAACAGAATTTTGTTGTGAATAAAAAAAAGTAAGGTCGTTTAGTGATTAAAAGCTAAATGACCTTATAATATATTGTACAGATATGGCTTTTGAAGAAAAAATTAAACAATTATTAGACCTAAGAGCCAAAGCCAGACTTGGTGGAGGAGAAAAAGGAATAGAAAAACAACATTCTAAAGGCAAACTTACTGCAAGAGAGCGTATAGATTTACTTTTAGATGAAGGTAGTTTTGAAGAATTTGATATGTTTGTAACTCACCGTTGCACTAATTTCGGAATGGAAAAGAAAGAAATTCTTACCGATGGTGTTGTTACAGGCTATGGTACAATTGATGGACGTTTGGTTTATGTCTTTTCTCAAGATTTCACTGCATACGGAGGTTCTCTTAGCGAAACTTTTGCAAAGAAAATATGTAAAGTAATGGACCAAGCAATGAAAGTTGGAGCTCCTGTTATTGGATTAAACGATTCTGGTGGAGCAAGAATACAAGAAGGAGTTAATTCTCTTGCGGGTTATGCAGAAATATTTGAAAGAAATATTCTTGCCTCAGGAGTTATTCCTCAGATTTCTGCCGTATTTGGTCCTTGTGCTGGTGGTGCTGTTTATTCTCCAGCATTGACAGACTTTATTCTAATGAGTAAAGAAAACTCTTATATGTTTGTTACAGGTCCAAAGGTAGTAAAAACAGTTACCGGCGAAGATGTAACAGAAGCAAACCTTGGAGGTGCAATGGTTCATGCTTCAAAAAGTGGTGTGGCCCATTTTGTTTCAGAAACAGAGCAAGAAGGTATTCAAATGATAAGGAAACTTATTTCTTACATTCCATCTAATAATTTAGAAGAAGCTCCTTTAACAAATTGCACAGACCCTATTGATCGTTTGGAAGATAGTCTTAACTCTATTATGCCAGACAATCCAAACAAACCATACGATGTTAAGGATGTTATTAGTGCAATAGTTGATGATGGAGATTTCTTTGAAGTTCATGAGAAGTATGCTCCTAATATTGTTGTAGGTTTTGCACGTTTCAATGGTGTAAGTGTTGGTATTGTTGCAAATCAACCTAAGTTTATGGCAGGAGTATTGGATATTAATTCTTCAAGAAAAGGTGCAAGATTTGTTCGTTTCTGCGATGCTTTCAATATTCCTATTGTTACTCTTGTAGATGTTCCAGGATTCCTTTGTGGAACAGGACAAGAATATAACGGTATTATAACCAATGGAGCAAAACTATTGTTTGCATACGGAGAGGCAACAGTTCCAAAAGTTACTGTTACTCTTAGGAAGAGTTATGGTGGAGCTCATGATGTAATGTCTTCTAAACAACTTAGAGGAGACATTAACTATGCTTGGCCAACAGCACAAGTAGCAGTAATGGGAGCAAGCGGAGCAGCAGCAATTCTTTATGGCAAAGAGTTAAAAGAATTAGAAGACGCTGAAGCTAAGGCTAAATTCCTTGCAGAAAAAGAACAAGAATACAACGATAAGTTTGCTAATCCTTATAATGCAGCAAAATATGGCTACATTGATGATGTAATTGAACCAAGAAACACACGTTTCCGTGTTATTAGAGCTTTACAAGCTTTAGCTACAAAGAAGGATAGCAATCCAATGAAAAAACATGATAACATTCCATTGTAAAAACCATTTAAGACAATGAAAAAAAATATAATAAGACTATTCATTGCTTGTGGTTTTGTATTAATGAGTTTTGTTTGTTTTTCTCAGGAACAAACAACAAAGGCGGAATGTTGTGAAAGCAAAACAATATCCAATGCTTTTGAAGATCCATTAATACCGCAAACTTTTGCAGTGGATAGTAAAACGCAGACAATGGTTGTAATAGATACACCAGAAAACACAATAGCTATTCTTTCACGAACCAAAACAGGATATGAACTTAGTGATACTTTTCTTGTAGATGTAGTTAAAGGCAGACACGATGTGCAGTTTATCTACAAGGCAAAGAGTGTGGCACTTTATGATAATAACATCATCTTTCTTGCCTCTAATAGAGACTCCTCATATATAGGGGTTGTTGATATGAAAGGCAACATCGTAAAGATGACTAACAGGTTTGCCGGTGCTGCTAATGCTTTTTCATACGATAAGATAAACAAACGTTTGTATGTAGCAGGGTTAAATCCTTCTGGTTTCAATGTTTTTGATATTGATGTTGCTGATGGTTTTGAGAATATATCAATAGATACAATTTCAAACTCAAAAGCAGCGTACAAAATATATAAAATACCTCGTAAAGCAGAACAAATAAAGAAACATGACCCTTATGGTTTAGGTTTAACTATGATTGCAATGGGTACTGTTTTTTCAGCATTAGTTATTATTTCTATCATTCTTATGGGATTTGCTAAAACTTTGGTTAGAATACAAGAAAGAAAGAAAAATAAACTTCTTGATAAATCAGAACATATATCAGCAGACAATACTAAAGAAAATAAGAAATACATAAGTGGTGATGAATTTGCTGCGATAGCTGCTGCGATATATATGTATAATGAGGAACTTCATGATGAAGAAAATACAGTACTTACTATTACCGAAGTTAATAGAAGATACTCTCCTTGGAGCAGTAAAATACATAATATGAACGTTTATAAAAGGCGATAACAAATTAAAAACAAAGAAAAGATGAAGAGTTATAAATTCAAAATACACGGTACAAATTATTCTGTTGATATAAAAAGCGTTGAAGGTCAAACTATAGAATTAGAACTTAATGGCACTCCTTATCAAGTAGAGGTTGATAAACAGATAAAACAGACACCAAAGAAAGTTGTGCTTACTAATCGTCAAGCTTCTCCTTCACAAAAAGCCGTTGAAACAACACAAACCGTTACTCCAAAACCTTCTGGCGGATCTAATAGCATTAAATCTCCTTTGCCTGGAACTATCCTTGATGTATTTGTAAATGTAGGAGACACTGTAAAGGCTGGACAAAAGCTTATGTTATTGGAAGCAATGAAAATGGAAAATCAGATAGATGCAGATAGAGACGGAGTAATTAAATCTGTTGGAGTAAGAAAAGGTGATGTTATCATGGAAGGTGATGTTTTGGTAACAATAGAGTAGGGGAGGAATTGCATTATGTTATCATTATTAATTAGTTTAACAACACAAGCAGCAGACAAGATGAGCTTTCTTGACTTTGTGTCAGACCAACTTGTACAGTTCTTCCACTATACATCTTTTGCTAATTTTGAAATAGGCCACCTTATAATGATACTTATAGGATGTTTCTTTATCACTTTAGCAATCACAAAAGAATATGAACCGATGCTACTTATACCTATTGGTTTTGGTATGCTGATAGGTAACATTCCATTCTTTCCTGGATTGAAGATAGGTATCTATGAAACAGGCTCTGTTCTTAATATTCTTTATCATGGAGTTCAAAATGGATGGTATCCTCCTTTAATCTTTCTTGGTATAGGAGCGATGACAGATTTTTCTGCTCTTTTAAGTAATCCAAAACTAATGCTTTTAGGGGCGGCTGCTCAGTTTGGTATCTTTGGTGCCTATATGGCTGCTTTAGCCCTCGGTTTTCTACCTAATGAAGCAGGAGCAATAGGTATTATCGGAGGAGCAGATGGTCCAACAGCTATCTTTATTTCTTCTCAACTTGCACCAGAACTTATGGGAGCAATAGCGGTGAGTGCTTATTCTTATATGGCTCTTGTACCTGTTATTCAACCACCAATTATGCGTGCATTGACAACAAAGAAAGAAAGACTTATACGCATGAAGCCTCCTCGTCAAGTAAGTAAGACAGAAAAGGTTGTATTTCCTATTATAGGTCTTTTGCTTACTTGTACTATTGTTCCAAGTGGTATTCCTCTTTTGGGTATGTTGTTCTTTGGTAATCTATTGAAAGAAAGCGGAGTTACAAAACGTTTAGCCGTTACTGCTTCCAATGCCATTATAGATATATGTACAATACTTATTGGTCTTACCGTTGGTTGTTCTACTCAAGCCACAACATTCCTTACAGGTAAGTCTGTAGGTATCTTTGCTTTAGGTGCATTTTCTTTTGTAGTAGCAACAACGGTGGGTGTCTTGTTTGCAAAACTTATGAACGTATTTCTAAAAGAAGGTAACAAGATAAATCCTTTGATTGGTAACTCTGGTGTAAGTGCTGTTCCTGATGCTGCACGTGTAAGTAATAATGTAGGATTGGAATACGATAAAAAGAATTATCTGCTAATGCATGCTATGGGACCAAATGTAGCAGGCGTTATTGGTAGTGCCGTTGCTGCAGGTATTTTGCTTGCATTCTTGAAATAATCAATTAATACAATTAAATCAATAAATTAGAATGACTGCTTTAGGAAAAGAAGCAGTCATTTTTTATTATACTTAAATAATATTTAGTTTACATAATTTTAATTATCAAGAAAATATTTGGAGTTTTTGGATTAGGTTTTTATTCATATAAACATTGTATTACTTTGATTAATATTATTTTAGAATTTAGTAAAAAAAGACTTGGTTTTAATTTTTTAAATCTTGATGTTTTGTGTATAAAGACTTGGTTTTAAAAATTTAAATCTTGATGTTTATACATAAAAGAGTTGATCTTTTTTTGCTAAATCTTAGTCTTTTTTTTCTTACCTTATACAGTTGATAAAAAACACTAAGAAAAGCAATAAAAACCATATTCTGTAAAATAAATACTGCACTAAAACGTTAATGAGTTATAAATAAAAAAAATAAAACAACTTGAAAAAACTTATAGTAATACTAATAGTATCTGTTTTGTGCTTATATAACGCTAATGCTCAATTCTTTAAAGGTTTTGTTTCATTAGGTTTCAATGTATCACAAATAGACGGCGATGAAGTTTATGGCTTTAAAAAACTTGGTTATCTTACAGGTATTGGAGCTATGCTTCCTCTAAGCAGGAACAATCTTAATGGTGGTTTACAGGTATCTATGGAGATAAATATTTCGCAAAGAGGTGCAAAAGAAAGTACTGCCAATGACCCTTTTGTGTACAAAGCCAATTTAGACTATGTTGATATTCCTTTCATGCTGCATTATATTGATACTAAAGGAGGTATAACTCTTGGTGCAGGTATAATGTATTCCCGTCTATTTCATTCAAAGGAGACTTGGACACTGCCTGATACACTTATTTGGGGAATGGACAGACCAACGACAACAAAAGCCAAATTTCTGAAAAATGATTTGAGCATTGTGGGAGACTTCCGTTTTACTGTATGGAAGAACTTTAAGTTAGACGTAAGATACCAATATTCTCTGTTACCTATCAGAAAAGACTTTGAATACAACAATTCCTATCAGCCAACAGACGCTAATAATTACAGAACGTGGAAGCGAGATTACAAAAATAATTGGCTAAGTGTCAAACTTATCTATATGATAAACGAGGAACAGGAACAAGTTTATACTAAACGGAAAGTAAATTACAGATAGATGAAAAAAGCGTTATTTGCAGGCAGTTTTGACCCCGTAACTTTAGGACATAAAGATATAGTTTTAAAGGCGTTACCTTTGTTTGATGAAGTTATAGTTGCGATAGGAAACAACACTGAGAAAAAGACTATGTTTTCATTGGAACAGAGGTCAGAATGGTTGAAAAAGACCTTTGCTGCCTATAAAAATGTAAAGATAGATACCTTTGACTGTCTGACGGTTGATTATTGCAAGGAAAATGGAATAAAGTATATCATCAGAGGTTTGAGGAATGAGTTAGATTATTCATACGAAAACAATATAGCCTGCATAAATAAGGAAATAGCTTCGGAAATAGAAACAATATTCTTTGCTTCCGATATAAAAATGAATGTTATTTCATCTTCATTTGTTAGAGAAATGATTCTATACAAAAAAGATGTTTCAAAATATATCCCTGAAGAAATTACAATTGAATAAAACAGTTTTTAAAAAAAAGTCAGACAAATCAAATTGCCCGACTTTTTTGTTTGAAGTTATCATTATTTTCTTGAAATAACTTTCTTTGCTTTTTCTATTATATTCTTTGCATTCAAACCATACTTGTCCATAAGTTGCATAGGTTTGCCTGACTCTCCGAATTGATCATCAATACCTACATATTCCATTGGTGAAGGATAGTTTCTTGCCAAAAGTTGAGCAATACTGTCCCCAAGACCTCCGTTATACAGATGTTCTTCACAAGCAACCACACAACCTGTCTTCTTTACTGAAGTTAATATAGCTTCATTGTCCAAAGGTTTTATAGTGTGAATATTTATTATTTCAGCACTTATACCCTCTTTCTCTAATTCCTGTGCTGCAAGTATTGCCTGCCAAACCAAATGACCTGTTGCAAAAATAGATACATCTTTTCCCTCGTTAAGCATTAAAGCTTTTCCTATTTCAAAAGGAGTATCCTCTGTTAAGAATACAGGTACTTTTGGACGACCATAGCGAATATAGACAGGACCATTGTAACGTGCTGAGGCTATTGTTGCCTGCTTTGCCTGAGTAAAGTCGCAAGGATTGATAACAACCATATTAGGCATCATTCTCATCAAGCCAATATCTTCAAGTATTTGGTGTGTTGCTCCGTCTTCTCCTAATGTAATACCAGCATGAGAACCTGCTATCTTTACATTAGTATCTGAATATGCTACACTTTGACGTATTTGGTCGTATGTTCTTCCTGTTGAGAAAGCAGCAAAAGAACCTACAAAAGGAATCTTTCCACTAAGTGCCATACCTGAAGCAATGCTAACCATATTACTTTCTGCTATACCCACTTCTATAAAACGTTCAGGAAATTCTTTTTGAAACAAATCCATACGAACGCTTGGACTAAGGTCTGCACACAAAGCTACCACATTAGGATTTTCTTTTCCTGCTTCAAGTAAGCCTTCTCCAAAACCAGAGCGAGTGTCTTTCTCGGCTAATATCTTATATTCTTTCATAATTATATCTACTTAATTATTACTTTTGTTATCTTATTTGACTCTATTTTTATTTCTTGTGTTATGTTTTTTGCATTAGGTATCTTTTCTTTTGCGATAAGGATATATTCTCCTGGCAAAAGTTCTATGTTTTCTTTTATCTTGTCTTCTTCTATGTTCTTAACCCAAGACAGTTTCCCTTTTTGTCTGACAAACAATGAACCTGTGAAGTTTGCATTCTTCTTTTCCAAAGACAATATACCTGCAAGTGGCACTTCTATTGTTGTTAAAGAACTTTGAGTTATCTCCACACTGTCCAAACATAAGCGAGGTAATGAAAGAACTTCCAAATCATATTTTCCTACCAAGTATTTTTCTTTTTTGTTAAGTTGCTGGGCGTTTATAATTTGTTTGTCCCCTACCCTTTTTATTACAGTTTTATAAGGCTTTATGTTCAAATCATTTTTCTCAGATGAAAACTTTATCAACAAACTTCCTTGAGGAGTTTTCATAGGTATTACTGTGTGAGAGCCAGCTTCTATAGTTATGTTGTCTTTTTCTACAGGTGGTATGGTATGTACTACAATATCATAATCAGATAAAGGATCAATGAATATTGTGTCGGAAATACCATTGGAATTAAAAGAATGAATGAAACTATATCTTGTCTGTTTGCTCTTGCTGTCTATAAATGTTATAGGAATAAAAGTTTCTGTGCTTTGAAGATAAGAGTCTAAAAGATTAACCTGAACAGATGTATTATGCAATGCCTGTTTGATTATTTTATTTATAATCTTTGAAAACTCCACTTCGTTGTTTGCTTCATAATATGAGCCTGCATTCTGATAGAACTCTTTCATTCCTTTGTTTATTCCTATGATAAAAGGCTTTAAACACACCCCTTGCTTTTGCAGATTCTTGGATGTTTCGGTTATATTTCCACCACATCTGTCTATATTGTTAAGAATCATTATAACAATATTTCTACAATGTTTGTCATTAGGAAAATCGTCTCTTAATTTTTCTAATGAATTGCTCACAGCAGAAGTACCCTTTGGAACAAGTCCTTTAAGTTTGGATTTCAAAGCATCTGTATTCAAACGATAAAAAGGAACAAGCAAACGAGAATCCTCACAATCTTGAGTAGAATAGTCTTTTTCGCTTCCAAACACTCTTAAAGCACATTCAACACCTTCTTGCGTGGATAAACTATCAACAATATTGGAAACAAGTGATTGAGTTATTTTTATTTTGCTTTCACTTTGCCATTTCTCATACATATTATAGGAGCAATCCACCACAAAAAGGATTCGTGTCTTTTCTACTTGTTGCGAAAAAGCCATCAGACAAGAAGAGAAAACCAAGAAAACAAGACAAAGGTTTTTAATAATATGGTTTAGAAACTTTGTCTTTTTCCCTACAGAGTTCTTATTTTGATTTTTAATAATCACCTAATGTTTCTTTAAGTTGAGATAATGCCTTAGCTGTTTGTTCATCGTTTGGAGCCTTGCCGTGCCAACCGTTATCATCAAGCATAAAATCAACACCAAAGCCCATTTTGGTATTCATCAGAAGCATTACCGGTTTTCCTTTATGACAAGCTTGCTTACATTCTTTCAATGTATTTACAAGTTCTTGCATATCGTTGCCATTACATTCTTTTACTTCCCATTTAAATGCTATAAACTTGTCTTTTAATGATGAAGAATCACAAACCTGTTCTGTTCTTCCGTCTATTTGAGCATGATTTACATCTATAATAGAAATAAGGTTATCTACTTTATTTGCTCCTGCAAACATAGCAGCTTCCCATATTTGTCCTTCTTCTATTTCGCCATCTCCATGAAGAGTAAAGACTATTTTATCATCATTATTCATTTTTTTAGTAAGAGCAGCACCTACTCCAACACTCATTCCTTGTCCAAGAGAACCACTTGCCGCTCTCACACCTTCTAATTTAGCATGATAAGAAGGATGTCCTTGCAAACGAGAACCCATTTGTCTAAGCGTTGCTAATTCTTTTACTGGGAAATATCCTCTTCGTGCGAGTGCAGAATACCAAACAGGAGCAATATGTCCTATACTAAGGAAAAACATATCTTCGCCCCTACCCTCACGTGTGTAGTTCTTTGGCTCTATATCCATAATATCAAAATAAAGAGCTGTGAAAAGGTCGGCGCAATCCAAACTTCCTCCCGGATGTCCTGAATTTGCAGAGTTTATCATACGTAAAACATCTCTACGTATTTGTGTTGCAATATCTTGCAATTCATTTATAGTTTTCATTATCAGTACTTTTTATTTCTGTGATTAAATTCTAAAAAAAACATTGCAAATTTATAAATAAATTCTCTTATTTCTGTTATTTTTTTCTTTTTTTTATAAAAAACAAATCTTTTTTAGCAAATAAAGAAAAATAAAGACTTAAAATGTGGTCAATTAAAAAAGTTTGTATAAATTTGCAGTTTTAAACCCTAATCGGTTGAAAGATAGTTTCAATTTTAAATAAATAAAACAATTAACATGGTAGAACTTATCAATAAAGGAGTATATCTTCTTGACGGAGAAAAACTTGTTGAGTCAGCTAATACTACTGCTGACGAAGCCAGAGAAAATACCATTGCTTATCAAATACTTCGTTCTCACGATGTAGATCATAGCAAAGGTAAAAAAATGCGTATCAAATTTGATGCTTTGATTTCTCATGACATTACTTATGTAGGTATTATTCAAACTGCAAGAGCAAGTGGTTTAACTAAATTCCCTATCCCTTATGGAATGACTAATTGCCACAATTCTCTTTGTGCTGTTGGTGGAACAATAAATGAAGATGACCATGTATTTGGTCTTTCTGCTGCAAAAAAATATGGTGGTATATTTGTTCCAACTAACCAAGCCGTTATTCACCAATATGCAAGAGAAGCAATGGCTAAGTGCGGAAATATGATTCTTGGTTCAGACTCACATACACGTTATGGTTCTCTTGGAAACATGGGTGTTGGAGAAGGTGGTGGAGAATTGGTAAAACAATTGTTAGAAAACACTTGGGATATTAATGCTCCTGAAGTTGTTCTTGTTTGGTTAGAAGGTTCTCCAAGAAAAGGAATAGGTCCTCACGATGTTGCTATTTCTTTAGTTAAGGCTACATTTGAAAACGGATTTGTAAAAAATAAAGTTCTTGAATTTGCTGGTCCTGGTGTAAAGAATCTTCCTATTGATTTCCGTAATGGAATAGAAGTAATGACAACTGAAACAACATGTCTTTCTTCTATATGGGTTACTGATGAAGAAGTACATAATTATTATAAGATGCACAATCGTCCTGAAGATTACAAAGAACTTCGTCCAGGAAAAGTTGCATATTATGATAGCATGATAAAGATAGATCTTTCTAAACAAGAAAGTATGATTGCTTTACCTTATCACCCATCAAATGCTTACACTATTCACGAATTACAAGCTAATCCAGAAAAAATACTTAGAGAAGTAGAAGAAGATTCTAAGAAACGTTTTGGAGATAAGATTGAAATAGATCTTGTAAGCAAAATAAAAGATGGAAAAGTATGGGCAGATCAAGGTATTATAGCAGGATGTGCTGGTGGTACATATGACAACTTAGCTGCTGCTGCTGCAATACTAAAAGATAAATCTACAGGCAATGGATACTTTACTGCAAGTGTTTATCCTCAGAGTGTTCCTGTTTATCTTGCTGCTACACGTTCTCATATTGCTGAGGATTTACTTGAAGCTGGTGTTGCTATTAAACCTGCTTTCTGTGGTCCTTGCTTTGGTGCTGGTGATGTTCCTGCAAACAATGGCTTCTCTATTCGTCATACAACAAGAAACTTCCCTAACCGTGAAGGAAGTAAGCCAGGACAAGGACAAATTTCTCTTGTTGCTTTAATGGATGCTCGTTCTATTGCTGCTACTGCCGCAAATGGTGGTGTTATTACTGCTGCAACAGATATAGACTACACAGTAAATTACGAAGGATATAAATATGATCCTAAGGTTTATGAAAAACGAGTTTATCAAGGATTTGGAAAAGCAGACGCTTCTCAAGAATTGCGTTACGGACCAAATATCAAGGATTGGCCAAAGATGTATGCTATGCAAGAAAATATGTTAGTAGAACTTGCAGCAGTTATTCACGATCCTGTAACAACAACAGATGAATTAATACCTTCAGGAGAGACATCTTCTTATCGTTCTAATCCATTAAAGTTATCTGAATTCGCTCTTTCTCGTAGAGTCCCTGAATATGTACCTACATCAAAGAGAATTCAAAGTGAAGACTTAGAAAGAAGAGCTGGAAAAACTCCTCAACACGTATTAGATGCACTTAACAAAGTTGGAGCAAAAGCAGAAAACACTTCATTTGGTTCTTGCGTATTTGCAAACAAACCTGGTGATGGTTCTGCAAGAGAACAAGCAGCTTCTTGTCAAAAAGTTCTTGGTGGTGATGCCAATATTTGTTATGAATATGCTACCAAACGTTATCGTTCAAATTGTATTAACTGGGGTATAGTTCCTTTCACTATTGCTAAGGAAACTGCATTTGATTACAATGTTGGAGATTTCGTTTATATAGAAGGAATAAGAGAAGCTATACTTAGTGGAAAAGAAGAAATAGATGCAAAAGTTATAACAAAAGACGGTGTAAAAGATATTCATCTATTCTTCCAAAATCTTACAAACGACGAAAGAGAAATCTTAGCAGACGGTTGTTTGATGAATTACTACGCATCTCATAAGAAATAATATAAACTAAGTAACAAACAATGAAAAGGACGATACAAAATGTATCGTCCTTTTGCTTTATTGTTATACTTTATTATTATTTTATATTTCGTTTATTTAAAGCAGAGTGGTATTTTTTTGCATTAAGATTATGTTCTTGAACTGTAGATGCAAAATTATGATAACCAGAAAAATCTTCTTTAGCACAAAAATAAAGATAATTATGTTGTTTATAGTTTAACACTGCTTTAATTGTAGATATATCAGGCAAACAAATTGGTGCAGGAGGCAAGCCTTTATACTTATATGTATTAAAAGGAGAATCTATTCTTAGATGTTCTAAGCGTATTCTTTGTAGAGTAAAATCTCCATAGGCAAACTTTACCGTTGGGTCTGCTTGAAGCAACATATCAGATTTCAATCTATTAATATACACTCCTGCAATCAGTGATTTTTCATCTTCTTTTACTGTTTCTTCTTGAACAATAGAAGCCAATGCAATTATCTCTTCTTTAGTATATCCAATATTCTTGATACGATTTTGTTGTTTATTCCACCATTTATCTGAAAAATTGAAAAGACGTTGAATTAAATCCTTAGCATTCACAGTCCAATAAAACTCATATGTATCTGGAAGAATATGATAAAACAGTTCATTAGGATAACTATAATTCAAAGAATCTATTGCCTTTATTATATCTTCTTTGCTTAACAAAAGTTTTTTAGCAACTTTCCCAGCAAAAATATCTGTAGTTCTAACATTATTAATAGTTATTCTTATTGTCTGTTGTTCTCCATTCCTTATTTTTTTTACTAATGAATAAACAGAAATATCTTTTTTTATTACATAGTAGCCTGTCTTGAAATTCTTATCTAAGGAAAACAAGTTTGAAAATAAAGCAAAACTTAAGCTATTATCATTTATTATGTTTTGTTTCTGTAGTTTAGAACACAATTCTTTATATGTTGTATTCGGATAGATATATAAATCTACTTCGCTTTTATTATTTGTCGTAGAGGTAAAAAGCATTATTGTAGTAAATACCAAAACCAAAACTATAGTAAGAATAGATATTAAAATAACACTCAGTACTTTATGCTTTCTTATAAAATCTTTTATCTTATTCATCTTTATAGTATTTTTTGATAAACAAAGATATTCTCAAAACATTCTTTTCTTCTAATCCATTGTTCAAGAGTAGCAGTTTTATTATAACCTACTTTTGCAAATAGTTTTTGACTTGCAACATTATTTTCTCCAATTAAAGCATACAACTGATGTAAAAGCAAAGTATTTCTTGCATAGTCTTCCAATAATATTAAAGATTGTTCGCCATGATTTTTTCTTCTATAATCTTCCGCAATATATATTCCAACTCCCGCTCTTTGATTTTTTACATCTATGTCAAACAAATCCACACAACCTATCGCCACTCTTTCCTTTCCCAACAAATCTACAATATTGCGTGTTTGTCCTGCTGAAAAAACATCTTCAGATTGAGAACTGAGTACGTAGTTTTCAATATCAAATTTAGAGATAAATCGAGATGTCAAACCAATAGACCATTGTTCTGTATCATTCTCCCATTTATAGAGATTATCTACATCAGTCAATTCAACAGCCCTTAGCAATATTTTATCTTTATTTTCCATTTAAAAAACTGTTTTACGTTGCAAATTTACAACTTTTTTACCTCCTATAGGTAATTTAAAGATATTTTACTCACAGTGTAGCAAAAATAATTTAGATATTTGTTCGTTATATCTAAAAAGTATGACAAAGACTCTTTACATTATTGTCGGTGCAACGGCAAGTGGCAAAACATCATTGGCTATTGAGTTAGCAAAACATTTTCATTGCGAGATTGTTTCTGCTGATTCGCGTCAGATATTCAAAGAGATGAATATTGGTGTTGCTCGTCCTACTTTGGAAGAATTAAAGGCAGTTAGACACCATTTGATAGCAGCTTGGAGCATAAACGAAGAGTATAACGTTGCCCGTTACGAAAAACAAGCCATAAATATCATAGATACACTTTTCCAACAAAACGATTATTCTGTTCTCGTTGGCGGTAGTGGTTTATACATCAATGCAGTTATTAACGGAATAGACGATATGCCAGATATTTCCAAAGAAGTACGCTCACAAGTTCAACAACTCTATGAAGAAAAAGGCTTAGTCTATCTACAGAATTTACTAAAGGAAAAAGATATTGAATATTACAACATAGTAGATAAACAAAACCATCGCCGTATTCAAAGAGCCTTGGAGATATATTTTCAAACAGGCAAAACTTTCACCTCTTTCCGTACTTCAAATACTGCACAAAGAAACTTCAAAATCAAGATTATAGGTATCAACAGAGAAAGACAAGACTTAATAAACAGGATTAATCAAAGAACAGACCTAATGATAAAAGACGGATTAGTAGAGGAAGCAAGAGAACTCTTTGATTATAGACACTTAGTTGCTCTAAATACTGTCGGATATAAGGAATTGTTTGATTATTTTCAAAACACTATATCATTAAACGAAGCTATTGAACTAATAAAAGTTCATACTCGCCAATATGCAAAGCGTCAAATGACTTGGTTTAACAAGGTTCCTAATATAAAATGGATAGATACAACAAACGAGATAAATTTTGATGAATTATGAAGCATAAGTTTTTATTCTTTTTTTTATTTGTTCTCCCCTGCTCTTTTGTCTTTTGTCAGACAGATGAAGACTCCAATCTTATCTACAACTATTCTTTTGAAGAACATATTGCTTGCCCTAAAAGAATAGACCCCTACGGATATATGAATGAGCCTTTGGGTTGGTGGCAACCTACTTCGGGTTCTGCAGACTATTACAATAACTGTGGAGGAAAGCAATGTCATGTTCCAAAGAACAAACTCGGTATCCAAATGCCAAGGACCGGAGGGAGTATGGTAGGAATTTATTGTTCATTGACTGATTATAGAGAGTATATAGAAACCGAGTTAAAAGAAAAACTTTTGAAAGGAGAAACATATCATCTTAGTTTTTGGGTTAGTTTAAGCGAATATTCACCCGAAGCCGTTGCTACTATTGGCGGATTATTTACAACTAAGATGATAAGTGATACTACTCGCCAGATGATAACCAATAACACAACAAAGATTGTCAATAATGTAAAACAAAACATCTCATCTTTCTACAAACCACAAGTCGTCAATCCTTTTGCGAGAGTGCTTGTAGACACAACAGATTGGATGAAGATAGAAGGAGATTTCATTGCACAGGGAGGAGAGAAATTTCTTACCATAGGCAACTTCTACCCTGCCGAACAAAGCAACGTCAATTATCCAAAAGGTCTAAGAAATATTCTTCCAGGTGCTTATTACTATGTTGATGATGTTGAGTTGTATTGCCTAACCTGTGGAAAAACAAAACAAGAGGGGGACATTCAAATAACAAGAACACAAGACACCGTAACCTATTCAGTAGGAGAAGTCATAATATTAGAAAACATATTCTTTGAATTTGACAAAAGCATTCTCTTACCTCAAAGCTATGTAGAACTTCACAATCTTATTAATCTCTTAGAAAGAAAACCTAATATGAAAATTGAGATTTCTGGTCATACCGACAATAAAGGCAAAGACAAATACAACATGGAACTGTCTTTAAACAGAGCAAAAGCCGTTTATGATTATCTTTTGCTTGCTGGAATTGACAAAAAAAGATTGAAGTACAAAGGTTATGGAGCAACAAAGCCTATTGCTGACAACAAGACCGATGAAGGTAGGTCAAAAAACAGAAGAGTTGAGTTTAAGATTCTGAATTTATAAGCTTCTTTTTCTCATATAATAATATAATAGCAGCAATCAGAAGTATGGAAGGGATGATATAGAGTATATTATCAAAAATCTTTTCTTCCATATCCATCATTCCATCTTTTCCCTGCAATAATATAGCAAGAAGAACCATAAAGTTATTAGCAAAATGCACAAGAATATTCACCCAAAGGCTCTTTGAGTAATAAAACATCAAACCCAAGATAAAGCCAAGTATAAATCTGGCAACAAGATTACCGAAATCAAAATGCATAGCGGAAAAAACAAGAGCCGTGATTATTATTGCTATGTAACTATTTTTGGTAACTTTACTTAGATTTGTTTGTATTATTCCCCTGAAAAACCATTCTTCAAACACAGCAGGAAACACAGCAACGCCAAAGACAAGTACTATCACTTTAAAAGTAGAAGCGTTGCTACAAAGTTTCAGTATTGTCTGATCTGTTTCAGGTTTTGAAAAATAATCCACCAAAGGTACTGAGGCTGCAAACAATATCACAGCAACAACAAGCCATTTCCAACTGTCAGGCTTTTGAAATAGAGAAGTGTCTATCCACTTTTTGTCAAAAATTTTATGATAAACGACAACACTTCCTCCGAAAGCAATCACAGTAGCCAAGATTAGAAGAGTGGTCATATCATTTGTGTAAAAGAAGATTATACCTCCTAAGACAGAAGCCGCTAACAAAAAGGCTATATATAAGCCTAAGAGTATGAAAACTCGTGAAATATAATTATTTATTTTCATATCATTAAAAAAAATAAGGACCTTATTCAAAGATATAAAGTCCTCAAAACAAATTCCTTTTTTTAATATTCTTCATCATTAAAGAAGAAGTCTTCCTTTGTTGGATAATCTGGCCAAATATCCTCTATTGAGTCGTAGATATCTCCTTCGTCTTCTATTTCCCTAAGGTTTTCAACTACTTCTGCTGGAGACCCTGTTCTAACAGCATAATCTATCAACTCTTCTTTTGTTGCCGGCCAAGGAGCATCCTCCAAATGAGACGCAAGTTCTAAACTCCAATACATGTTATTTTATTTTTGTTGTTTTTTTATTCATTATGCTTCCCAAAACTTTTCAGTTCTATGCTTATCTTGCATTACTTTTCTTGCCAAAACAAAAAAGTAGTCAGACAAACGGTTAAGATAACACAAAACATTAGGATTCAATCCATATTTATCATTGACTTCAACACAAAGTCTTTCACATTTTCTGCAAATAGTACGAGCCAAATGCAACAAACATGCAGTTTGTGAAGAAGAAGGAATAATAAATGCTCTGAGTTTTGGAAGTTCTTCTTCCATAGCATCTATCTTTCTTTCCAAGAACCTAATGTCGCTATCTAAAATAGCACCCATCTTATCCAATAAGTCCTCTTTTTCACAAGCAACTATGCTTTCGCAAATGAACAACTTTCTTTGTATAACGATAAAAGAGTTTTTGTAGTCATCAACTTTAAGCAAAGTACCTATGTATCCCATAAGACTTACCAAAGAGTCTAACTCTCCGTAAGCTTGTACTCTTATGTCGTACTTCTTTACTCTTGTACCACCAACCAAAGAAGTGGTGCCCGTATCCCCTGTTTTTGTATATGTAGCCATGTCGTTTTTTTTGAGATTTTATAGTGGTTTGATATTTTCTACAGAAACTATTTCTGGTATTGCATCTTTTATTGCAAGTTCTACGTTTTGCTTTAATGTCATCATAGCGTATGGACATGAACCGCAATGTCCTTGTAATTCAACATTAACTATTTTGTCATCTGTCAAAGAAACAAAAGCAATATCTCCTCCATCTTCTTGTAGGTATGGACGTATTTGCTCTATAGCGTTTTTCACTTTTGCTTCCAAGATATTTCTTTCTTCTGTTGTCATAATTATTTAGTTTTTTTATTTTATTCTTTATCTAATTTTTCTACAATTCTGTCTGCTACGACTTTAAATGCTTTGCTTTCTGCATTATCCTTCAAAGCAATAGGCATACCATCATCGTTAGCCTGCGAAACTGAGCAGGAAATAGGTATCTGACCCAAGAAATCAACGTTCAATTCTTTGCTCAGTTGCTTTCCACCTTCTTTTCCGAAGATATAATACTTGTTATTAGGCAATTCTTCTGGTGTAAAGTAAGCCATATTTTCAACCAATCCAAGAATAGGAATATTTATCTGGTCGTTGTTGAACATATTTATTGCACGGCGAACATCACTTACTGCCAACTGTTGTGGAGTGCAGACAAACAAAGCTCCACTTGGACGAAATGTTTGAACAAGTGTCAGCTGAATATCACCTGTTCCAGGAGGCATATCCAAGATAAGGTAGTCTAATTCACCCCAATGAGTTTCACTTAGCAACTGTTTAAGTGCATTAGAAGCCATTGGACCACGCCACATCAAAGGTGCAGAATAATCAACCATAAAACCTATGCTCATCAACTTGATTCCATATCTTTCAACAGGAACCATTAGTTCTCTGTCTCCTTGTTTGGTGGCAAGTATCTCTGTTCTATCTATATTGAAAAGAGTTGGCAAAGACGGTCCATAAACATCTGCATCCGCCAAACCTACCCTATATCCTTCCTTTGCTAAACAAACAGCCAAATTAACAGCAACTGTGCTTTTTCCAACACCACCTTTGCCACTACCTACAGCAATAATATGCTTAATGCTTGACATTGCTTGCTTAATAGCTTCTTGTTCTTTCTTTCTTTCCTCAAAAGGATTCATATCTGTTTTCTGTTTTGTTCTATATTATTCACTATCCACTCCTAATGCCGTTAGAAATGGCTTGCAAAAGTACAAAATAAAAACAAATAATCGCATTTTTATTAGACAAATTTTATCTTCTTTACATAAAAGTTTGATTTATAGAATGATTTGTCGGTTTTTTATTTACATTTCATTCAGTTGCAGGCTTTGTATTTTTTTAAGGAAATCCATATTTTTGTCTTGATGAAAAAAGTCTTCGTTTTTGAAAAAAAAGACTTGATGTTTTATGTATAAAGACTTGATGTTTTATGTATAAAGACTTGATCTTTTTTTCTCAAATCTTCGTCTTTTTTTCAAAAAAGCTAAGTCATTGTTTTTGAACAATAAACATCAGTGCCACAAAAATAGGATTATCCTTCACACGAGGACAATAAGAACAAGGATTTTGACGTTATAAACAAAAAAACAAGAAAATTTTTACTAATTCAAGAATTTATTGTACTTTTGTAAATTCTAATTTAAGACACTATGACTATAAATAAAGTTGATATTCTTCTCGGATTACAGTGGGGAGATGAAGGTAAAGGAAAGGTTGTTGATTTCTTATCAAGAGATTACGATATAATTGCTCGTTTTAATGGTGGGCCAAATGCCGGACATACTTTGGAATTCAACGGAATGAAACATGCCTTACATATTATTCCATCTGGAATCTGTCATCAAGATAAGGAAAACATTATTGGTAATGGTGTATTGGTTGAGCCTTGTATTTTCTTAGAAGAGATTGCATCTTTGGAAAGCAAAGGTTTTTCTCCAAAAAACAACTTGATAATCTCTAACAAAGCACACTTAATACTACCAACTCACCGATTAATGGACGCTGCCAATGAAAAATCTAAGGGAGACAAAAAGATAGGTTCTACCCTTAAAGGCATAGGTCCTGCATATACCGACAAAGTTGCCCGTACAGGAATAAGAATTGGAGATATATTTGAGAAAGATTTCTTTGAAAAATATAATTCTACAAAAACTCTTCACCTTAATCAAATCAAGGCTTTAGGCTTTAAAGTAGAAGACTTCAAAATCGCTGACAAGGCTCTTGAAGACTATGAGAAAGAATGGTTTAAATCATTGGAAGAGTTGAAGAAATTCAATATTCAAAACACAGAATACTATATCAACAATGCTATCAACAACGGCAAAAAAATTCTTGCTGAAGGAGCTCAGGCTACTATGCTTGATATAGATTTTGGTTCTTATCCTTTTGTTACTTCATCATCTACAATAAGTGCTGGTGTTTGTTCCGGTTTGGGTATTGCTCCAACTTGCATTGGAAGAATCTATGGAACAACAAAAGCATATTGTACAAGAGTAGGCAGTGGTCCTTTCCCAACAGAGTTGTTTGATGAAATGGGAGAGAAACTTTGTGAGCAGGGACACGAATATGGTGTAACCACAGGCAGAAAAAGACGTACAGGATGGTTAGACTTGGTGGCATTAAAGTACGCTTGCATGATAAATGGCGTAACAGACTTAATGCTGATGAAGATAGATGTAATGGATAACTTTGAAACCGTAAAACTATGTGAAAAGTATTCCTTAGACGGCACACAAATTGATTATATTCCTTATAGTATGTCTTCAGCAAACCTTTCTCCTGTATATACTGAGTATGATGGCTGGCTGACAAACGTAAGCAAGATAAGAGAGTTTGAAGATTTGCCAAAGAATATGAAAACATATATCAAGGCAATAGAAGATAAGACAGGAATAAGAGTAAGCCTGATTTCTGTTTCACCAGACAGAGAAGACACAATATTTAGAAACAAATAAATAATGTAATAGATATGAAACATTTTATCTTAACAGCGATACTAATAGGTGCAACTTTGAGTTCTTTCGCTCAACAGAAACTGCGTAAAAGCGAAGTTCCGCAAGAAGTTCGTATGGGTTTGGAGAATACTTACACCGATTACAAACTTGAAGGTTGGTATTTTGAAACAGGACAGTATGTTGCAAACATAAACATAGACAACAATACAGGTAGAGTTTTCTTTACTCCAACCGGAAATTGGCAATATACTATCTTTGAAATAAAACAACAAGAACTACCTACTCTTGTTGATAATTATTTTATTAAAAATTATCCTGGCTATCGTATTAAACAATCTCAATATATTGAAGATATGAGCGGCGATAACTATTATCGTCTTATCATTGCGATGAAAGGTATTGCACAAACAGAATATGAGATGATATTTGATACTCGTGGCAAGCTAACAAAAACAAATGCTCCCGACCCTGACTATGTTAAAAAAGACTATATTGCTCGTTTGAATCCTGAAGCAATAGAGTATCGTCAAAAGAAAATGGCTGAGAGAGAAGGTATTGAAGGTGAAGGAATATCTATTGATTACGAAAAAGATGTAGCTGAAACAAAGAAAAGCAAAAAGGTAGATGTTAAAACACCTGATGCTGTTGATGTTCCAAAAATCCCAGATGAAGTAACATCAGCTTTCAAAAAGAAGTTCCCTCGTGCAGAAGTAAAACAATGGAAGCAGGAAGGAGAAAACTATCGTGCAACTTACGATCGCAGAGGCTTAGAGGCTGAACTTCTAATGCAAAAGGACGGGACATTTATCTCTACAACAACAAATATGGAGAAAGCTCGCTATCCTCGTTTGATAACAAAAGACCTTGCTCTTCGCTATCCTAAGGCTAAGATAGAAAAGTTCCAAAAGATAGACTTTGATTCCAAGTACAAAAAGACTGTTACTGACAAAAAACTTGAAACATATTATTACATAGAACTAACTGAGAAGATAAAAGGTAGAGACGACAAGAAACGAATCAAAGTAACATACGACAAATCTTTTAAATTTCAAGGCTTAGCAGGCTCAGATGATGAGTATGCAGAAGATGAAGAATAGAGAAACACGAAATAAATATGACAAAAAAAATTGTAGGTTTGTTTTGAACCTGCAATTTTTATTGTTATTTGTTTGCCTTATTTGTTTTAGCACCAATCTTTCGGCACAAAAACAAATAGACTATCGTTCAAAAGTCGGCTATATCCGTCCTGAAAGTCCCAATGACATGACACTGATTCACAATGTGGTTTTTGTACACGACAGTATGACTATGTATTGCGACTCTGCGATATACAACAAAAAGGAAAACTATTTCTTTGCCTTCAATAATATAGTGATGGTTCAAAAAGATACGCGACTAACAGGTGATGAACTTCACTACTATGGCAATGAACGAGTAGGACATCTTACCGGTGAGAAAGTTATCTTAGAAGATAAGGAAGTAACCATGCAAACCGATTACCTACTCTTAGATAGAAATGACAATACTGTCAGATATATGACCGGAGCAGATATTTGGGATAAAGAGAATACGTTGAAAAGTAAAGAGGGAATCTATTTTATTGACGACAAATTCTTTAATTTCTACTACTCTGTTGTGGTTACTTCTCCCGATGCTACTATTTACACCGATTCACTCTATTACGACAGCAAGAAAGACGAAGCTATCTTCCTTGGACCAACACAAATAGATATGGAAGACAGCACTAAGGTACTAACAACTCAAGGAACTTACAACACAGACTCAGAAGAAGTATATTCAGAACAACGTCCGCAAATCTATACTAAAGACCAATTCATTACAGGAGATACTATCTACTATCATAGAAAAGAAAAACGCGGCTATGCTTTTGGAAATCTTTTCATGCAAGATACTACTAACGATATGATAACCACGTGCGACAGTGCAGTATTAAACACTATTGACACACAATCGGTGGCTATTCTCACAGGAAACGTACTCTGCAAACAGATTGACAAAGAAGACACCCTTTATTTCCACTCTGACACATTGAGAATAGAAATGGATACAAACTATAAGGTCTATGATTTGTATGGTTTTCCTCATTGCAAGTTTTTCAGAGAAGATTTTCAAGGTGCAAGTGAATGGTGTCATTATGTTGTAGAGGATTCAATTCTCACCATGCTTGTTTCTCCTATGCTTTGGACTGAAGACACACAGCTCTCTTCTGATACTATAGTTATGGAAACAAATGAAAAAGGAATAAAAAAGCTGTATATGTTTCCAAATCCTTTGATTGTTCAGAACTCCGACACCTTAACTGAACGCTATTTCAATCAGGTCATTGGCAAGAACTTGACCGGCTGGTTTGAAAAGAACAGCATCAAATATGCGGAGATAGTCGGCAACAGCGAAATCGTCTATTACCTTTGGGATGAAAAGAAAAAAAAGGACTCAACACTTACAACACAAGACATACAAGATAGCATTGATGTCCCTAAAACAATAAAAGAGAAAGAACTTACAGGGGTGAATATCGGCAAGGCTCGTCAGCTGAATCTGTATTTCAACAAAGGAGAGATAAAGAAAATGACTGCCCTTGACAATCCTAACTTCTATATGGATGATGACGAAAAACTGCCTTATGAAATCAAACACTTAAAAGGCTTTGTCTGGAAGATTGAAGACAAACCTTTGGAACCGATGGATGTTTTCATTAAACGAGAACTGAAAAATTAAATGACATTTTGTCATATTATAATAATTAAGGTATAAATTTTGAGAAGGAAATGTTTAAACTAAAAAAAGACAAAACAAAAATGAATAAAGAAGAAAAAAATATAAAAGATCAGAAACTTAATCAAGAAGAAAAAACTCAACAAGATAATAACACTGAAACAAAAAACAACACAGAACAAGAAAACAACGAAGAACAGACTGCAACAACTGAAGATTCAAAACAAGAACCTAAAGAAGAGACAACAGAAAGTCTTGGCAATAAACTTTTAGAGATAAATGATAAATATCTGAGACTCTATTCTGAATTTGAGAACTACAGAAAGCGTACCAACAAAGAGCGTTTGGAGATGATAGAAAATGCTTCTGAGAGTTTGATTAAAGATATTCTTCCTATAGTAGATGATTTTGAGAGAGCCTTGCAGACAATGGAAAAGGAAGAGGATGAAAAGGTGAAGAATACTAAAGAAGGTATGACCCTTATCTACAAAAAACTACTCTCCACTTTGGAAAGAAAAGGTTTGAAACCTATCAACGCAAAGGGAGAAATGTTTGATGAAAACCTCCACGAAGCCGTTTCTCAACTTCCAGCACAAAACGAAGAAGACAAAGGTAAAGTGTTTGACGAGGTTCAAAAAGGATATTACCTTAACAATAAAGTTATAAGATATTCTAAGGTTGTCGTTTCAATATAAATTTAAGGAGGTGGTTTTATGGCTAAGAGAGATTTTTATGAAGTCTTAGGTGTGGCTAAGAATGCAAGCGAAGACGAGATAAAAAAAGCATATAGGAAACTCGCTTTAAAGTATCATCCTGACAGAAATCCAGGAGATAAAGAAGCAGAGGAAAAATTCAAGGAAGCAGCTGAAGCTTACAGTGTTTTATCTGATAAGGATAAACGTGCAAAATATGATCAATTTGGAGAAGCAGGCTTAGGCGAGGGTGCTGGATTTGGTTCTGGCGGAATAGACCTTGATGATATATTCTCTATGTTTGGAGACGTCTTTGGTGGAAGAGGCTTTGGCGGTGGATTCTCTGGCTTCGGAGGTTTTTCTGGCTTTGGCGGACAACGAAGTGGTGGCGGAAGAAGAGTAAATAAAGGCTCTTCGCTTAGAGTTAAGATGAAACTTACCTTGGAAGAGATAGATAAAGGAGTTAAAAAGAAAATAAAGGTAAACAAATATATTCCTTGTCAGACTTGTTCAGGCTCTGGTGCTAAAGCAGGAAGCAGTATGGAGACTTGTCCTCACTGTCATGGTAGTGGAGTAGTTATTCAGACTCAAAGAACTATTCTTGGTCAAATGCAGACTCAAAGTGTTTGCCCTAACTGTGGTGGAGAAGGCAGAATAATTAAAGACAAATGTCCTCAATGTCATGGTGATGGTATAGTAAAAGGTGAAGAGATTATTGAAATAGATATTCCTGCTGGAGTAGCAGATGGAATGCAACTGTCTTTCACTGGAAAAGGAAACGCAGGAGCCAGAAATGGTATTGCAGGAGATTTGATAGTATCCATAGAAGAGTTGGATCATGAGAACTTTGAGCGTGATGGGTCAAACCTATGCTTGCAAACCTACATCACTTTTGCTCAAGCTGTGATGGGAACAACAATAGAAGTTCCAACACTTAGCGGAAAAGTAAAGTTCAAGATTGAACAAGGAATGCAAAGTGGTAAGATTTATAGACTTAGAGGCAAAGGACTACCTGAATTTGGCAATCCTTACAACAGGGGAGATTTGCTTGTAAGGGTGGATGTTTGGGTTCCTAAATCTGTTACCAAAGAACAAAAAGAATTATTGGAGAAATTGGATAGTTTAGATAACTTTAAGCCTAATCCAAACGCAAAAGAAAAGAGTTTCTTTGATAAAATGAAAGATATGTTTTCTTAATTTAGCAAGGAAACGCCTCAATGATGTATTTTGTTTCAAAGATAGAAGATTTAGAAAAAAAATATGGAAATGATGAAAATCTTTCTAAAAAAGCCAATGTCTCTATCTTTGCACAAAAATACCTCATAGATAACCTAAAAAAACAAGAGATAAACGCTGATTTCACAATTGCGAAAACAGACAAAGGCAAACCATACTTTGTAAATCAAAATGGTTTGCTTTTTTCTATTTCTCATACAACTGAATATGTTGCTGTCGGCTTTGACAACACAGATATTGGCATTGACATAGAAAGCCTCAGAATAGAAAAAAGCACTGTTGCTAAACGATTCTTTCATAAACAAGAAAACATATATCTTGATTCCCTACCAGAACAAGAAAGAGACGCAGCCTTTACTCAACTCTGGACTATCAAAGAAGCGTTTGTAAAAATGACAGGAACAGGCATTGCCGACAATTTTAACAACATAGACCTATCTCCAAAGGAATTTACTTTGAATCAAAGTTACACAAAGCATAATGCTAAAATAGTTTCCAAATATCTTGAAAAAGAAGCACTGTTTCTCTCTATCGTAACAAGGATTTAATATATTGGTTCATACATAGTCGCTTTGTTTGTATAACAAAAAGAGCGTTGTTTCACAACAACACCCTTCAAATATACTAAAACAAAATGATTATGAAAAAAATTAATTTCTATTTACTTCCTGCGGAAAATATAGGATTCGAACCTATGGTACAGTTGCCCGTACACTTGATTTCGAGTCAAGCCCAATCAACCACTCTGGCAATTTTCCTTTTTCTCTACTCTCTTTATCAAACTTCCGTCCTTCCTCTCTCCTACTCTATACCCTAAAACAAAATCTCCCGACCGTACCTTTTCTAATCCTAAATAATATTGTAGCGCATAAGGGATTCGAACCCTTGATTTTGAGAATGAGAATCTCACGTCCTAGGCCAACTAGACGAATGCGCCATCTCTAAATCAGTCTGCAAAATTATACAAAAAAACATTATTAGCAAAGTTTTTGTGAAAAAATTTTCTTTACTTTGCAAAAATTTTCTCAACTTAAAATGAATAACATTATTGATTACTACACCTTAGAAGAAAAGAAAGCATTATCATCCTGCGAGTTGTGTCCTCACAGATGTAAAGTCAATAGGCTAAATAACGAAAGAGGTTATTGCAACACGGATAGCAACATAAATATAGCACTAATATGCAATCACAAAGGCGAAGAACCTGTTTTGAGCGGTGAAAAAGGTGTTTGCAACGTCTTTTTTTCTCACTGTAATTGCCAGTGTGTTTTTTGCCAGAATAAAACCATATCCAATAATTCATCAATTTGCAAAAACCTATATCAAAGTGTAGATAGTGTTATTGAAAAGATTATTGAAGTTTTGCAGACAAGTGAAAACATTGTCGGCTTTGTTTCTCCAACGCCTCATATTCCTGCAATGAAAGTAATCATAAGAGAACTTCACAAACGAAACATCTATCCCCGTTTTGTCTATAATAGCTCAGGCTATGAAAACGTGGAAGTCTTGAAAGATTTAGAAGAAATTATCAATGTGTATCTTCCCGATTTCAAATACGCTAACGAAGTTATTGCAAAACAGTTCTCAAAAATAAACAACTATCCTACTCACTGTCTTAATGCCATAAAAGAGATGTACAGACAAAAAGGCTCAACCCTTATCACAGACGATAGGGAAATAGCGGAAAACGGTTTAATTATCCGTCATCTTATTTTACCTTCCCATGTTGAAGAAAGTAAAAAAGTATTGGAAACCATATCTATGGAAATATCCACTTCCGTTAGCCTATCCCTTATGGGACAATATTTTCCTCCTTTCAAAATAGAGGGCTTTGAAAGTCTAAATAGAACCATAACTAAAGAAGAATACGAAGAGGTAGTAGAACATTTCTATTCCTTAGGCTTTCATAAAGGCTGGCTACAAGAACTTTCCTCCACAAACACCTGTCTCCCTGATTTTGAAAATAATAGGTTCTTAAATCAATAACTAATTTCTAAACCAATTTAATTAAAACAAAATTTTCCTATACTATAGGATTATTACTCTTATTTATTAATAATCAGATAAATATCAAAATATTGTAAAAAATATTCTAATATTTTTCTTTTTTATCCTATTAAGTTATAAAAAAATACCTATCTTTGCACTTGTCAATAGTGACATTTCATAACATTAACTATTATTTCTCATTCAAAAAAAGCCTAAGGAACTTCTTTTGATTATATTTCCAGAGATATTTTAGTTAAGTAGAGCGTAAAGCTTTTAGAAGAAAAGATCACAACCATTGTTGTATAGTTACATCCCTTATTGATGTAGACTTTCTGTAGGTTGTGTGGGTATTCTTCCTTAGGCTTTACCCGAATGAGAATAGAAAAGTTTACATCTTTTTATTCCCGAACGTTCTAAATGTTATGACATATTAATTATCTAATATTTAAAAGCGATGTGCTTGATGCAATAACTAAGCAGAGAATGATATGAGTAAAAACTATTTAGAAACAGAGATTAAAAGATTTTTTGACAAACCTAAAAATGTAGGTTGTCTAATTTTGATTATTCTGTCTATTGTTATTGTCATTATAACAGACCTTTGTGATGGAAATTCTTCATCTAATCTTAAATTTGGAGATTATGGAATTGTTACTACTGAAACTTTCGGTCGTATAGACAAGAGTACTATAGATGAATTAGGTAGATATACAACCGCAAATGATAAAATAGGAATACTGCAACTTATGTATGAGGGACGAGTTGATATTATTAAAGCTGGCACAAGAGTAAACAAGTTAGTTTAACGTAGGAGCGAGAACACCACAAGGAAGTGCTTTATGGATTGTTTCCTCTCATATCTGGAAAGAATAAATTGTATTATTAAGTAAATTATATTATTGACTATATAAATATACAAAATCCTTTATCAAGATTTATAAACAATAAAAAAATAGAATCAAAATGAACGAACAGAACAAAATCTTTAGAATTATTAGTGCAGTACTATTCTTGGCATTTGCATTAGTCAGTTGCTGGGCGACAGTGGAATCTCTTTATTTGTCCTTACCTGAAATACCTAAAATAGTGTTTTGGGTTGCAGTAATAGGAATCTTTCTTCTAACCTCCTACCTAACCAAGATATTGGTTAATTGTTTCAATCCAAATATTTATATGGAGAAAAGAGGTATAAAACTTATTGGATGTATTCTTGGAGTACTACTATTATGGTTGAATTTTTCCATGCCGACAAACACGCATACTTTCTTTTATAAGAAGATGTCAAAAGATATAGCAAAGAGAGAGTTGAATTTTTTAAATGTAGAACTTTCAAAACTCACTGATGAAAATCTTTACATTCTGAATTATAATAATGAATGGGAAAAGAAAAAATCAAAAGTCTTGAGTCTTCAAAAAGTTTATGAAGCAGAAGTGGATGATTTTCAAAAACTGGGACATGGCAAAGAAGCAGAAGAGAAATTACAGAAAATAGAAGATGAATTAGGTCTAAAACGAGGTACATTGGAACGCAAATCTCCAAATGGTAATGGAACACAAGAAAGGACTGCAATAAAAAAGTATTATGATAATCAAATAAAAGACCAACTGGAAGTCCTTCGTAGAGATCATGAAGCAAGACTACAAAGCCAATTAAAGGGGTTCAGGTCTGAGGCAAATAAAATAAACAACATAAAAAACAATATCAGCAGGACACTTGATGAGATTGATAATCCTTTATTAAAATCCTCTGAAGTTATAGACAAAGCAACAAAATTAGCACAAACAGGACGTGCTACACTTGATGCAAAATATGGATACCTAACGGTTGATCCATCATACAAGAATCAAAGTGTTTATTCATTAGACAGATTAAAGAGTATTACAAAAGTATGGGGAGATTATTTGTCAGGAGAATTTAAAGACAAGAACTATGGACTCATCTATTGGATACTGCTTTCAATTATTGTAGATTTAGCAGCATTCTTATTTTTTAACATTGCATTTAAATCAGAAGAATAGTTAATCAAAAAAATAAAAATATAATATTATGCCAGAAATAGAAATACCAAATTTAAATTCAGAAGTTAGTGTTAGAGAAAAAGTTTTACCTGACAATAACGAAAAAATAAATAATCTTCCACAAGAAGAGGACTTTTCTAAAAGGAATGAAGATTCTGTACAACATATCATCAACCCTTTGGATAATGAAGATAAAATACCGCAGTCAAAGGAATATGATGGATATAACGACATAACCATTACAATAAAAGATAGCAAAACACCAATAGTTGTACTATTTGGCCCTAAATCATGTGGAAAAACAATGACTCTTGTAAGATTATCTCGTTATCTCAAAAAGAATGGTTATGTTATTACTCCTGACAAAACATTCAGAGATTCTAAAGATGAGCATTACAAGCAAATGTGCTATGAATTTCCTAATATGATAAACGCGAACAATGCTGCAAGTTCAACTAACCTTATCAGTTTTATGCTTGCTAAAGTTATTAAGGATGGAAGTACAAAATGTCAGATATTAGAGGCTCCCGGTGAGTTATATTTCGATGAAGACAACCCCGATAAAGAATTTCCTACTTATCTTAACCAGATAACGACATGTAATAACAGAAAGATATGGATATTCATGCTTGAGCCAAATTGGAAAAACACTAAGGACAGAGAAAACTATGTAGATAGAATTACTAAATTTTCCAAACAAATAAAGCCTCGTGATAAAGTAATTTTATTAATGAATAAAGTTGATAAAGCAGATGGCTTGGTTCTTAATATGGGAACTATTAAATACTCTTCTTTACTAAAAGAAATAAAAGACAGTTATCCTGGAATATTAAAACCTTTTGAAAATAAAATACCTATCAGTAATTGGTTTGAAGAGTATAGATGTAAAATAGTTCCTTTCCAAACTGGTTTATTCAGCAAAACAAGTAGCGGAAAATTAAAATTTACAAAAAGCGATGACATATATCCGAAAAAACTTTGGAACGTAATCAAAAAAATAGTGAAAGGATAAGAGTATGAATATAGAAGTTTATTTGCATGGCGTACCTGCTGGTTTTAAATCTTTATCAAAAGACAGCGACAAGCAATACCTTGAGGATTTCTATGGAAGTAATAAAATAAATGTAAATACAGGAATCGTCATAGAAAAAAGAAAAAAGAGTATCTATTACACATTTCTAAGAAATAACCTTATAGCAAATGATGGTCGCAACGGTTCTTATCTTGGTTTGACTCTTCGCTTGGATGATATGTTTTGTGAAGATGTGGAAGGTATTTATACCCTTCTCTCTACAATATTTAGAGAATATATTATAGGAAGCATTATTAAAGACAACAAATACTTAGTAACCGATTTTAACGAAGAGAAAAGAAAAAATATTGAAGAATATATCATTAAGGAAATACAAGAAAAGTTTCCACGCTACCTAAAAGCAATAGATAACAGCTTTTCTAACCAACGAGGAAATGTTTTAAACCAGAACATTTTGGAAATAAGCAATAAAAGTATTATTTCCATACTGAAAAAGAATCTTATTATTTGTCTTTCAGAAGAATATCCAACAATAGATGATAAAATAAAAACTATAGACAGGCAACTACAAATTTCTAAAAGTGAAAATATAGAAATATCAAACAAATTAAAAGCACTGCAAAATCAAAATAATGAATTAGAGATAAGAAATAATGAATTAAGAGAGAATAACAGACGATTGCAAAATCAAAAGAATTTTCAAGATAATGTTCACAATATAGAACAACCAATACAAGAAGTGGCAGACTATCTTAGAGAAAGAAGAATTACCAAGGAAAAAGGTATCTCCATAAAACAGGTATTTATAATAGTTATTGTAATATTATTGGGCATAAACGTATTTATGTTTTGTAAATTCAACAAAACTCTAAACGAAATTAAAACAAATACAACTGCTCCTACTGAAGAAATAAACACTAATGATAGAAATAGCGAAGAAGAAGTTTCTAAAACAATTGATACAAAATTAAATCAAAAGGATAGTATAAGTAAAAATGCAAAAGATACTGCAACAAATAATAATCAAAATGCAAAAGAAACTAAGACTAAATAAGAGATTAATCTTATTATCTTTGATTATTACATTATTGTTTTCATGTTCGACAAAAGAATCTCCTTCGGCTATAACATACAGCTCTGATAGTATTGATAATGAAGACAGTTCAAATGTAGTTGAAATTCCATTCAAAGAAAATAAAGGCATTAGGATTATTCCTGTAACAATTAATGGAGTAAATATGGATATGATTTTTGACACAGGGGCTTCAACAACTTGTATTTCTTTGACAGAGGCCTTATTCCTTTTAAAAAATGGCATGCTTAAAGAAGAAGATATAATAGGCACAAGTTCTTCCCAAATTGCAGACGGAAGCATTACAAAAGATACTAAAATCATTCTTCGGGAAGTAGTATTGGATAATAAAATCACATTTACCAATGTACAAGCAAGTGTTGTCCATTCTATGAATGCTCCTCTGCTTTTAGGAAATGCTGACATTTTAGATAAAGTTGCCTCTTTTAAAATAGATAATGAAAACAAAACAATAAAATTCACATTAAAATAATATGAATTTTGATTTTTATATATTTCTTAGAGACAATAAGAATCACTACTACCAATACATATACGATTCTACGAAAGATATTTTTCAGAATATAGATATTAAATCCCAGGAACAATTATCCATATTCCACGAGGATTCTTTGGTATATTATATCTACACTAAACAAAGGAAGGATGGCTATTTAGGATTTTGTATAGTATTCAATAAAGCAATATTTACCGATTTCAATATTTTATACAATTTATTTAGGGCAATAGAATATGACCTTAGATTAAAAGATGCAGTCATTATAGAAAAACTGGTTGATATTTGGACAAACACAATAGAAATAACATTAAAACTCAATAAAAAGAAATTTGTTGAATGCGGTAAAACAACGTATAATCTTATTAATGATAAAGACAACAACGAAAAAATATTTGACACATCCGGCATCTCAACAAATAAACACCTTAAGATTAGTGCTATTACTAAAGCTATTAAACAATATCAATGGGTTTATATTTTGAGAGAAGAAGATATAATAAAGACAACATCCGATGTAAAAAGCAATGTTAAGAACAATAAAAAATCCAGAGTTGTCCTTGCCATAAAAAAAATATTCATATTATTCATATTATTCATATTAATCGTATTATCTGTAGGTCTGTTGGTATTGTTTTTGTGGATAGGCCACATTAAGACAACGACGGAAGCGTTTGTTATAGGCGGGTTGATATTGATTGGGGGGTTGATAGACTGGTTGATATTGATTGGGTGGTTGATAGACAGGTTGAAAGACTGGTGGAACTCATTATAGTATTACTTTTAATCCTTACTAATAAACGGAGGGAAACAAAATACTGGTGGAAATACTGATGGGCAGAAAAAGTTAGTGTAGTTTAAAACAGATACGAATACTAATAATTAGAGATAAAAAACTCTTCGTTTTAATTTAAAAAGACGAAGAGTTTTATATATAAAAACGAAGAATTTAGAAATTAAAACGAAGAGTTTAGAAATTAAAATCAAGAGTTTTTTAGGAAAGATATGGTGTCTATATTGTCGGCGTAATCATCTATCTCTGGAGACTGTGCCTTGCCAAAAGGAATGGTCTTTATTTCTCTTGAAAAGTCAAATCTGCCTGCAACAATGCATTGCAACTCATCGTGTTTTTCAACAATAAAATCTTCTACTTCTTTCTTATTTTCGTAGAAACAGTAATTCACAACACTTATAGGACAATGTAATTCTTTAGAATTTTGTAACAGATAAAAGCCACCGTCAAGCATGTTGATATTATTCATCTGAAAAACAGCATGGTAATAGTCATAATTATTTTTATATTTGTGGAAATCAATCAAGAAGGAGTATTTCTTAAACCTATTCTTTAACCATTCTATATCAAAACCTAATGGCAGAAACAACAGTGAAACATTCCTACATCCCAAGCCCATATACATAAAAACATCATCTTCTATTCCCGATATATCATCATCCTTTTTGTCTATAACAGCAATAGAGGCACGGCTTTTGCGAATAATATGAGGATATTTCTTGAAATAAGACTCAAAATACAATGAACTGTTATTGCTACCTGTTGCAATCACAAGATCAAAGTCTTTTATCTTATCAACAAAACGAACAGGCAATTCAGTTTTTTCGCTCATTCTGTTTATAAGGAAAGGGATTATGACCTTATCATTGGAAGATAACTTAACTTGAAGACTGCAATTAGACAAAAGACCGCAAAGGATGTCATGAAAACCGACTGCAGGGATATTACCAGCACAAATTATAGCAAGGTTTTTCTGCTTTTTGTTTTCTTCATATTTAGCTACAAAATCGTGCAACTCCTTTTTCTCCAACCAAGGAAGAAACTGCTTTAAGGAATATTGTATATTCTCTTTCAAAAACCACGCATTCCCCTGTTGTGCCTTAATATACATAGACAAGTATGGTTCCTTGTCAATATTCTCTCTTATATCCTCTCCTAAAAAAGACAGTCTTTCTATTATTTCTTCTTTCTTCATAGTGTTCATAGCAAACAATAGGTTTTATCTACTAACGCAATTTTATAGTCTTTATTGCCATTAAAGGCTATTACAAAAAATGCTCAAAGCATAACTTTGAGCATTTTATCATAAAACTTCATTTATCTTTTACCAAAGTTTCAATCTTTCACTTGGTTTGATGTACATCTTGTCGGAAGGTTTTACGTTGAATGCATCATACCACATATCTATATGAGGCAAAGCACCATTTACTCTCCAACGTCCTAAAGAGTGAGGGTCAGATTTAGTTTGCTGACGTATTGCTTGTTCTGTAATATTGCTTGCCCAAACACCTGCATAAGCAAGGAAAAATCTCTGGTCTGGTGTAAAGCCGTCTATAACAGGAAGCTCTTTTGTTTTTGTTGCGTTCTTGTAAGCATACCATGCAACTTGCAAACCACCGTGGTCAGCAAGGTTTTCTCCTAATGTCAATTGACCATTAGCGTCAAGGTCAGGCAGAACTTTAATCTTAGAGAAGAACTCAGCATATTGCTTTCCTTTTTCCTTGAAGTTCTCAACGTCAGAAGCAACCCACCAATCTGTCATATTACCGTCTTTGTCATAGTGAGAGCCTTGGTCATCAAAACCGTGAGTCATTTCGTGTCCTATTACAACGCCTATAGCACCATAGTTGAAAGCATCATCTGCTGTTGGGTCAAAGAAAGGATATTGTAATATACCAGCAGGGAAACAAATCTCATTGGTTGTTGGATTATAGTAAGCATTAACTGTCTGTGGATACATCTGCCACTCATCTATATCAACAGGCTTGCCGACTTTCTTTTCAATATGGTCCTTAGTCCAGAAGCGATTGCACTCCATCATATTCTCATAGTATGATTTGTTAGCGTCAATGCTTAAACCAGACATATCAGTCCATTTGTCAGGATAACCTATCTTGACATAGAAAGTAAGAAGTTTTTCCAAAGCAGCTATCTTTGTTTCAGGTGTCATCCAATCTTGTGCTTTTATTCTTTCAGCAAGAGCTATCTGAAGATTCTTTACAAGTTTAGCCATTCTTTCCTTTGAACTCGCAGGGAAATATTTTTCTGCATACATCTTGCCAAGAGCTTCTCCCATCTGTCTTTCAACTTGAGAAGTGCAACGACGCCAACGAGGTTGCATCTCCTTTGAACCTGAAAGAGTCTTGCCAAAGAAATCAAAGTTAGCCTCAGCTATCTCATCGCTAAGATAAGAAGCGGCTGATGTGATAACGTCCCATTCAAAGTAAGCCTTGCATTCTTCTGGTTTGATTTTTGCAAGCAGTTCGTTGATTCCTGCTACAAAAGAAGGCTGACCTACTATCATATTTTGGAAATACATATCTTTTATTCCCATAGCGTTCATTACCTTACGCAAAGGAACGTTTGGATATTTAGCTTCAAAGTCTTTAAGAGTCATTTTGTTGTAGTTAGCCTCTACATCTCTTAAGTCTGTACGTGAAAGAGAAACTTTTGCAATAGCCGTCTCAACATTCATAATGTATTGCATTTTCTTTTTAGCTTCTTTTTCTTTGAAACCAAAGAGTTTAAACATACGAACGATATGCTTTTTGTAAGCTTCACGTATCTCCTTAGTAGGTGCATCGTTGTCCAAATAGTATTCTTTTTGACCAAGAGTCAATCCTCCTTGGTAGATGTTAAGAATATTATTCTTAGAATCTTTTTCATCTGCATTGAAGCCCATATACATAAACTCCTGCATGCCATAGTTGGCATACTTAAATTGGAATTTATACAAATCATCCATAGTCTTGCAGGCCTCAAGTTCTTTTATAATAGGCATAACGGGTGTTACTCCATCGGCATTTCTCTTTGTTGAGTCCATTGCCATTTTGTATAAATCAGATAATTTTCTTTCTGATGTGCCTTTAGCATAGTTTTTCTTTAATAAATCATTAAGTATGTTATTGATTCTTTCGCTATTGTCCTTAGCCAATTGATCAAAAGAGCCAAAACGAGAATAAGCAGCAGGCAAAGGATTGTTTTTCATCCAACCACCACAAGCAAATTCATAGAAATCTTCAGCAGGTTTTACTGACTTGTTAAGATTTTCAGGCTTAATACCTGAACCCAAATCGCCTTGTCCTAATGCTGTTAGTCCCATACAAGCAAACATCATCATAGGAATAAGTTTTTTCATCTTCATTACTTTGTTATTTTATATTAACTTTTTTATTTTAAACTTAGACAGTTATCTGTCGTTCTATTTCTTCAACGATTTTTTCTGGTGTGGCTTGTTCTATAAGCACCTTACCAACCTTTACATAAGGTGGTTTTGCGTTATCTTCATTGCAATCCAAGCAAGAAGAAGATAAAACTATAACTTTATCTTGTAAATTTTGAGGAATATAATTCTTCCATTGAGCTAATTGACTACCTCCTGTAAGATAGCAATATGTTCCGACACAAATTCTGACTGTAACCATAATGTTATTTGTTTTTTTATTGTTCTTAATACTTATTATACAACGTTATTTTTTGTCTAATATTCTAAATAAACTCTAAATTTATTGTTTTTAGAAGTTTATTCTCTATCAAACGCTTTATTCTTTTCATAACATTACGTCTTATTTCCAACTCCACAGGCAAAGAAGGGTCTTGATGAGCAACATTTATCTTTGTTCCTACAAGAATATCTATAATATCTGCATCTATAACATATTTTAGTATATTCCAAGCAGGATTATCTTCTGGCAAGTCATTGAATTTATCCTCTTCCAACAACTTACTCAAAGCTCCAAGAGTTATTATACCTTCAGTAACCAAATCAATTCCTTCAATATGTGACTCAGGTGGTAAGCCTGAGGCTATTTTATCCAAATCCATATCCACTTCTATCTCCCTATTCAGTTCTCTTGCTATGATTTGGGAAGTTGTGCCACCGCAAACTATTTTCTTTCCGTCATAGGAAGAAATAACCTCTGCCAAATACTTGTCCTTTTCTTCACTAAACGGAGGTCCTGAACAAATAAGCAGTTTTCTTGGCTCACGTACATAAATACTTATGCAGGAAATATCATCTTTGGATTTGAAATTATCGTTCATTTCTGCTTTTCTAACAATTCTCTTTGCCAACTCTCTTGCAGAAATGTTATTATTTTTCTTCAAAAGATCTTCTATAAAAGCCTCTACTCCATCATCCCAACCAAAAGGCATATCCATTTTTCCCATACCACTTTGGGAAACTCCGTCAGAATACACTACAAGTCTATCACCTTTTTTAAGAGAAAGTTCCGAAAGTTTCAATATCCTTTCATAAGCACCTGTCTCTGCATTCTCATTAATCTTATAAGTCTTAGGATCAAGATGTTCTACCTTTCCGTTTCTAATCAAAAGCAAAGGTGGAGTGTCAAACTCGGCTATCTTTGTTTCACCGTTCTGGTCTATATCTATAATAGTAAAGGTTGCGTATGAAATGTTTCGCTTACTATCAACAGGAAGAGTATCCATAATCGTACGAGCTGTACGCATAATAGGTTCTCTTTTGATGGAAAAATTCATAGCCATTGAAGCTGTCATCGTACTCAAGACATTAGCTTTTATTCCACTGCCTAAACCATCAGACAAAACAGCAATACAACGCTCTTGATTAGCAACCTTATGCAGCAAAACAGTATCTCCACATGCAAAGTTACCATGTTTGTTTATCTGAAAACATCCTGCTTCTACAAATATATTGTCTGCCATAGTACCGATGATTTATGATTATAGTGTATCTTCAGAAGAAGACTTGTTCTCTTGTCCTTGACTATGAGACTCTATAATAGAATTAAGCATACTCTCAGTGTAGGAAGCATTTTCTCCAAGCAAGAAAGCAATCTGCTGAACAACTTTCATATTTTGTTTGATTACCTCTTGGGTTCTCGTAAGTACTACATCTTTTTTCACCTCAGGAGCATGCATATTCTCTATTATTCCACAGACTTGCTGATGATCCTGAACAGAAAAAACGCTAAGACGGTAGTAGTTTTCATCTTCTCTAATATCCAACTCTACCAAATCCTTGCAAGTATCCAAAACATTAGAGAAATAATTGTGGAAAGACAGTGCTTTTGTTATATCCACACCAGACAGACCTGGTTTTAATTCATACAACTCTTCCATATCTCCGCCAAGAGTTGAAGCAAACTTTTCATTAGCTTGAACTATCTTCAAGTTAGCATCAACAATAACAACACCTTGAGGCATTTTCTTAAGAAGAATATTTGTTTTGTCTCTTGCTACTCTTCGCATATAGGAAACACACATATCGTTTTCTGCCAAACCATCTAAAAGAGCAATAGCAAAAGACTTGCAATTATCATAACCACAACCACCACAATTCAAATAATCACTATCACTTACCTTATTAACTCGTTTTAGGATTTGAATGATATCTTTTTGTGTATAGTCTTTCTTCTCAAATGAATCTATATCATAAAAGTCTGTAGAGATATCGGTTTGGAAAAGTTGTTGGTATTTATCGTTTTGTTCACAAGTAGTTGTCTTGTCAAAAACTTGAGTACGCTTTACCAAAGAAGAAGTCTTCTTTATCGTAGCAGGTCCCATAACACAGCCACCTGCACAACCAAGAATCTCCACAAAGTATTTTTTATTCTTGTCAAACTTATCCACATCATTCAGGACAGACATCACGTTTTTTACTCCAGAAACTGTAAGAAGTTCGCAATCTTTTGAGGTCAGCTTGCAATGATTTGAAATATTACCAAGTTCTTCATTCATCATACAGGAAAGCATTCCTCCATCTGTAGGATAAAGATTTCCTATACCCGCTTTCATCGGAATAAATCTATCCTCATCGCTTGGTTTTTGAAACTCTAAATCAACACCTAAAAACTCAAATACTTCATTGATTTCTCTGAAAGTTAGAACATAATCCAATTTATTATCTTTCAGTTGCAGTTCTGTCTTCTTTGCAATACAAGGACCGACAAAACAAACCTTATAATCAGGATAAATATTCTTTAGGAAAGTAGCATGAGCTTCTACTGGTGAAGCAATAGGAGAAAGGTTATCTGAATATTGAGGATAATATTTTCTCACTAACTGTATCGTTGTAGGACAGCAGGAAGAAAAATAGACTCCATTAGGTTGTTGTTCTACCCAATCTTTTGCTTTTTGTGCTACAAGTTCTGCTCCTAAAGCTGTTTCACTTACACCTACAAAACCAGCCTCCTTAAAAGCTGCTACCAAAGCATTTTGTTCAACATCACAAAACTCACTTAGATAACTTGGTGCTAAGGAAACAACAATCTTTTCCTTACCTTTTAAAGCTCTAACCACTAATTCAACATCATTTCTTACTTTCTTTGCATTGGAAGGGCAAACCTCAACACATTTGCCACACCAAATACATCTTTCTGGCACTATGCTTGCTGAATTGTCTTCAAACTTTATGGCTTTGACTTCGCAAACTTTAACACATTTATAACAATCCTGACAATTGTTCTTTTCTGTATAAATTGGATATTCTTTGGAATTCATATTTAAAAGTGGTTACGACCACGGCGATTATTGATGTTTAAATGTCTTATCTAAAATTTCGGCTAATTTGATTTTATCCACACCTTTATAGACCTCATCATTAATGGTTACTATCGGACCTTCTCCACACAAACCACTACAAAGCTGTCCTTTAAAATCAACATCTGCATTCAAATTATTTTCCTTTAGATAATCTTGAATAAATTTCAAATTAATGTTGTTGCCATGTGCAAAACACGAACTGCCTAAGCATATACTAATATTTGTTTTTTCAGCCATATAAGTCAAACGTTTTTGTATATAAATGTTTATCTACTTATTATATTCAGTATTTCGTCAATCTGAACATCTTTTCCAAGTATATTACCTTCTTTGTCAACAAGAATATTGCTTGGAAGATATTTTATATTGTATAGTTTTACTACTGCAGAATTCCAACGTTTAAGGTCGGAAAGGTTTTCCCATTTATTTATTCCATCTGCTTTGATTGCTTCTTGCCAAGCATACTTGTTATCATCCAAAGAAACAGAAAGAATATTGAAATTATTTTTCTTGTTATTCTTGTATAGTCTTAAATAGTCTATGTTTTTTCTTCTGGAATTGTTATCCCAAGATGCCCAGAAAGAAATCAAAGTATATTTAGTATCCTTTATATATGAATACAAAGAAACCATTTCACCCTTTTCATTTTCCAAGGAGAAATCCCTTATCTTTGTTTTTTGGTATTCAGTAATGTCTTTATCATTTTCTGAAAGCTGTTCTTTCAATAAAGAATATTGAAACATTGTTGTTGCTTCACCTCTAAGAGAATTGACAGCCTTTTGCATATCATTTTCCGCCATATAAGGATAAAGATAGTTGCTAAGAATAAAAGGTGAATATATGCTTGAAGGGTTTTCCAACACATAGTTTGACAAACATTGCATAGGATTTTTTTCTCTATTGCAAGAGTTTGCTATACGAGAAAACTCATCTTGAGAAGGAGAGCCTTCAACATCTACATCATCAAGAAACTTACGCTTACCACTTATCTTTATGTTGTCATTGCCCATAAAGAAAGAAATATCACCATCTTTAACAGGCAGGCTTATCATAGCCATACATATCCTATCCACCTTACCTGAGAAATAGAAATCGCCATTGTTTATTCTGCTTTCAACAATTTCTTTCTCTCCATCTTTCTTCAAGAGGGTAAGCTTTATAATACCTTCTTTTATTCCTTCTATATTACCGCTTATATTATATGATTCATCATCTAATAGTTCAAATAACTTGTCGGATAATTCTTCCTTGTAGATATTTCTTGCAATGATTCTGCCTGCATTATCAACAAGAACATTATCAGGCAAAGACTTTATCATATAGTCTTTTACTGGCTGAGATTGCCACATTTGAAAATCACATACATTTGTCCAAGGAATATTATTATCCTTTATTATGTTCTTCCAAAGAGTTTTGTTGTTATCTAAGCTGACTGCATAAATATCAAAACCTTTGTTCTTATATCTTTCATATATAACCTTTTCGTCTTGCAACTGTTCCATATAGTCTTTTGACCAAGAAGCCCAAAAGTCTATCAAGACATAGTTTCTGCTTCGTATGAATGAGTTCAAACTTACTTTTTTATTATTTACATCAGTCAAAGCAATCTCAGGAGCTTTTTTTCCTTGAGATATTTTCTCCAAAGACTTGTCTCTATTTCTAAGATGTTTATAGAAATAACCCGAAGTAGCTTTTCCTTTCAAAGTATTCAAGTGTCTATCCATTTCATCAAAAGACCAATAATAAGAAAGATAACTTGCTATAATATCACAAGTAAATATATCTTCAGGATTATTTACCACCCAATTTTCTAAACGAGCAAGATAAACATCATAATCTTCATTGTCTTGCGGATCTACAATAGAATACCAGCGAAGAGTTTCCACCGCATCCTTGAACTTTGGCTTGTCCGTTTTTTTCTCTATCTTCATAGTCATTTGCAGAGATGGTTCAAGATAGATTCTATACTGTTTTTTACCATTTAAAGTAAGAAGAGCTGGCATTGTTTCTGTTGCATTACCTCTGAAAACAAATCTGCCTTTGTTATCCAATACTGTAGAATCCAATCTTTCGTTGCCATCTGGCAAATAAACTCTAAGGGTTGCATAACCAGAACCTTTTATCACTTGTCCATTAACGGTATAACCCTTACTTGTCATTACATATTGCTGTGTATAACCTACAAAAGCAAATAAAGTAAATATGACTGCAAATACTATTTTTTTCATAACAAAAATATGATGTTTATCTAAAAAATTCTCTTTTTATTTCTCTGTTGGTATCCCTCTCCTTGATAGATTCTCGTTTGTCGTATGAGTGTTTTCCTTTAGCAAGTGCTATTTTAAGCTTACACCATCCTCTTTCATCTATATATAACAATGTAGGTACGATGGTATAACCTTTTTCTTTGCTTTTAGCTTCAAGTTTTCTTAGTTCCTTTCTGTTCAAGAGTAGTTTTCTGTCTCGCTTTGCCTCAAACTTACCAAAAGAAGAAAATCTGTACTCTGCAATATGCATCTGCATAACCCACAACTCTCCATTAATAAAAGTACAATAAGCATCATTAAGATTGGCTTTACCTGCTCTTATGCTCTTTATCTCACTTCCGCAAAGAACCATACCTGCGTTATACTCCTGCATAAGAAAGTAAAGAAACGATGCTTTCTTGTTATTTATCTCTACAATATGTTTTTCTACCTCTTGTTTCATTGTATGCAAATACTTCCTTTTGCAACACTGTTAAAAGTTTGTAGCCCCTGGGGGAATCGAACCCTCATTTAAAGTTTAGGAAACTTCCGTTCTATCCGTTGAACTAAGAGGCCATCGTTTCAAAAGACTAAGACTTCATATAGCCTGTCTTTGTCTTTTGAAATCTATTTCAAAGTACGTTTTACTTCTATTTCATCATATCCTTCAACAATATCTCCCACTTTGATGTCATTGAATTTGTCTATGTTCAAACCGCAATCTTGTCCCATAACAACTTCCTTGACTTCATCCTTGAAACGTTTCAAAGAAGCAAGAACGCCACTATAAACAACTATACCATCTCTAATCAAACGAACCTTAGTGTTCTTGTTAATCTTACCTTCTGTACAATAACAACCAGCAATAGTTCCCACCTTAGAGATTTTAAATGTTTCTCTAACCTCAAGGTTGCAAACAATCTTCTCTTTGATTTCAGGAGAAAGCATACCTTCAATAGCATCTTTCAATTCATTGATTGCATCGTAGATGATAGAATACAGACGAATATCTATCTGTTCTTGTTCTGCAAGTTTTCTTGCTCCTTGAGAAGGACGAACTTGGAAACCAATGATAATAGCATTGGAAGCCGTTGCAAGTAATACGTCAGATTCTGTTATCTGTCCTACAGATTTGTGAATAACATTTACTTGTACTTCTGGTGTAGAAAGTTTTAATAAAGAGTCTGCTAACGCCTCAACAGAACCATCTACATCAGCTTTAAGGATAATATTCAATTCCTTGAAGTCTCCAATAGCAATTCTTCTGCCTATTTCATCAAGAGTGATATGTTTTTGAGTACGAAGTCCTTGTTCTCTTTGCAACTGCATACGTTTAGAGGCAAGGTCTTTAGCTTCTTTCTCTGAAGGAACAACGTTGAAAGTATCACCTGCTTGAGGAGCTCCATTCAATCCTAACAACAGCACAGGAGTAGAAGGTCCTGCAGAGGTTACAAGTTGATTTCTTTCATTGTACATTGCCTTAACTCTACCATAGCACGAACCAGCAAGTACTATATCTGTTTGATGAATTGTTCCATCTTGTACTAATATCTTAGCAATATATCCTCTACCTTTGTCCAAAGAAGATTCTATAACTGTTCCCTTTGCACGCTTATGAGGATTACCTTTAAGGTCTAACATATCTGATTCCAAAAGAACTTTTTCCAACAGTTGCTCTACGTTTGTACCTTTCTTAGCAGATATTTCCTGAGATTGTATCTTTCCACCCCAATCTTCTACCAAAAGGTTCATATTAGCCAACTCTCCTTTTATTCTTTCAGGGTCTGCACCAGGTTTGTCTATCTTGTTAAGAGCAAAAACAATAGGCACACCTGCTGCTTGAGCGTGATTGATAGCCTCAATAGTCTGTGGCATTATCTTATCATCACAAGCAACAACAATAATAGCTATGTCTGTCATCTTTGCACCTCTGGCACGCATAGCTGTAAAGGCTTCGTGTCCAGGTGTATCAAGGAAGGTTATCTTTCTGCCTGTGTGAGGAAGAACAACCTCATAGGCTCCAATATGTTGAGTAATACCTCCTGCTTCACCAGCAATAACATTGGTCTTTCTTATATAGTCTAACAAAGATGTCTTACCATGATCAACGTGTCCCATTACCGTAACGATAGGAGAACGTGGTTCAAGGTCTTCTTCTCTGTCTTGTTCTTCTTCACTGTTAAGGGTATCTACAACCTCTGCACCTACAAACTCTACTTGGAAACCAAACTCATCAGCAATAAGTTGTAATGCTTCTGCGTCTAATCTCTGATTGATTGAAACGAACATACCCAACTGCATACAAGAAGCAATAATCTTTGTTACAGGAACATTCATCATTGTTGCTAACTCATTGGCAGTAACAAACTCTGTAACCTTAAGAATCTTCTTCTCTTCCTCTATCTGTTGTAGTTCTTCCTGATGATGTTGTGAGATTAGTTGTCGTTTTTCTCTACGGTGTTTAGAAGTCTTACTCTTACCCATAGGAGACAATCTTGCAAGGGTTTCTTTGATTTGCTTTTCTATCTCCTCTGTATTTACTTCCTTAACTTTCTTTTTCTCTTTTTTGTTTTTCTTTTTATCCTTCTTTGCCCTAACCTCTTGCTCAATAGACTTAGCGTCTTTATTAACAGGACTAGCAGCATTAGTCTTTATACGCTTACGTTTTTTCTTTAAGTCAGCCTCTTCTCTATCCTTTTTGTTTTTATCTTTTTTGGTTTCTGAATGCTGGAACTGACTCAAATCTACTTTTTCTCCCGTAAGCACAGGACCTGTAAGCTTTACATATTGAGTTTCAATAAAGTTTTCTTTCTTTGGTTCTACCTTTGGAGTCTCTGGTTTTTCTACCTTTTCTTCTTTCTTTGGTTCTTCAACTTGTTGTTGCTCAGTTGAAGCAAGTTCAGCAGATTCTTTCTTCTTTTTCTTCTTCTTGTCTTTCTTTTCCTTAGATTCAGCAGATTCTTTAGGTTGTTCAGCAGATTTCCCCTTCTGTTTCTTTCTCTCTTTTTCTTCTTTCTTTTTCTCAGCAGCAGTCTTTTTGTCAGGTTTTATCTTGGTATTCAAAGAAGTCAGATCTATCTTACCAAGTATATTGATAGTCTGTCCGTCTTTACCAACAATAGTTCCCTTTTCTTGTTCATTTATTGTTGGAGCAACAGCCTCTTTGACAGCAGTCTTTTCAACCTTAGGCTCTTTGGCAGTCTTCTTTTCTTGCTTAGGACTATGCTTAGCCTTAGCTGTCTTTTCTGCAGGAAAGTCTATGGTATGAGTCTTGACAATAACATCAGCAGCAGTACTTGCAGATTCTCCATGCTTATTAGCAACATCTTCATGCAAACCATCTTCTGCAACAATGTCTTTTTCTGTTTTTTTGTTTATGCTTATCTGTAGGCTATCTGCTTTTTCTTTCTTTTCTTTCTCGCCTTGGAAAGCAGCCACGAGCAATTCGTATGCCTCAGAGTCTATCTTTGTCGTAGGTCTGTTTTCTATCGTCTTGCCTTTCTTTGCAAGAAACTCTACGATGGTATCCGTACCAATGTTAAACTCTGTTGCTGCTTGTTTTAATCTTATAGACTTCTTTTCTGCTGACATATCTGCTGTTTTTTTTATTAAATCCTTAAATTAATTTTTTTAAATCAAATGTTTATATACTTAAAACTTCGTTTTCAGACTTTAAATCTTCGTTTTCAGACTTTAAATCTTCGTCTTTTTTTGCTAAGTCTTGAATTTCTTTTTCTCTGCCCTCTTTTCTATTCGTTAGCAGACTCATCTTCAAACTCTGCTCTTAGAATATTGAATACATTTTCTACTGTTTCTTGTTCTAAGTCTGCTCTTTCTGCAACATCTTCTTTAGAAAGAGCAAGCACATCTTTAGCAGTATCACAACCTATAGACTTCAATGCCTCTATAATCCATAGCTCTATTTCATCAGAGAATTCTTGCAAATCAACATCGTCTTCATATTCCATATCACTGTCTCTATATACATCTATTTCGTAACCTGTCAGTTTGCTTGCAAGTCTTATGTTGTAACCGCCTTTGCCTATGGCCAAAGACACTTGGTCTGGTTTCATAAACACGTCTGCTTTCTTGGTATCTTCGTGGATAGTAACAGAAATAACTTGAGCTGGAGACAATGCACGGGCAACATAAAGCTCTGCATTTGTAGTATAGTTGATTACATCAATATTCTCGTTTCTCAACTCTCTGACTATGCCGTGAATTCTTGAACCTTTCATTCCCACACAAGCACCTACTGGGTCTATTCTGTCGTCATAGCTTTCCACAGCTATCTTTGCTCTTTCTCCAGGTTGGCGAACAGTGTTCTTTATGGTAATAAGTCCGTCAAATATCTCTGGAACTTCGTTCTCAAACAATCTTTCAAGGAAGATAGGAGAAACTCTTGAAAGAATAATGTTAGGAATACCGTTCTTCATTTCCACCTTCAAAACTATACCCTTAACTGCATCACCTTTTCTGAAAAAGTCTCCAGGTATTTGTTCCTGCTTTGGAAGAGTTAATTCAATACCGTCTTCATCTATTACCATTATTTCTTTCTTCCAAACCTGATAAACCTCACAAACAATAATGTTTCCGACTTTTTCCTTATATTTATTGTATATTCTTGCACGGTCGTATTCCTGTACCTTGCCGATTAGGTTTTGTCTAATGCTTAATATATCTCTTCTTCCGAAATCAGCAAAACGTATCTCCTCACTTAATTCTTCTCCTACTTCAAAGTCAGGCTCAATCTTTATTGCCTCAGAGTATGGAACTTGAGTGCTTGAATCGGTAACCTGATCATCCTCAACAATGGTACGATTTCTCCATATCTCCAAATCGCCCTTATCTACATTAACGATAATGTCTATGTTTTTGTCTGTGCCATATTTCTTGGCCAACAAACCTCTAAGAACATCTTCCAATATTCTCATAAGAGTTTCGGTATCTATACCTTTATACTCTTTAAATTCTGCAAATGAATCAATTAAACTAAGTTTTTCCATTATATATTATTGTATTTATTTCTTTTTAAAATTAATTATCACCTTTGCTTTGTCTATATCCTCAAAAGAAAAAGCCTTTCCATTCTTGTCTTTTTTAGTTGTAAGGATGATTCCTATTTCATCAACATCTGCAAGCACTCCATTATGTTTCTCTCCCTCTTTGTCAATTAGTTCTATGTCTTGTCCAATGTTTTTTTTGAACTGTCTTTTCATAGTAAAGTATTCTTCCAAACCAAAGGACATAACCGTTAGTTCAAAATCCTCTTTATCCCTGTCTAAGTGCTTGTCTATATAACGCGACAACTCAATACAATCCTCAACCTTTACGCCATTGTCTCCATCAATACTCACCTCAATAACATTATTCTTGCTAACCTTGATTTGAACAACAAAAATATCATCGCGCTGTAAAGACTGTATAGCCTCGTTGGTTATATTTTCTACTAAGTTTTTATCTATCATAAATAATTCTCTTATAATAAAAAAAGTCCTTAAAGTCTGAAAGACCTTAAAGACTAATTAAAGTCTTAATAAGTTTTGCAAAATTACACAATATTTTTAAACAAACAACAAAAAAAAGTAAAAAAAAGCATATTTTTGCAAAAAAAATCAACAAAACACCTATGATTGACACCATTTTAAACAGATGTAGCATCAGAAAATACACTGAGCAGAACATAAAAGAAGAAGATATAAACACCTTACTTAGAGCTGGTTTCGCGGCTCCTTGCTCAAAGGATAGCAGATGTTGGCACTTCATCGTATTGGATGATAAAGAAATAATGACTTCTTTAGGACAAAACCTGACCTATGCACACATGCTTGAGTATGCAAATAAAGCCATTTTGGTTTGTGCAGAACGAGAAAAGGCTCCTTTGTGCTGGTCTTTGGACTGTTCTGCTGCAAGTGAGAACATCCTTTTAGCTGCTGAAAGTTTAGGAATTGGAGCTTGCTGGACTGCTGTTTATCCTTACAAAGACAGAGAAGAAGTTGTCAGAAAAAATATGCCAGACATCCCATTAGATGTAGAAATTCTATGTATAATTCCTTTAGGTTATCCTGCTAAAGAAAAACGAATCAAAGAAAAATACGACATAAGCAAAATACACCGTAACAAATGGTAGATGTAAATTCGTTTATCATTTATTGCTTATAACCTCATTAACTTTTATCTCGTAGATTAAGGTTGCATTTGCCTTTATCTTTTCACCATTATCATCTAAGTAAAAAGCAAGATTATCAGGGACTATAATTCTTGCAGTTGAACCTTTACTTAATTGCTTTACTGCATAAATCAAACCATAGACAACCCTTGTATCTCCTGCAACATTAAAAGTCAAAATATTATCTTTACTTTGTTTCTTATTATTAAACGTTTTTTGTTGTGTTTCTTCTTCAACTTTATTAAAGTCATCAGCAGAACTTCCATTAATATAATAAGAGTTATATTCTATTGTTACTATGTTATTTTCATCAATCTTCTGCCCTACTCCTTTACGAACTTCTTCTACATATACACCACTCACCTCCTGCATATTCCAAGAACGCCTTGAGATAAAAGACTGTATCCTTTGCTTTTCTTTGTCTGATATTATCTTATTAGCAGAAGTAAAGGATTTATCCATTTGTTTATTCTTCTCTTCCATAGCACTTTGATAAGGATTTCTACCCTTTGCATATTCCTCCGTTTCTCCTTGTCTTGAACAAGCACTAAAAAGAGAAAGTATTACTATAGATAATAAAAATAAAAACTTATTAATCATAATATTATATTATTCTTATTTACTTATAAAATCTTGATTATATATCTGCTGAGTAAGAGTTTTTACGACCTTGTCTAAACTTTCATAGCTTTTACCACCAGAAGCCATAACATGACCTCCACCATTCCAATATTTTCTCGCAAATTTATCCACATTTATTGAAGCATCTTTGCTGCGGAATGATATTCTTATTTTATCTTCTCTTTCAGTTAGCATAGCACAAAAATCAACTTCTCCTAACTTTAAACAATAATTCACTACACCTTCTAAATCTCCTATTTTATAATGAAATCTATTCAATTCTTTTTTTGATAAGTAGATAAAAGCTGCTCTCTGCTTTAAAAAGACTTTCATCTTATGAGATATAGCGTAACCTAAGAGTTTCAACCTGTCAAAAGAATAAGTATCAAATATTTTTTGATGTAGTTTTGAGGCTATTATTCCACTCTTCAATACATAATGCAACACAGAATAAACATCAGGATCGTCAGACGAATAAGCAATAGAACCCGTGTCGGTTATTATACCCAAATAGAGTGCTGTAGATATTTCTTTCGATAAAACTTTTTGTTTAGTTAATCTGCTTAATATATTATAAACCACCTCAGAAGATGAACTGCTTTTAGGATAAGAGAAACTCAAATCATACTTATCTGGTTTAACGTGATGATCTATTAAAACCTTTTTAGCAGAGCTTTCATTCAGTACTCTTTCCAAGCCGTCTCCACTACGAGTATTATTATTCATATCAACTACAAGCAACAAATCTGAGTCAAGTACAGTTTGTTTTGCTTGCTTAAATGTTCGTTCTGCTATCAAATATTCAACATCTTCAACTGCAAACTCTATGTTTTTAGGAAAGGGATTAGGAATGATAAACGTTGCCTGCTTATCAAGACTTTTTACATAATGATACATAGCAGCACCACTTCCAATAGCATCTCCATCTGGATTATAATGAGTTACAATACTTATCTTTTTTGAATTTCTTATAAGGGAATCTAATTTTGCAATATTCTTAGTTATAAATCTCATTGATATGTTTTGTTTATTTTTTTTGCAAAATTACATATTTTTTAGCAACTATTCCGCACCATTATTAAAAAATATACTAACTTCGCCACCTCAAAAACACTAAAATATGAAAAAAGTATTCACAAGCATTTTTTTATTGGCTCTTTCTTTGAATATAATGGCTCAACAAGCTATAATCACAAAGCAAAAAGGCAGAACAAAATACATCAAGCACAAAATGGAGACCATGACACTAAAACAGATGGTCGGCCAAATGATAATGATAGATTCATATGCAAAAGATGACAGCAACTACTATAAAAACGTTATTTACCAAATAGATAGCAACGAAGTAGGAGGCGTATGTTTTTTCAAGGGAACTCAGAAAGAGCTTGTAAAACTAAACAAGATATACAACCAGCATTCAAAGACACCTCTTCTTGTTGCCATAGATGGAGAATGGGGAATGAATATGAGGCTCACTGATGCAGAGACTTTTCCTGTGGCTATGACCTTAGGAGCATTACCTAAAGACAAATATCACTTAGTAAGAGATATGGCAGAGGTAATGGCTAAACAATGCAAGGATATGGGAATAAATATCAACTTTGCCCCTGTTGTAGATGTAAATATCAATCCTAACAATCCTGTAATCAATATGCGTTCTTTTGGACAAGACAAATACAAAGTAAGCCTTCTTGCAAGAGAATACGTCAAAGGCTTACAAGATAATGGGATTATGGCAGTAATAAAACATTTTCCCGGACATGGTGATACAGAAATTGACTCTCACAAAGCTACACCGTCTATCACTCACTCAAAAGATTTTATTGACAGCATAGATACTTATCCTTTCCGTTACAATATAAATAAAGGAGCATGGGGTGTTATGGTAGGACATCTGCAAGTCAATGCCCTAAGTCAAGATAGCACCAAGCCTGCTTCCATAAACAAAGACATAATAGACAAGTATCTGAAAAAAGACCTGAAATTTGAAGGCTTAGTATTCACCGATGCTATGAATATGAAAGGTCTTACCAATCTTTATGGTGATGGTGAAGCAGAAGTATTGGCAGTATTGAGTGGTGTTGATATAATACTTATGCCAGAAAACACAGACAAAGCTATCAATGCTATACTTGCTGCCGTAGAAAATGGTAGAATACCTAAAGAACTGATAAAGAAAAAATGCGAGAAAATACTTGCTTGGAAATATGATATGGGATTATACAAAAAACGTGGCGAGTATTCTGTTCCGAACTCTTCCCTACAAGAAAAGACAACACACCTTAACAAACTTATAGCCGAAAACACCATCACTGTTTTAGGAAATACCGAAGAATATTTGAAACCTTTGAAACACTCTAAAACAGATAGCATTTCTCTTGTTCTGTTAGGTAATACAAGTTTTGACACCTTGATTAACAATCTTTCTAACACATACGCTATCAAGCCTATATATATCAATTCAAAAATGAAAAACAAAGATATAGACAGTCTTGTTGCTTCCCTAAACCCTTCTTCTAAAATAGTTACTGCTTTTGGTGGAGCAAGATTTTCTTCTTCCAAAGCAAGATACGGAATACCTGACAACACCATACATACTCTCAACGCAATAGCCCAAAAATTCAAAGACAACAATGTAGTACTTATGCTGTGTAATCCTTATGTCTTCAAAATGATAGACTCTTCTTATAAATGCAAGGCTTTCGTTGTTGGCTACGAAAACAATACTTACACCCAGCAAGCCATAGCACGTCTATTAAAAGGAGAGATAAGTGCTAAAGGTTCTCTACCTGTAAAAGTTAAGCAAGGTTCTGCTGTGGAAGTTGAGGAAGTTACAGATGAAGACAAATTCTATATGGACAACAATATAAGCATATCCATAGCACAGAGAATAGACTCCATTGCTTTGAATGGTATAAAAGAGAAAGCATATCCTGGTTGTCAGATACTTATTGCAAAAGATGGCAAGATAATGTACGACAAAACCTTTGGCTACTACACATACGACAAAAAAAGAGAAGTCAGCAAAAACACCTTATATGACATTGCTTCCTTAACTAAGGTAATGGCTACAACGCTTGCTGTTATGAAACTTTATGAACAAAACAAAATAAATTTAGACAGCAAAATATCCACTTATATTCCTGAACTTAAAAAACAGCAAGCAGGAGAATTAACCGTCAAAGAACTGCTCTCCCACTACACTACACTACCTGCAGTATATCCATTCCACAAAAAGAAACTTAAAGACAAAGACATTCACAAGGCTATCCTGAAAGAAATGAAAAACGTTCCTCTTAGCCCTCAAAAATATGTATATTCTGACTTAAACTTCTTGCTACTACAATATATGGTTGAAAACATTACCAACGAGAGCTTAGACGAATATCTTCAACGTGAGTTCTACGCTCCTATGAACTTGCAAAACACAACCTTTAACCCTCTTTTGAATGGCGTTGCAACAGAGAACATAGCCCCAACAGAAAATGACACCATAGTAAGAAAACAGCTTATATGTGGCGAAGTTCATGATCCTTTGGCTTATCTTAACAATGGCGTCTGTGGTAATGCTGGTCTGTTTTCCACTGCTGAAGACCTGTTCAAAATATGCCAGATGTTACTAAATAAAGGCTCTTTCAACAATAGACAATATCTAAAACCAAGCACCATAAACGCATTCAATAAGAGATACTTTGCTGACAAAGGCATAAGAAGAGCGTTAGGATTTGACAAGCCTTTGATCAACGGCAACTCTGTCCATTGTTCAAAATACGCTTCTCAGTCTTCATTCGGACACAGTGGCTTTACGGGAACTTACCTATGGATTGACCCTGAAAACAACACTATATTTATCTTCCTTTCTAACAGAGTCTATCCAACAAGTACTCCTAACCGTTTAGCCCAGATGAATATCAGAACAGATATTAACGACTTGATATACCAAATGTTCAAATAACAGAATGAAGCGGACTCTAATTTTTATCCGCTTCATTTTTTTTACTAAACCAAAGGACAGGTTCTTTCATAGAAAATATATCAAAGTTCTTATCGTTTTTACTTTCTTTTTTTTTAAGTGGTATTTTCAATTAATGCTGTACGCTACCAAATGTCTGTTCGTAAGGAATGCCTGTAAAAGAGGTGTCCGGTGGAACATTCGGGAATAGCGGTGATTATTTTCACATCCTTTATATCTCCATACGAAGTAGGCTTGGTTACACAAAACCTATCAACACTCTCGTAGAACACACACCATCGCACCAAGTAAAAAGAGTTGCTTCATAATGTTTATTATTAAAGAATTAAAAATCACCCATAATAACTCCCTCCTCCGTTTATTGCCCTACGAAAAAAAATAAAAACCGCCCGCGTGAAAGAACGCGGGGCGGTGGGATTTGTTCAAGATATAGGCTTATTTCAGTTTTCCGGTATAGAACTGTCATATTTTCGCCGTAATCTGATCCACGTACTCCTTAACGAAGTAGGTGCAGATATGCGATGCACCGAGTCGCCAATCGAGAGCAGCATCTTGCCCACGGCCGTCACCGTGTAGCGGAAGGTCCCGATGTCCTCCAGCTTCACCGAGCGGCCGTTCTTCATGAACAGCTCCATGATTTTCGGCAGCGACATCAGCACGTTGTACACGTCGCCCTTCGAGGCGGTACTGTTCGTAGAAGGTCATCTGCAGCACCCCGTCGAAGTCCGGCATCCCGTTCAGCACCCAGTTGCCCTCGGCGTTGCGCGTCAGCGCCCGCACCTGCACGGCGGCATCAACAGTAGTTGGCGTAACATAGCCATACACCTCAATCTTTTTTATACCTTTAGACTGGTTTGCCAGAATGGGTGTGCCATTTACTTTCGGTGTCTTATCCTCTTCTGTGGTTTCTACTACAAAGGGAGCTTCGCTGTCTGTAGCAGTACGATTGGCATCGTCATAAAACACGCAACGGGTGATAGTATACCCATCAGCAGGGGTAACAGTTGCAATCCAGCCGTATCCCCACCAGCCCCAGATAGCGGTGTATACTGAGCTCCCTTCTGTAGTATAACTGAATGAAACGGTTGCCACATTCGCCGTGCTGTAGCTGGCTTGCTCTCTGGCTGTTGCTGTAATTGTGGTCAGCAGGGTTTCGGTCTGCGCATGTGTGCTCATGCCGGCCATGCACATCATGGCAGCGGCAAAAAAGAATCTAATCTTCTCATTTTTTTTTGAATTTTAAAGTAAATTTATTAAACAAAGGTTTGTTGCATATACAATAAAAGACATCCTACCCTCCCCGCCACCGGACTTGGCAGCGAGCAGAGCAATTAAAGAAACAAAAACAATCAAATCCGCCCTCTCCAGAACAATCCGCTCCGTTCTGGGAGGGGTATTTATTCGCAAGCTACGCATTGCGCAACCCTTCGCCGCATATTTCTCTCCGCAAATCATAACACCACAATTATCGTTACTAACCAATGATATTACCATATAATTCATATATTTCTCATGCAAGATAACGACATCTGGTTTGTCTTCTTGCGAAAAAATATGATGTCTTTTTCATTCTATTTTGTAGTAAATTTGTCTGCTACATTTGCAACAGTTTCCAAATCGTTATATTCCTTTTTCACCTTTCCACAATCTCCGAGAATTGATTTTTTTTGAGTGTCTATGTCTTTCTTAAAGGTTATAATCCGATGTCTAATCACAAATGCATATACGATAAAGTTAATCCACCCTATAATAATTAAAGACACATATAGATATTTCCACAAATCTCCAATTTCCATTTTTATCCATACCGATAGCAACGAGACAATTCCTGATATACATATGATAAAGGAGAACCCAATAACGGTTTTTGACAAAGAAGCAAACCATAAAGAAAATCTGGAAACATTCATTTCACCAAATATCTCCCCCATTATTGTGTATAAGATACAGAGTACAGAGAAAGAAAAAACAAAGACATTAAACTGACAAGGGATAACATTCTGAACTCCAGGCAAGAAAAGAAGGGTGACAGAATACAGAAAAACAAACAAGCATGAGGCAGTAAGACCCGTTAGTTCACTCTTCTTTTTCAAATTATCCTCCGCATCAACCTTCAATTGATTGACATTTTTTTCTATTCTTTCACAGTTGATTTTTAATTGCTCTATTTGGGAAGCTGTGGTGCCCTCACCTATCTTTATTGGGTTTAAAGCGTCTCTGGTTGTTTTGTCAGGAATAATAGATAAACATTCCTTACAGACATTATTTATCTTATCGTCTGCGTGAAAAAACTTTGTTTTTAATATATTTGTAAAGAATTCGGAATACCCTAATATGACAAATCCAATTGTCAATGTTGAAAGAAGTTGGTCTACAGCCAGGAAATCACTCATCATAACCAAATAGATTCAATATGTTAACCTCATTAGTGTCAGGCTTATCAAATAATTCATCAAAGAAATCGGCCATTTTTGTCGCGATATCCACATTATTCATACTGCATTCAGCAGATCGACATTCTGTGTCAATTTCTATTCTGTAAGCCTTTTTATCCCCTATCGTAAAATGAATTTCTTTTTGTTCTTCATCGTCAGCCCTATAGGGTATCGCTGTTGTGGTCTTGACAATTATGTCTTTTCCCTGACTCTTGTAATATGCTAGACGTTTGTAAAGATTTGAGCCTTTTGCACATCCCTCTTCGTAACCGTTCAATAGAATTCGTACTTTTCCGCCTTTTTCGATGAAATCGCTCAAGGCGGATATGTATTCCGGTGTATTACCTATCGTCCGACAAAGATTCTTTGCAAATACCCTCACCTCTTCTTTAGACTGTCGGAATATCTGTTCTGTAACGACAACGGCGTGGTCTGGGTCAGAATTAAGGAATATTCGACCGTCATTATTTTCACCAAGTTGTTTTACAAACCGCTTGTATTCAACAAGTTCTTCTTGTGTCATTATTTTTATTTTGTTTTTTTTATTAAAATTTCACTTTGCAAAAATACAAAATTATTTTGAAATGAAGTAATTTTCTGTAAAATTATTATTCTTGCATGGAAAAACTGCATTAGCAAAAAGAGCCAGTGGATCTTCGGCGGAGACGGCTGGGGCTACGACATCGGATTCGGCGGTCTGGACCACGTGCTGGCCAGCGGCGAGGACGTCAACGTCGTGGTGGTCGACACCGAGGTGTATTCCAACACCGGCGGACAGAGCTCGAAGGCCACCCCGGCCGGCGCTGTCGCCAAGTTCGCCACCTCCGGCAAGAAGATTCGCAAGAAAGACCTCGGTATGATTGCCAAGAGCTACGGCTACGTCTATGTGGCGCAGGTGGCTATGGGCGCCAGCCAGGCCCAGTACTTCAACGTCATCACCTACCACGGCCCGTCGCTCATCATCTGCTACGCACCCTGCATCAACCACGGCATCAAGATTGGTATGGGCCGCACGCAGAACGAGGAGAAGAAAGCCGTCGAGTGCGGCTACTGGCACCTCTGGCACTTCAACCCCGCCGAGGAAGATGCCGGCAAGAACGGCTTCCACCTCGACTCGAAGGAGCCCGACTGGAGCAAGTTCCGCGACTTCATCATGGGCGAGGTCCGCTACAACTCGCTGATGAAGACCTCCCCCCAGGAGGCCGAAGAACTCTTCGTCGCCACCGAGCGCAATGCCAAACTGCGCTACGAAGGCTACAAGAAACTGAGCGAGATGTAAACCGGGGACAACACTCTAAAAACGGCAACGGCTGCCGTTCGCAAGGATGGCAGCCGTTGTGATTGTATTAGTAATTGGCAGGTGGCGTGATATTGTATTTCTTACAAAAAACCCGAACTGACGGGAGTCCAATCTCGGCACGTCGCTTATCAACGTTACTCACATCCTCTATCTCGACGCAGAAATGCTTCCCTGTTTCCGGGTCAAAGGACAGTTGCCTTCCATAGTATGATTTATTGTTGTTAAACCAATAAACTATGTCATAGACACTGGCATATACATCGGGATGTAAATTACCTTTAAGCACCTCTTTCTTCAACAAATCCATCATATCGGTGTATATCGTATCTCTCCCATATTCGTTCAACCCCAATGCTTTCGCGCAATGAACCAAGGCAATCTGTAGTAATTGGTTATTCCACACGTCAACATTTCTCCTGTTCAATTTCTTGTTCTTAAGCAAGGAACAAAGGTCTAATGCATTCTGTGCAAATACCGCATTCAGCCATTCGTCTTCGCCAAATCTCCCATCCCTTATTTCCTGACAGAAGATTTCGTTCTGGACAATCCGTTCAAGATAGGCATTTTCGGTGGGGTCGATTTGTTGCAAATAGTTTTGGCGTAATGTTGGGTAAATACTGGTTATATAGACAATTCGTACTGAGTCGAACGCTCCAATTCTGTCTTCCAATGAGCGAAAGCCTATCACTGGATAAGTTTCATACAATTGCCATCCGCACGCAACCATACGCTTGACACAATTAACTGCATCGGCAGTATCTTCTAACGCTAAATAGCAGTCGCGCAGATTGGCAAGGTCCTCGGGGAAAGGATAGTAATTGGAAAACGCCTCTTCATAGCATTCAACTGCCTGAACATAATTGTTTTCTGCCATTTTCGTAAAGGCATCAATGGTCTTTGTGTAGTATGGAATATACGAAGTCTATGCCTCCACATATCCGAATGCCATAATCATCAAGTATGCCGGTAATAACCTCTTCATTGTTTTTTATGAGTTAAGTGTTTTCAATCCGTTGTTTCATTTCTGCATTTTCACCGCGCACAGGTGCGACGCCCCGCAGAAGACTGAGATGTGCATCAGTTGGAGTTTTTGTCTTTCCTTTTGAGTTTCTGCATCAGATGCAGAACGAGTGTCAGCACCACTGAAACGATGGCTGCCTCGATGGCGGTGGCGCCCCAATGAATATTGTGCCAGCCGTCGGTAATCCAGTCGGCCACTATCAGCATTGGATAATCAAACAGGAAAAACGCCACAGCATAACTCCAGTTGTATTTCGGGTGTTCGTTCATTGTCTGTCTGTGTGTATTGTTTTACTTCATTTTGTTGTTTCATTCGTGCATTTTCACCGCGTACAGGTGCGGGGTGGCGTTGCAGGGCCGGCGGCGTTCCGCCGCCGGCCCTGCAACGCTATGCTTTATAATTTCTCGTACTCCCAAAAGTAGTCGAAGACAGGTTCTTTTGACTGCCGCGCAGCTTGATAAAGTTCCTTATAATGTTCCGTTGTATTTTCAGCAGAGCCAAACTCTTTACTTTCTGCCCAAATTTCGGTTTTGACATTATATGGACTGATAAATTCACATTTTAGGATTATCTTGTCCTGAGATAAAAGAGCGTTTCGTATTTTGTCCAAAGCTGCGATTGCATCTTTGGCTTTCACGAAAACATACACCATTCCTCCAACACATTTATTCACGACACTAACGGTGGTGTATCTATATTCAATGTTTGACCAATATACCTTCATTGTTTGCCTGTGTTTATTGTTTCTGTTCAATCTGTTGTTTCATTTCTGCATTCTCACCGCGCAAATACGCGGAACATCCGCACATTATAACGTCGCAACAGCAATTTTATTGCCCGTGAGGCGGTTTTTATTCAGATAGATTATTAAAGTACGTTTTTCAGATACCGCCCTGTCTTCGAGCGGTCGCAATGGACAATCTCTTGCGGGGTGCCGCTGAAGACGACTTCGCCGCCGGAGGTGCCGCCGAGGGCAAGGAAGGTGCAACTGAAATTGACGAAGCTACCTTTGCCGAAGGTGGTCTTGCGGCCGTAGTTGATGTTGAAGGGCGGGAAGACGCACACGGTGTCGTCTATTTCCGAGTCGGTTATCTGCCGCAAATACTCGCGCACCTCTGCCTCGGTGTGGTAGCCGCTGTTCATCTCCGCCACAAGACGCATACAACGCTGCTCATCGGCGTACAACTCGTCGCTGCCTACGTATGTTTTTCCTGTGGGTTGTTCGTTCATTGCTTCATTAGTTGTTATATCCATACGCTTTGCGAAAATTACTTTACATAACGTTTCCGCCTATGTTTTATTGTCCTCGATGCAACAAAAAACTAAAAGCAGAGAAAATAAAAGAGAAATAAAAAAAAAGAGGACAAGAACTTTAATAGATTCTATCCAAAAAGAGTTTTTCCCTTAAATTCATGTGTCCGTTTAATTAAAGATTAAAATACATCAACTTTTTAAGGTATAAAGAGTTGATGTATTTTATTAAAGTGTTGGTTTTGATATATTGAAAAGTTGATTTTTTTTATTTAAAGACAAACTTTTTCGTAGCCATCTCAAAGTTTATGCTTTTTTATTTTTTATCCCATTACAACATCAAGCACCATCATCAGCACAAAACCTATTGCAAAACCTATAGTGCTAAGATTGCTATGCTTACCATTAGATGCTTCTGGTATCAGTTCCTCTACAACCACATAAAACATAGCACCAGCAGCAAAGGCAAGCATATACGGCAGAACAGGCATCAACAAAGAAGCCAACAACAAAACAGCAACAGCTCCAACAGGTTCTACTGCTCCACTTAAAGAACCTATAAGAAATGATTTCCAACGGCTATTACCTGCTGCCCTCATAGGCATGGATATAATAGCTCCTTCTGGAATATTCTGTATGGCAATACCAAGTGAGACAGCAACAGCACTTGTTACAGATATGTTTGCCATTCCATTTTCTGCTCCTGCAAAGACAACACCAACTGCCATTCCTTCCGGCAGATTGTGAATAGTTACCGCAAGAGCAAGCATAGTTGTCTTTGACAAACGTGAAGTTATTCCCTCTGGCTTGTCTGTTCCAATATGCAGGTGCGGTGTCAGTTCATCAATTAGAAACAAAAAACCTATACCAAGTAGAAAACCTACTGCAGCAGGCAAGACTGACAATGCTCCTTTGTTGGCTTCCATTTCCATCGCTGGAATTAACAACGACCACACCGAAGCAGCAACCATAACTCCCGAAGCAAAACCGAGCAAAGACTTCTGCAAACGCAACGACATCTCTCCCTTCATCAGAAAGACAAAAGCAGAACCCAACATCGTTCCTAATAAGGGTATAAATAAACCAATTACAATCGTTGTCATTTCAATTGCATACCGTCAGAAAAAGCCTTACCGACTGTCTTACCCAACTGTATGTAAGTATGATGTACAGGATCAAAGGTTATCAATGACATTTTCTCTACATCTGGCTTGCCGTCTTCTGCTAAATACTCCTCATCACAAAGGATATTGACTATTTCTGCAACAAGATAATAACCTGTTCCTTTATCGTCTATCTTTTGCTTAACACGACATTCAAGTGTCATAGGCAAGTCTTTGAATACAGGTGCATTAACATTAGGTGCTTTTTCTATTGTCCAACCTGTCTTCTCCATTTTGTCAGGAGTATTTCTCCCACTTACAACACCTACGTAGTCAGCAGCAACCATGGTCTTAGTTGTTGCAAAGGCTACCGTAAATTCATCATTTTCTGCAAGATTGTCAGTTGTCTGATGAGAACCTAATGAAACAACTATCTCATTCATATCCCATTGACCACCCCAAGCAGCATTCATAGCATTTGCTTTACCGTTTTTGTCGTATGTGCCTATAATCAACACCGGCTGTGGAAGAAGCCACGCCGCTCTCTTAAAACTCTTCATGATTATATTTTTTTTGTTTTTTAATAATTACAATCCTGACAACGCTCAAATCCTTTAATTATTGTCTTAGCAATCATAAGGAACAAAAAACAAACCATTCTCAAATTCGCCTTGCTTGTTGATATGGTTGTTGTATTGACAAAAAGTGTAGTTGCTACTGTTTACATTTTATCACAGGATTTTTCTCCTCGTGCTGCTGGTTGGCAACATTTTGGCAGCTTTTCTATGGCACGTGGATTAGGCTCAAAATTAGCAGTACGGACACCATTCTCAGCCAATGCCTTTTCTATTTTCTGAGGATTCGTTTTTTTGTCGCGGTAGATTACAGTAACCGATTTCTTATCTTGATGCAAGGTCCATTCAACAACACCTCGCTCGTATGCCAATGTCTTTTCAATAGTAGCATTCAAACCATTACAGCAATATCCGGGAATAGAAATCTCTGCGGTTTTTGTATTTTTTTTACTTTGGGCAAACATAGTCGTGCCACATAAAACCACAAAAAGAATTATAACAAATGTCCTTTTCATATTTAACAAAGTTTTTATTAATAACGTAAATCAATTAAAAAAATTATAATACACGATTTTTAGATTACATCACACTTAATCTCAAACCGACATAAAAAAGCCTGCCCATCAGCGGTGCATATATAATAGAAGCGTCAAAAGCCTGCGAAAAAGGTGCATCATAACCAATGACAGGATGTGGTTGAACGTAGCCTGTAATATTCTCTATTCCTCCGTAGAGTTCAAAACGTTTGAAACGGCGAGTAATCTGACAAAGCATATAAAGATAGGTATCAGTCTCTCCTTGCACCATTCCCTTGTTGAGTGGCAGACGCTGTGGTCCATTGAGTTGAGTGGTAAGGTCAAAACGCCACTTGTCAAAACGAGTATGATAACTCAAAACAAGCAAGCCTTTCCAAATAGATGTGTATGGTTTTCGCATCATTGCTCCATGATAGTTACACCACACATCGTTGATTTTTCCTGACAAGGAAGCTGAGAATCCTTCAAAAGGCTCTATACTGAAATCAGCTTGCAGAACATTTGAATAACTCTGACCTTTAAGATTGTAGATATGCACTTGGTCTGCTGCAACATCAAAATCTACAACCGCTTGACTAACAAAACGTGTATGATAGAAATCCACCGTAAGAGAGATTTCTCTATCATCTCCTATTTTGAAACGCTTGGCTATGTTAAGTCCTCCATTCCAAGCTTCTTCACGAGCAATCCATTCGTTAAGCACAATACTTCGTCCTGAAGCAAGGATACCAAAGTTTTCAGCAATAAGATTTGGAGTGCGGAAGCCACGACCAACAGAACCTCGCAATATCCAATCGTGCCAGATATTCCATCTAAAATGCAGACGTGGTGTGAAAGCATGGTTCTGAAAATCTTTTCCTGCATAGTGACCAAACACAGATGGATTAGATTCTAAAGGTGAAAAACTATAATCATAGCGTAAGCCAAGAGTAGCATTGAAAACATCTCCATACAAAAAAGTAAACTGAGCAAAAACACCGGGTATTATTTCCCGATATGAGAAGTTGTCGCCGTTTGAAAACAAGTTCTGTGTAACAGCTCCTATGTATGGGAAATATTCAAGTTGTTCTTCTACATCACGATAACGAAAAGAAACACCATAATCCACAATATGTCCTCCTCTTACTTCGTCATTAACCAAGAGATTAACATACAAACTCTTCTCTTCCCCCTTGTAGTTTGACATTCCATAGTAAGCATCTTGTTTAAACCACGTTCCTGTCACTTGCGAACCAAAGGAAGAAGTATTGGAGATTCTAAAACCGTTCTTGGTAAAAAAATGTAATCTATCAGTAGTACCACCAAAGCCATAGATACTATCACTTCCACGCATAGACTTATCAAAACGCATATCACCACCCAAACGGTTTTCATAGATATAATTAATAAGCGACTGCGACACATAGCCTTTACCATTATCGTAATACCAACGGTTAGCAACGTTAAACTGTTGCTGCAATGGATAGTCAGCAAAGCCATCATTACCTATATGGTCGGTACGCTTAGCACTGTAAGTACCATACAACAACAAACCTGTAGCAAGATGTTCGCTGAAACGGTGATTGATTTTAGCCGTGATTTCTGATTTCAAATCACTGTTCTCATACAGATTGAGCGAAAAACGGTCAGCCGTTTGCGGTTTCTCATATTCAAGGTTAATAGTTCCCGTAATAGCCTCATAACCATTCTTAACAGTGGCTACACCTTTGCTTATTGAGATACTCTCCATCCATTGACCCGGCACATAACCCAAGCCGAAAGGAGCAGACAAACCGCTAAGAAATGGAGTATTCTCCAACAACATCTGAGAATAAACACCGGTAAGCCCTAACAACTGAATCTGCTTGCTACCCGAAACAGCATCACTATAGCCTACATCTACCGTTGCCGAGTTCTCAAAACTTTCACCAAGATTGCAACAAGCCAAACCACGAAGACCTTCAATGGTAACAACCTCAGTCTGTTCTATGCTTGACATCTTTGAAAACGAGGATTTTTGACGGCTTCTCACCATAACCTGATCCAAAGTCTGCACTGATTTATGCAGCTTGATTTCAATGATAGTATCGGTTGGAGTATGCAGTATTAAAGTGTCGCTGAAATAACCAAGACATCTGACTATCAAAGCATGTGATGTCTTTTGTAAAGGAAGTGAGAAAACTCCATTGGTATCAGATATTACACCTATGTTAGTACCTGACCAATACAACTCTACAAAAGCTAAGGGCTGATTATCGTCAGCATCCAGAGTCCTTCCACTCACACGCTGAGCATACAAAGTAGTCGACATAACACAGAGTATAATAAAAATGCAGTATCTCAATACATTTCTATTTTTTAAGCAGACTCTATAATAATTCATGATATGAGTTTTCTTTTTTACCCAGCCTACTCAAACAGTTATAATTCCATTAATCAGTAGGGATTATTATGATCTAACAATCTTTTTCTTTTCGGTTGCAAAGTTACAAATTATTTCTATCCGTAACAATAAAAACAAATAAAAAATCAACAACTACATACTTAGTAACATAGTATAGTTAGGATCTATATGTCCTAAAAACAGCACTTGACCATATATGATCGTAGAAACATAGACAACTATATCCTCTTTTTATATATTAAAACAAAAACTGCAATAAAATACCAACTAATCTATGCTCTTTAATTTTTTTTTCATTTTTTTGCTCAATTATTGTTGGATTTCCAAAATTTTGCAGTAGTTTTACACCCGAATTACTTGATATGGCAGTTGCTTTATTGGTTTGTGATTCTTCACTTATCATCGTAGCGGTATCAAGTAATTTTTTTTTGCTTACAGCTCATCGCTTTTACCTCTTCACTCTTAACCCTATCAATCAACGTCTGTGCCTGCTCATCATCAGTGATAACATTCTCTTTTCCTATGGCTTCGCCTAACAAATCTATCAAAGCGTCCCTCACTTCTGCCTCCTGCTCAGTGATAGGCTATTTCTTCTACCTCTTCTTTTTTATCTCCTCCATCGCTTTTTTCTTGGCTTGTTCTCTCGTTAGGCTCGGATTCTCCTCCATTATCTGATTTATCCTTACAACATCGTATTATCACACAAAAAAAGAGAATAACAAGATGGTTATCTTATTATTCTGCACTAAGTTATACAAAAAAACGAGAGGTTTAGTTTGATTAACCTCTCTGTTTTCAATAGAATAAATCTTTAGTTTATTTGGGCAAAGATAGGAAAGTTAATGTATTTCCTTGATTGTGCGTGCAGGAACTCCACCAACAAGCGTATTGTCTGGAACATCGTGCGTTACAACTGCACCTGCTGCCACAACAACATTGTTTCCTATCGTTATTCCCGGCAGTATTGTAACATTACCACCAATCCATACGTCATTACCTATAGTTACAGGCTTTGCCTGAGCCATATATCCACGGCGTTTTTCAAATGAAAGAGGATGTCCCACAGTAGTTATGAGAGTATTAGGACCTATCATAACATGGTTACCTATATAAACCTCGCGAATATCAAGAATGGTAAGGTTAAAATTGCCCGTGAAGTCGTTGCCAATGTATATGTTCTTCCCACAATCGCAGTTAAAAGTCTTGGCTATCCATACTCTCTCTCCCACTCCGCCAAGCATTTGTTTTAGAAAATCATACTGCTTCTGATAATCCATACCGTCTATGGCATTATATTCTTCACACCACTTTATTGCCCGTCCCTTGCGTGCTATAAGTTCTTCGTCAGCATAACTATATTCCAAGCCTGCTTTCATTTTCTCCATTTCTGTCATAACAATTCGTCTTTATTTTACATCCATAAAAAGTTGAAGGTATCTGCGTAGAAAGACTTGTCAATCGCATTGTTCTCAGCAAATAGAACAGGCACATCTATCTTTTCATCACGTCCTTTGCCTTTCTCCACGTCATAACCACAGGCTTCGAGATAAGGGCGCAACAAAGCGAGTACATCATTCGACACGCGATGAGTGCCGTCTTCAAGTGTTGTTTCTATCTTCTTGAAGCAGTCAATAACGGCCTGTATTTCTTTTGTAACGCCGTGCGACCGAGGAAAAAACTGATAGTTAATCATTGGCTTTTGTTTTAAATCCTATAGGCGTGCGAGGCTCGACCTTTATGTCACGCAACTGGTCGAGGGCTTCGTTAATGGCCTCTATCTGCACGGCTATCTCATTATTGGTTTGCTCTTGTATTTGGTTGATGTCGTTCTGGTCGTGTAATATCTCTTCTACATAGGCGTTCAATTGGTCAACTTTGTGGGATAGTTGCTCATAACGCAGGTCGGACAGTTGCATAGAAGCCACAGCATGACGTATGGCAACGAACGCTCGCATGATGTTTATGTTGACTTGCATGGCCGTTTTGCTTTTCAGCATGCCAGACAACATTGCCACACCTTCCTCTGTAAATGCGAATGGCAAATATTTGCTATGTTGGCCTCGACCACTCTTTATGGTGCCATTTTGGCATCTTAAAGAATCATATTCTTCGCGAGTAAGTTCAAACATAAAATCTTCAGGAAAACGGTCAATGTTTCTTCTTACTTGCCTTTTAAGTTGGCTGACCTCTACTTCGTATAGTTCGGCCAAATCGCTATCAAGCATCACTCGCTGCCCTCGCACCTCATATATACTGCTCTTAATCATATCAACCTGCACGCTGTTCGCTATGATTAGTTCGTTTGCCATTTGCAATGATTTTCACACAATAACGTAATAACTTAACTTTTATTATTCTCATTCTAAGTTTTTTTATGTGGTTACTATAGCACACAAAAAACGAGAGGTTAAGCGAACTTAACCTCTCTGTTTTCAATAGAATAAATCTTTAGTTTAGTAAGGCAAAAGCACTGCCTGTAATCCAGCCTCCTATGCAAGACAAAGACAGGAACTTGATACATTTTGTACAAAAGTTCCTGTTGCTATTTTTTTAGTTTATGTTTATGCTGTAAAGTTTAAGTTTCAATTATAGTCTTTTATCAATTTTTCTATAATAGGTTTTAGTCGGGGGATATCTACAGAGATTGTTTCCCAAAGCTGACGGGGACGTATTTTATAGTAGCCATGCACCAAAACATGACGCATACGCTCAATATCATCCCAATTAATTTCTTCGTGGTTAGCTCTATACTGAAATGTCAGCTTATACACTGCCTCGCCAATAATCTCCACATGTTTTACCAACCCAAAGTATATCACAGGGTCGGATTGTGCTTCTTCTAAAGTGTGGCGTTCCACGTAATCGACCAGCACATTTGTGGCTTCAAGAATATGCTGTAATCGTTCAATATCTCTAACCTCTTCTCTCATATATCAGTCGTTTATCACGGTTGACTGATTCCACAGCAAATGGCATCAAACATCCGTCCTCTATTAAATCCACACGGCGTCCCGTACTTCGTTCCAATTCACCCATCATATGAGAAATGGTAAGCAACGAAATACGAGCTGTGTCATCGTATTGCACAAGTATATCAACATCACTCTCGGACGTTTCCTCACCACGGGCGAAAGAGCCAAACAGCCAAGCCCTCACGACAGGTTGCGTCTTGAAGTAGTCGGCTATAATCTGTGTCATCGCTTGTGTGCTGCTCATTAGTGTAGTTTTAATGTGTTATTTATCCCCAATAAAAGCCTACGCATTCAATTGCGTTCTTTTTCAATTCGCAAAGTTACAAACTTTTTTTCAACCTGCAATTTTTTTTATTAAAATAAATAATCGGTAACACTATGATTTACATTCACCCCAAACAAGCTGGTTGCTTCGTCTATCAAAAAGAAAATGATTAACCTAATAAAAAAAAAAAAAAAAAACGAGAGGTTAAGCGAACTTAACCTCTCTGTTTTCAATAGAATAAATCTTTAGTTTAGTAAGGCAAAGGCACTGCCTGTAATCCAGCCTCCTATGGCGGTCAATATATAGATAAGTATATCTATTATTGTTTTGATTTTCTTTTTATTCGTTGCCATAGTCTCTCATTATTCAGGGTCTTGATAGCCTTTGTTGTCCTTTTGTCTTAGACGAACTCCCGCAGATTTCATTCTCTTGGAGAACACCACATTAGGTCTAAACTTAGTGGTTATCCTTGTTATGGTGTCGTCTGTAACATCGTCAAGAGTAGCCTTTGCCTGTGCCTTTATGCTTGGAGAGAATGTTCCAAGAGAACCTAATTTCACCTTCACACTGTTGGCATTGTAACGCATTATGACCTCACACAAAGATGTAAGTGCGTTTTTGACGTCTCCTTTTGCTAAAGAAGTAGCTGAGGCTATCTCTTCTGCTATCTGATTTTCATCTATTGACGATGGAGCAAACAATACTGCTAAGTATTTTTGTCCTGGGTTTCTACCCGTTGTTACTGTACGCTTTACGCGTGAATAAAGTACTGACATGATTTTTTTGTTTTTTGGTTAATAAATAAATTAAACTTGTCTTGTAAAAACTGATTTTTCCGTACGTACTTAGTATCTCAACTTTTACTTTACAAAGTTACGACAATTTTTTGACATAGACAAATTTTTTGCAAACTTTTTTTATGAAAAATTAATCTTTTTTCCTCTTTTGTGCTTATCCAATATTCGCTCAAACTTACCCACCCTCACCGTTGTGCGAGAATTGTTGTAATCGTTCTTGTATTTACCAAGTTGCTCACGAGTAAAATCTTCACCATCCTTATTCTTAAAGATAGGTATAAAATACAGATAGAAAGCATGATCTGGATAATAAAACAAGTTTTCCTTTACGAACTCACAGAACTTACCCATATATTTATTGCTGTCAATCCAAATGTATATCTTACCTTGCTTTTTGACAAAACCCTCCTTGGACAAGTCCTTCAAAAGCGAACCCCACCGCAATTTATCATCCTGCTCTATTATCTGATCTTTTATATTGTAGTCCATCTGCCTAATCTTCTTATTACTTCCTTATATTTAACCTTTCAGTGCTTCTGTTAATAGCCTTATTTTCTTATATTTCTGTATTAAAAAAATTTTTTCCAAACCTATTTTGCAAAGTTAATCAAAAAAATCATAAAAACATAACAATATTTTTAATTTATTATCAACAAATAGCACATAATACTATAAATCAACATCTTATTTTCTAAAAAAGTAATCATTCACGTAATCGCTTACGTTTTCAACAACAGAAAGAACAACAGTGTCTCCTACAAGATTAACGGTGTGTATGCTCTGGTGAATAATAACAGACTTTAACTCCTATTTATCAGAATTTTGCAAGCGTAACATAAAGTTGCAAAGGAGCTTCACCTTTTTGAAGATTATAAAACATTTCTTACACAATGACAGAGAATATAGAAAAATCAGCTATGGCTGAAAAACTTCAGATGAGAGATTTTCTTAAGTCCAACAAAATCAGATTCACCACAGGCGTTACATTCAGACAAAACGGCAAGTGGGTCCCAAGCGGCAACATAGCCTTCACAGAAGAGATAACGTTGTTTGAACTGCTGAGAATCATCAGCAACCCAAAGGTTGTACGTGATTTTGAAGAACCTAAACACTGGCAAAAAGCCAAACATACAGACGGTTACCAAAATCCTGCATATAAATACAACTACGATTGGTATGCACTGTGGGAACCTTGCGAAAAAGACGAACGCAAGATATTGGACAACGTGTATAGAATAGGTGGCATCCTACTTGATATAGACGGACATAAAAAGCTATCTTTCAAGGAAATCGTGGAATTAATTAAAGCAAACTTTCCCTACTTTTTCATGGCCTACACTTCCTATTCGCATTACGATAAAAGCATGGATGACCTTGAACCACGAATGAGAATAATCATACCGTTGAAACGTCCCGTAAAGCCAAGAGAATACAAACTTGCAGTGAATTGTGTGCTGTATATGAGCAAGATACTTAATGAAGGAGATAGCAAAGAAAGCATAAGCTCAGATAAAGGCATAGACACCTCTATGTTCTCTGCTGAGCATTGTTCCTACGCTCCCGTAACGGCAAGAAAAGACTGCTACAAGTATTTCTACTGTTCAACAAAAGTTTTATTTGATTTTTATAATTTATAGATTATGAACATACAAGAAGTTAAAAAACTCATAGAAAAACGTGAGCAGAACAGCAAGAGCATTATCCAAAACAATGCTCAAAAGGTCAGTCAGGCTATTACCAATAAACATAGCCAAAACAAATCATTTTCAGAACTAATTAATAAGTTTAATCAATTGAATTCAAGCATTGATAATCTGTGTATTGAGTTACCTGATTTTTATGTAAAAGAAGGCAACCGTGCTTTACGTATAGGTTCCAAGGAAGGTGCAGGAATATCTTTTATGCAAGACTCCTGCACTTTTGTCTCCGCACACGACAAGGACCCTATGCAAAAGAAAGCCTACACACTTTTTGACGCTATCTGTAAGCTGAAATTCAATGACGATTTCAAACAAACCATACTCTATCTTTACTTGAATAAAGAAAGATTTTCCATTAATAATAAGGATTTTCCTTACAATCCTACTAACAAAGCAACATCTTCTCTCAACAACACTTTTCTTGACATCCGCCCAGCAGACGAAGAGAACAAAGGATACCGATTTATCAATATAACAAAAGGCTATCCAAAGGAAAAAAGCTTTGAGCAGAAGTTTATATACTATCCTCTTTGTCCTGTTTCTCAGAGATATACACTGTTATTAGGAGAAAGTGGTGTGGGAAAGACATCTTTCTACACAAAACTCATTGCCGCCTACCTTAAAGGCGAGGATTTTTTGGATATGAATCTTGTAGACGCCTATAGAGATAAGGTTGTCGTCGTCATCCTCACGGAAGGTGATTCAAACAACATCTGGAAC
>OMWJ01000017.1 GCA_900314725.1 uncultured Bacteroidales bacterium
TTTAGGAAAAGAACCAAAAACAAGGCTTCGGTTGGAGTATAGACTACTACAGGAAAGGATAACCCCGCACTTCGTTACACTTCGTACGGAGCGAATGTATTTTTTCGATAAACTTTTTTAATAAAAAGCCAGACGTTTCACAATATCGTCAAACATATAGTGAATGTTTTGCATAATTGCACTTATTATCGTGCGATGAAAATAAATCATATTAAAAAACGTTTAAATAAAAAGGAGGATTCAGAAAAGCCTTTAAGTGTGTAGGAGAAATAAAAAAAGAAAACGAATATGAAACAGATTGCAATTAACCTATATGTAGGTGGTTTATTATTGGTGCTTTTAAGTCTTAACTTATCAGCGCAAGAGACAGATGACAGTTATATTCCTTTGATCAACAAACAAGAAAGTCAGACTTGGATATATGACACATGGGGAGGCGAAGGTCCTTCAAGTTATAACCGTCTTACTATGGATAATCACGACAGTGTAATAGATGGAGTATCTTATTCCGTTGTCCATAGTTATAAGTATGATTACTATCATAACTATAGACCCGATACCATCATTGAAGAGGATTTTCTTTTGCGTGAGGAAAATCAGAAGGTTTTTGTTTACAATTCTTATGGCGAGCGTCTATTATATGATTATTCCTTAAATATAGGAGATACATTTGCTTGTTCCTATGATTTGTCCATGAAAGTTATCAGCATTGATACTTTAGATATTCTAATCAATGGACAGCGATGCAGGAAATGGTCATTTGCTTATTATTGGGAAGGAGACACAACAAACCTTTTTACTATGTCTGACGGAGTAGAATGGATAGAGGGTATAGGATCTACTAAAGGATTATTATTCTATGATGTAGCGAGTACTCTTATAGCAGGAGGAGGATATATGAACGGCAGGCTTCGCTGCTATGAATATGAAGAAGATTTGATATATCATAAGGAATCATCTGATGATTGCGAAAATCATCTTCTTGGAATAGGAACTGTGGATAAAGAATCGCTGCTTCTTTATCCAAATCCCGCAAAAGAAAGTATAACCCTTGAAGCAATGGAGGATATATTTATCTACAACTCTCTTGGCCAAATGGTAAGACAAATACCAAATCCAAAAGGCAAGACAACAATCTCTATTTCCGAACTGCCAAAAGGAATATACTATCTTAAATCAGGAGATAGACAACAAAAACTTATAAAAGAATAAGTTTTTCTTTTGATAAAAAAAGAGTTGGTTTAAAAAAATTAACTCTTGATGTTTAGGGTATAAAGAGTTGGTTTTAAAAAATTAAAACCAACTCTTTTTTTGCGAAAACGAAGACATTTTTGAATAAGTCTTTTTAGTATTGACAACATTCTTGAAAAGGGTAAAAAGAAGGATGATATAAAAAAATAACTTCATAAAAATTAACTCATTTCAATAACTTGTAGTAATTTTGCAGAATGTTTTCGCAATTGAAAACAATAATATTGAAATAGGAACATACATTTAAAATTATGGCAACCAAAGATATTATAAGAAAAAACGATGCTGTTGTCAGATTTGCTGGCGATAGCGGTGATGGAATGCAACTTTCCGGAACTTTGTTTTCTGATACTTCTGCCTTAGATGGAAATGATATAGCAACATTTCCTGACTATCCTGCAGAGATTCGCGCTCCTCACAACACAATAGCAGGTGTATCTGGTTTTCAGGTGCATATTGGAAAAAACATTTACTCTTCTGGTGATAAGGCAGACGTACTTATCTGTATGAATCCTGCATCGCTGAAATCTAATCTAAAATGGGCAACAAAGGGTGCTACTATCATTGTGGATTTAGATACTTTTACAGAAGATGCTATCAAGAAGGCAGGGTATGAAACCTCTCCATTGGATTCTGATGAGTACTCTTCATACAATATTGTGAAGGCTCCTATTACTACTCTCACCTTGGAGGCAGTAAAAGACATATTCACAGACAGAAAGAGTGCATTAAAATGCAGAAATATGTTTGCCTTGGGAATGATATTCTTCATCTTCGGCAAACAGACAACACATGCAGACGAATATCTACAGACTAAATTCAAAAACAAACCCGAGGTAGTAGAAGCAAACCAAAAGGTAATACGCGCAGGCTACAACTATTGCGAGAACATAGATGTTCAAGAAGTGCCTTTGCAAAGATTGGAAGTAGATACTGCAGAAATGCCAAAAGGAAAATACAGAAACATAACGGGAAATATAGCAACAGCTTGGGGTTTGCTTGCTGCTGCAGAGAAATCTCGCCTAAATCTTTTCCTTGGCTCCTATCCTATCACTCCTGCTACTGATATAATGGTAGAGTTAGCAAAAAGAAAGAGTTTAGGAGCAAGAGTATTCCAAGCCGAAGATGAGATAGCAGGCATATGTTCAGCAATAGGAGCATCATTCGCTGGTGCTTTGGCTTGTACCTCTACTTCTGGTCCTGGACTGTCATTAAAGAGCGAAGCATTAGGCTTAGCGGTTATGACAGAACTTCCTTTGGTGGTAATAGATGTTCAGCGTGGTGGCCCTTCTACAGGCTTACCTACAAAAACCGAACAAGCTGACCTAAACCAAGCTTTATTTGGCAGAAACGGTGAAGCACCTTGTATTGTTGTTGCTCCATCTACTTCTGCGAACTGCTTCTATTGGGCTTTTGAAGCTGCAAGACTTGCCTTGGAAACAATGACTCCTGTTATACTTCTTTCCGATGCTTATCTTGGAAACGGGTCTCAGTTGTTTAAAATACCAAATATGAGTGATTTCCCTGAGATTCACCCACCATTTGCAAAACCTAATGACCCAGATTTCCAACCATACAGACGTGATCCTAAGACATTGGTTCGTCAATGGGCTGTTCCTGGAATGGATGGTTTAAGACACAGAATAGGTGGCTTGGAAAAGACTGACGGAAAGGGCGAAGTTTCAACAGACAACCTTAACCACGAGAAAATGGTTCATTATCGTAAAGAAAAAATAGACAGATTGGCTGAACGTCTTCCTTTACAAGAAGTCTATGGAGATGAAGATGCAGAACTACTTGTTGTAGGCTGGGGTGGAACACACGGAGCTTTAAAAACTGCTGTCAATGAATTGAGAGCAGAAGGCAAGAAAGTAGCATATACACACTTCCACTATATCTCTCCTTTACCTAAGAACACAGAAGAGATACTTAGAAAGTATAAGAAAATCGTTGTATGTGAGTTAAATATGGGACAATTCGTAAATTACCTACGAATGAATTATCAAGGAATTATGTTCCATCAATACAACAAGGTTCAAGGCTTGCCTTTTGAGGTTACTGAATTGAAACAAGAGTTTAATAAAATAATGAACGGAGGAAATTAATCATGATAGAACATTCAAACGTTGCTTTAACCAAAGCTGACTTTGCGTCAAATCAAATGGTAAAATGGTGTCCTGGATGCGGTGATCACGCTATTCTTGCTGCCGTTCATAATGTTTTCCCTAAGATTAATTATAAGAAAGAAGATTACTGTATTGTCTCTGGTATAGGCTGTTCCTCTCGTTTTCCTTATTATGTTAATTCATATGGTTTTCATGGTATTCACGGAAGACCAGCAGCTATAGCAACAGGGGTAAAGATAGCCAATCCAAATCTTTCTGTTTGGATTACTTCAGGTGACGGTGATAGCACTGCCATTGGTGGAAACCACTTTATGCATCTTATCCGTAGAAATATGGATGTCAATCTGATAATGTTCAACAACAGAATATATGGCTTGACTAAAGGACAGTACTCTCCGACCACTAAACAAGGGCAGGTAACAAAGACTTCTCCGTTTGGCGTTATTGACTATCAACTTAATCCTGGCGAGTTGGTTCTTGGAGTAAGAGGTACTTTCTTTGCAAGAGCTATAGATTCTCAAAGTGCTTCTCTGCAAAAAGTCTGTGAGCGTATGGCTGCCCATGATGGTACTGCTGTTGTGGAAGTTCTTCAAAACTGTATGATATTTAACAACGGAACACATGCTGACGTTACTGACAAAGATATTCGTGAAGACAGACAGCTATGGGTTGAACACGGCAAACCAATGATATTTGGTAAGAATAGAGACAAAGGTTTGGTTATGGTTGGAAGAAGTCTTAAAGTTGTAAAACTTGGAAATGGTATCACCGAAAAAGATATTATGATTCACGACGAAACAACTGAGGACACAGGTATTCACCACATGCTTGCACAAATGCGTCCGCCAGAGTTCCCTATGGTATTTGGTGTTATACGTGCAGTGAAGAAACCTACTTATAATGAAATGTTCAAAGCACAAGAAGAAGAACAGATACAACACGGTTCTGTTCATAATGTTGATGAACTGTTAAACTCAGGTGAAACTTGGGAGATAAAATAACTGATTAGAAATAATGTCAAAACTATTAAAGGTTGCGTTCAGTTTCGCAACCTTTTTTTTGTTATTATTGTTTTTGTTTTACTTGAGGGTCAAGGTAGCCGTATATTATATCGGTAACAATGTTTATCAGTACTAAAAATATACAAACAACCAACAAAGAAGCCATAATCACAGGAAAGTCGTATGTCTCCAAACTATTGACTATCACAACTCCCATACCTTTCCAATCAAATATATATTCAACAAAAACAGCCCCAGCTACTAAAGAAGCGAACCACCCACTGACTGCCGTGATGACAGGATTGAGAGTATTCTTCAAAGCATGATGATAGATGACCTGAAATGTTGAAAGCCCTTTTGCCTTAGCAGTACGTATATAATCTTGTTGAAAGACATCGTGCATAGTGCTTTTTGTCAGTTCTGTTATCACTGCCAAAGGACGAATACCAAGAGTAAGAGCTGGAAGGATAAGGTTCTTTAAACAAATATGTTCTCCCTCGCCCATGTCATCCACTACTTTCAAAGAACCGAACATAGAAAGATGTGTCCAATCCGATAGTTTGAAGGCAAAGAACCAGGCAATAATAATGGCAGCAAAGAAAGATGGCAAACTCATACCTATAGAAGTAATGACCTGAATAAGTCTATCTACCCACGTGTTTATATATATGGAAGAAATACTTCCCAAAATAACTCCTACAACAAAGGCAAACAATATGCTAGCAAGAGCAAGGATGATAGTATTAGGCAATGCCTCTGAAAGCATTTCACTGACATTTCTTTTACTTTGATAGCTCTGCCTTAGATAAGGTTTTTTTAACACTATCTTTGTTGTGCCTAGATTAAGAAGGGTTACAGCAGATGTGTATTTTTGTTTATCAAAATAGAAATAACTTGTTTGTGTAGTAGAGTAAAAAGAAAGAGGAGAAATATCGTTAAGGTAGTTAAAGTATTGAGTGCTTACAGGTCTATCCAAACCAAGTTCCTTGTGTATTCTATCAACACTTTCTTTGTCAGCCCTCTGCCCTAACATCATACGAGCAGGATCTCCGGGTAGTATATTAAAAAGAAAGAATACTAAGCTAACTACACCGAAGATAACTAACAAACCGTAACCTAATTTCCTTAGAACAAAAGAAAACATCTTTTAAACCCTTTAAACGTTTTAGAAGTTTCTCCAAGCAAACTTTTCTTTTACCACTGCTTTTTTAATATGAACCAATCCCGGATTAGAACGTATCATTGCTTTTATTGCCTTATCATCACAGGAATAGAAAAGGTAATCCTGCAAAGAATATTTTTCAGAAAAATCATACCAATCTTTTGGACTTGTAGCAGTGATTAATATGATGTTATTTTTTTCTTTATCAAGTTTATTTACATACTGCATCAGACGTTTCATTCCCTTTTCACTTGCTGTCTTCAAATTCCAGACAGCAATAATATAAAGATCTTGTGTAGTATCCCCTATTACATCAAGGCTTTCATCTTTTACCTCACCTAACTCAACTAAAGAAAAACCATCTGCTGCGATTGTATTTGTGTTTATTATTCTTTCCTTGCCTTCTACGTATGTCCAATGTTCTGCAAAGTCAGGGTCTTCTTCATAGGCTTTCATCAAAGTCCCCTCACCTTCGCTTGCCATTGAGAACTCTTTTTCTTCTCCTGTCGCATTGTTTTTGTAGGTTGCGTATGCTAAAGGTGGTTTTTGCTCATCAAGAGTTGGAGCCATTTTATTTCCAACCTTCCACGGACGAAAATCTATTATAGGTTCATACATTATGTTTCTAACAGAAAAGCCTACACCTAATATAAGTGCAGCAATAGTAACCACAAAAGGTAGTCTTTTAGAATAATCTTCTTTCGCTTTTTTGTCAAACATAAATATTCCCATTAGAATAACATCTAATACGATGTTTTTCCAAAATGTCTGCCAATTGGTCAGCTTTATCGCATCGCCGAAACAACCGCAATCATCAACATTATTTGTCAGTGCGTCTATCAATGTCGTTATTGTAAAGAAAAGCATAAACAACAAGGCAACCCAACGAACAGGCTTCTTGTAGATATGTAAAAACATTGTAACACCTATCGTGAATTCCATTACACACAAAAACACCGCTATTATTATCGGAAATGTAAGTGCATCGTTGAGCATAAAACCAAAGCCAAAAACATTAAGATATTCTTCCACTTTGTAAGCAGTCCCCATGGGATCCACTGCTTTCACAAAACCGGAAAACATAAAAACAAGTCCAAATATTCCTCTAAGGATATAATCTGTTAGTCGCGAAACTTTATCATTCATATCTTCTATTTATTTTTTTGCAAAGTTAGTCATAAATTTTCAATCTCTGCTTTATTTTATCAATAATTTAAAAAGGATTTTATCACTTGTTAATCTGACAGGTCTTGTCTTATTATATAGTAAGCATGTAAAAAAATCCTCTTGCTTTTTAAAACAAGAGGATTTTTATATCTGATTTCAAAAACTATTTTTCCAATATTGTTTCCATACGAGTAATGTATTTCTCTATTTGTTGGAATTCTGGAGATGCAGGGTGATTAGTCTTTATCATTTTATAAGTATCTAACGCACTCTTATAATCTTTCTTCATCTCGTACGCTGTAGCCAACTTCATCAATATAGCAGGTGTAGTAAAATCATTAACATTAGTTGTTGATGCTTTCTTGTAGTAGTTTATTGCTTCGTCAATTTGGTTTAACTCCATATAGCAATCACCTACTAAACATTTTGCTTGAGAAGCCATGTATGCATCTTTTGGAGAAAAAGATTTTAAATAATCTAATGCTTCTTTGTATTTACCTTGTTCAAGATAGATTCTACCAGCGTAATATTTTGCTAATTTGCCTTGCTTTGTAGAAGAATAATCATCACCTATTGCAACAAAACCCATGTGTTTTCCATCACCCTTTAAAGCTTTATCATATTCACCTTGTATATAATACTGTTCAGCAGCAAACATAGAGTTAGCAGCTTCTTTCTCCTGTGAAGGAATATACCAGAAACTATATAGACAAATCACAACCACAACAGCAACAACAGAAAGCAAAACAATTAAAAGAGTCTTTTTGTTTTTGTTTATGAATTGTTCTGCCTTTGCAAGTATATCTCCAACTTGAAGGTTCTCATTTTTCTCAACATTTCCGTTGTTTTCCACAACAGTTTTCTTGTTTTCTGTGTCCTTAGTACTCATTATTTTAATCAATTATATTCTGTTAAACTTATTTTCCTATTTTTAATTTCAGTTTGCAAAAATATATCAATTATTTCAAATAGAGAATTTTTTCAATGTTTTTTATCAAAAATTCTATTAAATTAAAAAAAAAGTAACTTTTTTTTTGTTTGTTTAAATATAATGATGTAACTTTGCCTCCTCTAAAAACTTTAATTGAGATGGATACAAGCGTTCAATATATGGGAAGGACTATAAAAAGTCCTATAATTGCAGGCAGTTGCGGTAAGACTGCTATCGTAGATAATGTAAAAAAATTAGAAGATGCTGGCGTTGGTGCAGTTATTCTAAAGTCTCTTTTTGAGGAACAAGTAACTCAAGAGATAAGTAGCAATGTGTTATCTGCTCAAAATACTGGTGAATTCTTCGAAGCCTACAACTACATAGCAGAACATACAAAGCACAATCAGTTAAACAACTACTTGGAACTGATAAGAAAATCAAAAGAATGTGTTGATGTCCCTATTATTGCAAGTATCAATTGTGTTTCTGCAAGTGAATGGTTGCAATTCGCTCAAAGCATTCAACAAGCAGGAGCAGACGGCATTGAATTAAATATGTTTATTATGCCTTCTAATATCAACGTTTCAACAGAAGATGTTGATCAAGTTTATGAAAACACACTACAAATTCTAAAACGTGCTGTTCCTTCCTTGCCTATATCTCTAAAGATAAGTTCTTATTCTGCTTCCTTGGCTAAACTATGTCAAAAACTCTCTTGGATGGGAATTTCTGCTCTTTCTATATTCAACAGATTTATTGAACACGATATAGATATAGACACTCAAACAGTAAAACCTATAAATATTTTGAGTGATGAAAAAGAACTATACAATACAATTAGATGGACTGCTATCTTATCCAAATTAATAAACTGTCCTTTGACTGCTGGAGGAGGTGTTCATAAACCAGAAGACCCTATAAAACTTATTCTTGCTGGAGCAAATACAGTACAAGTTGTATCTGCATTATATGAACAGGACTTTTCCTTTATTACTAAAGCTAATGAATTCCTAAAAAATTGGATGGAGAAAAATTCTTATAACCGTTTATCTGATTTTAAAGGTAGATTATCAATAGACAAGAATAGTACTGTTTCTGCATTTTACAGAGTGCAGTATATGAAATATTATGCAGGAATAGAATAATTCAAAAAAAATTATAGTAAAAACCAACAAACTTTATCATTATGGAAGAACAAAACGTTACAAGTTTTTTTAGATTTGAGGATTTAAGAATTTATCACAAATCATTAGATTACTACAACTGGCTAATGCAAAAGGTTCAATCAGCAGATGAATTCAACAGAAAAGTTATACTATTACCATTCTTAGATACTGCTGCTAAAATTTCTATGCAAATAGCTGATGGCTCATCTAATCCTAAATCAGAATTCATTGAATACTTAAAGTATGCCAAAGGCTTAGTAAGACAATGCGTTGTATTCACTACTATGGCTGCTAATCATAATATTTTCAATGAAGAAGATGTTGAAAAATCAAGAGAAATGCTTATGGAAATGACAAAGATGTTAGGAGCAATGATTGTATCTTTTCAGCGTTCTATAAATAATAGAAACTCTGATAACCCTCGTCAAAAGGATGACAGGGGTGTTGATGAGTTCCCTTCATCTGATTTGGAATTCAACTATTAATTATTTCTAAAAATACTCTATTATTGCTTGCCTTTTATGATTTAGTAGAAGCCTGCAATTATTATCAAACATGCAATTTTCTCAAATAAAAGGGCAAAATAATGTAATCAGGAAATTGATTTCTACAATTGATAGAAATCAATTTCCTCATGCTGTTTTAATTAATGGCAAAGATGGGTATGGTAATTTAGCTTTGGCTTTAGCCTTAGCTCAGTATTTGTCTTGTACAAACAAAAGTCAATCTAATGCTGACTCTTGTGGAGAATGTCCTTCGTGTAGGAAGTATCAGAAACTAATTCACCCGGATTTACATCTTATCTTTCCTACGAATACAACAAATAAAGTGAAAAAGGATAACAAATCTTCTCTTTTTTACTCAGAATTTAGAGAGTTTGTTTTCAACAATGGCGGCTATGGAGATTTAAACGACTGGCTCACTTTTTCTGGAGTAGAGGGCAAACAGGGTATCATCAATGTCGCAGATGCAAATGATATTGTATCACTATTGACTTTGAAAGCATATGAAGCCCAATATAAGATAATGGTTGTTTGGAATATTGATAAGATGAATACTCAAGCAAGCAACACTATACTGAAAATATTAGAAGAGCCTTATCCTAATACGGTTTTTATTTTTACTACTAAAAACAAAGAAAATATTTTACCAACAATTCTTTCAAGAGTTCAACAAATCAATATTGGACCTATTGATAATGATATAATAGAACAAGAACTAAGAATTCTACACCCAGAATATTCAGAAGAAGAAATCAAAAAAGATGCTTTTTTAAGCGAAGGAAATATACTGAACATTCGACAAGCATATATAGATAAAGTCTCTGAATATTTTCAAATGTTTATAGAGTTGAATCGTCTGGCATTTTCATACAAAACAAAGGTGTCCGAGATTCTGACCTTTACTGAAACATTCAGCAAGATGTCAAAGGATATTCAAAAAGACTTTCTTGCTTATTGTTCAAAAACGATAGAAAAATGCTGGCAATACTCTATTGGAATGCAGTTTCTACAGCATCCTTTGTATCTTGCAGAAGAAAAATTCAAGAAAAATTACCCAAAATTCATTACCAAAAACAATTTGGAAGGCATCTTTAACGTTTTAGAGAAGTCACAGAAAAATATAGATAGAAACGCCAACGTAAAAATCAATATGACGAATATGATAATAAAGTTAGGTGTTTTGTTTGAAAAAAGATAAAAGCAGAATAAAATAAATATGGATAATACTGAAGAACAAACTCAACATACAAACGAAGAAATCAATACACCTGTAAATAAAGAATCTTCTTCTATACGTGCAAAACAAAGCATAATAGAAATAGAGCAAGATAGCAAGGGAGATACTTCTTTTTTCCTTGCAGAACAATTTGTTCACCCTTATTTTGATGAAGACCCTTCTTTGGGTTTATTAAAAAAAGAATATAAAGAACCTTTAACTCTTTCTCATGGTTGTTCTGCCACACCTCAATCATACAAAACAGTAGAGAAACAAGAAAGAAACTCTTGCGAAAAACTTCACGTTACTAATTGGATGCGTAATGTTAAGCCTCCTTCAGCACAAGGCTATTTTGATTATGTAGAAGTTAGATTCAAAAATTCGCACAAAGATTTCTATAAAATACCTGACGGATTAGAAATAACGGAAGGTGATATTGTTGCTGTTGAAGGTACGCCTGGACATGATATCGGTATCGTTTCTCTTGCTGGAGAACTTTGCAGAATTCAAATGAAAAAGAAACGTGGTTTCAATATTGAAAATGTAAAAAAACTATATCGTAGAGCTAAGACTGCAGACATTGAAAAATGGTTAGAGGTTATAAAGAAAGAGGAAAAAACTTTATTTGAAACAAGAAAACTTGCTTTGGATGAAAATCTTGATATGAAAATTAATGATGTAGAGTATCAAGGTGATGGAACAAAAGCAATATTCTACTATACTGCAGACGACAGAGTAGATTTTAGACAACTTATTAAAGATCTTGCTGAAACTTTCCATATAAGAATAGAAATGAAGCAAATTGGAGCAAGACAAGAAGCTTCACGTTTAGGAGGTATTGGCACTTGCGGAAGAGAATTGTGTTGTTCTACTTGGTTAAACAATTTCACTTCTGTAGGTACCGCCGTTGCAAAAGTACAACAACTATTTCCTAATCCTCAAAAACTTGCTGGACAATGTGGAAAATTAAAATGTTGCCTAAATTATGAATATGATGTTTATCAAGATGCTTTAAAAGACTTTCCAGAAACAGGTATTGAGCTTGAGACTATCAAGGGAAAAGGTATTTATCATAAACTTGATGTCTTGAAAAGAATATTTTGGTATTCCTATGAAAACTCTTCAGAACTTATTCCTATATCAGCTTATGATGTAAAGAAGATTATGGCAATGAATAAAAAGAACAAAAAGCCAGAAGATTTAGAGTCTTTTCAAGCTGAATTAACAAAAACAGAAAATCAATGAATAAACTTGTAATATATATTATTATAATGGTATCTGCTTTGTTTGTTGCGTGTGATTCAAATGTTATCTTTGATGATAATCAAAAGGTAGATAACGGTATTTGGAATATGCAACAAAAGAAAACTTTTACAGTGAATATAAAAACAATAGACAGAACATCACTCTATCGGTTTGCAATAAACATTTCAAATACTAAAGATTACAAATATAACAACATATATTTTTTCCTTACCACTATATACCCTGATGCAAGCATTAGTGTAGACACAATAGAGTGCGAGCTTACACACCCTGACGGAACTTGGAAGGGAAAAGAATTTGGAGGAGTTATAGATAATAGGTTTTGGTTTGCTCATAACGTTGAGTTTAAACAAAACGGAACCTATACTTTTAGACTACAACAAGCAACTACTGATACCAATCTTGTCGGAGTAAAAAACATCGGCTTACATATAGAGAAAATGCCTAACCAAAAATAAGTTAATACTTTTCTTAAATTTTGATACCATGCAAAACAGAGGAAGCCAAAAAGAAAATATAAAACAGGGCAATAATAACGATGCAAGAAAATATATTAAACGTATGTGGATTACCTATGGAGTATTCCTGCTATCTGTTACATTGTTTTTCATTTTCCTCTCATTAGGTTTCTTAGGGTTTATGCCGTCATTTGAGCAATTAGAAAATCCTAATAGCAATCTCGCATCCGAAGTTTTTTCTGATGAAGGAGAAGTGTTGGGATATATTGGCATAGAAAACAGAACAAATATAGATTATAAAGAACTTTCACCTGCACTAATCAATGCTTTAAAAGCAACTGAAGACGCGCGTTTTGAAGATCATTGTGGTATAGATACACGGAGCCTTTTTAGAGTTTTATTTAAAACTATTATAGGAAGACAAAACAAAGGTGGAGGCAGTACCATAACTCAACAACTTGCTAAAAACCTTTTCCCAAGAGAAAAGACTTCTAAACTTGGAACAGCATATTTTAAGTTAAAAGAATGGGTTGTTGCTGTTAAACTTGAAAGACGTTATTCTAAACAGGAGATAATATCAATGTATCTCAATCTTGTTGATTATGGCTCTAACTCTTTTGGCATTAAAACTGCTGCTAACACTTTTTTTTCCAAACTTCCTAAAGAATTAAAAACAGAAGAAGCAGCAGTATTAGTGGGACTATTAAAAGCTCCTACAACTTACAATCCCATCCGTCATAACGATAAATCAAAAGAAAGAAGAAATATTGTTCTCTCTCAAATGCATAAATATGAATATATTTCAGATCAAGAATATGAAACTCTCATAAATTCAGAACTTACTACACACTTTAATCCGGCTACTCACGACAGAGGCGTTGCAACTTACTTTAGAGAAAAAGTCAGACAATTCATGGATGAATGGTGTAAAACTCATTATAAAAATAACGGAGAAAACTACGACGTTTATAGAGACGGCCTAAAAATATATACTACCATAAACTATAATATGCAAAAGAATGCAGAGGAGGCTGTAAATACTCATTTCAAAGAACTACAAGCAGCCTTCTTTAATCAATGCAAAGGAAGAAAAGGAGCTCCATTCACAGGTATATCTCAATCTAATATAAATAAGTATTATGACCAATCTATGAAAACATCTGAGCGATATATTCAGATGGTAAAAGAAGGAGCAAGCGAGAAAGAAATAAAGAAAGTATTTAATACTCCTATTGAAATGGAGATATTTACTTGGAATGGAGAAAGAGACACTATTATGTCTCCTATGGATTCTATAAAATACTATAAATACTTTCTTAATACAGGCATGGTCTCTATAGAACCTCAAACTGGACATATAAAGGTATATGTTGGAGGTATAAACTACAAATACTTCAAATTTGATAATGCTCAGTTAGGAAGAAGACAGATTGGTTCAACTTTTAAACCTTTTGTGTATGCTTGTGCTATGAAAGATAGCGAGATTACACCTTGCTTCCAAATAGAAAATTCACCTGTAACTTTCCCTGAATATGACAACTGGACTCCTAAAAATTCAAATCATGCAAGAGAAGGACAAATGGTTAATCTTAAATGGGCCTTAGCAAATTCTGTCAATTACATTTCAGCAGCACTAATGAAAGACTATACATCTCCAAGCAGTGTAATTAATCTTGTACGACAAATGGGAATAAAAAATCCTATACAACCTGTTCCTTCTATATGTTTAGGAACTCCTGACTTGACTGTTATGGAAATGGCTGGTGCTATGGCTACTTTTGTTAATCAGGGAGTACACAAAGAACCTATATTCATAACAAAGATAACAAATAATAAAGGTATAGTTTTAGAAACATTTACTTCTAAGAGTAACATCGCTTTAGATGAGAAAACATCTTATCTTGTTGTAAATCTTATGAAAGGTGTTGTAGATGGAGGAACCGGATCAAGATTAAGATATAAGTTTGGAATAAAAAGTACTATTGCTGGGAAAACAGGAACAACAGACAATAATTCAGATGGTTGGTTTATCGGTCTTAATCCAAAACTTGCGACTGCTGTATGGGTCGGTGGAGAATATCGTAGTATTCACTTCTCTTCTATGACTTGGGGACAAGGAGCAGCAATGGCTCTCCCTGTTTATGGTTATTTTATGGCTAAGTGTGAAAAGGATTCACATCTTGGATTCTATCAAGGAGGTTTTGCAAAACCTTCAGACTTAGAATATGATGATGACTGTAATGCTTCTGGCAATGACCCTGTTGGAGGAGGATCAGATACCGTCGCTGTTAGTACAGCTGGAGAATATAATAAAGAATGGTAACTTTCGCTAAGATTTTGATATTGATTAATAGGTCTTCTTATACTTCTATCTGCAAACCATCGTAAGCAAGATGAATGTTTTGTGGTAGTTGTTTTTCTACTTTTTCATAAGTACCTACTTCATGACTAAGATGTGTTAAATAAGCTTCCTGCGGTTGAACTCTCTCTATTAAAGATATAGCTTCATCAATAGTAAAGTGAGAAAAATGTTCTTGTCGCCTAAGTGCATTTACTACAAGTGTCTTTACCCCATAAAGTTTCTTTTCCTGTAACGCATCTATTGTCTTTGCATCTGTTACATAGGCTAAAGAACCTATTCTAAAAGCAAGCGTTGGTAGTTTCGCATGCATAACCTCAATAGGAATAATATCTAATTCTTTTATATTAAAATGTTTTGTGGTATAAGGATCTATCTCGTGCAAATTAAAATTAGGAACTCCTGGATATTGGGCATTCTCAAAAACATAATAATACATCTTTCTCATACCATTGAGGGCTTGTTTATTTCCGTAAATATCCATGGCCCTTTGTTGTAGATAATTAAAAGCTCTTATATCATCCAATCCTGCTGTATGATCTCTATGTTCATGAGTTATGAGTATAGCATCTAAATATTCTACACCTTCCCTTAACATTTGATAACGAAAATCTGGACCAGAATCTATACAAATTCTCGTTCCTTTATCTGATTCTATCAAAGCGGAAGTACGAAGTCTTTTATCCCTACTGTCTTTAGACGAACAAACTTCACAATGGCACCCAATAATAGGTACGCCAAGTGAAGTCCCTGTTCCTAAAAAAGTAAGTTTTAAAGAGCCCATTTTACCAATACTGCTCCCCACGTAAATCCAGCTCCAAAAGAAGTTAGGATTAAATTGTCTCCTTTCTTGAATTTATTTTGGTTTTCATATATAAGCATAGGTATCGTTGCTGAAGTAGTATTACCCATCCTTTCTATGTTTACAAGCACTTGTTCCGGTTTTAGTTCCAATCTATCACCTGTTGCTTTTATTATTCGCAAGTTTGCTTGATGTGGTAACAAGAAATCAATATCAGATTTTTGCATATTGTTTCTTTTCAGCAACTCTTCTGTAACCTCAGCCATCTTTACAACAGCCCACTTAAAAACAGCTTGTCCTTCTTGATAAATAAAATGCTGGCGATTCATAACAGTCTCTACTGTCGCAGGATAGCAAGAACCTCCTGCTACTTGATGCAAGTGTTTAACTCCCACTCCATCAGAGTAAAGTACTTCATCTATTACTCCTACGCCTTCCTCTTCACTTGCTTCTAAAAGAATAGCTGCTGCTGCATCCCCAAAAATTGGACAAGTTGCTCTATCTTGATAATCCACAATAGAAGTCATTTTTTCTGCTCCTATTACTATGGCTTTCTTTATCATACCTGCTTCAATATATTTCGCAGCAGTTGTTATTCCATAAACAAAGCCTGAGCAACCAGCATGCAAGTCAAAACCAAAACCTTTTCTTATGTTACATTTGTCTGCAATAATATTAGCTGTTGCAGGGAACTGCATATCTGGTGTTACTGTACAACAAACAATAAGTTCTATTTCATCAGGAGAAAGATTCTTCTTCTTTAAGATATTATCCACAACAATCTTACCCATATCCGAAGGTCCTTTGTGGTCTTTCAAAATATGACGCGTTTTAATACCAATACGGGTCATTATCCACTCATCAGAAGTATCAACCATTTTGGATAGCATTTCATTATCTATCACATCTTCTGGTACGTATCCTTCTACTGCAGTTATTATGGCTCTTGTTTTTGACATTTTCTTATCGATTAATTGTTTGACTGCAATACTTTTTTCAAAGCATCCACAATCTTTGACTCATAAATTTTTTTGGACTGAAGCACCATAGATTTTATTGCTTTTTCATTTGAAATACCATGACCAACAATAACTACTCCATTAGCTCCTAAAAGAGGAAGTCCTCCATATATTTCATAGTTGAAACGTGCTATAAATTCATCAACTAATCCTCTTTTGACAATTGTTCTTGCAAAAGATTCTATGTTCTTCATCAGTAAATTCCCTACAAAACCATCACAGACTATTACATCAACATTGTCTTTAAACACCTCTGATGGTTCTGCATTACCTACGAAATTATATGAACTTTCTTTCATTAACTGATGTGCTGCTTTGCTCTGAAGATTTCCTTTACCTTCCTCTTCACCAATATTCAACAAAGCTACTCTCGGGTTCTTTATTCCTAAGGCACATTCTGCATAGTAACTTCCCAAAAGTCCAAACTGGTCTAAAACTTCCGGTTTAGTATCTGTATCAACACCAACGTCAAGCAAAATAGTTACACCTTCTTTTGCTTTTGGAACAAGTGCTGCAAGGCAAGGTCGCAAAACATTCTCCATTAAACCGACACTATACATTGTACCAACAAGCATCGCTCCAGAATTACCTGCTGATGCAAATGTATCTATCAAGCCTTTCTTTAAATAACCAAAACCTACTGCCAAAGATGACATAGGTTTTTCTTTAAAAGCTTTGATAGGAGAATCGTGCATGTCAATGACCTGAGGACAATCCACTATCTGCAGATTATCCATTGTAGCACCTTGTTCTTTGATTATTTGTTCAATTTCTGTCTGCTTACCAAAAAGTAGCAACACATCTTCAGATGCAAGTTCTTGTTTTGCCAATATTGCACCTTGAACAATTGCTTTTGGGGCGAAATCGCCACCCATAGCATCTAACCCTATTCTCATAATGATGATAAGGTTTTAGTTCTTACTTAGAAGTCTTATCTTGTGCAGGTTCTATTGCTAATTTTCCTCTGTAATATCCGCACTCAGGACAAACTCTGTGAGATTCTATAACTGCTCCACAGTTTGAACATGTTGCTAATTGAACTCCCTCCACTCTATCGTGTGATCTTCTTTTTGCTGTTCTCGTTTGTGAGAATCTGTGTTTTGGATGTGGCATTTTATTCTATGTTTTTATTTTATTTTAAATCCTTCAACTTTGCCCACCTTGGGTCAAAGTCGTCTTTCTCTTCTATTTTTTGGTCATTAATAACCTCTAAAATTTCTATCATTTTCCTATCACAATCCTCCTCACTTTCGTGCATTGGTGAGATAGGTATTTCCAATCTCAATTCCTCGTATATGTATAAAAGCAAGTCTATATCATTCTCATTTTCGGGAATTATCCTTTCATTTATGTCAGGTTCTGAATAGTCTTCACCGAACTTAACATACAACACTGACTCTTTTTTTATTGGAAACTCAACTTTGGACAAGCACCTCGAACATATTAAACTCATCGTCCCATCAAAAGAGAAATATATTTCAATAAGTCTCTCGTTCTTGACTATCCTCATGCTCAGCTCACAACTCAAATCCTCAGCATCCTTACAATCAAACTTTTCAAATAACTCCCTATTCAAGTGTAAATTATAAATGTTTTCCCCATCCCTTAATTTACTGATTTGAATAATATAATCCTTCTCCTCAAACATATACTTCTATCTCAATTTGAGTTTGCAAAAGTACAACTTTTTTATTATCTGACAAAATATATGGATTTTTTTTTCAAATATTTTGATTTAAACCTATTAAAACAAAAATCATAGAACAGTATTAAGAGATTTTAATATCCTTGATTTTTTGTCTTAGAACAGGATGAATAAAGTCAGGTAAAACTTCTTTCAAAGGTAGAAGAACAAAATCTCTTTTATGTAAAAGAGGGTGAGGAACTACTAAATCTTTTGTTTCTATTACCTCTTCATTATAAAATAATATATCTATATCTATTGTTCTTGACTGATAACCTACTTCATTACTACGTTTTCTCCCTAAAATAAATTCTATTTCATGAATTTTTCTTAATGCTTCTTCACAAGATAGCTTTGTAGAATAGCAAGCAACGGTATTTATAAAAAAATTTTCTGAAGTAAAGCCCCATGGTTTAGTTTCTATAAAGGAAGATTTTTTCAGAATTTTGCCTATTGCTTGTTCCAATAACTGATATGCTTTTTCTATTGTTTGTTTTCTATCGCCAAGGTTAGAACCTAAAGACAAAACAAGCAAGTTATCTATTTCAACATCTGGGTTATTCATCGCTATGATTAGAAGTTTAACAATATATCTTTTATTTTCGAATTAAAATCCTTTGTCTTTAAATAATTATACTTTTCCGCAAGATACACTGCTCTTTTTTGTTGGCCTGTATATGTTGCAGCAAATATTCCTGCTCCTCCTATCCAAGCGGTAAGATAATCTTTATGCCATGCTTGATAAATGCCGAAAGTAAGAACCCCTGCATTGATGACAAATGCAATAATTCCTTCAAACCAATAACCAGAATACATGTGTCCTAAACCAGGAACAAAAGAAAGATGTTTTGCTTTTTTCTTACTTTTTTGTTTAGGAAGATGAGTGTAAAGACTATCTAATAAATATTTATCCCTTTCGTTAAGATAAGATACTTTATTTTCATATTTCAACACCTTGTCATAGGCTCTAATATAATCTTTAGCTTCATTTAAATTCAAAATTTCAACAAGCAGCAAGTCTTTTGATGGATCTTCTTGTAACTCTAAATCCATCGACAACATCGCTTGATGGGCTAAATCAAACTCATCAGAAAGGTAGTAACAAAGAAGTATTTGATAATACAATGAATCTTTTTCCTCCAAAGACATGTTATATATAGGTATCCTTTGTAAGGTATAGGCAGACTGTTTATAATCTTCTTTGATTTTGTAGATATGGGCTTTTCTTTTTAAAGCCTGCTTTTGAACAAAAGCATCTTGTGAATAATAGAAGACACGTTCATACTCAAAAAGAGCATTGTCAAAATCCTCTTTTGCTAAATATTCTTCTGCTAAGACAAACTGTTGGCTATAAGCCAAAGGTATTTCTAAGAGGAATATGAATACTATAAAGAATACTAATGTTCTGTTTTTCATTAAAAGTATCATAGTTTAGTTTTACACTTACATAAGACCCGTAAATATTTCCTATATAGAAAACACTTCCTATCGTACCAAAAAGTATCGTTTTCCAATTTCCCAATCCATGTCTTATCCAATTTTCTGCTGTTATTAAAGCAAAAGAACCGACAGTTATAAAAGAACTTATTCCTTCTCCAAGATTACCTGCATATATCTTACCTAATCCGGGAACGATTGCAGAAAGGCAGGCAGACAATAAAGGTGATTTTCTTTTATAGCTCTTTACAGATAAAAATATACTATCTAATTCTTTTTCTTTGCTTGATAAAATATAAGAAGAATAAGAAAAACTTTTTCTATACTTTTCATACGAATCAAAATCTCTCAGTAAAAGAGAATAGCCTGCTTGTTCAAAAGCATACAATTCAGAATGAGGCGAAAGCAAATCTTCATATTCTTTAAGGTTAGAGTAAGCTCGCTTATATTCTCCTTCATAAGCGATTGAAAGAGAAGAAAAGAAAACTGATGATGGCTTAAAGCCAGATTCATTCCCTACTCTATCAAACATATCTACAGCTTTATTCAGCGAACGATTAGAATAAAATACCCAGCCTCTTAAAAAGTTTATCGTGTCTAAAGATTGATGAGAATAGTCTTTATCTAAGAAATCTCTCTCTGCCCATGTCTTTGCATCTTCTTTCATATTATTACCTATGAGGTAACGAATAAACTCAAAATCTTTTTCTGCCGTATTCTGAGAATAAGAAAAACAAGGAAATAAAACAATAAGGACGCACAAACACACTAACACGCTTATCTTCTTTTCAACACGATAAAACATGTTTATTTGTTTGTCTTTATTCCTATTATATTTATCTGTCTTTATCCGTATCACGTTTCGTTTTCTTTGTTGAGTAAATGAAGACGTCTTCTAAGTGTTTGCCCGTGTGTATATCAAAATAATCCAAACCTTTGCCTGCCAATGCTACTCTATTACAACGCATAAGTCTATCTGTTGTGCATAAAACACCTTTAAATAATCCATATTGCTTTATTAGTTCTTTACTGTAGGCTGAGCATGATGGAGAATAAGCACAAGTTCGGGACACAACAGGAGATAATCCTTTTTGATAAACAAACATTGCCGAAGAAAAAACGTGATAAACCAAATTCTTTGACTTAGTCTGTTTAAAACCATAAACAACTTCTCTATCTTTAAATTGATTGTTTGCATAAGAGTGCTGTCTAAGTAATTCTATATCTCCATTATCTTGAGCAAACAAAATCTCAAAAACACTAATAAGAGTTAAAAAAAAGAATATCCTTTTCATACTACTCTATTTTTATTCCTTCTATTGTTTGAGCAGAGTCTGGAATCTGAAAATCAAAATACTTGCTTGTTGCTTGGCTATCATATTTTATATTAGAAAAAATCTGACGCCGTATTATGGTATCATTACCTGCTGTAACACTTATTTCTGTTATGTTTTGAGGAAAGAAAAAACGTGGAAAAGCTATATAATTTTGGTAATATATTTTTTTGTTTTCTACTCCCTCTTTATTGAAATAACCACAATATATAGGCTTATCATCCTGATAAACCATTATTATCTTAGATATTTCTTTATGTTCTTGCTGAGGAAGAAAAGTCTTCACAATGCGAGTTGAATCTTTTTCTTGCTTATTTAGTATGAAACCTAATTGAGATAAACCTAAATCATATCTGTTGTTTGAAGAAAAGATTGCCAAGATTTCGTTCTTAGTACTTTGATTAGGCGAAACCGTTGTCCAAGCCGTGTTCTCACTTGGCAGATATGAAGAGACCTCCCCCAAAGAATTAGTTATTGTAAATATTTCTTGAGGAACAAGTATGTGAGTAACCAATCTTCCATTACTTTGATAGTATATTTCTTTCTTGATTGTCAGCACTTGCTTATTTACAAGTTGTTGAATTGTTACCTCTGCTTGTATTTTGTTTTGACAATAAGCAAATGAAAATACAAAAAGCACAAATGAAAAAAACAATATTTGTCTTTGTACTTTCATTTGTGCTTTATTTTTGTTAAACTTCTGAATGTTGAAATTCTACATCCACATAAAGTAGTTGCTATTGCCACAATATTTTCCAATATTGTTGCTAACACCATCAACAATCAAAACAATGAAGTCAATCAGTGGAACTACACCAAAGATGCCACAACAAGTAACACCATAGTACAACCACATTAGGTTTGAACTTCCTAAGTACATTCTATGAATGCCTATACCTCCAAGGAAAAAGTCCAAAACTGCAGCAACAACCCAATTTTTGCCACCGCCACCTCTTAGCATTGACATCTCTGAATTAAGTCCCAGGTCTAAATTCAATGTATTCAATGAAGACATATCAAAGTTATTAAAACTTAATTCTACTGCTTGATTGAAAGCATTGTCAATAGCATTGTTGTCTAATTCGTATTTATCAGCAAAAGTCAAAGAAACCATGCCAAATAAAGCGAACATACAAACGAATAACTTTTTCATAGTTGTATTGTTTAAGTTATGCAGGTTACTGAAACATAAAATAATAGCAACGAGAAGAACCTGCTTTACTCTCTTTACTAATTGTCTGCAAAGATAAAGAATTTTATTTAAGTGGCATATTTTTTCTTAATTTTATTTGTTTTCTCAACTTAGGCAAGTCTTTTAAAGTTATCAAAATAACAGACAATAAAACCAAGCCTATACCTACGAGTAATCTAAGAGTAAGACTTCCTTCAAAAACAAAAATACTTATGACAACAGCAGTAACAGGTTCTAATGCTCCCACAATAGCTGTGGGTGTAGAACCAATCTTAGGAATTGCAATATTAAGAAAGGTCATTGCTATAATAGTAGGCACAAGTCCCAAGAATAACAACCAACAAAGCGAACTTATAGTTTGAATTCTTATAATATTGTTTGCAGGATTAAACAAAGAAAACATAAAAACACATATAGCCGCAATCAGCATTATATAAAAAGTCATCTTGAATGGATTCATCTTTATTCTTGTCCTATTCACTATAACTATATAAACAGCATAGGTTAAAGAAGAAAGCAACACCAATATGACTCCAATGGTGGATAGTTTTATTCCTCCTTCTCCCTGATATAAAAGAGCTATCCCTAATATGCTTAGAGCTATGGAAGCAATCACAACAAAAGAAGATTTCTCCTTAAAAAACACAGCCATAATAACTGCCACCATAACAGGATAAGAGAAAAGAATGGTAGAGGCTATACCCGAATCCATATAGTTAAAAGAAGAGTATAAAGTCAGAGCCGAAGCTGAGAATATAGCACCCAAGGAAGACAGAACTTTAAATTCAAGTTTTGTAATTTTAAAACTCTCCTTTTGTATTAAAAGAATAACAGCCAATATAGCGACAGCAAAAATAAAGCGGTAAAAAATAACACTTGCAGGATTAAAACCTTCTTTGTATAAGAACAACGCTCCTAATGGATTGGTTCCATAAGCAACGGCAGCTGTTATTCCTGCAAAATAGCCTTGTAGTTTTATATTCATAATATATTGTTCAACTGTTTTATTTGGGATTTTTGGCATATAAACGAATAATTTTGAAATTTATTCTTTGAGCTTTGGCTTAAAAAACTTGTTTCTTTTATTATTTTTTCAACTTTTTTTGAATTAGTGCTTAGTATGAACCAAAAAATTAGTATTTTTGTAATCTCTTATACAAATATATGAAGAATAAACTACATCTCTTGATTTTCTTTTTTTGTCTTTTAAGTTCTTTACTTATATTAGGACAAAACAGGCCTTGCTTCGAAAAGAATTTAGGTCAATGGAATGATAGTATTCTTTACAGAACTCACTTTAAAGAAGGTGATATCTACATTAGAGAAGAGAAGATAACCGTCTTAGTCAAGGACACAAACAACTCTTCTTTTCATCCTCACGGAAAAAAGACCAATTCAGAGAACTTTTCTGTTTTTTCCCTTAAACCTTTAAATGCAAAAAAAAGCGATATAAAAGAAAGAAACAAAGTAGATTTCTACACCAATTACTTTATTGGCAACGATAAAACGAAGCATCTAAGCAGAGTTCCTTGCTATCAAAACATAATATACGAAAACATTTACAATAATATTGATTGGGAGATTGAAACAAGTGAAGACTTTGTAAAACATACTTTTATTGTTCATCCTTCAGGTAAGATTGAAGATATTTCAATAGAATATGTAGGAGTAGATAGTTTAAAAATAATAAATGATCAACTGCATATTTTCACCAAGTATGGTGAAATCATAGAACAAAGTCCTTACATTTTTCAAAACAAGGATGGTATTACCAAAAGGATTCAAGGGAATTATCTTGTAAAAGACAACATCCTTAACTATCGTGTTGAAGATTATGACAAAAGTCTTGATTTACTAATAGATCCAGGGCTTGTTTTCTCCACCTATTCTGGTTCTCATTCTGATACTTGGGGAATGACTTCCTGCTATGATGAGATAGGGAGAATAATAAGTGGAGGTATTGTTGATGGAGGAGCATATCCTATCACAGAAGGAGCTTATGATGACACATTCTCTGGCTCTTGGGATTGTGTTATTACCAAATATAATGATGATGCTTCTGCTCCTGTCTTCTCTACTTTTTTAGGAGGAGCAAAAGGAGAAATGCCACATAGCATGACAGTAAATCGTAATGGGGAACTAATTGTTTTTGGCACAACATCAAGTGGTGGCTTTCCTACCTCTGACAATGCTTTTCAACAAGATTTAAATGGCGGTGAAGGATTTATCTATGAAACTTCTATAGACTATTCTTCAGGTTCTGATATTTTCATCACCTGTCTTTCTCCTTTGGGAGATTCCTTGATAGCCTCAACTTTTTTGGGAGGAAGTGGTAATGACGGGGTTAATTTCAAGAACCATTTCGCTACAGATGTACTTATTCTGTATGATGGCAACGATTCCCTGTATGCGAACTACGGAGACATAGCAAGAGGCGAAGTAATCACCGATAAAGACAATAACGTTTATATTGCAAGTTGCACCTTTTCAGATGATTTCCCTGTAAGCATTGGAGCATACCAAGATACAAACAGAGGTAAGCAAGATGCTATTGCAGCCAAGTTAGACAGATCGCTATCCACTCTATTATATTCAACTTATATAGGAGGCATGGAGGATGATGCAGCCTATTCTATAGACTTAGACACCGCAAACAGATTATATATTACAGGAGGAACAATTTCTTCGGACTTTCCTACAAGCCAAGATGCTTACAATTCCTCTTTCAATGGAGGAAATGTAGATGCTTTTCTTTGTGTTCTTTCTCCTGATGGAACAGTCTTAGAACACTCATCATTTTTTGGTTCCAATCAGTACGACCAATCTTTCTTCATTCGCTTAGATAATGACTACTATCCTTACATCTTCGGACAAACAAAAGCTGATGGTTCTACATTGGTTCATAATGCGGGCTATAGTATTCCAAATAGCGGACAGTTTGTTGCCAAGTTCTCTACAACATTGGATTCTCTGCATTGGAGTACTGTCTTTGGTTCTGGCGAAGGAATGATTAATATCTCACCTTCTGGATTTGCCATTGATGTTTGCGGAAGAATATATTGTGCAGGCTGGGGAAGAGTGTTCAAATATATGAAAAACACATTGGGCTATACCTCCTTGGGAACAGAAAACCTGCAAACTACAGCAAATGCTTTTTCTTCCATTACCGACGGTCAGGATTTTTACATCATGGCTTTAGAACCCGATGCCTCTGCTTTGAATTACGCTACTTATTTTGGAGAAGTAAGCAGTGTGATTACTGAAGGTATAGATCATGTTGATGGAGGCACTTCTCGTTTTGACAGATATGGCAACCTATATCAGACAATATGTGCTTCGTGTCGTGGAAGTCAAGGATTGCCAACAAGTTCCAATGCTTATAGTTCTACCAATCCTTCTTCTAATTGTAATATGGGTTCCTTGAAATTTGAAGTCAATAATGACTTTGCTGTTGCTAACTTCGCCGTACCAAAACCTAAATGTAAGAATACTGCAATAAATTTTGTCAATCTCTCACGTGGAGACAGTTTCCTTTGGGATTTTGGAGACGGAAGCCAATCCACTTTAGAAAACCCTTCGCATACTTATCAGCAATGCGGATTATTTGCCGTTAGGCTTATAGTTAACAAAAACAATGGTTGCAGATTGACAGACACTATAACCAAAAATATTCTCATCTTAGGAGATACGTCATATTTCTTAGACACTGTGGTAACCTGTTCGGGAGTTCCTGTGCAAGTAGGCTTGGATTTTTTCTGCAATTCTACAGATGGCGTTACATATTCTTGGTATCCTAACGAAAATCTCTCCGATTCAACAATTGTCAATCCTTATTACCATGCTTCGGAATCTACTTTACTTCGCATGATAATAAGTGTTGATGGTTGCACTGACACTATCTATCAACAAGTAAATACTTATAAGTTGTTTAACCTTGTGGATTCTCTTCATTTTTGCTCACTCCCTTACGAATATCTTATACCTACAGAAGATGATTTAGAAATAAAAGCCTCGCTTTATAGAGATTTTCATCTATTGGAGCCTATTTATGACGGAAAGATCACCATAAGAGACACTTCCTGTTTTCTTTATCTTGCCTACACTAAAGACAACTGTACAAGCATAGATAGTATATATCTACACTATACTGGCTATGACTTTGATTTGCAAATTATTTCCACAGGTTGTAGAGAAGATAATAATGGCTCGGCTGAAGTTATATCCCATAGTTTTCCTACTCCTGTTCATTATCTTTGGTCATGTTCAAACAAAGACACCTGCAAAGTGGAGAATCTTTCTATTGGCAGTTACACCATAAGGGTTTCAGGCGAAAACGGTTGCTTTTTAGAGAAAACTTTTGAGGTTGGCTCTTATAATACTCTTGATGTTGAAGTTGAAAAAACCGACAACTACTGTTTAGGAATGAACAATGGAGAGATAAAACTCCATATCAGCGGAGGCTTATCTCCTTATAGCGTAACTTGGAATGATGGAAGTACGGATACAATACTTCAAAACCTTGCCTCAAACACTTACACTTACAATGTATATGACAACACAGGCTGTCTGTTTAGCGGAAGTGTGGCAATCAAAGCCGAAGATACTCTGTACCTTTCTCTGTCAAGCACGCTCAACAACTGCCTTACAGGTTGCTCAGCCCAAATAACGAGTTATATGAGCGGAGGTACTGAGCCTTATTCTTATAGTTGGAGTAATGGAATGACAACTCAAAATGTCTATGATATTTGCAATGGTTACTATTCCTTAGAGGTTACGGATGAGAGGGGTTGCAAAGTATCTTCAAACATAGAGGTAAGCAATATAAACATCTTTGAGAACTTCTCTGCATGGGCTGATACTTACAACATATATGACGGAGCTACTGTTCATCTTTTTGCTACCGACATAGAGGGTCTAAGTTATCAATGGACTCCAGCAAATGATCTTTCCTCTCCTTACTCTCCTTCAACCTCAGCAACTTTATATGAAAGCACAGACTTCAGCGTTTTTGCCACTGACAACAAAGGTTGCAACAAGGAAGCCTCACTACATATAGAGGTAGAAGTTGTCAATTGTGGAGAACCTAATATTTTTGTGCCTAATGCTTTTACTCCTAATGCCGATGGAGTAAATGATGTCATACAGGTAACGGGAGACTATATCGCATCACTTGAATTTGCTATATATAATCGCTGGGGAGAGAAAGTCTTTTCAACAAAAAACACAGACGAAGTTTGGGACGGAACATTCAGAGGAAAGATCTGCCAAGCCGGAGTTTATTTCTACAAACTGCAGGTTGATTGTGAAGGTGGAAAAACGTTTGTCAAAGGCGGAGACATAACACTTATAAGGTAAAACTAAAAATACTATGAGAAAAAGACAAAAATACTACGTTGTCTGGGTAGGCAGAAAGACAGGTATCTTCTCTTCTTGGGAGGAATGTGAAAAGAGCGTAGAGGGGTTTGAAAAAGCCAAATACAAATCCTTTGACACCATGAAAGAAGCCCAAGAAGCTTTTTCCATAGTCGGCTACAATTTCCTTGAACACAAAAAAGAAAAACCGGCAATAAAGCGTAGTCCTAATACGCTTCTTAATGATGGACTGCCTATTATTGATGCTATTTGCACCGATGCAGCCTGCAGTGGTAATCCTGGAGAGATGGAATATCAGGGAGTTTATATTAAAACCGGTCAAAGACTTTTTTCTTACCATTCTCCTATTGGTACTAATAACATAGGTGAGTTTCTTGGATTGGTTCATGGTCTTTCTTACCTTAAACGCCACAACTATCCTCAGCCTCTCTACACCGACAGCGTCAATGCTATAAAATGGGTCAGAGAAAAGAAGTGTAAGACAAAACTACCTTTGAATGCCAAGACAGAAAAACTGTTTGAATACATTCATAGAGCAGAACATTGGCTGCAAACCAACACCTACACGACAAAAATCCTGAAATGGGACACTGAAAATTGGGGAGAAATCCCCGCAGATTTCAACCGAAAAAAGTAAGTCTTAATCCTGCTGAAAAAAGTCTTCGTTTTAAGAAAAAAAGATCAAGTCTTTATACCCTAAACATCAAGTCTTTTTTTCTTAAAACGAAGACTTTTTTGAACAAAGGTTAATATATTGATATTCAACACTAAAACAATGGTTAAAAATATTATAAACAGGTTCTGTACATTTCCTACTCTATCCTCAGTTTTAGGAATAGATTTTTTGTTTTCCAAGCATAGAAGACAAATCCTAAGATATGCACTATAGAAATAGAGATAAAGATAACGCTATACCCTAAATGTTCTGCTACAAAACCTCCCAAAAGAATACCTAAACCTACTCCCAAATCCCATGAAGTAAGAAGGGTGGAGTTGGCTGTTCCTCTTTCGTTGTGTTGTGCTATCTTCACTATCATATTTTGGAAGGCTGGGTACATGTGGCCGTTGCCTAAGCCTATCAATATCGCAGAGAGATAGTAAGCAAACGAAGAAGGGAAGAAAGCAAAACTAAAATATCCTATGGTAGAAATAATTATTCCAACAAAAGCATTATGAGTCAGTCTGCCTTGTTTTAATGCTTTGTTGCCTTGCAGACGAGAAAGAATCAAACCTATTGAAAGCAACATAAAATAAGTTCCTGTTCCTGTTGTAATGTTCAAGACGTCTTTGCTGTATATAGCGAGGTAGTTGCTCAAGACTCCGTAACAAAGACTGAAAAACACCATATTCACCGCCAAGAACCAACCTTTAGTCAAGAAAAATCTGTCCAATGAAATCTTTCTTGTGTTTTTCACCAACTCTCTCTGAGGTATGCGTACCGAATAGGAGACAAAGAAGCCTATGAATGCAAATATAACAGCTAACCAAAAAAGAATATCAAAATTATGAGTGTATTTATATACAAAGACTCCGACTGTAGGTGCTATGGCTGTTGCTATATTGTTGCTAAGTCCATAGAAACCTATACCCTCATTTCTTCTTGAAGAGGGCAAAACATCTATTGCTACCGTGCTGTTTGATACTGTGCATGCTCCGAAAGGAGCTCCATGCAGAGTTCTTATGATAGCAAAAAGGATTAGCGAACTTGCCAACAAATATCCTGCGAAAAAGACAGAATAGACGAAGAAACAGAGTATCAAGACTTTCTTTCTGTTGAATGTATCCACAACATAACCGCTGAAAGGTCTAAAGAATAAAGCTGTAACTACATAACCTGAAAGAACTAATCCAATAATATCCTTACTTGCATGAAAATGTTCGCTCAAATATATTGGAAGCAAGGGCGTAAGAAGATAGAAAGCAAAAAACAAAGAGAAGTTTGCTATCATCACCTTTATGTATTCACTATTCCAAAGTTTTTCTTTAGGCTCCATATTCAGAATGTTTAACTCCACAAACAAAAAAAGATGTAAAACCTTAAGCCTTACATCTCTCTTTCTTTGGCGCTCCCACTAGGACTTGAACCTAGGACCCCATGATTAACAGTCATGTGCTCTAACCAACTGAGCTACGGAAGCGTGTCCCTTTAAAACGTTTGCAAAATTATAATCTTTTTTAATTCTGACCAAATTTTTTGAAAAAAAAATAGGTAAAATTTTTAATGAATATTATAATCTCTTGATAATAAGATATTAAATAAAAAGTAATGTTGAATATTAATGAATAGAGAATAAAAAGATGTAGCATATAATACTGTTATTATAGTATTCAAAATAAAATTTTGTTATAATTTTGCAGACAGCAAAAAAAGGAAAACAGCAATGAAACAGTATTTAGACAGTTTAAAGACTATATGGTTAGTCAGTTTTATAGCCAATGCTTTTGTTTTGGTAGTTGTATGCTTGTATATCTTTTCACCAATAGCGACTACAGGGTATAATCTTTTATTCATTAGACTTGCATACGCAATACAATTGATTGCAGTTGTGCTTTCTTTGTTCGCAAGCAGGAGATACAGAAACAAAGTGCAAACTCTAAAAAACATAGAAAACGTAAATGACAGACTGTCTGCATATAAAAAACTCTACAAACAGACTCTTTTGTTTTCAAGTCTGTTGTTTTTAGTTTCCTCTCTTGCCTTGTTTCTGTCAAGCTCCACAGAGTTTATAATCATTCCTATTGCCCTACTCCTTTTATTGTTTTTGAAACGCCCCTATCTTATAAAACTCAAAATGGAACTTGCTCTATCTAACGAAGATGTAAAATAAGAAAAAAATAATTCTAACAGCTCTATCTAATAACTTCAAAACTGCCGGTGAAATCCATAGTGTCTTTGCCGTTGGTCGCTGTAAATCTATAGAAATAAGTTCCACTTGGAGCATTGACCTTGTGAGGTGAGAAGAAGTCTTCAAAGTTCTTGATATTCATTTTATCATATATCTTTTTGCCAGAACGATTATATATCACCAGATGAGTATGTGTGTAACATTCTTGTTCTAACAAATCCTTGATTTCAAAGACATCATTTATTCCATCACCATTTGCCGTCACAACAGTAGGAAATCTCAGGTTGATAACCCGCAAATCCAAGACAATAACACTGTCACAACCCTCAATAGTCGTGAGTGTTTGGGTATATATTCCTGTTTCTTTTTCCGAAAAATTATTTTCTAAATATGTTTTGCCTTTTAGTATTTGTGCGTGTATAGTGTCTGAATAAGAAGGATGCGTTACTACATTCACAGAAAAAATAGTGTCGATAAAATTTATAGAGTCTTTGTAAGAAAATATATGAACACCTCCATTATTTATTGCATTATCTCTAAAATACAAAGGAAAATCTTCCTCACATGCAGAAATATCAACAAGAGTATCAAAAGGAGTAAATTCGTTTATTACCGATATATTTATAGTATCGTATGCATAACAAATTTCTTTCACTTCTAAGGAATCCAATATATAGAAAGCATTACTAAAACCTCCTGTTGAAGCTTGAATAGCTTTAAGTTCTATCTCTATAGTGTCGTTTGGTACATAAAATCTCTCAGTTCTGCTGTGATGAAAATTGTTCCCTCCTTGAAGAAATGTCTGATAAAGAAAATAGTCGCAAGACCAATACCAATAATCTACCTCTCCATTATCAAAATGTGCTGCAAGCATATTCTCTTCGTAAATTTGGGAGTTTATATACAGTCTCTTTAGAGTGGAAGCCCAGCCCTGTTGATAACAATTATGAACGGGATTTCTATCAGAATAATAAAACACATAGTCTTTTTGAGGACTTACTTGAAACTTTGTTTTATATATTGTTATAGTATCTTGTTGATGTGCTTTGTCATGAGGTACTACCATAAGAGCATTAGTTCCATTGCTTATGGATGTTACAACGTTATTAGCAAATGTTGTATGACATATATCAGAAACAAAATCCGACGTAGAAACACCTATATTATAGTGACCACTATTATATAGAAGCGTATCTGATATTGATAAAGAACTATCCACGCTAAAACCTGTAAAACCATCATCAAAATATGGATTAGGAATATAATTGGTATCTCCTATAAATCCAGCCTTGACTACATATTGATTAGTATCTCCGGGCTGCAGAGTTACTGTTATTGTTGGCGAACAAGAATCTATTATTTGCCCATTGCAATACCAAGTATAATAGTCTGCACTATCATCAGTGGAAAGTGTTATCTGTATAGGGTCTGTAGAAAATAGAGCAGTATCTCTTGGAATAATACTTATACTGCATTCATTTTCTTGACAATAAGCAGAAAATGACGCCATAAAAGCAACTATTAATAATAGTATTCTTTTGACAGAAAAAATAATTCCAAAAGTTTTATCCATATATTACTATTGACAATAAAAGGTAGTATTTTGTTGCAAAATAAGTTTATTTAATAAATATATCAATATTGTTTCCGACTTTATAGCCAAGTAGTTTTGCAAAGTTACCTTCTCTTAATGCAAGTTCAAGATTACCTGTTACGGAAATGGTTAGTAGAGCATCTCCTTTGGAATTAACATCTTGATAACTCAAAGCAAGTTTGTTTATAATATAGTGATTACCTATAGGCAACTCAAACTGTTTTCCTCCAAGAATTCTTTCAAACTCTTTGTCATCTATATTTAAATAAGCATTACCATAATCATCTATATAAACAATAGTGCAACGTATTATGTTATCTCTTATATATGCCAAAGAAGAAGTGCTTTTTATGGCAAACTCTTCTTGCTTTTCGCCTATGGTTTCTAAAGAGTGTGTGTTGGCAAGTATCTTTGTTATCTTACAGAAGTTGTCCCACACTGCAAAAGTGTAGAAATCTCCATCGGAATAGATATGTTTTGTATTGTATATTTCTACATCTATATCCTCAAAAATCAAAGATGGCAAACCGTTATCAGTACAGATATAGAACTGATTATTTGCTTTTACAACAATGAAAGCATAGTCTTTGCTTTCAAAAGTGTTTATATCTATAATATGTATCGTGTTTTCAGGAAAATTTAAACAAGCATTCTTTACAACAAAAGCAGCAGGAAGAATATCAAATTTCTTTATACCATGGGTTATATCCACTATGTTTACATCTGGAATATCCTTAAACAAGCGTGATTTCACCAACCCAGCATAAAAATCTTTTTCTCCCCAATCTGTAGTAAGCGTAACTATTTGCATAGATTTGATTTTAGTTGAATGTTTATTTTTTCCTTTTGCAAAGTTACATCTTTTTTCTTTATAATTATTAATTCTAAACTTTTTTCTATCTTTGCAATACAAAAAAAAGACACAATCTTTATGCGTTTATCTCCATACAATATAGCTAAAAAGAATAATCTTAGTGTAAAAAATATTGTCATCTTTCTTGTATTTCTAAGTCTTTGTCCATTTCTTTCAGCACAAAATATAAAAAAAAATAAGTTTGATAAATTCTTAGACAACAAGATTACAAATATAACCCTGCTTTCGGCTCCTCTTTTTGCTGAAGGACTGTTTTTTAAGAATGATAAGATAGACTTTAGAAACTTTCAACAGATACATCATCCAAACTTTCATACACAGATAGATAATTACACTCAATATTTTCCTTTGGCTCTAACCTTTGGACTTAAAACTGCAGGAGTAGAAAGCCATTCTTCTTGGAAGCAATTTCTGTTCTCTACATTTATGTGCTACGCTTTAGACTACTCTATTGTGAAAACGATGAAACATAATATTTATGAAAAACGTCCTGATATTTCTGGCAACAACTCTTTTCCTTCTGGCCATACTTCGTTTGCTTTTATGAATGCTCATATTTTTGTAAAAGAATATGCACAAGACAATATCTTGTATTCTTCTTTAGCATATTCCATGGCAACATTTACAGCCTGCATGAGAGTTATGAATCAAAGACATTGGGTTGGTGATGTCTTGGCAGGAGCAGGCATAGGCTTGTTCTCCGCAGAAAGCATTTATTGGCTAAGCGATAAACTCTTCAACAATAGAAATAATATTCCTTTGCAAGAATACAGCTTTTCTCAAAAACGTTGGTTTTTCAATATATCCACAACCTATAACTTTTCTTTCAATAAATATGAAATAAAAGACAAAGGACCTATGAAATTCTTGAATGGCGGTGCTGTAGGATTAGAGGGAGAATATTTTTACAATCCATATTTAGGCTTAGGGCTGAATGGAGACTATGCTTGTTACAGATACTACGCTCCTAATGCATGGGAAAAGTATGATATAGCTTTGTATTCTCTCAACCTTTCCCACTATTTTGCATTGCCATTAAACAACCGTTGCTCTGTCGGTGGCAGACTTGGAATAGGCTTGAACTACTTAGAACACTATAAAAAGTTTTATCACCGTGTCCCTTTCCAAACAAATTTCAGATATAACTTAGGCTTAAATGCTTCTCTGCGTCTTACAGAAAACACCATATTCAGACTCTATGCAGATTACACACATACAAAGATTGATGTAGAAAACGAAAATATTCCCTTCAAAACCATTAACATTGGCTCGTGTATAGTGCTGACTTTGTGATATATCCTCATATCAAAGAATCTATCACAAATCTTGCTCAAAAAAGTCTTCGTTTTAAAAAATTAAAACCAACTCTTTACACCCTAAACATCAAGAGTTAAATTTTTTAAACCAACTCTTTTTTTCATCAAAAGAAAAAATCGTTTTTTCTATATTCATTTTGCTTTATCGTCTTTTTTGATGTTCATTTTCTTTAAAAGAAAACAGCGTCAAAGTCCTGAATGGACTTTCGCAAAACAAGAACCAAAAACAAGGTCGCTTACAGAATTTGTCTTTTATAGGAAAGAATAACCCCGCACTTCGTTTCACTCCGTACGGAGCGATTTTTCTTTTGCGGAAAACTTTTTTAATATAAAACAGCCTTACGCTTCACAGCAGCGTCAGACGTCCTGAATGGACGTTTCGCACCAAAGTCGGCGAAAGACGACTTTTCTGTTAAAGACTTTTTTCTATGTTCATTTTCTTTAAAAGAAAAAGAACCAAAAGAAGCGTTCTTTTTTGGAAAAGAACCAAAAACAAGGTAGCTTACAGAATTTGTCTTTTACAGGAAAGAATAACCCCGCACTTCGTTTCACTCCGTACGGAGCGATTTTTCTTTTGCGGAAAACTTTTTTAATATAAAACAGCCTTACGCTTCACAGCGTAAGGCTCAACGAATTAAAATTAAAAAAAATGATAAACCTTATTAAAGGTTTAGTTTGTAGATTATTCCTCTACT
>OMWJ01000009.1 GCA_900314725.1 uncultured Bacteroidales bacterium
TCATTCTGCCAAGTATTTATGTTAGAACTCCAAGAAGTAAGGTATGTCCATTCTCCTGCTGTACTTGTTCTGTAATACAATCCAAGTGTATCTTGGTCTCCAGTCCAAACTTTCTGGATGTGAGAGAATGTTAAAGTAGGATTTCCTATTGAAGAAAGATCAAAAGTAGGAGATAGTAGTTGTGCATGATGATAAGCATTATTATTTTCTAAGTACAGATACGCACAATAAGAACCGTCTGCTGGAGCAGTTGAACTACTATAATAATATTCGCTTGTAGTCCAGTTAGATGCTATTGCATCCACAGGATTAGAAAGCCAGCAGCCAAGGCTGTTACCTTCAAAGCTTTCTGTGTATGGAAAGTCTGTTATAGTAGCACATGCAGTGGTAAATGAAGCAGTGCCTGCAGAAGACATACCATCTTCATCACCGCAGTTTGCTCTAAGTTCTACTGTGTAAGTAGTGCTTGGACTTAAGTTTTCAAGAGTATAAGGATTTTCTGTAATTGTCTCAGTTGTCCAATCTTCATCACCAGTAGCCTTATATTTCAACTCATAGCTTTCTGCATCACCTGTGTAAGATATTGTAGCAGTGTTTTCTGTTGTTCCATTAACTGTTACAACAGGAGCAGGACATGCTATAGAAGTTGTGAAAGTTTTTGTTGTAGACCAAGAAACAGTTGCGTCATCGCAAACTCTTCCTACCTTAACAGTATATTGTGTTTCAGGTGTAAGACCGGTAAGAACGTATGGGTTCTGTGTAGTGTTTATTAGCATAAAGTCTTCGTCAGCACTTGTCTTGTATGCAACAACTACACTTTCAGCAGTAGATGTCCAAGTAAGTGTTGCACTGTGTCCAGCAACGTTGCTTACTGTTAAGCTTGTAGGTTCAGCACATGCAGGTATAAGTTGAACAGTAAAGTCGTCCAAGTTCCAAGATTGAGAAGGACTTGTGCTTGTATATCTCAATGCTATTCTTCCGCTTTCTGCTTCTACGCCAGAGAAGTCAAAAGGTCCTTGAAGGTTACCGTTGCCAGCAACTCCGTCTTGGGTTCCTCTTGCAGCAGGAGTAACACAAGTGCCTACAAGTTCAAATGTTGTAGGGTCAGCAGCGTCTGTCACAACACCGACTTCAAGAGTTCCAACGCTTGTACTTGTTGCAGTTGTCCAAAAAGTAAGTCTAAGGTTGTGAATATCTTCAGCGAACTCAGGAAGGACAACCATATTGCTTGCTCCTTTCATTTCAGCAGAGTAACCTCCTGAATGGCATGAACGAGAATAGTATCCATAGACGAATGGTCCGTTATATGTTGCATCGGTTATAGGAGTAGCCCAGCAAACAAATTCATTTTGACCATCATTTGTATAAGATTCAAAGTCTTCAAACCAAACTTGATCTGCAGTAGGGAGGTCTGTTATAATATCACAAGCAGTGTTGAATGATTTTGTTCCCCATTGAGAATCACCGTCATCTTCACCACAGTTTGCCTGTACTTCTACAACGTATGTAGTGCTTGCTGTCAAGTCTGTAAGAGAATATGTATTGTCTGCAACAGGAATTTCTTCGCTGTATTCTTCTGAACCTGAAAGTCTATATCTAAGGGTATAGTTTTCTGCATCACCTACCCAAGACACAGTAGCAGTAGTTGTTGTTACTTCTGTAACTGTGATAATAGGAGCAGGACAAGCTATGTCTGTTGTAAATGTTACGTTTTGAGAATAAGAGGTTTCACCTGTACCACAATCTAATCCGGCTCTTAAAGTATAGACTGTCTCAGGAGTAAGATCGGTTATTGTCTCAGGACTTTCTGAAACGCCAACAGGAGTCCATTCTTCATCTGTAGCAGTCTTGTATTCTACTACAGTTGCATCACCAAGCCAAGAAACCTGTGCAGTATGACCTGTAACGTTATCTACAACAATACCGCTTGGAGCAGCACAATCTATATTAAGTACAGAAATATTGTCCAAACCTACATTTGAAAACCAACTTAAAGATGTTCCGAATCTGATTTGATATGTTGCTGAAGGATTAGGCAGTGCTAATGTTTCAAATGCCCAATCTCCGTTTTCACTTTCTGTATAAGAAGAACCAAGTTGAGTCCATTCTTCTTCTGCGTTTGTTCTATAATAAACAGACAAGTTAGCAGAAGAACCATTTATTACATAATAGAATGTAACAAAAGGATGTTCAATATTTGTCAAATCAAAGATGGGTGAAACAATACCTCCAGTGGTAGCAGAGTAGCCTGCGGACATATATGCAAAATCATTTCCATGTTGAGCACCGTAATCATTAACAATAAATCCGTCATTAGTCCAGCAACCGAAGTCATTATCAGTTAAGCCTTCAAAACTTTCGTTGTAAGCGAACTCAGTAACAACAGTACATTCTGTTCTAAATGACGTTTGTTGAGAATAAGAAGCCTCTCCGCTTTCACAAGTCAAACCAACTTTTATTGTGTAAAGAGTAGCAGGGACAAGGTTTGTAATTGTTGTAGGATTTTCTGTTGCAGGAACAACTGTCCAATCTTCATCTCCTGCGGTTTTGTAGGCTATAACATCTCCGTCTGATTCCCAAGAAATAGTTGCTGAATTTGCTGTAATATTTGTTACAGCAACATTTGAAGGAGCAGCACATTCTATATTTTGTATAACAACATTATCTATTGCCATACCATAACCATCATTACCAACACCAAGAAATGCTATCTGATATGTTTCACTTGCTTCAGGTAGAGCAACAGTGTTTATTTGTGTAACAGCGGAAATTGAGCTACCTGCATTAGAACCATGGGCAGCAAGCTCTACCCACTCTGCTTCTGCACTTGTTCTGTAATAAACATAGATAGAATCATCATAAGAACTCCAATTGTGTGCTTCCCAATTATAAGTAAGATAAGGAGCATTCAAAGCAGTTATATCCAACACTGGAGATGTTAATCTGCTTCTACCATCAGAATAAGTTCTATATGCTACTTTGCTTCCACCGTAAGTAGCAATTGTCCAATGGTAAGAACCACTAACAGCCTCTTCTGTCCAGCAACCGAAGTCAGAAGAAGAAAGTGTTTCAAAATCTTCAGTGAATGAATTTGCATTAGTCACTGTAATACTAACACATTCTGTGCGGAACGTAGTTGTTCCAGGTTGAGAATAACCGTCTTGTTCACCACAGTATGCTACGATCTTTACGGAATATGAACTTGCAGGAGCAAGATCTTGCAAAGTAACAGTGTTATCCGTTGTAGTAGTTTCTTCCCATGTCTGTTCATCTGTTCCAAATAGACCGTATTTAACGGTATAGCTTTCTGCAGCACCTGTCCAGGTAAGAGTAACTTCTTCTGCTGTGGTTGCTCCGACAGTGATAGCAGGAGCAGGACAAGCAATAGATGTAGTGAATGTTCTTTCAAAAGACCATGACATATCTCCGCCACCGCAATCTACTCCGACTTTAACAGTGTAGGCAGTTTCAGGAGAAAGTCCTGTAAGAGTGAAAGGATTTTCTGAAGCAGTGGTTGTAGTCCAGTCTTCGTCTTCATTTGTCTTGTAAGCAACAGTAACAGTCTCTGCATCGCTTACCCAAGACAAGTCTATGCTGTGTCCCAAAGGATTGCTTACTGCAAAATTTGTAGGTTCTGAACAGTTTGGACGGATAGAAACAGTGAAGTCGTCCAAATTCCAAGAAGCTGTAGTAGATGTTGTGGAAACGTAGATGATAGCTATTCTACCACTCTCAGCCTCAACATTGGTAAAGTCAAAAGGTCCTTGAATATTACCATTGCCTGTAGAGCCTGAAGTACCTCTTGAAGCAGGAGTATCACAAACACCTACAAGTTCAAAAGTATTGGTATCAGCAACATCTGTCATAACACCTACTCTTACATAACCATTGCTGGTGGTTGTTGCAGTTGTCCAGAAAGTAAGTCTAAGATTATGTATATCCTCTGCAAATTCAGGAAGAACAACAACATTAGTAGAGCCTTTGAACTCAGCAGAGTTGTATCCTGAATGGCAAGAAGGAGAGTGTCCGCAATAAACAAAAGGTCCATTATTTACTACAGGAGTAGCCCAGCAGTTGAAAGGTTGTTCTCCTCCTCCTGTATAAGATTCAAAGTCTTCAAACCATACATTATCAGTAGTTGGAAGATCTGAAATAATATCACAAGCAGTGCGGAAAGAAGCACTTTTCCAAGAAGAAAGACTTGAACCACAATCTGCCTGTATTCTTACTTTGTAAGCAGTGCTTGCAGCCAAATCAGTAAGAGTATATTCTTCACCAGAAAGACCTGAAATGGTAGTTACTGCTTCTTCGTCATCCCAATCTGCAGAAGCAAGAGCATATTGTAGATTAACAGAAGCGTCTGGGTTGTTTTCATTCATTGTCCAAGATACAGTAGCACTTTCAGATGTTATTGTTCCAACAGAAATTGTAGCAGGAGCATAACAGAAATCTGCTCCAGAAGGACTAATACTTAACTGAATGTTAGGTATATATTGGTAAGAAGATCCCGAACCAGAGAAATCTGTGTAGGCATTATTGTCGTTATAACGATAGATAGTTCTACTACCTGTTACAGAAGAAGCATAAGTATAGAAATGGGCATAACTATCAGTGTTCCCACTCAAAACACCTATGACTAAATTTGAGCCTGTATAGGTATATGGAACGTCTAATTCTATGGTAGTCCAAGCATTAGCAGTAAAATTTACTGTGCCATCATACACCAAAGTCATGTTATTTATAGGAGTCCAATCTGAAGTACCACTGAATATGGAACTCTCCCTTTCTCCCATATAGATTTTGACTGATTTACTTTTTTGTGATGTAGCATAGTAAGAAACGGAAGTTATACTTCCTTCCATACCAATATCATCTGATGTGTAAATAGACTGAACAGATGCATAGTTATACCAACCTGCGAAAGGAGTATAATCTTGTGTCAGTGTTCCCGTTCCGATAGTCACTGTCTCTTGCGACCATCCACTAATGGACAGTATCATCGCCATTAGCATAAACATAAATAACTTTTTCATTTTAATTAAATTTTAGGTTATAACTTGATTTAACTTTGTTCTGTTTGTAGTACGAAATATATTCAAAAACAATATTCCTTACACAAAGCACAAAGTTACAAAATATTTTTTTAAGGAGCAAGAAAAATTGTCTTTTTTTATTTTGATGACAATTTTGAAAGAGAGTTTTTTGAGAGACTTGATTAGTAATTAATCGTTTTTCATTTGTTTAAGTGTTTTAATAATTTAAGTTTTTCTTATGCAGGATTTACGTTTTTTAGTAATTTTGCAATTTGTTAAAGAATTATAATAATTGATAATGAAAGGTATTTTATTTTTTTATATTTCACTTTTATTTATAGTAGTTAATGCTTATTCTCAGGGTTATGATAATGGTTTTGCTAAACCTATTGTAACAGAAAATGGTTCTTTTGTTTATTATGAACTACCACCCATTCAGACTTCGGAAGGAATACTTATTTTTTTGGATAGAAATCTAGGGGCTTTAAGTGAAGACGTAACTTCTTCGGATTCTTGGGGTGATTTATATCAATGGGGTAGGGCAACAGATGGACATGAAAAACGGTTGTCGGATACTATTATGAAATTATCTCCTAACTTTATAACTACAACAAAAAAGTTTATAATTGACTACTCCCATGCAAATGATTGGATTTCTTCTCCAAAAGATGATTTATGGAATGATGAACAGACAAATAATCCTTGTCCTTGTGGTTATCGTCTGCCTACAGAAAAAGAATGGAGAGCTGTTTTGTCCTTGGGAGCAGAGATAAAGCCAACAGGGACAGGTGCATATTATTTAAGTATTGCTGATGGGGATATAAAACTACCTTGTGCTGGTTTAAGAAATGCTTACTCAGGAGATATACAATATCAGGGAATGAGAGGATACTATTGGGGAGGAGATGCTAAGTCAAAAGGTCTTTCTTCTTGTATGGATTTCAACAAGGCAGAGATAACGACGAATGTAACCGTTTATGGTTTTAGAGCTTTTGGCAGGAGTGTCCGATGTTTAAAAAAACAATAATTACCTATCTTTCAAATATGACAGGCAACCAAATCATAGCCTTATTGATATTCATAGTAACTTATTTGGGGATAATTTTCAATAAGCTTCCTTTTATAAATTTAGACAGAAAAGCATTTGCTTTTGTTGGGGCAGTGCTAATGATAGTATGTGGAGTTATAGACTTTGATTTTGCAATACAAAGTATAGATTTCAACACTATTGTCTTACTTTTGGGAATGATGATAATTATTTCTGTGTTGAAGTTTGATGGTTTTTTTGAATTTATTTCTTATACGACGACTTCTCATGCAAAAAACCCTTCTGCATTATTGAGTGTGATAGTATTTATCACAGGTTTTGCATCTGCTTTTTTGGTTAATGATGCTGTGGTTTTGCTTTTTACTCCTGTTATTATTAATATATGCAGACAATCTAAGTTGAACCCGATACCTTTTCTTCTTGGAGAGATTTTTTCTGCAAATGCAGGTTCTTTGATGACGATAACGGGTAATCCCCAAAATATGATTATAGGTATTGCATCACATATCAGTTATGCAAAGTTTATGATTTGTATGTTGCCTATTGCCTTGTTGTCTATGCTTGTAATTATTTTTGTGATAAAGAAAACAAACAGAGATATATTTTCTAATAAAGCAAGCATTAACATTTCACAGCAAGAAAAACCAAGACAGGATTTAAAGAGGATGAGGTTGTCGTTGATTGTTTTTGGTTTGGTGGTGTTAGGCTTTTTCTTTGGGAAGATACTTGGGATATCCATACCTGTCATTGCAATAGCAGGAGCTTCAATTATTCTTTTACTTTCTAAACATAAGTCTAAAGAAGTCTTGCAGGAAGTCGATTTTTCGCTATTGATATTTTTTGTAAGTTTATTCATCTTGGTTGCGGGAATAAAGCAGAGCGGAGTATTGGATTTTATCTTTAATATTTCCCTACAAGAGAACGTTCTTTCTGTTTTTATTTTATTTGCTTTATCCGTACTCCTCTCTCAACTTCTAAGCAATGTCCCATACACCGTTTTTATGCTTCCTTTAATGAATGTAGCACATAGCGAAATACTATGGCTAACTCTTGCATCTGCATCTACACTTGCTGGAAATCTTACCATAGTTGGAGCAATGGCTAATCTTATAGTAATAGAAGAAGCTGGAAAAGAAAATGTCTTTCTTTCTTCAAAGCATTTTGTGCGTCCTGCAGTACTTATCACAAGTATAACAAGTGTGCTTGCTTTGTTGTTTAGTTTGGTTCTCTTGCTATTTAGATAGTCTTATTTATATGATTGCAGAAATTATATAGTTTTATTATGTCTAAGAATTTTAGATAAGGGTGTTTTGAGTGCAATTGTCTGATGAAAATATTGTTGAGCAGAGGTACTATCTTGCAATATATATTAATGAGGTGTAAAGATTCTAATTTTTCATAGGCTCTTACTAAAGAGATGTCTTTAAAAGATTCTTTATATTGTGATTTTTTATATAATATTGCAAGGTTGCGACTTGCGTTTATTGTATCCTCAATGAACTTGTCCGTTTTTTTTAGTCCCAAATGTTCTACCGGATTATCTATGGAAGCTATTTTGTAGTTGTTTTTCTTTATCTCACATGCAAAAAGTGTGTCTTCGTGACCATAACCTTTTATTTCTTCATCAAATCTTATCTTATTGAAAACTTGTTTTTTGATTAAGAAATTATTTGTAGTGAAATGTTTCTTACCTTCTTCTCGTTTTTTCCCGTTTTTCCAATGAAGTAAGTAATCTTTAGAAAGTTGAGTTTTGTTACTGTACTTTGTTCCACCGCAAAGAACATCTGTATTATTAACTTTTGCAAGATAGTTAATAATAAAATCAGAAGATAAAGGCAGACAATCACAATCTAAGAATAATAACCATTCTCCTTTTGCTTTATCTGCAAGAAAGTTGCGTATCTTTGCACGACCTAAGTTGTTGTCAAGAATTATATATGACGTGTTAGGCATATTGATTATAGAAGAATTTTCTTCTACGATTTGTTTGTTGTTAGAGCAATCGTCAGCAAAAATGATTTCATATTCTATATCATTATTAGAAAACAGAGAAATCAGAGATATAGCAAGATTGATGATACTATAATTATATACAGGGACAAGAATGGATAACATCTTTAAAATATTTATCTAAAACAAAAGGCAGACATGTATTATATCTGCCCTTCATTTCAATGAAAAGATCAATAAATTATAATTTTGCAAGTATTCCTTCCAAAGTTTCCATTATTTTATCTTGGTCTGCTTTTATAGGAAGATTAACAGGCTTAATCATGTTTTCAGGGGCAAAGATAGTGTCAAGTTGCTCTTTTGTAAGAACGCCATTTTCCAATGCTATCTCATAAACACCTTTACCTGTTTTCTTTGCTATCTTAGCTATTCTTGTACTATTCTTGTAACCAATGTAAGGATTCAAAGCAGTAACAGTACCAATTGCCTTTGCGATGAAGTTCTTGCAGTTTTCTTCGTCAGCTTCTATTCCGTCAATGCAAAGAGTACGTAATGTATTGAAACCATTAGTTAATAAGTTAATGCTTTCAAACAAACTATAAACAGCAACAGGTTCCATAACGTTAAGTTCTAACTGTGCATTTTCACTTGCAAGCATAACAGTAGTATCATTGCCTATTACTTTGTAGCAAAGTTGGTTCATAACCTCAGGAATAACAGGATTTACTTTACCTGGCATAATAGATGAACCTGGTTGCATTTCTGGTAAATGAATTTCTGCTAAACCACATCTTGGACCACTACCCATAAGACGTAAGTCATTGCAAATTTTTATTGCTCTAAGAGCAGTACGTTTTAATTCACTGGATAAACCAACTAAAACAGAAGTATCAGGAGTAGCTTCTATTAGGTTTTCTGCTAAAGTAATATTCCAACCAGTTATATCTCTAAGAGCTTTAATACATAGTTCAGAGTATCCAGGTTCTGCACAGATACCAGTACCTATTGCAGTAGCACCCATATTAACTTCCAAAAGATTTTCTCTAACTTTTTCTACATCTTTTGCTGCTTTTCTAAGCATAGTTGCAAAAGCTCCAAAGCTTTGACCTAAAGTCATAGGAACACCATCTTGTAATTGTGTTCTACCCATCTTAACGATGTTTTTGAATTCATCGGCTTTCTTTTCCAAAGATTCAGCACAATCGTTTATAGCTTTTATAAGTTTTTCACTCTCAAGATAAAGTCCAAAATGGAATCCTGTTGGGTAAGCATCGTTAGTTGATTGAGAAGCATTAGAATGATCATTAGGAGAACAATATCTATATTCACCTGGTTTATGTCCCATTATTTGTAATGCACGGTTAGCAATAACTTCGTTAGCATTCATATTGACTGTTGTACCAGCTCCTCCTTGAATCATATCACTTAGGAAATATTGATCAAGTTTTCCTTCTTTCATTTCTTCGCATGCTTGAACCATTGCTTTGAATTGCTCGTCTGTAAGTTTTCCTTGAGCGTGATTAGCAATAGTTGCACCATGTTTGGTAATAGCAAAACCTTTAATAAAATTAGGATAAGCGTTCATTGGAACACCTGAAATTTTAAAATTATTAAAACCTCTAAGAGATTGTACTCCATATAAAGCATCTACCGGAACATTTAGTTCACCTATAAGGTCGCTTTCTTTTCTAAATTCTGCCATCTTGTTTAACAAAAATTTTATTAATTTATAATTATCTTAATTTAAAATATCACCTCTATAACTCTGTTTTTGTTTTTTTATTGTGTTATGTTGGTGTTTTTTATCTTTTTATTGTATTACAGTGGTTTGAAGATTATATTATGTGAACTTTACCTAAGAATAATAGTAGTCCATAACCTAAAGTTAAAGTTACAACTCCCATTATTATTCCAGCTTTTACCATATCTTTTTGTTTAACAAGATTAGTAGAGAATGCTAAGGCATTAGGAGGAGTAGAAATAGGAAGTATCATTGCTGCAGAAGCAGAAATAGCGATGCCTATTAGAACAGTAGGAGTACCACCTATTGCTCCTAATTTATCTCCCATACCAGTACAAACAACAGCAAGGATAGGCATCAATAGTGCAGCTGTTGCTGAATTGGAAATAAAGTTAGATAAAGCGTAACATACTAAACCTGAAATCAAAAGTATTAATACAGGAGAGAAGTTACCAAAAGGAATACTTGCAACGGCATTGCTTGCAAGGCCAGAACCATTAAGAGCATAACCAAGAGCAAAACCTCCTGCTACCATCCAGATAACACTCCAGTTGATTTCCTCTAAGTCTCTTCGGTCTATAACTCCTGTGATGGTAAATACAATAAATGGTATTAATGCAACTGTGTAAGAATTTATTCCAGTGAAAGCATCAAACATCCATAATAAAACAGTGATTATGAAAGTAACAATAACAACGTATGTTTTTCTGGTTTTTTTCATAGTACTTTCAATGTGTAGCTCAACTGTTTTTTGTGTGAATGGATAAAGTTTTCTTAGAACTATCCAGCCAATAAATAGAAGGACAATAGTCAAAGGTAACATAAATGCAACCCATTCTCCAAAGCCAAGGTTCATATTTAATCCATCGGGATCGTTAAGATATTTTAATGCGATTGCATTTGGAGGAGTACCAATAGGTGTTGCCATACCTCCAATGTTAGCAGCAATAGGGATAGATAAAGCCATTGATACTCTACCTTTACCCTCTGGAGGAAGTTGTTTAAATACAGGAGTAAGGAATGTAAGCATCATAGCTGCTGTTGCTGTGTTAGAAACGAACATTGAGAATAGTCCTGTGATAAGAATAAATCCCAAAAGAACGTTTTCTGACTTTTTACCAAAAGGTTTTAAAAGCACTTTAGCCATTTGAGAATCTAATCCTGTTTTTGTGGCGGCAATAGCAAGAACGAAACCTCCAATGAACAACATCACAACAGGATCAGCAAAAGCTCCCATTATGCTTTTATAAGAAAGAACTTGTCCAACAGTTTCTTCATCTACCATAAACTTTACTCCACTATCAGAAGTGAATAAAAGCAAAAGTCCCATAATTGCAACAGAAGTACTCCATGCAGGAACAAGTTCAAATATCCACATAAGAGTAGCAAAAGCAAAGATAGCTATAATCCTTTGTTGGATAATGGTAAGTCCTTCTATTCCATACATACTTGCAGGAGCATTCCACAAGAATAGAGTAACTGCTATTATTATTGCAGCTTCTATAATTCTTTTTAGTCGGCGAGAAATATGAAACTTCTTTTCCTGCCCTAATTTATATATAGCTTCAACTAAATGGAAGCCGGGATAATTTTTATACATACTATTTTATCTTTTAATATTAATTATTTTGTTGTTTGTTTAATATACGAATTTGTATTGTAAGCGAACCATAAGGATATTATCATTTAAATCCTTTATGTAGTCATTGGCTTTGTTCTTGTAAATATCATACAAACAATGCAGACGTATTTGCTCATTGAATTGGTACATAAAGCCAATACCTATATTATTATAGGTAAGGTCAGCAGCGTTTTGAACCTTGTCGTTTGAAATTTCTGTATTTTGATTTAAGTATTGATATTTTAATACAACGCTAAGAGGAGTGCGAGCGATTTGTTGAGTATATACTAAAAAAGCACCAAAGAATTTTCTATCATAAGAAAAAGGATTGGCAATATTATAAGAGTTGTCTTGTTGAGAAGCAAAATTGTTTAGCCTTGTTGGCTGTTTGCCAAAGGAACACTCTCCTCTCAAAGAGGTTCTTCCCCAAGATGTTTTTGTATTGTATTGGAATTCTGCTCCAATGTATCTTCTTGCATTTCTTTGATTTGTTTTTACTGTTTGAGTTGTCCAAGCGTTATTTTTTACTACATGCCAAATAGAATCAGCATTATTGGTTCTTCCTTCATAGTATGACAATCCCACACCCCAAGAGGTATTTCCTTCTTTATAATCATATTTCAGGTGAGATAAAAAGTTAGGAGCAGGGTCTACTACTTTGTTTATGGCATTACCAGACATAGCAGAAAGAGAAAGTTTCAAAGAATGACGCTTATCCTTAAAAGGAGCTTTCAAAGTAGCCGTAAATCCAAAGTCATGTTCTTGAGGGAATAGTTTTCTTGCCATAAGAGAACGTTCCATTGTTTCCATATTTGAAGAGGAGTATTCTATTTCGTGTCCATAACCAACACTCATTAAACCTCCACGGAAAGAAAGCCAATCATAGGGAGTAACATCCCAATAAGCTAAAAGAGGAAGAAATCCTGCTTCTCTTATATTTGCTTCAAAAACTCCTTTGCCTTTTCCTTTAGTAAATTCAAAGTGCAAAAGACCTCTTCTTACTCCAGCACGAGTATAGAAATCTTTTCCATCTCTGTCTGGATTGTAAGCGGATCCTGTGAAAGTTGTACCATCTATTCCCGCAAATTCTACCTGACTTTGTATGTATCCGATAAATTTAAAGTCGTCTTTTTGTTGTGAATATGCAAAAAATGTCGCAATCACACTAAGTATAAATAAACTAACACCTTTCCTCATTTCTTGTCTATACTTTTTTACGAGTTTTTATATAATTCTTTAAAAATTTGCAAAGGTACATATTTTTTCAATAATGAAACAAGTTTCTAATGAATAAAAGTTTTTGTCTAATACTAATAACATTCTGTTTCTATTCCTAACGCTCTCACTTTATCGGCAAATTGTTCCATTTCTTGCTTATCTAAGCGTATGAGGTCAGGGTCAGGTGTTGCTCTGTCTATAACATATAGCATAACGAGGCGAGGCTTTATTTCCTTTACAATACTTAGCCAAGCGTTGAATTCTTGCGGAGTAGTATTATTTATTTCCTCTGCTTTATTTTTACTTCTCAAAAGAATTGTTTGAATGATAGCTTTGTTCCCAAATTCTTTCAAATAGCCTACAATATCAGAGAATTTTGCAGATACAGGTTTATTAATTCTTTTGTAAGTTTCTTCTGTTCCTGCATCTAATTTAAGAATAGGGTTATCTATAAGGTGCAACGCCTTTCTAACATCTTCTCTATATAAATTAGTAGAATTAGTTAAGATGGTTACTTTAGCTTGAGGTAAATATTTATCTCTAAGTTCTATAACATCTTGTACTATAGCCAAAATATCAGGATGAAGAGTAGGCTCTCCATTACCAGAAAAAGTGATGCTATCAACTTTTTTTCTTTCCTGCTGGCTATGGTTTTCACACCAATAGAGCAAAGACTCTTTTATTTTTTCTTTATCGTTAAACCCAATATGAGTACGTGTGTCTATTTCGTTCCAGCCACACTCACAATAAACACAATTAAAAGAGCAATATTTCTTTTGTGTTGGTAAAACATTTACGCCCAAGGAAGTCCCTAGACGTCTTGAATGAATAGGACCTACAATTATATTCTCAAATAACATGATTCTTTTATTTTAATGTGCTAAAAATAAGGTTGCAAAATTACAACTATTTTTGAATTAAACTAAAAAAGAAATGTTATTTTTGCAAATCAAAAAATGTAGAAGGAAATGATAAAATACAAAGATTATACACTTGATAATGGATTAAGGCTTGTAGTAAATGAAGATAAGACTACTGAACTTGTAGCCGTGAATATGTTATATAAAGTTGGGGCAAAGAATGAAGAAGAAGAACATACAGGTTTTGCACATTTGATGGAGCATTTGATGTTTTCAGGGAGTGAGAATTATAAAAACTTTGATATGCTAATAAACTCTATGGGAGGAGAAAGCAATGCTTTTACTAATAATGATATAACAAATTTTTATGTAAGCATTCCTTATATTTACTTGGAAACAATCTTGAAAATAGAAGCAGATAGAATGCAGAATCTTATCATAGATGAAGAACATTTAAGTGTACAAAAGAGAGTAGTTACAGAAGAGTTTAAGCAAAGATACTTGAATCAGCCTTATGGAGACTTGTATAAAGAAATGAGAGAATTATCCTTCATGGTGCATCCTTATAAGTGGCAAACTATAGGCAAGGACATTTCTCATATAGAATCGGCTACTCTTTCTATTGTAAAAGATTTTTATAATGAATATTACCAGCCTAATAATGCAATACTAAGTATTTCTGGTAATGTAGAGAGTGAAAACGTTTTCACTTTGGTTAAAGGTATATTTAACTTCCCTTCAACTAATCAAAAAACAATTCGTTACCAACAAGAACCCGAACAAAAAGAAAATAGAGAAAAAACTGTTTATAGGAATGTGCCTTCAAATATGATAATGATAACTTTTCCTATGAGTAGCAGAAGAGAAAAAGAGTTTTATTGTTTTGACTTACTTAGTGACTTACTTTCTAATGGAACAAGCAGTAGAATGTATAACGACCTCGTGCAAGAAAAGAAAGTTTTTACCGCTATTGACGCCGTTGTCAGTGCTGATGACGATAAGGGATTGTTTATAGTCTTGGGAAAATATGCAGACAAAACTCCTGTTAAAAGGGGAGAAGAATTAATTTGGCAAAGTTTGAAAAATATTTTTGATGAGGAGATAACAGACAAGGAGTTTCAAAAGGTCAAAAACAAAAACCTTGTCAATACAGAATTTAATAATATCAAAATATTAGACAAGGCAATGAATTTGGCATATTATGAACACTTAGATATGTTGGATAATATAAATAAGGATAGGGATATATATTCTTCCATTAAAAAAGAAGAAGTTATCAGCCTTGCAAAGCAGACCTTTTTTGTAAATAAGCATAATACGTTATATTATTTGAAAGAAGAAAAATAAAAAGTCTTCTTTTTCGTTTATGTACAACACTTTTAAAAAGAATTTAAAATGAATGCGAAAATAGAATTAAATCAAAATCCTATAGTGGCATATTTGCAGAAAAGCCCTAAGGAATTTACAAAAGCGGATATAATAAAGTATATCTGCGACAACGATATAAAGATGGTTAATTTCCGTTATACAGCAGGAGATGGACGTTTGAAGACGTTGAACTTTGTTATAACCAATTTAGAATATCTTGAACAGATTCTATCTATGGGAGAAAGAGTTGATGGGTCTTCTTTATTTGCTTTTATGAAAGCAAGTTCTTCTGATCTTTATGTGTTACCAAGGTTCTCTACGGCGTTTTTAGACCCTTTTAATGAGATTCCTACTATCTGTTTCCTTTGTTATTATTTTGATAAGGAAGGAAACTTGTTAGAATCTTCACCCGAATATATTTTGAAGAAAGCATCTGAGAAATTTACTGAAGTTACAGGTGGAATGGAGTTTGAGGCTATGGGAGAATTGGAATATTATGTTGTCGGTAGCAAAGAAGAAAAATATGAATGTGAGCCGCAAAGAGGTTATCATGAGAGTTCGCCATTCTCAAAGTACGAAACTTTCCGTTCTCAAGCTATGTATTATATGGCACAATGCGGATGCATAATCAAATACGGACATAGTGAGGTCGGAAATTTTGTTATGGATGGTAAAAACTATGAACAAAACGAAATAGAGTTTCTTCCTGTTGATGTACAAGATGCTGCCGATCAATTAATGATAGGGAAATGGGTTTTAAGAACCCTTGCTCAGATGTATGATCTTGATCTTACTTTTGCTCCAAAGATAATCACAGGAGAAGCAGGAAGTGGAATGCATATACATACAAGAGTTAAGAAAAATGGAGAAAATATGTATGTAAGTAATGGAGAACTTTCCGATGTTGCAAAAAAAGTTATCGCAGGCATAGTTACTCTTGCTCCTTCTTTAACAGCCTTTGCCAATGCAAACCCTACTTCTTATTTCCGTTTAGTTCCTCATCAAGAAGCTCCTACAACAATATGTTGGGGAGATAGAAATCGTTCTGCAATGGTTAGAGTTCCTCTTGGTTGGACTACAAAAAACAATATGTGTAATCTTGCAAACCCTCAGAGCAAAGAGCCTTTACCAAAGATGATGAATAAACAAACGGTTGAATTTCGTTGTCCTGATGGTTCTGCAAACGTATATCTTTTATTAGCAGGTTTGGTTGTGGCTGCAAGAAAGGGTTTTGAAATGAAAGAATGGAAGCAAGTAGCTGAAAAAACTTACATAACAAGCAATATTCACGACAAAGAGAATGCGGGAAAGAGAGCTTCTTTAAAAGAATTGCCTACTTGTTGTGTTGAAAGTGCAGACTTGTTGCAGCAACAGAGGGAAGAATATGAAAAATATGGGGTCTTCTCACAGACTCTTATAGATGGAGTAATAGAAGAGTTGAATTCCTATAAAGATGGAAATCTAAGAGAAGAGTGTAAAAACAATCCTGAATTATTAAAAGAGACAGTTAAAAAATATTTTTACTGTGGTTAGAATACGATTTCTAAAACATTGTTTTAAAAACGGCATTTTCTTTTTGGAGAGATGCCGTTTTTTTAAATAAAAACAATAATGGAAGATTTTTTCTCCTTTTTGTAGGTTATTAAAAAATTTTTATTACTTTTGCAAGTGTTGGTTGTAGGTTAATAGGTTCTGCCTATTCTAACGCTTGAAAAATATTTAATAGAGCCTGACTGCGATTTGTGTTTTTGTTATTTTGAACAAACCCGGCTATCTTTGTTTTTTGAATAATGGAAACTTAAATTGTGGATAATAAACAAAAAAAGTATGGAAGAAAATGTACAAAACACTGCACCTGTAATAAAGTTACCTACAAACAGAGCTTTATGGAAGTATATAGTATTCACTCCTATCACTTTAGGAATCTATCCTATTGTTGTTTATTCCAAGATTTCAACAGAGATAAACAAGATAGCTTCAAAACATGATGGCAAAAGCACGATGCACTATTGCTTGATTTTCTTTATCTTTTCTTGGCTTACTTTAGGAATAGTTCCTTTGATTTGGTGGAATAATATTTCCGGAAGAATAGGACGAGAGTTGTCTCTTAGAAATTTGCCTTATTCTTTCAGTGAAGGAACATTCTGGGGCTGGAGTTTCTTTGGTTCTCTGATTATTGTAGGACCGTTTATCTATATTCACAAACTATTCAAAGCAATGAATATGCTTTGTGAAGATTATAATCAAAAAGGATAATCCAGATAGAATATTACGATTTATAGGACAAAGAATATTGGATAGAAAGTAAAAGGGCAATATTCTTGTTGAAAAACAGACAGCAGTTGTTTCTTTATGACCGCTGTCTGTTTTTGTTTCTTTGTGACCATTAAGTACCCAAAAACTAAAATAGAAAGTAGAAGCTCAGCGATGAATAATAAATCAGTATAAAGACAAATTTATCTACTTAAAGGCAAAATAATAAAATTACTCTTTTAGTCTATCTATTGTTTTTCTTTAGTTTTGCTTGACGTACAAGTTCTTTAAAGAATAGTAGTGCTTGATTGTAGTTCATAAACTTAGAAGCATTGTCTTTTTTATCAAGGTACTTTACCATAGCAGCTTCTGGGTGAAACTGTAATCCTATACAGAAAGTTTTGTCAGGACGTTCCACTGCTTCAATGATGTTTATTCCATTTGTGTTAGTTTGTCCTGAGACTATGAGAGGTGTGTTCTCTACACTGCCAACACATTGGTGATGCCAAGAGGGAGCTCCTTCAATACTATCAGCAGAAACAATAGAGTAGAGTAAAGACTTCTTTTTAGTTAGATTTACTTTGTGCGGAGCGTAGTCACGATATTGTCCGGGTTGAGTTTGATTGCGGTGTGTATAATCGTACTTTACTGCCTTTTCAGAAAAGAAAGTAGGTATATCTTGTATGATAGTAGCACCAGAAACTACTGAAAGCATCTGCATGCCACGACACATACCCATCATAGGTATATCTTTCTCAAGACAATATGCAAGAGTTAAATAATCAGAGACATCACGTGTAGCATTGTAATCTTTTTCTTCTTCTATTCCATGCCAGGGTTCAGGACTGCGAAGTAAGGTTGGAGAAATATCTTCTCCACCTGTGAATACAACAGCATAAACTTTACTTACTACGTCTGCAGCATTGGATTTATTGCTTGCAAGATTTTTTACTTCATTAGCATATTCCAATTTCAATATTCCTTGTTTATCAGTATAGTTTTCTGCAAGACTATTGTTTTTTAAAGTGTAGTTATTAGGATATACCTGTGCAAGCAAGACAGGTGTTCCTCCTGCCTCTTTTATTGCACGAACGACATTGGTATAAAACTCAGAATCAGTGTCAGCACGCCATGCTATGCCGATTCGTATTTCTTCGTTAGTTAAGTTGTCTTTGTTTTTATTACAACTTGAGAGCGTGATTACGCTGAAAATTATAAGGATGACAATCAGTATCCGTGTATTAGTCTTTTTCATTTCACTTTGGTATTTTTTTGAATATGTTCTTTAATTATGAAAAGGGATTAATCAAAAATCCTATTTCTTGATTAATTTCTCTGTCTTTACAGTTTTTGCTGTCTGAATTCTTATGTAATATACTCCACTACTAAGATCAGAAGTGTAAAGAGTATAGTTGTTAGCTCCTTTTGGAAGAGAGGTTGTTGAAAGAACTCTACCTGCTTGGTCTATAACAGTTATTTCTGCTTGTTCATTTAGACCTTTTAGCTTTAGGGTCGTATTTGATGTTGTAGGATTAGGATATAAGGAAAGACTTATATCATCTGCATTTAGAGAAACAATACTACTATTAATAGCGTCGCCTTTTATTTTGAAATCATCTAAAACTACTCCATAGAAGTAAGAGTCTCTTTCTACAAAAGCAAATTGCATTTGGTCTGAAACCTCAGGAACAAGAATACTATCACGTTTCCATGTACCTAAATTACTATTATAGAGAGAAGATGTGTAATGAGTAAGCTCTACCCACGAACTTTCAGGAGATAATCTATAATAAACAGTAAGAGGTCTTTGGTTAAAAGAGTATATATTATAAGCGTATGAGAGTTTTACATTATTATAGTTAGTTAAATCAAATGTAGGTGAGATGATACGAGCAGATGTTTCTTGATAACCACTACCTTGAGAAGAGAAAACAAGCATTTTTTCTCCTTCAATAGGTAATATGTTGTCATAATAGACATTCAAAGATGTTACTGTTTCAAAGCCTGCATTACCACTGATACTTTCAACAGTCCAACAATCTATTCCTCCTTCAAAACCATCTATATAAGGAAGAGTACTTACAGTACTACCATCACAAAGAGTAAAGAAATACTTTGTATCAGAATTATATACTGTATCTTCAGCAGTTGCCAACAATCTGTATTCATATTTTGTAGATGGAGTAAGGTTGTTTAAATCTATTGAAAAACTGTCATCGTTCAAAGCAACGTTTGCCCAAATACTGTCTCCATATGTTCTCCATTGAAGAGTGCGGTCTGTCATAGTATAATCGCTTGAAAAAGTTCCTGTTATTTCAGCAGAGTTAGTAGTAATGTTTTGTGCAGAAAGAGTGAAGATAACCTTACGGGTGTTTATGTAAGTGAAGACTATATTGTTGTTTTCGTCATAATGTATGTCATTTATTATGTAAGGAACATTAGTACCGTCTCTAAGAGAAGAACCGCTCTTACTTGTTACATTTGAACTTCCTGGATATGCAACAGCAGAAGTAGAGTTGTTGGTTGAACCTCCTGCTGCTGGTTCAATATAAAAACCTCTATCGTTAGGATTAACATTTATATCATTTGTTTCTTCCCAATTCTCAAATTTGGAACTTACTGCATGAAAGACAATCATTCCTTCTGCAGGTATATATTCATCCCATTTTACTTTCTTCCTATATTCAAAAGTAAGGTATTCATCTTCATCTAAATCTAAATGAAGAGCATTATTGCTTTCTATTATTGGTTCAAGCGTATAAGTAGCATTAGCTGTTATAGTATCAGCAACAGCCCAACCAATCATATTTCTTTCAACCATAGAATAGTAAGGAGGAGTAAGACAATTATTATTGTAAGATCCTTCTGCCATAACATCAAACTCACCTGTTGTTGCTGCTGTGCCACCACTTTCGTCATAGTCTGAATCATAGAAGTCTGGCAATCCAAAAACATGTCCCATTTCATGACAAACAGCACCTATGCCATCACAAGTATTATATTGTCCTAATTCAGAGGAACAAGAATATCTGTGAAGTTGGACCCCATCGTACGTAGGAGAGTTTTCTACATACCACATGTGAGCCCAAATTTGAGATGTTTGTCCTGTATAGTGTTCTCCTTGTCCTGCATAAATAACATGTACCAAATCCACTTGACCGTCTCCGTCATTATCAAATATGGATAGATCTATATCGTCTGCTGTATCTGCTATATTGAGAGCATCTACAACCATTTGTGAACAATTATCCTCATTTGAACCATAAAAAGAATATGGATGGTTAAGAGTATAAGGTCCTATAACATGAAAGTTAGGGTCCATTTGTTCAAACGAATTGTCAAAGAAATAATCTCTAACAGAACCGGTGAAGTTACCTGAATTATAGTTACTATCCTTTATTTGATGAGTAAATTGATTAATATTAGAAGTCTGCATAGTTGCATTTGTGAAATTTACTAACACAACCAAAAGGTTAGGATTTCTTACAAAATCTCCATTATTTGATTCTCTTCTTGCTTTTAATTCATTGTTTCTGAAATTTCTTTTTGATTGAAATTCCTGTATTTGCTGTTGTGAAAAGAAAAGATTTTTGTTTATAGAAGAAAGAAAATCTATTTCTTGTTTATCTCTTTCATTAGGATTTGAAGCAACAACATCGGATGCAACCATATTACCTTCATTGTCTAAAACAGCATAAACCATATCTCCATTTTCTATAGAGAGCAAAGTATATCTGTCTGTTGTTCTTGCACAGTGCATAAACTCATCACCAACAAGATAAAAAGATATTGTTTTTCCTGTACTTTGTCTTTGTGTTTTAAGTCCTTTATGTGCTGGTATTGCCATAATGCTACTTGCAACAACAACACTTATTAAAAACAGTACGATTTTTTTTAAATTTGATTTCATTTTACTTTTCTATTTTGTCTTATAAAAAGCGATAAGAATAGTAAAAGGATACTATCCTTATCTATAATGTGTTTTTATTTTGCGTAATTAACAGCTCGTGTCTCCCTAATAACAGTTACTTTTATCATGCCAGGGAATACCATTTCTGTTTGAATTCTCTTTGATAAATCAAAAGAAAGTTGAGTTGCTTCTTGGTCTGTTATTTTATCAGCAGCGACAATAACTCTTAATTCTCTACCTGCTTGAATAGCGTATGTTTTCACTACACCGTCGTATGACATAGCCATTTCTTCTAATTTATTCAAACGGTTGATATATGCTTCAACAACTTCTCTTCTTGCTCCTGGTCTTGCTCCAGAAATAGCATCGCATACTTGAACAATAGGAGCATAAAGATTAGTCATTTCCATTTCATCGTGGTGAGCACCGATGGCATTGCATATTTCTGGTTTTTCTTTATATTTTTCTGCTAATTGCATACCATGAATAGCGTGAGGAAGTTCAGGAGAATCATCGGGAACTTTGCCTATATCGTGTAAAAGTCCTGCACGTTTTGCTATCTTTGGATTAAGTCCTAATTCAGCAGCCATTGTTGCACACAGGTTAGCAACTTCTCTTGAGTGTTGTAAAAGATTTTGACCATAAGAAGAACGGAACTTCATTTTACCAATCATTCTTACTAAATCATGGTGAAGATTAACAATTCCAAGGTCAATACATGTTTTCTTACCTGTTTCTATAAGGTCTTGCTCTATTTGACGTTTAGTCTTTGCAACTACTTCTTCTATACGAGCAGGGTGTATTCTTCCGTCTGTAACAAGTTTATGCAAAGAAAGTCTTGCAATTTCTCTTCTGATAGGGTCAAAGCAAGAAAGAAGTATAGCATCAGGAGAATCATCAATGATGATTTCTACTCCTGTAAGGTTCTCTAATGTGCGTATGTTTCTTCCTTCTCTACCAATTATTCTACCTTTTACTTCTTCATTTTCAAGATTGAATACTGAAACGGTGTTTTCTATTGCAACTTCAGCAGCAGTTCTTTGTATTGATTCAACAACAATTTTCTTTGCTTGTTGATTGGCTGTCATTTTGGCTTCTTCTTCTATCTCCATTATTTTTGCCATAGCTTCACTTTTAGCCTCTTCCGTAAGAGTTTCCATTAGTTGAGCTTTAGCTTCCCCAGCACTAAGACCAGCCAATTGTTCTAATTTATGAACGCTTTCTTGATAGGTTTTCTCTACTTCTTGTTGTCTGATAGTAAGACGTTCTGCTTGTTTTTTCAGAGCTTCTTTTGCAGTGTTGAATTCAACACTTTTGCGTTTCAGTTCTTCTACTTCCTTATTGAAAGCTTGTTCTTTTTGACGCAATTTGTTTTCGTTCTGTTGAACACGGTTGTTTCTCTCTTGGCATTCTTTTTCATGTTCAGACTTTAGTTGAAGAAACTTCTCTTTTGCCTGCAACATCTTTTCTTTCTTAATGATTTCGGATTTACTCTCAGCTTCCTTGACAATGTCTTCACTTTTCTTCAAGAGAGTTTTACGCATTTTAGTGGTTGCAACAAATACTCCTATACCACAAGATGCAACAGCGATAATTATATACCATACTATTTCCATAAAGTTTTTTATATTTGTTGTGGATACAACAAATGTAGATGTTAAAAAAGAAAGCTGCATCGCAGCATGAGACAGAGGAGTATCGGCAAAACCCCTATATTCATGATTTGGGTACCTGTAGTTATCAAGTATCTGCTGTTCCAAAGGAAACCAAAAAGGTTGCAGCCCGCTTTCCTCCTACCTGAGTGAAACCCTTTGCTGTGTATTAACTGTTAAGTTTGCGAACTGTTATCTCAAAACTCAATGCAGCTATATCAATGCAATCTTTTTTATGTCAAATAACGATTCTTTTCCCTAATACTATTTTAGAATAGTGTCAATTCTTTTGATTCATCTGATTTATCTATTGTGCGAGATATTTCTATTTCAGCATCTTTTTCACTTGGAGAAAGGGCTGTAGCAACATCTTCTTTTATTTCATTTTCCTCAATAGATTCAACAGGTTCTTCTTTTGTTTCAACATTATTAGAAGTAAGTATTTGGTCAAGTAATAGGTCTAATTCTTTTGCTTTTTCAACATCTGCATTGGAGGAAAGATTTTTTGTCTTCTCATCTTGTTTGATGTTACTGACAAAGGCTTGTAACAAAACCATAGCCATCAAATCTTGTTTATCTCTATGTGATGTTTTCTGAGCATAGAACTGCAGACTTTCTTTAATAGAATTAGAAGCACGCAAAAACAAGTCTTCCTCGTCTTTTCTTACCCTAACAGTGTAGTTTCTTTGTACAATCCTTAGTGTTATAGTTTTTGTTTCTTCCATTTCTATTAAACTTAAATATTATCAGTATTTTCTTTAGCCGAAACTATAGCAATACTTCTATTTATTTTCTTTAACAAATCGTTTATAATTTCTCTACATTCAGCTATATCCGAACTGTTATTAATTATATTATTTATTTTGTTTATATTTTTTTGTTCTTTTATTTCGTTTTGTTGTTCAATATTGTTTGATTTAAGCGTTGCTATTTCATTTTGCAGCTTGGCAATAAGTTCTTGCTGTTGGGATATGCGTTCCTCCAAGTCAGCCTTTTCTAAGGCTAAGCGTTTAATCTTAGTTTCTATACTGCCTAATATTTCCTGCAAGTTGTTCATTCAAAAAATAGCGTTTAATTTTTGCAAATTTATCTAAAATTATTTTTCTAACAAAGAAATATCAAGTTTTTTTTATTTTATAGGTAGGTCATGACCCATTCTTTCTTTCTTTGTCAGAAGATAATTATGGTTGTAATCATTTGGTTCTACAACAATTGGAACTGTTTCTTTTATACTTATTCCAAAACCTTCAAGTCCCACACGCTTCAAAGGATTATTAGTCATAAGTCTAAGATTAGTAGCATTCATATCTCTAAGTATTTGCGCTCCTATTCCATAATCTCTTTCATCTGGTTTAAAGCCAAGAGCAACATTAGCATCCACAGTATCCATTCCTTGTTCTTGTAGATGATAAGCATGGAGTTTATTTACCAAACCTATGCCTCTACCTTCTTGATTTAGATAAAGAACAATACCTTTTCCTTCTTGTTCTACCATTTGCATTGCTTTATGAAGTTGATCTCCACAATCACATTTCATACTTCCGAAAATATCTCCTGTAGCACAGCAAGAATGTACTCTACAAAGTATTGGCTCATCTTTTTCCCATTCTCCTTTTTTCAAAGCAAGATGAGTAACACCTGTAAAAGTTTCAGTGTAAGCAATAATTTTAAAGACACCCCAACGAGTAGGTAGTGTTACTTCTTCTTCCTTCTTCACCAATCTTTCATGTTCTAAACGGTAGGCAATTAAATCCTTTATGGTAATAATCTTCAGATTATGTTCTTTTGCAAATTCCAACAATTGAGGCATACGTGCCATAGAACCATCATCATTCATTATCTCCATTAAAGCTCCCACAGGGTATAGACCAGACAATTTGCAAAGATCAACAGCAGCTTCAGTATGTCCAGCACGTTTTAGTACTCCTAAATCTTGAGCATACAAAGGGTTGATATGTCCTGGTCTTCCAAAGTCTTGTGCTTTTGCATTAGGATTAGCAAGCCATTTTATTGTCTCAGCTCTATCGTGAGAAGAAACACCTGTTGTGCAACCTTCTAATTTATCTACAGTAATAGTAAAAGGTGTTCCAAGCATAGAAGTATTGTTGCCCACTTGAGCAGCAAGGTCTAATTCCTTACAACGAGAAAGTGTTATAGGAGTACATAGAACACCTCTCGCTTTTTTTAGCATAAAATTAACTTTATCAGGAGTTATTTTTTCAGCTGCAATAATCAAATCACCTTCATTTTCTCGGTCTTCGTCATCAACAACTATAAGAAAATTACCTTTCTTAAATTCTTCTAAACCTTCTTCAATAGTATTTATCTTAGTGTTCATTTCTTTATATATTCAGTGTTTTTATTGGCTTGCAAAATTAAGAAAACTTTTGCACTAAACAAGTTTTTGCTCTTTTATTTTGCTAAAGCTTTAGAAATCACAACTTATATTTCTACTAAATTTCGTTTATTATAGAAATCTTCTATCTCTTTAGTTATTTGAAGAGAAACATTATCCTCTATGTATATGTTCTTTTGATTTTGAGTTATGGCTTTAACAAAAGAAACCAATTCATAGCGGATACCTTCTCCTTCCAATTGATAGAAATACCGTTTGTTTTCCATTGTGTTTTCTTTTCTTACCTCAAAATACTCAGTTTTCCACCAAGGAGCAGGCACATAGATATAACCTTTTGTTCCAGAAACGATAAGTTCTCCTTCGCTTTTTACACCTTTTCCAACTTTTATTGAAGCAACGGCTTGAGGGAAGATGTAAGCTATTTTTGTGAATAAATCAAAGTCCTTTATCTCTTTGGAGAAATGAGAAGTTATAACCTTGTCTTTGTAATTCGTTCCAAGTATTTGAAATATAGGGAGCATAGCAGTAGGTCCCCATGCAGAAATAGAGTTCCATGCTTTTGACATATCTTTACCTTCTCTTAAAATCATATCGGAAAAGCTTGTGCAAGTGGTATCTACGCTCACCACTTCTCCGATAATACCGCTCTTTACCAAAAGTAACAACCGATAATACGCCAAAGCATATCCTGTCTTTATAGAATCAAAGAGAATACACGAGTTCTGTTTTGCAAGTTCTTTGAGTTCTTTCCATTGTTTCTCTTCTATAGTTATAGGAGATTTGCAAAGAATGTGTTTCTTGTGTTCCAATGCATAGCGAATTTGAGAATAGTGTTCTTTAGGGTGAGAGGTGATGTAAATTGCATCACAGTTCTCAACTAAATCCTTGAAGTCCTTTATTCCTTTTCTTAATTCTTTAAGAGTAGGGGAAAGAAAATCATCATATTCCGAACAAACCCCCGTTATTTTCAAACCATTAACGTAATGACTTTCTCTTTCATATTTATTCAAAAGAGATATTTCTCCTACAAGGCCAAGACGTATTTCGCTTTTTTCTGCTCTTAGTTCCGAAGAAGAAACACCTTGAGTTCTTTCTAAATAAACTACCTTACAAAACTCTTTAAGATAGTCAAACTTACCCAGCCAATCACTGCCTATTGCGAAAATATCTACACCTAAACGTTTAATGTCATCTATTTTTTGTCCCTCATATTCCTCTACTATTATCTCATCAACCAAGCCTGTTTGTCTTACAGCCTCAATTCTCTCCATTAGAGACTGCTGGACATTGATTTTCCCTCTTGCTTTGTCAAATCCATCTGCAGTAACTCCGACAATAAGATAGTCTCCTAAGGCTTTTGCTCTTTCCAACAAACGTATATGTCCAAAATGCAGCAAATCATATGTTCCGTATGTAATAACCTTTACCATAACTATTATTTTTCTCCTTTGTTTAAATATATTTTAATCCTCTTTTTTAGAGCCTTTAAAATATTTTTTGCAAAAATAGACAAAAATTTTATTTCCGTTGGAAGTTTAGTTCTATAAAAATGCAATCAGAGAGGAGAATGGAAAATGGATTACTTTTTTAAGTAGAAAAATACTTATGAAAATGCAATATAATAAACGTCCGTTCCCGTATATCTTAGTTTTACGAGAGGGATATAAGGTTTTTCTTTGAAAAGTCTTCGTTTTAATGTAAAAAGACTTGCTTTTGATATAAAAAGACTTGGTTTTAATTTCTAAAAACGAAGAGTTTTTACCTTATATTTAGCAGATAATCAAGTAATTATATATTAGTAAAAAGAAAAATAAAGAAAATATATATTGGGTGTTCTTGCTTTTATGATAATTTCAGGTATATGTAGTGTTTTTGCAAAAACTTCACCCAAAATTACCGATTATCTACGTGCAAAGTTATAATAAATTTTTGAGATATGCAAATATTTCAACGATTAATTTTTAAGTTTCTGATTTTTAATTAGATTTCAGTTTTTCGGATTTTCCATTTCCCCTCCTCAAAAAAGACTTTTGGTACAATAGGGCAAGTGTCTAAGGTAAAGGTGTAAGGAAAGACATCATCTAAATGGTGTCTTCTTAGTTTGTGAATATGTTTTGCTTTTTCTAAATACGCCCATAGGTCTTGTTTTGCCTCATTATATAGGTAAAGACTTGCATGAGTGCTATCATCATAAGTAGTAAAACCTGCTTTGAAAAGTCTGCTTGCCAAAGCACCAGCAAACATACTGTCTTCTAAGCAAAAATTACTTCTCCAACCAGAACATATTATTTCAACATTGCAATTCTGTTCTATAAGATAAGCACTTAAGGCACTTATATTTGCGAATGAGCCTATAAGAATTTCCTTAGGTTTTTGTTCTAAGGCTTTCATTATAGCCTTTGTCCCATTGGTTGTAGATTGGACTATTTCTATTCCGTTGATTCGTTCAGTCATAAACTCCATTGCAGAATTGCCAAAATCAGCATTTTCAAAACCCTCTTCCAATCGTTCTCCTGCAATAGGGAAACCTTGTTGCTTTGCCTGTCTTATTTCTTGCAGTGTAGCCACAGGAACAATAGTCGCTCCATAATAAACAGCCGTACATATTGTTGTTGTCGCTCTGAGAATATCTACAACAACGCTGATATAATCTTCACTTCGTTCTTCCTTAGAAACTAAAATAGGAGAGAAAAAAGTTGTTACTTGTCTGTTGGGACTTGTCATCGTTTAATAATTTCTTAATTCAAAACCGTTATTGGTAAGTATATGGTAAAAATGTTTTGTTTCCAGTATCTCTTCTTTTGGACTGTCGGGACAGGAAACAATCATAGGAGTATTAATAAAAAGAAGTGTTCTCTTATCAGAACGAATAACAGAAAGATAAGGAAGAATATTATTGTAGTCCATTCTTTCTCCATTCTCGGAAGTATAAGCTGCAAAAGGAAACTCACATAAATATCTTATATCTCCTTTTTCTATCTTGTAAATACTGCAACCCTCACTGAGTTCTGAGTGTTTCTCCAAAAAAAGAAAGCCTTGCTGTAGTTTATTACTATAAAGGAGTTTGTGATTAATCCCTTTGCCTTTGGAAGAGAACGGGATTTCTTCTATCAAAGCTTTGTTTTTGGAAGAATAGACAGAGATCTTTTCCGAACAAACGCTTATCTCCATATTTGCAACAGCGTATCTGTCGTTGCTTGTGCTAAGGTGTTCTATATTATTAAAGTTCTGTCCTCTTAGACCCAAGCAAGCACAACACAGCAATATAAAAGAAAGCAAATACCTCATCTTTTTGTTATTCAGCTTTGCCGTTGTTGCGATGAGAGAAACGCAGTCCTTGGGTGTTAGTTTCTCTTAGAAGAGTGCCGTCTTTGTCATAGATTTCTACTCCCAACGGTTTTCCCTCAGAGTTGAAATGTTCCCATTTGCCGACTTTAACTCCTTTCTTGTATTGCCCTTTCTCCATTGTCTGACCATTGTCTGCGTATGAGATATAGGTGCTATCTTCTAAGCCATCTACGTAGAAAACCTCAGAGTTTATCTTTCCGTTTTCGTGCCATGAAAGAGCCTGCCCTTGATACATATTCCCAACAAGAGTTATTTGCATTCTGAGTTTGAAAGAGTTGAAAAAACGGTAATATATCTCTTTCTTGTTGTCCTTAGGGTCTTTTATGGTTATATCAACCAAAGTACCCTCAGGCGAAAACGACATTGCAGTAATCTTATCGCTTTTCCCTATTAATTTATCTCCCTCATGCTTGTATATTTGCCAACTTTCTCCTTCTTTCTTTTTTGAGAAATCGGCTTTGGCAAACACTTTTCCGTCATCAAAATAAAAAGTCCATTGACCAGAACGAACCTTGCCGTTAAAATCTCCTTCACTTCTTAACTTACCATTTTCATAGTAATGCTCTTCATAGACTTTTTTGTTTTGTTTATAATAAGCTACAATTTCAGGTTCGCCATTTGAAAACTTCTTTTCTATCTTTTTCTCCCCTTTTGAGCAGGAAAGCAAAGTAAAGATAAGCAAGGTAAGGATAGAAAACAGACCAACTTTTTTCATTTCTTTAAACTTTTTTAAGCATTGTATTGATAAATACCTTTGTCGTCTTTTATTGTAAGAGAAGTATTCTCACTTTTTTCCACATAACCTGATACTTTAGCATCAATACCAAAAGATTTGCTAATAGATATAATATCTTGTGCTATGTTTTGAGGGCAATATACTTCCATTCTTTGTCCCATGTTGAAGACCTGGTACATTTCTTGTCTTGGTGTCAGACTTTCTTTTTCTATCATTTGGAACAATGGAGGCAAAGCAAACAGATTATCCTTAACAATATGTAGTCCCTCAACAAAATGAAGTATCTTAGTCATCGCTCCGCCAGTACAGTGAATAAAACCGTGAATATCGTTTCTGTGTTCTTCTATTATTTGACGTATAACAGGAGCATATGTTCTTGTAGGTGAAAGAACTAATTTGCCAGCAGTCATTGTGTTTCCCTTATCATCTATTACTATCTCGTCTGTTAGGGATTTGCTACCACAATATACTACTTGTTCAGGAAGATCTTTGTCATAGCTTTCAGGATATTTCTTTGCAAGTTCTTTAAAGAAAACATCATGTCTTGCAGAAGTTAATCCATTGCTGCCCATTCCACCATTATATTCTTTTTCGTAGGTTGCTTGTCCAAAAGAAGCTAAAGATACGATAACGTCTCCTTCTTGTATGTTGTCAGTTGTAATAATATCTTTGCGTAAAGCTCTTGCTGTTACCGTGCTATCAACTATAATAGTTCTTACTAAGTCTCCTACGTCAGCAGTTTCTCCACCTGTGGAATAAATTCCAACATCGTATGAACGCATGGTTTCTAAGAATTCTTCTGTTCCTTCTATTATTGCTTTTATTACTTCTCCTGGTATAAGGTTTTTATTTCTTCCTATAGTGGAAGATAGTAATATATTATCAGTAACTCCAACACATAGCAAATCATCAGTATTCATTACGACCGCATCTTGTGCTATGCCTTTCCAAACAGAAAGGTCTCCTGTTTGTTTCCAATACATGTAAGCCAAAGAACTTTTTGTTCCAGCACCATCAGCATGCATAAGCATACAATAATCTTTATCGCCTGTTAAAGTATCAGGAACAACCTTACAAAAAGCTTTTGGGAACAAACCTTTATCTATGTGTTTTATTGCATTATGAACGTCTTCTTTCTTTGCAGAAACTCCACGTAAATTGTATTTTTGTTGTGTCATAATCTGTTGTATTTATGTTGCAAAAGTATAAAAAAGATGTAATATTCGTTTATTTCTGTGTAATAATTTTTTGTTATGAGGTGCCAAAATTCAGATAATATGCGTTGGAATTAAAGCCTTTTATCCGATTATTGTAAGGAAAAACAAAAATATATATCAATAGGAAGAACCAAACTTAAAATAAGTTGGCAAATATCAGTTTTGTCTTTAATAATATTTATATAAATTGTAATTATTTTTTTTATGTTAATAAAGTTTAGTACTTTTGCAAGTTGAAGAATTATAACCATCAATATGGAGAAAAAGATAGGAACGATAAAGATAGAATATGAGCAGATGCCTTTTTCTATAATAGGTATCAATACGCCATTATCCGATTTCCAATTGGCCTATCGCTTGCAAGAAATTATTGGTTGTGAATTTGAAAAGACAGACAGTTTTGCTGTTTATAAAGAAAAACAAAAAAAAGAGTTCTGTTTTGATTGCATTATGCATGTAGATAATTGTAATGGTTTGGCTTATATGATTCTTCCTGCTGTGCATAAAGAAGAAAAGTCTGTTTGGCTTATCAATAGTCTGAAAAAAATAGACTATGTATTAATAGTTTTTGGTAGAGATTATAGAGAAGTAACTGAAGATATGCGTGCGGCAGTAAAAAAGGTGAAGAATGTTGTGTATGCAAACATTTTTTATCCCGAAGGTTTTGGAACAAAGACAAAAGAATTCAAATTGGATGAAATAATGTCTATTTCCAAAGACATAGAATATTTTAAAGAAACAAATAAAGCCTTAGAGGATATTTATATTTAAAGTATGATAGTATGAAAACAAGTTCATTGTTTGATAAAAGTGCAGTAGATGAAAAAAGAATACCAACTCATGTTGCTGTTATTATGGATGGTAATGGGAGATGGGCAAAAAAACAAAATAAAGACAGAATATATGGTCATCAGCATGGAGTAGATTCTGTTAGGAATGTTTGTGAGATAGCAACAGAGTTAGGAGTAAAGTATCTTACTCTTTATACTTTCTCAAAAGAGAATTGGCTTAGACCAAAACAAGAGGTTGATGCACTGATGAAAATGTTGGTCTATACTATTGCACAAGAAGAGAAAACTTTGATGGATAACGATATTCGTCTTGAAACAATAGGAGATACCTTAGAGTTATCAAAAGAGGCGAAAGAAGCTTTGTTAGGGATGATAGAAAAGACCAAGAACAATAAAAGAATGACCTTGATTTTGGCTCTTAACTACAGTGCAAGATGGGAAATAACTGAGATGACAAAGCAAATATCTTCTCTTGTTGAACAAAAAAAGTTAAATATAGAAGACATAAACGAGGAAGAAATTTCAAGGCATTTAACAACTAAAGATATTCCTGATGTAGATTTACTAATAAGAACATCAGGTGAAGAAAGAATAAGTAATTTTTTGCTTTGGCAGATAGCTTATTCGGAATTATATTTTACTCCTGTACTTTGGCCAGACTTCTCTAAACAAGATTTTATTGATGCTGTTGTAAATTATCAGTCAAGAGAAAGAAGATTTGGTAAGACTTCTGAACAGATTGCTAAATAAAATTAGTATTTTATAAAATGAAATTAAAAAAATAACGTTATCTTTTAGTGAAATTATTTTGAAATAACAAATATTGAATGAATCTACCGATGTTGAAACGAAATATAGTATTAATTTTTTCTCTCTTAGCAAGTACTTTTGTTGTTTTTGCTCAAAATGATGTTATAGATTTAGACTATTATTCTCCAAAAGAATACGAAATAGGAGACATAACTATTACAGGAGCAGACCATTTAGACCCTAATTCAGTAATACTTCTTTCTGGAATAAGTAAAGGTCAGAAAATATACATTCCTTCAGATAAGTTCTCTTCTGCTATTGACAAACTTTGGAAACAAGGAATCTTTGATGATATACATATATATATAACAAAGGTAGAAGGAAGAACCGTTTATTTGGAATATAACTTGAAAACTAAACCACGTCTTTCTTATTTTAAGTTTAGCGGAGACATTTCTCGCTCAGAAGCGGATAAAGTAAAAGAACGTCTGCATATTGCCTTGGGTGATGTTGTTACAGAGAATATGAAAAATATTTGTAAGAACATTATCACAGACTTTTTTGTAGAAAAAGGTTATTACTTAACACAAACAAATATTGTTGAAGAAAGAGATTCTGCTTCGAAAAGAAATGAGGTACATCTGATTTTTGAAGTTAATAAAGGAAAGAAAGTAAAGATTGGTAAGATAAATATAGAAGGCAATGAATTTTTATCTGATAGTAAGGTAAAAAAGCAGATGAAAGACACCAAAGAAAAGAAATGGTGGAGATTTTGGAAGTCTTCTCGTTTTCAAAAAGCCGATTATGAAAAGGATTTAGAACTAATTATAGATAAATATAATAATGAAGGTTACAGAGATGCTCGTATTACTTGGGATACTACTTTTGTTCAGACAAAACCTGTAAAAAAAGGTTTTTTTAGAACTATAGGTAGAGGAATAGCACGTGTGTTTGGTAAAAAGAAAAGTAAAACCATTGACGAAATGGTTATAAATATGAATATCTATGAAGGAAATAAATTTTACTTTAGAGACATAACTTGGATAGGAAATACAAAATACACTTCTGATTATCTTACAAAACTTCTTCGTATCAAAAAAGGAGATCCTTATAATAAGGAGTTGTTGGAAAGAAATGTAAATTATGATCCGACAGGCAAAGATATTTCTTCTCTGTATTTAGATGATGGTTATTTGTTTTTCAAAGTTATTCCTACAGAACTTAATGTAGAAAACGACTCTATAGATATAGAGATGCGTATATATGAAGGTAATCAAGCAAGAATAGGAACAATAAGTCTTAGTGGCAATACTCAGACCAATGATTACGTAGTTATGAGAGAATTAAAGACTGTTCCTGGAGAATTGTTTTCAAGAGAAGATGTTATTCGTTCTGTTAGAGAGATACAACAATTGGGTTTCTTTAATGCAGAAAAAATAAATCCTAAGATAGAACCTAATGCTGAGAGTGGAACAGTTGATATAGAGTATCAAGTAGAAGAGTCTTCTGCTTCTCGTATAGAGTTTCAAGGAGGATGGGGTGGATATGGTAGAGTTATTCTAACTGCTGGTTTAGCATTAGATAATTTTGCTGCAAGTAAAGTCTTTAAGCCAAAAGCGTGGAGACCGTTTCCAGTTGGAGAAGGACAAAAGATTTCTTTAAGATTCAATACTAACGGTTCTTATTATTATTCTGGTTCGTTTGGATTTACTGAACCTTGGCTTGGAGGAAGAAAACCTAATGCTCTTTCTTTTGGAGCATATTATTCTTATCAAGATGATTCGTATTACAATACTTCTAATGAAACTAATTACTATTTAAGTATTTTTGGAGCATACGTTTCTTTAGGTCAGAGATTACAATGGCCTGATGACTACTTCTCTATTGTACAAGGAATAAGATATAAAAGATACTCTGTAAAGAATTGGACTTCATTTATTATGCCTACAGGAAATTCCAACGACATCGCTTACACTCTAACAATAGGAAGAAATTCTGTAGATCAATTAATATATCCTCGTTCTGGTTCTGAAATATCTGCAGATGGAGCTTTTACTTTCCCTTACTCTTTAGTGAATGGAAAAGACTATTCTACAATGGAGGCAAAGGAAAAGTATAAATGGTTAGAGTATTATAAAGTTAATTTACGTTTAGCTTGGTATTTTAATATTGTTGATGACTTAGTATTTTCTGCTCGTAGCCGTTTTGGTTTCTTAGGAAGATATAATAAGAAATTAGACTATTCTCCATTTGATAGATACTATGTTGGAGGAGACGGACTTGCAGGTTATGCTTTAGATGGAAGAGAATTAGTCGCTCTTAGAGGTTATACTAATTCAGCTCTTACAGGAAACAATGGAGCAACCGTATTTGATAAATTTACAATGGAACTTCGTTATCCTATTACTCTTAATCCTACTGCCTCTGTTTATGCTCTTGCTTTTGTTGAAGGAGGTAATTCATGGGCAGACTTTAAAGGATTTGCACCATTCACAATGTACCGTTCTGCAGGTGTAGGTGTAAGAATATATATGTCGTTGTTTGGTATGCTTGGTTTGGATTGGGGTTATGGTTTTGACCCTGCATACGGAGAAACAAAGCGTTCTGGAGGACAGGTTCATATATCTTTACAAAACTCTATAGATTAGTTTTGGTACAATATTTGAAAGAAAGAACAATCAGTAACACACTAAAATCAGATAAGAAAAATGAAAAAAGTATTTATTTTAACAATAGTTTTGTTTTCAAGTTTATTGACTTTTGGTCAAAAGTTTGCTTGTGTAGATTCAGAATATATTCTTAACAATTTACCAGAATACAAACAAGCACAAAAAGAATTGGAAGAGGTTTCTTTGCAATGGCAAAAAGATATAGAAAATAAACTTGCTGAGGTTGATAGGATGTACAAATCATATCAGGCAGAGGCTCTTCTTTTACCAGAAGACCTTAAAACAAAAAAAGAAAATGAGATTGTGGCAGCAGAAAAAGAAGCCAAAACTCTACAAAAACAAAGATTTGGTTCTGATGGCGATTTATCAAAAAAACGTTCTGAACTTATAAAACCAATACAAGATAAGATATATAATGCAATAGAGAAAATCGCTAAAGAAAAGAACTACGCCATAGTATTGGATAAGGCTTCTGGAGCAACTGTTTTGTTTGTTGATAGCAAAACAGACATAAGTGATTTAGTTCTTGCAGAATTAGGATATAAAACAAATAATAATTCCACAAAAAGATAACATTTGCGAAAAAAGTATTACTTTTGCAAACTCTTAGAAAAATAAAAAAGATTAATTATATGAAAAAAACAATTCAATTATTGGCGTTATGCGTGGTGTTAGCATTATCTTTTAACACTTCTTTTGCTCAAAGAGCATTAAAAATAGGACATTTCAATTCAGAAAAACTTATACAAAAATTACCTGATTACGATTCTGCACAAAATGAATTAAAGTCATTTGCAGAACAATTATCTAATGAGTTAGAGTCTATGCAGAAAGAATTGGAAAGAATGCAGGCTGAATATGAAGCAAAACAAGATCAATTGTCTGATCTTTTGAAACAAAATAAGCAAAAAGAGCTTCAAGATGCTTACACTCGTTTCCAAACATTCAGACAAAATTCTTCTGCAGAGATAAATACAAAACAGACAGAACTTATACAAAAAATATATGAGAAAGTACGTACAGCAGCAGAAGCAGTAGCAAAAGCTAACAAGTATGACTACATCATAGAAGAGAATGGTGCTTTGTGGTATGCAAATGATTCTGACGATGTTACATCTCTAATTGAAAAACAATTAGGAATAAAGAAATAAAAAAAATCAAAAAAATTGCGAAAAAATTTTGCAGGTACAAAAAATGATAGTACTTTTGCAAACGCAATTCTGAGCGGATGTGGCGTAATTGGTAGCCGCGCTAGACTTAGGATCTAGTCCTGAGAGGGGTGAGAGTTCGAGTCTCTCCATCCGCACAAGGGTTAAAAGGAACGACAGTAAAAGTTGTTCCTTTTCTTTTTTGTTGTGTGGGGGGGGGAATAAAATCTTATTCATAAAAACACTTGATTTTCGTAAAAAAAGATCAACTCTTTTGCATATAAACATCAAGAGTTAAGAAAAAAAGATCAAGTCTTTTTTTCTCAAAACGAAGACTTTTTTGAGCAATACTTGAATAATTGGCAAGCATAAAATTATTTGTAAACATTTTACCTTCTTTTTCATTTCTGATTCAAAGAAAACTTTGTATTTTTGCAGACAAATTAAAAGTCAGTATGAGAGATATAATAATAGCAACTCACAACAAGCACAAAATAGAAGAAATACAGCAAGTAGTAAAGGGTAAAATCAATATAATATCTTTGAAAGAGTTGGGATTGAACAACGATATCCCCGAAACAGGCGATACTTTAAAGGAAAATGCAAGGCAAAAGGCTCGTTATGTTTATGAAAGATTCCATAAAGACTGTTTTGCTGATGATACAGGCTTGGAAGTAGATGCTTTAGATGGAAGACCAGGTGTTTATTCTGCAAGATATGCGGGAGAAAAATGTTCTTTTGATGACAATATAGATAAACTTTTAGAAGAATTAGATGGGAAAACAAACAGAAAAGCTTGTTTTAAAACCGTTATATGTTTGATAGAGAATGGAGAAGAGAAATATTTTGAGGGTATATGCAAAGGAAACATCACTACGGAGAGATATGGTAACAAAGGATTTGGCTATGACCCCGTTTTTATTCCTGAAGGGCACGGTGAAAGTTTTGCAGAAATGAGCGGAGAAGCAAAAAACAAGATTTCGCATAGGGGTATTGCAACACGAGAACTTATAAAATACTTGTTAAAACAATAATTTGATGATAAAAGAAGAAGAAATAAGGGACGAATATTTATTCTCTACCATAAAAGCAATGGCTACAGCAGCCCGTACTGCTCCCAAGGCAAGAGGGACAGATAATCTTCTTATAAGAATCTGTGATAAAGAAGACATAAAGCAAATATCTTTACAGCTGGAGAAAGATTTTCAATCTACCGGACAAGAATTTTTGCTTAGAGATTCGCAAAATATTTTAAATGCTTCCTATCTTTTGCTTATTGCAACAAAGGTTCAGGTTTTGGGGCTGAACTGTGGATATTGCGGATTTGCTACTTGTGCTGAAAAAAACAAAGCAGGCAAAACTGTTCCTTGTTTTTTTAATGCAGAAGATATGGGTTTGGCAGTCGGGAGTGCAGTGAGTGTTGCAATGGAGAGAAGGGTAGATAACAGAGTTATGTTTTCTGCAGGTAATGCTGCAACAAAAATAGGTTTAGTGGAGGATTGTAAGCAGTGTTTAGCAATACCATTGAGCATAAGTGCAAAGAATCCTTTTTTTGACAGAAAATAAAATAATAAAAGATGAGTATATTAAAGATAGTAAATAAAAGTAACAATCCATTACCTAAGTATGAGACAGTGCTTTCAGCAGGTATGGATTTAAGAGCCTTCGTTACTGAGTCAATTGTTTTGAAACCAATGCAAAGAGCTTTGATTCCAACCGGTTTATATATGGAGTTGGAAGAAGGTTTTGAGGCTCAAATACGTCCTCGTAGTGGTTTGGCTTTCAAACACGGTATAACTGTGTTGAATTCTCCAGGAACTATTGATGCAGATTATAGAGGCGAATTGAAAGTTTTATTGATAAATCTTTCTAATGAGGATTTTGAAATAAATAGTGGCGAAAGAATAGCACAGATGATAATTGCTAAACACGATAAAGCTACAATAGAAGAAGTTGAAGAACTGTCCTCAACCGAAAGAGGTGAAGGCGGTTTTGGACATACGGGAAGAAAATAAAAAACAGGATTTACTATGAAATCAATGACAGGCTATGGTAAAGCCGTAGAAAGTTTTGACACAAAAAATATTACAGTAGAAATAAAAACTCTTAACTCTAAGCAAGCAGATATAAATGTAAGAATACCGCCTGTATATAGGAGCAAGGAAATAGAGATAAACAATATATTAAAATCCAGATTGGAGAGAGGTAAAATAGATTGTTTTATTACGCTTTCTTTCTCTAAAGGTAACGCCAAGATAGATATAAACGAAAATCTTTTCAAATCCTACTATTGTCAGTTGCGTAAGATGACAGAACAAGTGGGAGCAACTGAAGAATATCTTACTGAATATCTTCTGAAAAGAGATGATGTTTCTCAATCTGAGCAAGAAGGATTAGATACAAAAGAGGAAGAAGCATTGTTTTTAGCAGTTAATAGAGCAGTGGATGCTTTAGATGAGTACAGAAGACAAGAGGGTGAAGCTTTAGAAAAGGAGTTTGAGAAAAGAGTTGGCATAATAGAAGAATTATCTTTGCAAGTTGCACCTTTTGAGCAAAACAGAGTACCACAAATAAAAGCTAAACTACTCTCTCGTTTGGAAGAGTTAAAGCAAATAGAAGTGGATTCTTCTCGTTTAGAACAAGAACTTATTTATTATTTGGAGAAATTAGACATAACGGAAGAAAGAACGCGTTTGGCTCAGCATATAAAATATTTCAGAGAGACAATGAATGGACAGGAAAGCATGGGAAAGAAGTTAGGATTTATTACTCAGGAGATGGGAAGAGAGATAAATACTCTTGGAAGTAAAAGTAATGATGCTGAGATGCAGAAGATAGTTGTAAAAATGAAAGATGAATTAGAAAAAATAAAAGAACAACTTGCTAATGTTTTATAGCAAGTTGTTTTCTTTTATGATTAGATTGTTCTAAATAAATTTTTCAGACAATAAAGAGAACTCTCTGTTTGGATAAGCTTCTTCATAGAGTATTCTATAGACGGTATCAACGATAGGAAGTTCAACTCCAAGTTTTTTGTTTAAGTTGTGTATTCCATTGACAGAAAAGTAACCCTCCGCAATCATTTGCATTTCTATCTGTGCTGATTTTACAGAGTAGCCTTTTCCAATCATTTGTCCAAAAGAACGGTTTCTACTATGTTGAGAATAAGCAGTAACAAGCAAATCTCCTAAATAAACTAAGCGGTTTATATCTCGTTCTCGTTTATCTACAGTATCAAGAAAGCGTTTCATTTCTATTGAAGCGTTACTTATAAGTACAGCGATGTAGTTATCTCCGTATCCCAAACCAAAAGCAATACCGGCAGCAAGAGCATAAACATTCTTTAACACTCCTGCATATTCAATGCCTTCTATATCATCAGATAGAATAGTATTTACATATCTGCAGGAAATAGCAGAGGAAACTTTTAAAGCAAGTTCTTTATTCTCGCTACCACATGTAAGATAAGTTAGACGTTCTGTTGCAATCTCTTCAGCATGAGAAGGACCACTTATCACGGCTTGAGAAGAATAAGGAATATTGTACTTTTCTTTGAAGAAAAGAGAAACAATTTTGTTAGAATTTGGAACCATTCCTTTAGTTGCAGTAACTATGAGTTTATTTTTCATAGTATCCAAGGCAACGTTTTCAAAGCTCTTTTCTATGAACGCAGATGGGATAACGCAAAATAGAATATTTGCATTATTTATTATTGTGTTTATATCTGTAGAAAGCTCTATTTTTTTGTTGTTTAATTCACAAGAACGCAGAAATAAAGGATTGTGGCCTTTAGTTTGGACACTTTCCTTTATTTCTTCTTCTCTTACCCACCAAAATATTTTGTCGTGGTTTTCACAAAGAATTTTTACAATAGCAGTAGCCCAAGAGCCACTACCCAAAACTGCTATGTTCATTAATTTGTTATTGTTTTAAAGTCCTAAAACCTTTCTTCCTTGTTCAAATACTACATCAACAGGAATACCTTTAGAATTTATTTTATCTAAATCTTTTTGAAGGTCTTTTCCTATGACAGCATTTTTCTTTGAATATTCAGCAGCTTTTTCGTAATCACCCATTCCTTCTGTTTCCAAAAGCAAAGCACTCCAACCTTCTATTGCTTTCTTTGCTTTAGCGAAGTCTATAGTGTAAATACCTTTTTTATCTCTTTTGAAAGCACCAGCTTTTAAGAAATAGTTATAGCACATTAGGTTTGCTCTTCCGTGAGCTTCTGTAGAACCAAAACGAATAGAACGGAACAATCCAGCAACAAAAGTAGCAATACATTGTTCTTCTGTTAGGTCTTTAACTTCTCCTCTTTTGATAAGCTCGTTTACCATGTATAGACCAAGAACATCTGCTTTAGCCTCTTCGTATGCAGAATATTCTCCTTGTAGAGCTTGACGGCAAGGTCCTTTGCCTGTTATAGTGTTTTTGATTCCTAAACCATGAGCAACTTCGTGGAACATAACATCAGAGAAGAATGCTTCAAAGTTTATAAGTTTCAATTGTTCAGGGTTCATCACTTGTTCTGCAATAGGAACAACAATAGCATCAAATTTTGCTCTCATAGCATTTTTTAATTGCAAACGTCTTGAACCTTTTGCTAATTGTACTTTTTCATCATTAGGAAGGTTTATGGCTATTGTTTTTCCTGCAGCATTACAATCACCGCCATAATATAGAACATCATATACATTTAAATCAGATTCTGTTCCTGGAACTTCTTTTTTGAATTTTTCATCACAAGGTAGTCCTTTTTGCAAATCAGGTAGAAGTTTAATATATTTTGCTAAGGATTTACTCCAAACAGGATCTTTTACCAAAACAAAAGCCTCAAAAGAAGTCTTTAAACCAAATAACTCGTCATCGTAGTTTTCTATTGGACCAACAACAAAGTCTAAATTAGAATCTTTCATATCCATCCAAGCCATGTCAGATTCAAAGTAATCATTAGTACGCAAGGCTTTTATTCTTTTTACAAGATAATTTCTCATAGCCTGATTGTCGCAGTAAATAAGAGCTTCTTCCATTAAAGAAATGGCTTTATCAATCTTTCCTTTGTATTCTTCATAGTAGCCTTTTACGATAAGTTTGCCTTGTTTATCTCTACGAATAACAGAATACTGAGAGTTTTTGTTTTGGTCTTTTAAAGAGTTAAACTCTTCTTTTGTCATATCTTCTGGATAGAAATTAACTCCCGGAAGTTTTTTCTTTGCTCCTTCAATAAAAGGTTCCCAATCATTCATTCTATCCCAAGGACCATAGTTTATCAAAGCAAATTCTCTTTCCCATTTATCTTTGTGTTTTAGTATGTCTTGTTTATTGCCGTATGCTTGTTTCCAATAGATATCGTCCATTATTTCGGCAATATCTATAAACAATCCAACCATCTTTTGTTCATTGGCAGAAAGATGAGAAAGATCTGTTGTAAGTTTTACTTTGGCATACTGATTTACTTTTTCTTCTGTTGTCATCTTTTTCTCTTTTTGTGCTTGAGAGCATAAACAAACAAGCAATCCTAAACTTAATACAATTAGTTTTTTCATATTTTATTACTTTTTATTTATAATTATCTTAAATCTACTTGTTTTACTTTCGGATACTTTGTTTTAGGGAAAGTAAAATCAGAATTATTTGTTGTTACCTTTGATTTATAATTAGAAAACGAATAGGTATTTTTGCTTCCATCGTTTATATTTACTTGCATTTTTACAATAACATTAGAACTTGTTGCAATCCATAAGCGGACTTTTGTTACGGAAGAGCGTTTTTGAGGAGTAAGGTCAATAATATTTACTTGCGTTTTTCCTAAGTAATCTTTTCTTATCAGTTTTGGGCGAAACGATTTTGCATAAGTATCTAATATTTTTACAAAGTTAAACATAGATTTACCATCTTCAACTTCTGAAAGTTCAACTTCATTGCTTTTTTTGTCGTAATGCCAAAGATTCTTACCATCACAATAGTCTTCAAAACTTGTGGAAATAACTCTGTACTTATCATTTGAAGAAAGGAAAGAAGCCTTGCCTTTTTCTATTGTTTTTGTTCCGTTAGAAATATCATAATCCACAGAAAAAGACAAAGGAGTATCTTTTTTAAGTTTGCTTACTGTTTGTTTAATTATTTTTTCTGCACCATGATCTACAACAACACCATTCTTTATCTCTGTTTGTGCAGAGGAGTAAAGAAAGGCAATGAGCAATATAAGTAAAGTATAAAAATGTTTCATGATAAAGTATATAACGTAAATTTTATTTGTGTATTATTTATAAAGTAGGAAATCTTAATTAACTCTCTTGTGGTAGTTCTTCTTCATAGTGTTGTGCAATGGAAAAGATTTGTGAAATAAGTTCATCTATATGATTTATCTCCTCTTCATAATAATCGCTATCTAAAAGCATCATCTTTTTCTGTCTATAAGTAATTTCTAAGTAAGGGCGAATAACAGAAAAGAAACATTCAGAAAGTTGTATTCGCAAATCTTCTTCTCCCCAATCCTCTGCTAAAAGACATAGATTCATATAATAGGTTATTTGTCTTTCTGCTTCTAAGCGTTGTTGTGATTGCAAACGCATAGAACCTATGGAATACTTGTTTATGTATTTTTTAAACTCTTTTAAACTCCAACTCATTAACTCTTGTGCCTTCTCCTTTTCTCCTAAGACAGAATAAACTATAGCCAAGTCTCCTAAGACTAAAGGGTAAGCATGTATTTTATAAGGAATTTCTTCTATAATCTTATTTGCAACAGAAAGAGCTTTGTCATTCTCTCCTTCTTGTAATAGTTTGTAGGCTAAAGCAGACATTGTTTGAGCATAATACAGCACCATATTTCTTTCTGTTTCGTTAAAGTAAATATTTTTATTGAAGTGTTTAAAAGAAAAGTTGTGCATAATATTATGGTACATCTTTTCGCTGTTTATGTAGCCTGCTTTTTGTGCTATAATTTCAGGTTCTGTGTCTATTTTTTCATATTCTAACTTATAAGCAAAACCTTCTAAACTTAAATAATCGTCTAAACAAAGGAAATTCTCATTACTCCACGAAGAAAAATAAACAGGTCTGTGAGGATTATTAGCTAAAATATCTAAGATGACAATATCGCTTTTTGAAAGCACTGCATTATCCAACAATATAGTTATTTTTTTATCTCCTCTTACGAAGAAAAACTTATTAGTGTGCAAGTCTTTTATACAGTTTTTAAACTTTTTGTTTGTCCCTTTGCTTTTATATAAGGAGAGTAAAGCCTCATTAAGAGACAGAGTGTCAAAAGAAGGAGTTATCTGAACTTCGTCCATAGTCCCCTCTTCGTAATCTTTTTCAGTTATAAGTAGTTTTAGTGCAGGATTCTCAGGAAAAGATTGTTTTAATTGGGAGATAGTATAAGGATTATTAAGCAGTGAGCGGTTTATTACTCTAACATCTTGTCTTATGTGTTCTACATTTTGCAGATACCAAAGAGGATAAGTGTCATTATCTCCATCTACAAAAAGAATAGCATCTTTATCACACGAATTAAGCATTGAATAAGCAAAATTATAAGCAGTATATTGGTGATGATGATTATGATCATTGAAGTTTTGAATACCTATCCAAACAGGGACAATAATAAAAATAGGGAGGATATATCTTGGTTTTTTAATTCTAAGGATGTTTACAATAATTTGAGAGATACCCAATATTCCTATTCCTATCCATATACTCACAGCCATAAAAGATGGTAAGTATATATAGTCTCTTTCTCTGGGTTCGTAGGCAGAGTTGTTTAGAAAGATGACTATAGCTATGGAGTACATCACAAATATTGCGAGTACGAAAAGAAATCTTTTAGCATCTTTACCTATATGGTAAAAAATACCAAAAAGACAAAGTATAAGAGGAATTGCAAAATATTTGTTTTTGCCTTTATTCTCATATAATGATGGTATTTTCCCTTCATCAACTCCAAGTAATTTGTCTGGATGAGGATAGCCTGTTTGCCAATTTCCATTATAAATATCTCCAAAACCTTGCACATCATTTGTTTTTCCTGAGAAATTCCACAAAAGATATCGGAAATACATGTAATAGGTTTGGTAGTTGAGAAAAAAAGTGAGGTTTTGTTTGAAAGAAGGTTTTTCTCTTTCCAAACCATCTATTGTAACAGTGTGTTCAGGTTGTCCAACCCAAGAAACATAACCGTCTTCTTCAGCAGCAGAAGTGTAATTCCACATGCGAGGGAAAAAAGTGCAGAGTTCTTTGTCAAAAACAGGAGTAAGATGATTATCTTTTATTTCAAAATCTTTTGGAGGCAAGGCAGTATAATAAGGACCATAGAAAAGAGGAGCTTGAATATAAGCATTACGACTAACGTATGTTTTCAATTCTTGAGCATTCTTTACACTATATTCATTCATTGGCAGACTTTGTGAGCCACGTATAAGAGTTACAAGATAGACACTTGACCCTAATAGAAAGAAAACAGCACAAAAGACGATAGTATTTATCAAAGGTTTGTTCTTTTTCTTAGCTAAGAATAGAAGACTAACGCATAACATTAAAAAAATAAATAGAAATAGCAGTACTCCTAAATACTTTATCAGCCATAACACAGCGACAAAAGCGTTGTAAAAGACAAATAGACACGAAATTGAGATAAGACAGACCCATAATAAACTCTTAAAAGATATTCTTTTGTAGTGGAAATAAATAATTAGTACTATAGCAGGAATAACTAAAAGAGTCAAGGGATGAATGCAGAAGGATAATCCTAAAAGAAAGCATATTAAGACAATATATTTTTCATGAGGTCTTTCTTCCCATCTTAATACAGTCCATAAACAAAGAGTAGTGAAAAGAAAAGAAAGAGTATAAACTTCTGCTTCAGTGGAAGAAGTCCAAAAAGAATCTGTTAAAGCAAAAATAGAAGAAGCAATAAAAGCTGCTACAATATTGCCAACATATTTTTCACTATACTTATTAAATAAATATAGAAAGATTCTAAATAACAGCATTATGCTAAGGCCTGAGGCAAAAGCCGAAAGAGAATTAACTAACGGAGCAACAAGTTTTTCATTTCCAAAAGAAAACAGAGCAAATATCCTCGCTAAGAGTTGATATAGTGGGGCGCCAGGTTCATGAGCAATTTGCAAACCGTAGGCTGAAGAAATAAACTCTCCACTATCCCAAAAAGGAACAGAAGGATAAAGAGTGAGAAAGTATAGGATAGAAGACAAGACAAACAGAGACCATCCTATAACATTTACAGCGCGTTTATAACCTTTGCTGTTTGCTATAAAGCGTCTATATCTGAAAAGCAGCAAGTGCCTTTCTCTGTTACCAATTAACAAATGCTTTAGTGAAAATGTCATCTACTAATTCTTCATTAATTTCCCTTATCAATTCTTCTTCGACATTTGAAAGAGCAAGAGAAGCATCGTATTCTTTGTAACGTGAAAAGGTAGTTACAAAATCTGATTTGCTATCTTGTTTATTGTGATAGGTTACCTTGATGGTTATCGTTAGCCTGTTCTTTGCTGCCTGGTCATTGGAAGATATTGCAACGGGAGAAACATAATAGTTAGTTATTGTTCCTGAAAAGTAGGCGTCAGCATCTGATTCCACTTCCTGAAGATTAGTTCCCGAACGTATCTTGTTTATCATTGCGTATGTTAATTCAGAAGCTAAGATAGGTTGAACAATACTTGCACGGTTCAAAAACATTTCTACTTGAAAAGTCTTTGTGTCTGCGTTGATACTTGCTCCGGTAAATGAATACCCGCCCTTGCATGAAAATAACAAAACGCAACTTAGCAAAGTAACGAAAACAATATTTACTCTTGGCAGTTTTGACATTTTCGCTCCTTTAGACATTATTCAACGATAACTTTCAAATTTTTCTCAGCAATTTTAACAATATATGTTCCTTTGTTTTCTACGTAGATAGGCGTATTAGGAGAATAGTCTGTTATCTCTTTGACTTTTCTTCCCATAAGGTCAAAAATTTCCACCTTTTCCTGTGCTTTGGTATTAATGCTAAATCCATTTTTAGTAGGATTAGGAAAAGCTGCAACATCATTTTCCTCATTTACAATATCAGAACAAGAAGATTCTGGAATATAAGTAATGTTTATATCATCCAATCTTACAGAACCGAATTCAGTGGCTTCGTTGTCTATATTCAGAACCATGCCTACCAAGTATAATTCTTCAGCATTGTTTGCTAAATAGTTTATAGGTATGGAGAAACTTTCAAAACCATCTGTTGCACTATTAGCATAGAATACTCCACCTCCTGTTACTGCAAGAGAATCGGCAACTGTTCCTGTTGTATAGGCAAAAATCACAAAGACATCATTATTGCTTATAGGGGAAAAATCATAATATCCTTCTATTGTTTCAGGTAAATCACTTATGCGAAGTCCGTCTGTAAGCACGTTTTTCAAAGACTGCAACAAAGACATATAGTCTGAAAGATCCATATTCTGATAGTCCATAAGCGGAGTTGCAGATGTCATCAGCGTCATCACATCTATTGTTCCATTTGTTATAAATCCCGGAACATTTATTTGAGGAATATTAAACAAGGCAGCAACAATGGATGATAACTTTTTTGATTTCAGTTGCAAAGAGTATGAACCCCCTACATGTTGTGTGCTTTTGGATACTTCACAAAGGCTATATCCCATATAACCCAGACTGTTCCAACTTTGCGGATTAGAAGATGAACTCCATTGTTCAAAGCCGTTGTTTGAAAATTGAGTATTGGAGTTCTGTGCATTTATGCATAGAAATCCAAGACATAAACTTGCAATAAGTATTATTTTCTTCATATTGATATTATTTTAATATTATCCTGCAAAATTACACTTTTCAAGATAAATAACCAAATAAATTCTCCACTTTTCGTTTTATTTCTTTTGGGAAGCAGATATGATGGTCTTCACCCCAGAATGCGATATTCAGTAAAAATGTTTTCTTGGATAGAGGGTAGGAAAGAAAGGCAGATGCTTTTAATACAATATATGCAATACAAAAACGCTCTCCTAAAAACTGTGTTTTCATAGGAGGAGATAAGGCTTTTTGGTAATAAAAAGAGGTTTTTCAGTACGAAAACGAAGACTTTTTGTAAAAACTCTTCGTTTTCTTTTCTAAACTCTTCGTCTTTTCTATACAAACTCTTCCTTTTCGTACAAAAAAACGAAGACTTTTTGCCTTATAATCAAAAAATAACCAAGTGATTTCAAGTGGAGAAAAACTGTTCCTAAGGAAAACTATTTAGCAGTCTTTGCTATTTGTTGTGGCTTAAAGTAAAAAATATTGTCTTTGCAAAAACTTTCACTTAAAAACCACCGATTATTTTCTGCAAAGTTAATACATTTTTTCCAAACTACCAAATTATCTTGTATCAAATTTGGTAGTTTGGAACAGAATGTAATATTTTTTCTTTTCACTCTTTATTTTGAAAGGCTTTGTTGCCAACGCCATGCAGAAGAAGTCATAGAGTCAATATCTTCTTTTGCTTTCCAGCCAAGTTCTTTTTCTGCAAAAGTTGTATCTGCCCATATTTGTATAATATCTCCAGCTCTGCGTGGAGCAAAAGACCAGTTAAGTTTTTCGCCTGTACTTCTTTCAAAACTGTTTATTATTTCAAGGACAGAAAAACCATTACCTGTACCTATATTGAAAAACTCCAAGTCTTTTTTGTTTTTCTTTTCTAATAGTCTTTTTACTGCTACAACGTGGGCTTTTGCTAAATCCACAACATGAATATAATCTCTTATGCAAGTACCATCAGGCGTAGGATAATCATTTCCGAATACTTTCAGTTCTTTTCTTATTCCCGCTGCTGTTTGAGTAATGAAAGGAAGAAGATTGTTAGGCACTCCATTAGGTAGTTCTCCTATTAGAGCGGAAGCATGAGCTCCTATTGGATTAAAATATCTTAATGCAATAGCTTTTACATCGGATGTTGCAGTGATAAAGTCAAGCATTTCTTCTACAACTTGCTTTGTATGTCCGTATGGAGAAGTGGCTTTTTTAACAGGAGAAGTTTCTTTGATAGGAAGACTGTCTGGCTCACCATAAACAGTGCAGGAAGAAGACTGAACAAAGTATCTTATGTCTCTTCTTTTCATTTCCTTAACAAGATTAAGGAATATACCAAGATTGTTTTGATAATACATAATAGGATTATCTACGCTTTCACCTACTGCTTTATAAGCAGCGAAATTTATTATCCCCTTTATATCAGTAAAAGTGTCAAAAACCAATCTGCATTCTCTTGCATTACTTAGGTCTGCTTTTATAAAATCTGGTCTTTTGCCTGTTATTTTTTCTATTCTATCTATTACTTCTGCATTTGAATTGGAAAGATTGTCTGCTATGACAACATCAAATCCAGCGTTAATAAGTTCTACTGTTGTGTGGCTTCCGATAAAACCGGCTCCGCCTGTTGTAAGTATTCTCATATTTTTCTGATATTCTTTTTGTTCTAATATTACTATAACGCACATTTTGTCTTTTTTATTTTGAAGAAGTAAAAGTTTTATTACTTTTGCAAAGTAGAGTGGTGTAATTTTATGATAAAATGAAAATAGAAATAAAACTAAATAGACTTTGTTTGATAATTCTTGCTGTCTTGATTTTGGCTCCTTCTTCTCTTTCTGCACAAATCAAGCAAGATAAAGACAAGTTAAATTATGAACTTGCCAAACAATATATTGGTGAGGAAAAATACACTGAAGCAAGTTCCTTGTTAGAAGATTTGATTGACAAAGAGTTTAGAGATGATTATTATAACGCATTAACTGTTTGTTACAAACAACTACAAGAGTCAAAAAAACAAGAAAAACTGATTAAGATAGCTATAAAGAAAGGCAAAACAAATACTTCTATTTATTATATTGATTATGGAATGTTCTATTTAAGTAAGAGTGATAGCACAAAAGCTGATAAAATGTTTCTGAAAGCGATAGATAATCTTTCCGCAAACAATACTGAAATATATCTTTGTGCAGCCCATTTTAATAAAAACTTATTGTATGACTATACTTATAAAACCTATATTAAGGGACGAGAACTTCTAAAACAGAAAACAAAATATACATACGAAATAGGTTACATTCTTCAACTGCAGAGCAAATATGATGAGGTAATTAACGAATATATTGTCTTGTTGGAGGACAACCCTAATTTTCTCAGTCAAGCAGAGGTGAATATTAACAATCTCCTGAATAGTGATAAGGATAAAAAATTATTAAGCACCCTGCATAATACTTTATTGGAGAAAGTTAAAGCAAATCCAAAGAATGAACAGTTGGCAAGACTTTATCTTTGGACCTTGATAAAAGAAGAAAACTATTCTTTAGGATTTGTTCAAGCAAAGGCATTAGATAATAGATTTGATGCCAATAGTGGAAATACATTAATATCTTTTGGAGAAATTGCAATGAATAATGAACAATATGACATTGCAGTAAAAACCTTTGACTTACTTATAAAAAAAGGAGAAGAAGATAATGCCTTTTATGAAGAAAGTTTAATAAATAGGATGAATTGCTTGTACATTCCTTTTACAAGAAAGACATCACATACAGAAAAAGAAAAAAAAGCCTTACACTCCGAATTTGAAAAAACTCTTAGTATTTTAGGGAAAAACTCTAAATCTGCTGCCATTATGCAAGAGTATGCATTGTTTCTTGCTTACTATGAACATTTATCTCAAGAAGCGATAGACATTTTAGATACAATAGTAAATATGAATACGCTATCTTTGAAGCAACGTTCTTTGGCAAAAATAGACAGAGGAGATATTTATCTGATGGAAGGAGATGTTTGGGCTGCATCTTTGGAATACTCTCAAGTAAGTAAAGACCTTAAAAATGAAAATGAAGGTTCTATGGCTAAGTTTAAAAATGCTATGCTTTCCTATTATACAGGAGATTTTGAATGGGCATTATCTCAATTTTCTACTCTGCGTTCTTCTACTTCTAAACTTATTGCCAATGATGCTATGGAGTATTCTCTTCTCATAAAAGAAAATATGGATGAAGACTCTTCTTACAATGCTTTGTCTTATTTTGCAAAAGCTGACTTCCTTTTGTTTCAAAATAAGTATGAAGAAGCAAAGAAGAATCTTGAGATAATAGAAACTTCTTATATATCCCATGCTATTTTTGATGAGGTTCTTTATAAGAAAGGTCAGATTGCTTATAAAGAAAAAAAATACGTAGAAGCCGACAGTTTGTGGAATAATTTGTTGTTGAAATATCCATACGATATAGTGGCAGATGATGCTCTTTTCTCTTTGGCACAGATGTATGAGAACGTATTTCAAGACAAAGAAAAAGCCTTGGAATATTACCAAAGGATAATTATAGACTATCCTTCTTCTTTATACGTTTCTCAGTGCAGGAAGAAAAATGAACAAATCCAATCCAAGAAAGAGAAGTTTCCACACTCACTTTAGTGTATTCAGGGATTTTTTAGTCCATTTTGAAAGAAAATCTACTACTTTTTTCACATCATACCCTTTGCCTTCTTCCAAATAAGACGAATTTTGAGTGTGTAGATAATTACCTTCATTGTCTAATATCACAAAAACAGGAAAACCAAAACGAGCAGGATTTCTTAGCAAACGCATAGCTTCAGGGTTTTTGTTTTCTTTTGAGTAATTGACATGAATATAAACGAAATTTTTATCTATGATGTCTTTTATTTCTTTATTTGTTGTTGCGAGTTCTGCAAAAATTAAACACCACGGACACCAATTTCCTCCTACTTGACAAAGGACGTATTTGTTTTCCTTATTTGCTTGTTCAATGGCTTTGTTTATTTGCTCAACAGCATTTATCTTATCGTTGTATGGCTTTGTTTGTTGAGAAAAAAGGTTGCTTGTAAAGAAAACTACAAACATTAAGAATGTTACTTTTATTGCTTTTTTTATCATAAGGCTATATATTTTTTGCAAAATTAAAAAAAAATTGTAATTTTGCAAATATAAAACGATAATACTTTTTACTAATTGAATGACAGAAGATAAAAACAATATAAACAAGGACAATATTTCTCAGCATATAACTCCAAAGTTTATCAGTTTGGAAAAAATCGTTGCATCTAAGAATAGGACGCTCTATAAATTAATACCTAAGTTTGTGTTCTCATGGATGAAAAAGCTTATACATTTAGATGAAATCAACCATATCATATATAAACATAGAGACAAATTTGGAGTGGATTTTGCTAATGCCGTGTTGGAAGAACTGCAAGTAAAGCTAAAAGTAATAAACGAAGAAAATATTCCTTATGAAGGAAGACCTTTAGTTGTAGCAAATCATCCAGTAGGGAGTATAGATGGAATGGCTCTAATAAGTGTTATTGGAGAAAAAAGAAAAGATGTAATATTTCCTGTTAATGATATTCTTTGTCAGCTACCAGGCTTCAAAGGAGTTTTTATTCCTATAAATAAATATGGTAAAAACTCTTCTAATCATAAGACTTTAAACGCAGCTTTTGAAGGAGATAGTATAATGATGTTTTTTCCAGCAGGCACTGAAAGTAAGATAATAAAAGGAACTCTGCAAGACTTCCCTTGGAAGAAATCTTTTATCAATGAAGCTCAAAAACACAACAGAGATATTATTCCTGTGTATATAGAAGGAGCGAATAGCAAGGGATTTTATCGTTTATATAAAATACGTAGGTTCTTTGGAATAAAGTTTGACTTGGAAATGATTCTTTTGCCAAGAGAAATGTTTAGACAAAAGGGTAAAACTTTAACACTAACTTTTGGTAAGCCTATTTCTATAGAACAAATAGATAAAGAAAAATACCATGCAAAGATATGGGCGGAAAAGATTCGTTCTTTTGTATACAAATTAAAGGAAAACAAAGATGCTGTCTTTTCAGTTGAAGAGTAAGACAAAGAAAAAACTATTTGCATTATGATAAAAACAATGGATACTTCATACGTGATACCTCCTGTTGATAAAAACCTCATCAAAGAGGAACTGACAGAGGATATATTTTTTAGAAAAACAAATTTTGGTAATAGAGAAATATACATAACCACAGCTCATAAAAGTCCTAATATAATGAGAGAAATAGGACGTTTAAGAGAAATAAGTTTTGGAGCATCAGGAGGAGGAAGTGGAACAGAATGTGATATTGATCAATATGATATTGCTCCAGAACCACATTGTTATAAACAACTTTTTGTTTGGGATAAAGATGATGAAGAAATTGTTGGAGGTTATCGGTTCATAATAGGAAAAGATGTTTTTAAACAAGCAAATGGAGAGTTGTTGAGTGCAACGGCAGACCTTTTCTTTTTTTCAGAAGAGTTTCAACAAAATGTCTGGCCTCAAACAATAGAATTAGGTCGTAGTTTTGTTCGTCCAGATTATCAACCGACAGTATCTCTTAGAAAAGGAATGTATTCTTTGGATAATTTATGGGATGGTTTGGGCGGTATTGCACAAAAAATGGAAAAAGAAGTTAAATACTTTTTTGGAAAGGTAACGATGTATCCTTCTATGAATAGCAAGGCAAGAGATTATATTCTTTATTTTTATAGAAAGCATTTTCCAGATAATGAAGGTTTAGTGTGGCCAAAAGAAGAAGTAAAGATAACAACAGACTACAACGAGTTAGTAAACCTTTTTTGTGGTAAAAACTATAAAGAGGATTATCAAATTCTTGCAAAAAGTGTTAGGGCTTTAGGAGAAGGAATACCTCCTTTGGTAAATGCTTATATGAATCTTTCTTCAACAATGAGAAGTTTTGGAACATCTGTTAATAAACATTTTTCTAATGTAGAAGAAACGGGAATACTTGTTACAATAGCAGATATATATGAAGATAAGAGGCAAAGATATATGAATATGTAATAAACAGAAGAGGGAATGAATATAAATCAAGCAGAATTCGTTATAAGTGCATCTAAGATAAGTCAATGTCCTCCTGCAGACAAAGCTGAGTTTGCTTTTATTGGTAGGAGTAATGTTGGTAAGTCTTCTCTTATAAATATGCTTACGAATAGAAAATCTTTAGCAAAAACGTCAGCTACTCCAGGTAAAACACAACTAATAAACCATTTCCTTATCAACAAAGAGTGGTATTTAGTGGATTTACCTGGTTATGGTTATGCAAAAGTAAGCAAAGTAGAGAGAGAAAAATGGCAAAAGATGATAAACAACTATCTGCTAAAAAGAGAATCTCTTTTAACAGTTTTTGTTCTGATTGATTCTCGTTTGGAGCCTCAGAAGATAGATTTGGAGTTTATCAATTTTCTTGGCGAGAACTCAGTTCCTTTGCAAATAATCTTTACAAAAATAGATAAACAAAGTAATAAAAAGACTATGGACAATGTTCAACTTTTCAAGCAAAAACTTTTAGAAATGTGGGAAGAGTGTCCTAATATATTATTGTCTTCTTCGCTTAAAGCTAATGGCAAAGAAGAAATACTTAGTGAAATAGAGAATATAATAAATCAATATTGGAATAATTAAATAATAATTGTTGTGATGAAAAAAATAAATAGAGCCTTAGTATCAGTATTTGATAAGAATGGTTTAGAACCAATAGTAAAAAAGCTTGATAATCTTAATGTAGAAATTTATTCCACAGGAGGAACTTTTTCTTTTATAGAATCTCTTGGAATAAAATGTAAAACAGTAGAGAGTCTTACTTCTTATCCTTCTATACTTGGAGGAAGAGTAAAAACTTTACATCCAAAAGTATTTGGTGGTATTCTTGCAAGAAGAGATAATTCTACAGATGTAGAACAGATGCAAGAATATCAAATACCAGAAATAGACCTTGTAATAGTAGATTTATATCCTTTTGAGCAAACTGTAAGGAGTGGAGCTCAAGAGCAAGCAATAATAGAGAAGATAGATATAGGAGGTATTTCTCTTATACGTGCTGCAGCAAAGAATTTTAAAGATGTTGTTATTCTTCCTTCAAAAGACAACTATGCGGAGTTTGAATCTCTACTTGATGAGAAAAAAGGCTATACTGATTTAGAAGATAGAAAACGTTTTGCTTCATACGCTTTCCTTACTTCTTCACATTATGATACAATGATATTTAAATACTTTAACCAATTCTCAAAGATAGATAGTTTCTCAGAAAGTGTAACAGAAAAGAAATCTTTGCGTTATGGAGAGAATCCTCATCAAAAAGGTTTCTTCTTTGGTGATTTAGATGAAATCTTTGAACAACTACATGGTAAAGAAATATCATATAATAATATAGGTGATATAGATGCTGCTTGCAATCTTATTGATGATTTTTCTGAAACTACTTTTGCTATAATAAAACATAATAATGCTTGTGGTTTAGCAAGTAGAGAAAATCTAAAGGATGCTTATTTGAAAGCTTTAGAGGGAGATCCTGTAAGTGCTTTTGGAGGAATATTTGTTACAAACAGAAAGGTAGATAAAGAAACAGCAGAAGAAATGAACAAAGTATTTATGGAAGTTTGTATAGCACCAGACTACGACAAAGAAGCTTTTGACATACTTTGCTCAAAGAAAAACCGTATAATATTAAAAAGAAAAGAGGCTAAGAAACCAGAATATATGTTCCGTTCTGCTCTTAATGGTGTTATGATGCAAGAAAAAGACTTAAAGGTAGAACAGCCAGAAGATATTACATCTGTTACCAATAGACAATTTACAAAAGAAGAGCAAGCCGACCTAAGTTTTGCAAATATTTTAGTAAAGCATACTAAGTCAAATGCAATAGTATTAGCAAAGAATCGTCAATTGCTTGGTTCTGGAACGGGACAGACTTCACGAGTAGATGCTTTAAAGCATGCTATTGAAAAAGCTAAAAGTTTTGGTTTTGATTTAAAAGGTGCGGTTATGGCTTCTGATGCTTTCTTCCCATTTAATGATTGTGTGGATATTGCATACAAAGAAGGCATTGAAGCAATAGTACAACCTGGAGGATCTATAAGAGATAAAGATAGTGTAGATTATTGCATGGAACATAATATAGCAATGGCTATGACAGGTTATAGACATTTCAAACATTAAAAAATTTTATTAAATTGTAACTAAAATTATAGTTTTACGTAATATAAGGACTTAAAACAAGAAAAATAAAAAAAAGATATATGGGATTCTTTTCGTTTTTAACAAGAGAAGTAGCAATAGACTTGGGAACAGCCAACTCTATTATAATGTGTAACGACAGAGTGGTGGTTGATGAACCTTCCATTGTAGCAATAGACAACAACACAAAGAAAATTATTGCTGTTGGAAAGCGAGCAATGCAAATGGATGGTAGAACACACCAAGATATAAAAACAATACGTCCATTAAGAGACGGTGTTATTGCTGATTTTGACATGGCAAATGCTATGATAAAGGAATTAATAAAAATGATTCCTGCTCGTAATACTCTTATTCCTCCAGCACTGAAAATGGTTATTTGTATTCCTTCAGGTATTACTAATGTTGAAGAGAGGGCTGTTAGAGATGCAGCAGAACAGGCAGGAGCCAAAGATGTTAGACTTATACACGAACCAATGGCGGCTGCTATAGGTATTGGTATAGATGTAGTAGAGCCTGTTGGTAATATGATTATTGATATAGGCGGTGGTACTTCAGAGATAGCCGTTATTGCCTTAGGAGGTATCGTTTGCAACAAGAGTATAAGAATAGCTGGAGACGAATTCAATAAGGATATTATGGAATACATGCAAAAGCAACATAATATTTATATTGGAGAACGTATGGCAGAAAAAATAAAAATTGCATGTGGAAGTGCTATTACAGAACTTAATGAGCCACCTGAGGATTACCCTGTTCAAGGAAGAGATGTTTTGACAGGTATTCCAAAAGAAATATATGTTAATTACAAAGAAATAGCACATGCTTTGGATAAAAGTATCGCTAAAATAGAAGGTGCAGTTCTAACAGCATTGTCTATGACTCCTCCAGAGTTGGCAAGTGATATTTATCATACAGGTATTTATCTTGCTGGTGGTGGTTCTTTGCTAAGAGGATTAGACCAAAGAATTTCTGCAAAAACAAAGCTTGCTGTACATGTTGCTGATGATCCTTTACGAGCAGTGGCAAGAGGAACAGGAGTTGCTCTTAAGAATTACGACAATTTTACTTTCTTGATAAAGTAATAAAAATAAATCACCCTCGGGTGAAAATTAGTTTAAAGGTTATTGTTTCTCTTGTGTCTTGTGATAAGGCACAAGAGTTTTTCTTTGAAATAACGATGTTGAGAGAAATATTGTGAGAGGATCCTTTTAAAGATTATTTTCTTTTTTCAGTTTTTCAATCTCGTCTCTATAGACAGCAGCTTGCATAAAGTCTAAAGTCTTTACACAATCTTTCATCTTTCTTTCTAAGATTCTAACCAATAGTTTGACATCGGAAGTTTGTTTCTCCAAGTCCTTGATTTTGGCTTTTTGTTCCAGAGAAGATTTCTTTGAAGATTCTTTTTTAGAAGTTTTTTCACTTGTAGGAAGGATATTCTCTATTTTTTTCTTGATAGCTTGAGGAGTAATATTATGTTCTTTGTTGTAGGCTATCTGTTTTTCTCTATGATAGAGATTCTCATTAATAGCTCTTTGCATGCTTTTGGTTATTATATCTCCGTAAAGAATTGCTTTGGAATTAACATTTCTTGCAGCTCTTCCTATGGTTTGAATCAAGGCTTTGTCAGAACGAAGAAACCCTTCTTTGTCTGCATCCAATATTGCAACCAGACTTACTTCGGGTAAATCTAATCCTTCTCTCAACAGATTGACACCAACTAAAACGTCAAAGCATCCAGCCCTAAGGTCATTCATTATCTCTACTCTTTCCAAAGTATCTATATCGGAATGAATATATTTTGTTCTTATATCCAAGCGAAGAAGATAGGTGGTCAATTCTTCAGCCATACGTTTAGTAAGAGTAGTAACCAAAACTCTCTCTCCCTTTTCTACAACTTCGCTTATCTGCTCCAAAAGATCATCTACTTGATTTTTTGCAGGCCTTACTTCTATTGGGGGATCAAGTAATCCTGTTGGTCTTATCAGTTGTTCTACTATAACACCCTCTGCTTGTTCTATTTCAAAAGGAGATGGTGTTGCGGATAAGTAAATAGTTTGTGGTTGCATAGCATGAAACTCTTCCCATCTTAGAGGTCTGTTGTCAAAAGCAGCAGGAAGACGAAAACCATACTGGACAAGGTTTTGTTTTCTGCTCCTGTCTCCTCCAAACATAGCACGGATTTGAGGAATGCTTTCATGACTTTCATCAATTATCATAAGAAAATCATTTGGAAAATAATCCAATAGACAGAAAGGTCTGTCTCCAGGCTTCCTTCCATCAAAATAGCGTGAATAATTTTCTATACCAGAGCAGTAACCTAACTCTTGCAACATTTCCATATCATTATTTACCCTTTCTTCCAAACGTTTTGCTTCTAAAAGTTGTCCATTAGCTTTGAATTCATCACAACATTCAAACATATCTTGTTGTATTTGTCGCAAAACACCAGCAAGAGTGTTTTTGTTTGTAAGAAAGTTTCCCGCAGGGTAGAGAACAAGCTCTTTCATAGACTCTATTGTACGAGAACTTAGAGGGTCAATTCTTGAAAGACGTTCTATTTCATCGTCAAAAAATTCTATTCTATAAGCAAAATCAGCGTATGCTGGCCATATATCAACAGTATCTCCTTTAACACGAAACTTCCCTCTCTCAAAATTCAATTCATTTCTTGAGTAAAGACTATCTACAAGAGTTAAAAGAAAATTATTTAAATCTATTCTTTGTCCTGTTTTTAAATGAATTGTTCCTGCTTCAAAATCTGTAGGATTGCCTATACCATAAATACAAGAAACAGAAGCAACAACAATAACATCTTTTCTTCCACTGAGCAGTGCAGAACAGGCAGAAAGTCTTAGTTTGTCTAAATCTTCGTTGATAGAAAGGTCTTTTGCTATATAGGTGTTTGTTTGAGGAATATAGGCTTCAGGCTGGTAATAATCATAATAGGAGACATAATACTCAACAGCATTATTAGGAAAAAACCGTTTGAATTCTCCATACAGTTGCGCTGCGAGAGTTTTATTATGAGAAAGAATAAGAGTTGGCTTACCTATGTTTTGTATAACGTTGGCAACAGTGAATGTTTTGCCAGAACCTGTTACACCCAAAAGCACTTGAGCCTTATCTCCTCTAAGTACTCCTTGTGTTAAAGCTTCAATGGCTTGAGGTTGGTCGCCTGTTGGTCTAAAGTCTGCTTGTAAATCAAAGTTCATAACTTTTGTTTAACGTTAATTTACTTGATTTATTGTTTTTTCTGACTATCCCTTTTACCTATTGAGAAACATTTTTTTCTAAGGAATAAAACTTGCTTTTTATATATTTTCTTTTGATAAAAAAAGAGTTGGTTTTAATTTTTTAAATCTTGATGTTTTTTAGGGTGTAAAGACTTGATTTTTTTTTCTTAAAACGAAGACTTTTTTTTAGGATTGTAAGAGATAAATGGAAAACTCTTTAATATATTGTAAAATTGCAAGTTATGATTTGATATGGTTTATTTAGAATGGAGTTGATTGCAAGCATTATAAAAAAATAAACTGTAGTGGGGTATTATATTTGTAAATTTTTATAATTTTGCACGCATAAAATAGTTATCATAAACAGGGACCATAGATAATGGAGGAAAAAAATAGATATACAGACGAAGAACTTCAAGAGTTTAAAGAATTAATATTAGCAAAGTTAGAAGTGGCTAAGGCTAATCTTCAAGAGTTAAAGGCTGAGGCTTTTCATACCAATTCCAATGGAACGGACGACACATCTCCTGTCTTTAAAGCAATGGAAGATGAGAGTACTAATGTTCAATTGAAAGAGGAAAATGCTCGTTTGGCTCAACGTCAGCAGAAATACATCAAAGACCTTGAGGCTGCTCTTGTTAGAATAGAGAATAAAACATACGGCATTTGTAGAGTAACGGGTAATCTTATTCCAAAAGAAAGACTTAAACTTGTGCCTCATGCAACTCTTAGCATTGAAGCAAAGATGAAGCAGAACTCAGGTAAAAGATAAATTTTTTCATGTACAAAAAAATGAAAGAATTAAGAAAGCCTTTGATTCTTATACTGCTTATTCTTGTCATAGATCAGTTGATAAAAATCTATGTGAAGACTCATTTTGCTATAGGAGACGATGTAAAGGTTTTGGGTCTTGATTGGTTTAGGATTCATTTCTTGGAAAATAAGGGAATGGCTTTCGGAATGAGTTTTGGTAACACTATCGGTAAGTTTCTTCTTACACTTATAAGAGTGGTTCTGTCTGTTGCTATATTCATATATATGAATAAGTTGATAAAGAGAGGAGAGAAGAAGATAATAATCTATTCTTTTGCTCTCATTTTTGCAGGAGCAGTAGGAAATATTATAGATTGTTTGTTCTATGGTATAATTTTCAACGAAAGTACTGTTTTTGCTGCAGCAACAATGTTTCCTGCCGAGGGAGGATATGCTCCTTTTCTGTTTGGCAGGGTTGTAGATATGTTTTATTTTCCATTGATTGATACTACTTGGCCTGATTGGATTCCTTTTGTTGGAGGAAATAATTTTAGGTTTTTTAATGCAATCTTCAATTTTGCTGATGCAAGTATAACAATAGGAGTTGTTCTTCTTTTGGTTTCATATATATGGTTGTCAAAAAGCAAAAAGAATAATCAGGAAGATATTGCTGTTTCATAGGATATTATGGAGATAATCATTATTCTTATATTTATTGTGCTGAATGGTTTATTTTCCATGTCTGAGATTGCGGTTGTGTCATCCCGCAAAAGTAAATTAGACTCAAAAATTAAAGAAGGAAACAAAAATGCAGAAGAGATATTAAAGGTAAAAGATAGTCCTGATGATTTCCTTTCAACAATTCAGATAGCAATAACAACAATAGGACTAATTATAGGACTATATACAGGAGAACAATATGTAGATAAATTTGCAGCTGTTCTTGAGAGGATTAATATAGACTATTCTTTTGCAGTAGTTTGGTCAAGAGTTATAATAGTTTTAGCAGAAACATTCGTAATGCTTGTAATAGGGGAGCTTGTACCAAAACGTATTGGCATGACAAATCCTGAAAGAGTGGCATCTTTTGTTATTAGGCCAATGAAGTTGTTGTCTAAAATAGTATATCCTTTTGTATGGCTGTTGTCAAAAACAACTAATGGCATATTCTCTCTTTTAGGTTACAAGAAAAAAGAATCTGACAATGCAACCGAAGAAGAAATAAAGTCAATAATAGAAGAAAGTGCTGTTGCAGGTGAAATAGAAAAAACAGAACAGCATATTGTTAATCGTGTGTTTGACTTAGATGAACGAGGTATAGTATCTCTTATGACACCACGAGCAGATCTTGAGTGGTTTGAAAAAGATCAGACCATTGCAGATATTATGAAACAATTCTCTAATGGAATACATTACATATATCCTGTTGCTGACAAGACATTAGATAATATTGTCGGAGTAATATATATAAAGGATATATTGAAATCTGATTCACATACGACACCACTTAAGGATTTGATGCAAGAACCTAATTTTTTGCATGAGAGTGTAGGTGTGTATGATGTTTTGGAGATATTTAAGAAGACTAAGATACACTATGCTTTTATTATAGATGAGTTTGGTATTGTTCAAGGAATGATTACTATGAACGATATTTTGGAAGCTCTGATAGATAACTCATCTTCTTTACAAGAAGCCGATGATGAACAAGAGTTTATTCAACAAGAAGATGGCTCTTTTGTTGTAGATGGGCAGTATTCTTTTTATGATTTGCTGTCGCATTTTGATATAAAGGAAAACAATATTCAGAATTATAATACAGTGAGCGGACTTATATTAGAGCAGACAGGCAAACCTCCAAAGGTTAATCAGGAAATAATGTGGGACAAATTCATTATAAAGGTATTAAAGATGGATGGAGTGAGAATAGATAAGGTCTTAATTACTGAAAATAAGAATACAAAGACTTAATATATAAAGAAAAAACAAAAAAAAATGAAATAAATATTGCAGATTTAAAATAAGGTTGTAAATTTGCATATTGCTAAAAAATGTAGAAAAAATTAACATAATAAATAATTAAAAAACGTAAAAAACTATGAAAAAAGTATGTGCTTATTTGTCAATAATGTTCTTATTGACGCTATTTGTAAACGTTGCATACGCTCAAGATAAGAATGCAACAAAAACAGAATCAACAACAACTGTTTCTGAAACTACAGTTTCTCAAACTACTGCAGCAGCAGAACAACCTGTTCAAACAGAAGCTGCAGACAAACAATCTTTCCATCAAGTGTTAAAGACTAAGTATATTCAAGGTGGTGTAGGCTGGATGACTCCTATTCTTATTTGTTTAATACTTGGTTTAGGTTTAGTTATTGAAAGAATAATTTATTTAAACCTTGCTACTACAAATGCTGACAAACTATTAAAGAAAATAGAAGAGAATGTAGTTGCTGGTAACTATGATGCAGCAAAAGACATCTGCAGAAAAACAAGAGGTCCTGTTGCTTCAATATTCTTCCAAGGTTTAGATAGAGTAAATAATGGTTTGGAAGATGTTGAAAAATCTATCACTTCATATGGTGGTGTTCAAATGGCAAGATTGGAAAGCAATATGATTTGGATTTCTTTGTTTATTGCTATCGCTCCATCTTTAGGATTCTTAGGTACAGTTGTCGGAATGGTACAAGCATTCGATGATATTGAAAAAGCAGGTGATATTTCTCCAACAGTTGTTGCAAGCGGTATGAAACTTGCGTTGATTACAACAGTATTTGGTCTTATCGTTGCATTGATACTTCAAGTATGCTACAACTATTTGATGTCAAAAATTGAAAGTTTAGTTTCTACAATGGAAGATGCTTCTATTTCATTTATGGACATCTTGGTAAAAAACAGAAAGTAAAATAATTAATTCGTTGAATAGTATCTGAAAGGATACAACTAATTAATTTACTTAAAAAACCAAGGAGGAAAAATAGATGAAAAAAGAAAAAAGAATATATTTAATCATTGCTATGGTTATAGCTGTTTTGGCTGCCTTATCTGCAATTGGTTATGCTTTGACAAAAACCGATGATATGGGCTTTGAACCAACAGGAATGGCTAACACTTTTTGGAGCATAGCGTATTGGGTTGCATTTGTTCTAACTTGTTGTTCTGCTGTTTTAGGAATAATTTTCCTAATAAAAGACGCTATAGCTGTTAAAGCAAGATACTTGATTATATTAGGAATAACTATAGTTGCTTTTGTTGTATCTTATTTCCTTGCTTCAGGAACAGATATAGCACAGACTGTATTTGAAAAAGCAGGTGCAGATTATGGTTCTTCTAAAATAGTTAGTGCAGGCTTATATACAGTTTATATATTGTTTGCAGGTGTAATACTTTCTGTTATTTATGCAGAAGTAGCAAAACGTTTAAAATAAAAGAATTATGGCAAGAAAAAGTAAAAAATTACCTGCATTAAATTCTTCGTCAATGTCGGATATTTCGTTCTTGTTATTGACCTTCTTCCTATTGACCTCTTCTATCAATACGGATATGGGTATTCAAAGACGTTTGCCTCCGCCATCTGACCCTTCAGTTACTCCACCTGATATTCACCGTAGAAATACTTTTGTAGTTCTTGTTAATATGAACGACCAATTGCTTATCAACGGAGAACCTGGTGATATAAACTCACTGAAGGATAGAGCGAAGGAGTTCCTTGCCAATCCTACTAATGCAGCAAACTTACCAGAGAAAAAACGTGAGCATATACCTCTTTTAGGAGATTATGATGTTTCTCAAGGTGTTATTTCTCTACAAAATGACCGTGGTACTTCTTATAGAATGTATCTTCAGGTTCAAAACGAGTTGGTTGCTGCTGTCAATGAACTTAGAAATGATTTGGCAAAGGATAAATTCTCTCGTAAGTATGCAGATTGTACTAATGAACAAAAGGAAGCCATAGATAAAGCTATTCCAGCTACTATATCTGAGGCAGAGCCTAAAAACATAGGTGATAAGAAAAAATAAAGGAGGAAAGTAATATGGCAAGATTTACAAAAGGCGGAGATAGAGACCTACCAGGAATGAACACAGGTTCAATGTCTGACATCGTGTTTATATTGTTGTTCTTCTTTATGGTTATTTCAACTATGAGAGAGAGTACTTTGATGGTTAAAGTTACAGTACCTCAGGCGTCAGAAATACAAAAGTTAGAGAAGAAATCTCTTGCAAGTAACATATATATAGGAGAACCTATGGATGCTAAATATGGTACAGGATCTCGTATTCAGTTGAATGACCAATTTAGTGAAGTAAGTGATATTGTTGCTTTTGTTGAGAGTGAAAGAGCTGCAAGAAACGAGGCAGACAGACCTTTAATAACAACTACATTAAAGTGCGACAAGGAAACAAGAATGGGAGACGTTACTGACGTTAAACAGGAATTGAGAAAAGCCGGCGCACTACGTATTATGTATGCTGCTTCAAGAAGAGTGAAAGACACATACTAATAAATTATAAACTTGATTTTTCATTTCCAACTGTTCAGTGCTTTGAGTGCTGAACAGTTTTTCTATTTAAACGCAATTAGGGAGCGATTATATCCTTTCTTCTCTTAAAAGAAAAACTTTCTTTTTAGAGATAATACCTGCGTTTAAGTTTATTACTCAAGAGGTAGAATAAATTTGCGTTTTATATAGCGAGTGTTTGGCTTAATGTTTAAAAAGAAAAATTAATTTGATATCTGGTCAAAAAAATTTTTTTTAGTTAAAAATTTGGTATCAAAAAAAATATTACTAATTTTGCAGTTTGAAAATAAAATAAACAGAATATTTAATAAAAAAACAACGAATTAAAATGAAAAAAAATTTATTGCATGTGTCGCATTGTTTAATGCGGAGTAAGATTATTATTTCGGGGGAGGGTAATAATCAATTAGTTACAAAGGATTCCCCTATTAAAGTTTTAACCAAAAACTTTGTTTTAGCTTTTCTTTTATTATTTTTCACGCTTCCTTCTTTTGCACAAGAAGTTAATTCCTTCTTTACAAGTGGAGGTATTAAATATCAGATCACAAAAGCTGCTGATGTCAGTGGAAGTGGCGGAGAGGTTTCAGTAGCTTACAATGATTATAGTGGAGATATTGAAATCCATTCAACTGTAACATACAACAATATTATCTACAGCGTAACCTCAATAGGTGATAATGCGTTTATATATTGTTCTGGTTTAACAAGTGTTACTATTCCAAGTAGCGTAACCTCAATAGGTAGTGAAGCGTTTGGCAGTTGTACTGGTTTAACAAGTATCATTATTCCAAGTAGCGTAACCTCAATAGGTAATTCTGCGTTTCGCGTTTGTAGCAGTTTACAATCTATTAGTGTAGAAGAAGGTAATACATCTTATTCTTCTCAAGATGGTATATTATACAACTCTGCCAAGACAGAGTTGATATAGTAACCTCAATAGGTAGTTCTGCGTTTGAAAATTGTACAGGATTGACAAGTATCACTATTCCAAATAGCGTAACGTCAATAGGTAATTATGCGTTTACCAGTTGTACTGGTTTGACAAGTGTAACTATAGGGACAGACGTAACCTCAATAGGTGATCGTGCGTTTTACGATTGTACAGGATTAACAAGTATCACTATTCCAAATAGCGTAACCTCAATAGGTGATTGGGCGTTTGCATATTGTAGCAGTTTACAATCTATTAGTGTAGAAGAAGGTAATACATCTTATTCTTCTCAAGATGGTATATTATACAACTCTGCCAAGACAGAGTTGATATAGGGTAAGGCTGGATCCGTAACTATTCCAAATAGCGTAACGTCAATAGGTGATTATGCGTTTAACAGTTGTATTGGTTTAACAAGTGTAACTATTCCAGATGGCGTAACCTCAATAGGTAATTCTGCGTTTTACGGTTGTTCTGGTTTAACAAGTATCAATATTCCAAGTAGCGTACCCTCAATAAGTAGTTCTGCGTTTTACGGTTGTTCTGGTTTAACAAGTATCACTATTCCAAATAGCGTAACGTCAATAGGTGGTTCTGCGTTTTCCAACTGTACTAAATTAACAAGTGTAACTATTCCAGATGGCGTAACCTCAATAGCTAATTGGACGTTTCAAGGTTGTTCTGGTTTAACAAGTATAACTATTCCAAGTAGCGTAACGTCAATAGGTAGTTCTGCGTTTCAACGTTGTTCTGGTTTAACAAGTATCACTATTCCAAATAGCGTAACCTCAATAAGTAGTTCTGTGTTTGCATTTTGTAGTGCTTTAACTTCTGTTACAATGGAAGGAACTACTCCTCCAAGATTAGTTGTTAGTACTAATGTTTTTCCTACTTCAAATCCGGGTTTTACAATCTATGTTCCTTGTGGAAGTAGGACTGCTTATACTTCTGCAGCATTGTGGAGGAATAGTTCTATATCATCTAAAATAACAGATGCTTTGCCTGCAGAGATAACAGAAGACAGATATCTTGCGAGTTGTGATTGCGACTTTCCAAGTACAATCACCATTAAAGATGGAGCAAGTCTAAGTGCAGCGGATTATTCTGCCTTATCTACTAAACTAAATGGCAAGACTGTTAATGTAGAGAAAGAACTTGCAATA